>NZ_JAAXLA010000051.1 GCF_012911935.1 Pseudonocardia acidicola | reverse complement strand
GACAGCACCCGCGGCTCCGGCCGGCTGCCCGTCGGCCCCCACCGCGCCCCACGGTGATCGCCGAGCTGGGGAAAAGCAGCGCCGTCCGGCACCCGACACGCCGGTGCGACGCGCCGCCGGTGTCGCGCTGACGGGTGGCGCTCCCGCGCCCCCCACATCGCCCCACAGTGTCTGACCTGCGCTTTTGCTGCGCGTTGGTGCTGCACTTAGCACCGCGTCGAGTTGACGGTGGGACGAAGTGGGGTAGTGTGGAGATCACTGGGGCAAGACGGGGCTGCAGGTCAGGAGGGACCAGTGTTCCTCGGCACCTACACCCCGAAACTGGACGACAAGGGGCGGTTGACACTGCCCGCGAAATTCCGCGACGAGCTGCGAGGCGGGCTGATGATCACGAAAGGGCAGGACCACTGCCTGTACGTGTTCACCCGTGAGGCCTTCACCGAGATGGCCCGCAAGATCGCCGCGGCGCCGCTGACGAACGAGTCGGCGCGGGTCTTCCAGCGCAATCTCTTCTCCGGTACCGACGAGCAGAACCCCGACGCGCAGGGCCGGATCGCGATCACCCCGGAACTGCGCCGTTACGCCGGGCTCACCAAGGAGTGCGTCGTCATCGGCGCCTTCACCCGCGCCGAGATCTGGGATGCCGAGGCGTGGGCGCGGTACCAGGAGGAACACGAGGACGAGTACGCGAAGGCGCAGGAGGAGGTCCTACCCGGACTGATCTGAGGCCCGCCGGAGGCGGCGGGCGGGCAACACCCGGCGGCGCCCTCACCCGGGTGCCGTGACTCCACCTCCTCGCGCCGACGGCCCTGGCGCACCTTCCCCGGTGCCAGGTCCGTCGGTACGAGGAGGGGCACGGCATCCGGGTGGGGACGTCGCCGCACAGCTCGGCTGGGAGCACGAGCTGACACGCAGCGGCTGGGGACGCCGGTTCTCGGTAACCGGTGGACCGGCCGCTGCGGCTCGAACGGGGGGCGACGAGCGTGGCAGGGAGGTGGGCGGTGGGGCAGCACCCTGAGTTCAGGACCGACGACGGGCCGGCTGGGGCCAGGCACGTTCCGGTGTTGCTGCCCCGGGTCATCGAACTGCTCGACCCCGCCCTGTCACGCGGTCCGGCCGTGCTGGTGGACGCCACCCTCGGCCTCGGCGGGCATTCCGCCGCACTGCTGGCCGCGTATCCGGAGCTGACACTCGTCGGCCTGGACCGTGATCCGCAGGCCCTCGAGCTGGCGGAGCGCCGGCTCGTGGCCCACGCGGACCGCACTCACCTCGTGCACGCCGTGTACGACCAGATCGCCGACGTGCTCGACGACCTCGGTCTGCCACGGGTCGACGGCGTGCTGTTCGACCTCGGGGTGTCCTCGCTGCAGCTCGACGCCGACCAGCGGGGCTTCTCCTACTCCCGCGACGCCGACCTCGACATGCGGATGGACCCCTCGACCGGTCCGACCGCCGCCGACGTGCTCAATACCTACCCGGTGCCCGAGCTGTCCCGGATCCTGCGCGAGTACGGCGAGGAGCGCTTCGCCGGCCGGATCGCCTCGGCGATCGCGCGCCGGCGGGCCCAGCGGCCGCTGCAGCGCAGCGCCGAGCTCGTCGAACTGCTCTACGACGTGGTGCCGGCGGCGTCCCGGCGCACCGGCGGGCACCCCGCCAAGCGGACCTTCCAGGCGTTGCGCATCGAGGTCAACGGCGAGCTGGACGCGTTGCGGACGGCGCTGCCGGCTGCGCTCGACGCGCTCGCCGTCGGCGGCCGGCTCGTGGTGCTGGCCTACCACTCGCTGGAGGACCGGATGGTCAAACGGGAGCTGGCCGCCCGGGCCAGCTCGCGCACACCGCCCGGCCTGCCGGTCGAACTACCCGGACACGGCCCGGAGCTGCGATTGCTCACCCGCGGTGCCGAGGTCGCGAGCGAGGACGAGATCACCGAGAACCCGCGGGCCGCCTCCGTGCGGCTCCGCGCGGCCGAACGCATCCGGGAGGTTGCAGCGTGAGTACCCGACCCCACTCTCGTTCCGGTGGTCACCGCTGCGCGCCCGGGCTGTCACGATGAGCGCGCCGGTCACCGAGCGTCCGCGGGGCGGCACCGCGACCCGCAGCGGCGGCCGGGTCACCGCGAAGAAGCCGACCGCGAAGAAGGCCACCCTGGGGGGGCGCACGGCCACCGTCCCGCCGCAGCGCGGCACCGGCCTGCCGACGATCCCCGCCCAGCGCGGGCAGTCGCGGGCCGGGGCGGCGCAGCGCGCCTACGCGCGCCGCGACGACCGGGTCCGCCGGCTCGTCGGTGCGCGCCCGGGGCGGACCGCGGCACCTGCGGGCCGGGCCCAGTTCATCCTGCTGGTGATGGTGCTGCTCGGGGCGGGGCTGGTCGCCACCCTGTGGCTGTCGACCGCGGCCGCGCAGGACTCCTACCGGCTGCAGGACGCACGCGACCAGGCCCGGACGCTCACCGAGCAGAGCGAGCGGCTGCGCCGCGAGGTCACCTCGATGGAGGCCGCGCCCGCGCTGGCGCAGCGGGCCGCCGCCCTGGGCCTGGTCCCGGTGCAGGACCCGGCCCGGCTGGTGGTGGGCCCGGACGGCGCGGTGCAGGTCGTGGGTGACCCGGTCGCGGCGGCCCCGGGGGCCCCGCCGGTCGCCCCGCCGCCCGATGTCGCGGCGGCCCCCGCGGTGTCGGCCGAGGCCGCCACCCAGGCCCAGCCGGACCCGGCGGCCGCTCCGGCCGCACAGCCCGGTGCGGCCGCACCGAACGCTCCGGCCGCCGCCGGTCAACCCGCCGGCCAGGCCGGCCAGCCGGCCCCGGGCGGAGCGGGCTGATGCCGGTGGCTCCGCCCCGGTCCCGGCCGGCCGGTGCGGCCCGCACCTCACCGTCCGCCCGACGGCCGGTACCGCCACGGCGCCCCGCCGCGCGCAGCGGTGACTACGCGCGCCGCATGAAGGTCGGCCGCATCCTGTTGGTGGTCGCGCTGGCGCTGTCCGGGCTCAAGCTGGTCGCGGTGCAGACCGTGCAGGCCGCGGAGTTGACCGCGAGCTCGGCGAAGCAGCGCACCACGAAGATCACCATCGCGGCCGAGCGCGGCTCGATCCTGGACCGGTCCGGTACCCCCCTGGCCTTCAGTACCGAGGCCAGCGCGCTGGTCACCAACCCGCGCCTGATCAACTCGGCCAAGGGCGCCGGGGCGGCGGCCTACAAGGCCGAGATGGCCGCCGCGGTCGCCCAGCAGACCGGCGGCGACGCGAACGCACTGCTCGGGTTGCTGAACAGCGATCGCGGTTACGTCGTGCTGGCGCCGCTGGCCGACCCGGACGTCGCCCGGGCGCTGCGGCAGAAGTTCCCGGAGATCGCCGAGGAGAAGCGCGAGTCCCGGCAGTACCCGGGCGGAACGCTGGCCGCCAACGTGATCGGCGCTGCGTCCTGGAACAGCGACGACCAGAAGCTGAGCGGCCTGATCGGGCTGGAGAGCTCGATGGACAACGTCCTCGCGGGCACCGACGGCTACCAGATCGTGGACACCGCGGAGGGCAGCTCGACGATCATCCCGGGCAGCACCCGCGCCGAGCGCCCGGCCGTTCCCGGCTCCGACGTGCAGCTCACGATCGACTCCGACCTGCAGTACACGGTGCAGCGCCAGCTCGGCGACTACGTCACCAAGACCGGGGCCAAGGACGGCTCGGCCGTGGTCCTCGACGTCAAGACCGGCCAGGTGCTCGCACTCGCCAACAACGCCACCTTCGACCCGCGCAACCTCGCGGGGGCGGATCCGAAGTCGCTGGGCAACGCGGCGGTGACCACCCCGTTCGAGCCCGGTTCGGTCAACAAGATCGTCACGATGACGGCCGCGCTGGAGGCCGGGGTGGCCGCGCCGGACACCGTCCTCGAGGTGCCGGGCAGCATCAAGGTCGCCGACCGGACCATCAACGACGCGTGGAAGCACGGTGTCGAGCAGTACACGCTGACCGGCGTGCTGGCGAAGTCGTCCAACGTCGGCACGATCATGACCGCGGAGAGGGTCGGCCCGGAACGGTTCGCCGAGATGCTGACCAAATTCGGGCTGGGCCAGAAGACCGGGGTCGGGCTGCCGGGGGAGAGCTCCGGGCAGGTACCGCCGCGGTCGTCGTGGTCGGGCTCGACGTTCGGCAACCTGCCGATCGGCCAGGGCCTGTCGATGACGGTGCTGCAGATGGCCGGGATGTACCAGGCGGTGGCCAACGACGGGCTGCGGATCCCGCCGCGGATCATCGCCGACACGATCGGCCCGGACGGGGTGAAGACGCCGGAACCCGCACCGCAGCCGGTGCGGGTGATGTCGCCGCAGATCGCGCAGGAACTGCGCACGATGCTCATGGCGGTGACCCAGAACGGCCACGGTGAGCAGCGCGGCACCGGTGTCGCCGCACAGGTGCCCGGCTACCAGGTGGCGGGCAAGACCGGCACCGCGCAGCAGGTCGACCCGAAGTGCGGTTGCTACGCCCGCTCGACCTACTGGATCACCTTCGCCGGGATGCTGCCCCGCCAGGACCCGCGGTTCGTCATCGGGATCATGCTCGACGCGCCGAAGGGCGGAACCAGCGCGGCGCCGCTGTTCCACGACATCGCGAGCTACCTGGCCCAGCGCGACCGGCTGCCGGTCAGCCCCGATCCGACCCCGCTGCAGACGCTCGTCGTGCAGTGACCTGAGGCTGTGGGTGGGCGACGTGAAGCGCCTCCGACCGTGATCGGGATCCTTTCCCTCGACCACCGGCGGCGCGCCCGCGCCGGCCGGGCCCGGAGGGCGTCCGGTCGCCGGTCGGGTGCCGGCGCGCCCCGGTGCGCCGCAGCCGTGCCCGCAGACATCGGTCACCGGCGCCCCCCCGGCGGTCACCGGCCTCCAGGCGGCGCCACCGTCCGGTTCACCGCATCGGGTGCCGGCGGTCACCGGTGGGCCGCCTGCGGCGGGTGGTGCTACCCGACCGGTCCCGCCCGGGCCGCGGCCGGTGCGACGCAAGGTGCCTCGGGGCCGCCGGTAGCCTTCCCCGACGTGTCGCCCGCCAGCTCGCCCGTCATCACCGCGCCGCCGCGGCCGATCCGGGTGCGGCCGCTGGAACCCGCCGCGCTCGCCGCTGCCATCGGCGCCGACCTGCGTCCCCCCGCCGCCGTTGCGGGCCCGTCGCGCGCGATCACCGGAGTGACGCTGCGGGCGGCCGAGGTCCGTCCCGGTGATCTGTTCGCCGCGGTCGCCGGTGCCCGCGCGCACGGCGCCGACTTCGCCCACGTTGCACTGGCCGCCGGGGCGGCGGCGGTGCTCACCGACCCGGACGGCGCCGATCGCCTCGCCGCGGTCGCGGGCGGCGTCCCGGTCCTGGTGCACCCGCGTCCCCGTGACGTGCTGGGTGCCGCCGCGGCGCACGTCTACGGCGATCCGACAGCCCAGCTCGACGTCATCGGCGTGACCGGGACCAGTGGCAAGACGACCGTCGCGCACCTGCTCGAGGCCGGGCTGAGCGCCGGCGGCCGCACCGCGGGCCTGCTCGGCACGGTGCGCACCCGGGTGGGCGGCCCGGAGGGACAGAGCCTGCCCAGCGCGTTCACCACCCCCGAGGCTCCCGACCTGCAGGCGCTGTTCGCGGTCATGGTCGAGGCCGGGGTGACCGACGTGGCGATGGAGGTCTCCAGCCACGCGCTCGCGCTCGGCCGGGTGGCCGGCACCCGGTTCGCGGTCGGCGCCTTCACGAACCTGTCCCAGGACCACCTCGACTTCCACGTCGACATGGACGACTACTTCGAGGCCAAGGCCCGGCTGTTCGACGGCCGGGCCCGGCACCACGTCATCTGCGTCGACGACAAGTGGGGCATGACGCTGGCCGGCCGCACCCCCCGCGCGGTGACCGTCTCGACGGTCGGCCCGGCCGACTGGCAGGCTCGAGACGTCGTGGCCGAGCTCGACGGCGGCCAGCGCTTCACCGCGGTGGCCCCGGACGGCACGAGGATCCCGGTCGCGCTGCGGCTGCCGGGCGCGTTCAACGTGGCCAACGCGCTCGTCGCGCTGGCCTGCCTGGACGCGGTCGGGGTGCCGGCCGCGGTCGCCGCCGAGCGGTTCGCCGAGCTCGCCGTCCCGGGCCGGATGCAGCGCGTCGAGGCCGGCCAGCCCTACCTGGCCGTCGTGGACTACGCGCACAAGCCGGCGGCGGTGGCCGCGCTGCTCGACGCGCTGCGCGCCCAGGTCGGGGGCCGGCTGCTCGTCGTGCTCGGCTGCGGCGGTGACCGCGACACCGGCAAGCGGCCGGTGATGGGCGCGGTGGCCGCCGCACGCGCCGAGCTGCTGGTGATCACCGACGACAACCCGCGGACCGAGGATCCGGCCGAGATCCGGGCCGCGATGCGGGCCGGGGCGGAGGCCGAGCGGCGCCGCGGCGACCTGCTGGAGATCGGCGACCGGCGGGCCGCGATCGCGGCGGCGGTGGCGCTGGCCCGGCCCGGGGACGCGGTCGTCGTGGCCGGCAAGGGTCACGAGACCGGCCAGGAGATCCAGGGCGTCAAGCAGCCTTTCAACGACGCCGACGAGCTGGTGGCCGCGATCGTCGCGGCCCGCGGGGACGCCCCATGAGCATCGGCTCGAGCATGATCGGAAGTAACTGAATGATCGAGATGCGGCTGGCCGAGATCGCCGCCGTGACCGGGGGCCGGCTGCACTGCGCTTCCGGCGACGAGCGGGTCGACGCGGTGGAGTTCGACTCCCGCGCGGTGCGCCCGGGCGGGTTGTTCCTGGCGCTGCCGGGGGAGCGGGTGGACGGGCACGACTTCGCCGCCGCCGCGGTGGCGGCCGGAGCGGCCGGTGTGCTGGCCGGCCGTGAGGTCGACGCCCCCTCCGTGATCGTGCCGCCCGCCGCGCAGGCGGCCGGGACGTACCTGGCCGCGGCCGATGCCGACGGCACCGGCGCGGCCGTGCTCGCCGCGCTGGGCCGGCTCGCCCGGCACGTCGTGGATTCCCTGCCCGCGCTGACGGTCGTCGGGGTGACCGGCAGCTCGGGCAAGACCTCGACGAAGGACCTGCTGGCCGCGGTGCTCGGCGAGCTCGGACCGACCGTCGCGCCGCCCGGCTCGTTCAACAACGAGCTCGGCCACCCGTGGACGGCACTGCGGGCCGACGCGACCACCCGGCACCTCGTGCTGGAGCTGTCCGCCCGCGGTCCCGGGCACATCGCCGCGCTGTGTGCCACCGCCCCGCCGCGGATCGGGGTGGTGCTCAACGTCGGCCGCGCGCACCTGGGCGAGTTCGGCTCCCCGGAGGCGATCGCGCAGGCCAAGGGGGAGCTCGTCGAGGCCCTGCCGGCCGACGGGCTGGCGGTGCTCAACGCCGACGACCCCGCCGTCGCGGCGATGGCCGCCCGCACCGCGGCCCGCGTCGTCACCGCCGGCCGGGCGGCCGGCGCCACGATCCGCGCCGAGGACGTCACCCTCGACGCCGGCCGGCCCCGGTTCCGGCTGACCACCCCGGCCGGGGACGCCGACGTCGCACTGCGCCTGGTCGGTGCCCATCACGTCGGCAACGCGCTGGCCGCGGCCGCGGTCGGGCTCGAGCTGGGCGGCACGCCGTCGCAGGTCGCCGCGGCGCTGTCGGCCGCCACCCCGGTGTCGCGGTGGCGGATGGAGGTCACCGAGCGCGCCGACGGCGTCACGATCGTCAACGACGCCTACAACGCCAACCCGGAGTCGATGCGCGCCGCGCTGCACGCCCTGGTCGGGATTGCCGGGAGTCCACCGGGCCGCAGGCGGACCTGGGCTGTGCTCGGCCGGATGGCCGAGCTGGGGGAGCAGGCCGCCGCGGCGCACGCCGAGGTCGCCGCCACCGCCCGGGAGCTGGGCGTCGACCGGCTCGTCGCCGTGGACCATCCCGAGTACGGGCCCACCGCCGAGCACGTCACCGGCCTGGACGCCGCGCTGGAGCTGCTGCGCACCGAGCTGCGCCCCGGCGACGTGATGCTGGTCAAGGCCTCCCGCGCCGTCGGCCTCGACCGGATCGCCACCGCACTGCTGAACACCCATGACGACTCGAGCACGGAGCTGGTGTCCCGGTGAGAGGTGTGTTCGTCGCCGCCGGCGTCGCGCTGGCGGTCTCCATCCTGCTGACCCCGTACCTGATCCGGTTCTTCGCCAGGCAGGGCTTCGGCCAGGAGATCCGGGCCGAGGGTCCGGCCAGCCACAAGAGCAAGCGCGGCACCCCGACGATGGGTGGCGTCGCGATCCTGCTGTCCATCTGGCTGGGCTACGGGGTGGCCCACCTGCTCACCGCCGATCCGATCTCGGCGTCGGCGATGCTGGTGCTGTTCCTGACCACGGCGCTGGGCGTCGTCGGGTTCGTCGACGACTTCATCAAGATCCGCCGGCACCGCAACCTGGGTCTGAACAAGACCTCCAAGCTGGTCGGGCAGCTGCTCACCGCGGTGATCTTCGGGATCCTCGCGTTGCGTTTCGCCAACGCGCGCAACCTGACCCCGGCCTCGGACAAGCTGTCGTTCGTCCGCGAGATCGCGGTGCTGTCCTTCGGCGCGGTCGGCTTCGTGCTGTTCAGCTACCTGGTCGTCTCCGCCTGGTCGAACGCGGTGAACCTGACCGACGGCCTGGACGGGCTGGCTGCGGGCACCTCGGCGATGGTGCTGGCAACCTACGTGATCATCGGCTTCTGGCAGTTCCGCAACAGCTGCGCGATCACCTCGGCGGCCGGCTGCTACGAGGTGCGTGACCCGCTCGACGTGGCGGTGGTCGCCGCGGCCGCGATGGGCGGCTGCATCGGCTTCCTGTGGTGGAACGCGGCACCCGCCCGGATCTTCATGGGCGACACCGGGTCGCTGGCCCTGGGCGGGCTCGTCGCCGGGCTGTCCATGGTGACGCACACCGAACTGCTGCTCGTCGTGACCGGCGGGGTGTTCGTGGTCGAGGCGCTGTCGGTCGCGATGCAGATCGTGGTCTTCCGGACCACCAGGCGCCGGCTGTTCCGGATGGCACCGTTCCACCACCACTTCGAGCTGGCCGGGTGGGCCGAAACCACGGTGATCATCAGGTTCTGGCTGCTCGGCGCGATCTGCGCGGCCCTCGGGCTGGGCATCTTCTACAGCGACTGGCTCACCGCCTCCGCGGGGCTGTAGTGCCGGACGTGCTGGATCTCGCCGGTCGCCGGGTCCTGGTGGCCGGCGCCGGGATCTCCGGGCTGGCCGCCGCGGAGGCGCTCCTCGCGCTCGGCGCCCGGGTCACCGTCACCGACGACAACCCCGCCGGTCTGGCCGATCTGCCGCCCGGCGCGGAGCCCGGCGCGGCGCCGGACGACATTCCGGACGGCACCGTGCTGATCGTCACCGGCCCGGGGCGGCGGCCCGACCACCCGCTGGTCGCCGCGGCCGCGGCCCGCGGGATCGAGCTCATCGGCGAGCCCGAGCTGGCCTGGCGGATCGGGGCGGCGCAGGCCGACCCCCCCGCGTGGCTCGCGGTCACCGGCACCAACGGCAAGACCACGACCGTCGGCATGCTCGCCGCGATGCTGCGCGCCGCCGGGCTCGACGCCGTCGCCTGCGGCAACATCGGCTACCCCGTCGTCAGCGCCGTGACCGCGGGCCGCCGAGTGCTCGCGGTCGAGCTGTCCAGCTTCCAGTTGCACTGGTCGCCCTCGATCCGGCCGGTGGCCGGCTGCGTGCTCAACATCGCCGAGGACCACCTCGACTGGCACGGCGGGATGGCCGCCTACGCCGCAGCAAAGGCCGGGGCGCTCGTCGGCGGGGTCGCGGTGGCCGGCGTCGACGACCCGGCCGCAGCCGCGCTGCTCGCCGCCTCCCCGGCGCCGCGCCGGGTCGGGGTCACCCTCGCCGAGCCCGGGCCGGACCAGCTCGGTATCGCCGGCGGGGTGCTCGTCGACCGCGCGTTCGGTGACGCCGCGGTGCCGCTGATCGACGCCGGCCGGGTGCGCCCCGGTGGACCGCCCGGGCTCACCGACGCCCTGGCCGCGGCCGCGCTGGCCCGCGCGTACGGGGTCGCGCCGGAGGCGGTCCGCGACGGCCTCGCCGGTTTCCGCCCGGGCCCGCACCGCGCCGAGCCGGTCGGCACGGTGGCCGGGGTGCGCTACGTCGACGACTCCAAGGCGACCAACCCGCACGCCGCCGACGCCTCGCTCGCCGCCCAGGCCGCGGGCCGGATCGTGTGGATCGTCGGCGGGTTGCTGAAGGGAGCATCCATCGACGCTCTCGTCGAGCGACACGCCGGTCGGCTCGCCGCAGCGGTCGTGATCGGCACCGACCGGGCGGAGATCATCACTGCGCTGGCGCGACACGCCCCCGACCTCCCCGTCGTCGCGGTCGCCACGGGTGACGATGAGCCCATGACGACCGCCGTCCGCCGCGCCGCGGCAATCGCCCGTCCGGGTGACGTCGTCCTGCTCGCCCCGGCCGCCGCGTCGATGGACCAGTTCCGCGACTACGCGCACCGCGGGCAGGCGTTCGCCGAGGCGGTCGCCGCCCTGCCCGGAGCCGCCCTGCCCGGCACCGCCACGGCGGAGCCGCGCGGATGAGCCCCGCCCCGACGGCCCGGCGCGGCGGCCGGCGCCCGGGTGCCACGTCCGGGCCGCTCGCCGGCCCGCGGGCCGCGCTGGGCCGCGCCGGCACCGCGCTCGCCCAGTGGCTGCGCCGCCCGCTGACCTCGCTGCACCTCATCCTCGGTGTCTTCGGCCTGCTGACCCTGTTCGGGCTGGTGATGGTGCTGTCCGCGTCGTCGGTGGAGGCGTTCGCGGCCGGCGGGTCGTCCTACTCGGTGTTCGCCCGGCAGCTGATGTTCTGCGGGGCCGGGCTCGTACTGTTCTGGATCGGTCTGCGCACCCCGCCGAAGGTGGTGCGCGCGCTCGCGCCGGCGTTCCTCATCGTCTGCGCGGTGCTGCTGGCGCTGGTGCTGATCCCGGGCATCGGGTCGGTCCGCGGCGGGTCGAGGGGCTGGTTCACCGTCGGTTCGTTCGGCTTCCAGCCCGGCGAGCCGGCGCGCGTGGCGCTCGCGATGTGGGGCGCGCACGTGCTGGCCGCCCGCCGGGCGGTGATGCACCGCTGGAAGCACGCGCTCTCGCCGGTGGTGCCGGTCGCGATGGTGCTGGCCACACTGATCGTGCTCGAGCCCGACCTGGGCATGACGGTCTCGCTGGGCATCGTGCTGATCGCGCTGCTGTTCTTCGCCGGGGCGCCGATGCGGCTGCTGGCCGCGCTGTCCGGGGGCGCGCTGGCCGGCGCGCTGATCCTCGGACTCACGGCGGGCTACCGGCAGAGCCGCATCACGGCGTTCCTGTCCCCGGACGCCGACCCGCTGGGCCCGGCCTACCAGGCCACC
Source organism: Pseudonocardia acidicola (assembly GCF_012911935.1). GTDB lineage: Bacteria > Actinomycetota > Actinomycetes > Mycobacteriales > Pseudonocardiaceae > Pseudonocardia > Pseudonocardia acidicola. Next base: position 37,623 of record NZ_JAAXLA010000051.1, on the reverse strand, counting down.
CAGGCGCTGTACTCGCTGGCCGACGGCGGGCTGTTCGGGGTGGGGCTGGGCCAGGGCCGGGCCAAGTGGAGCTACCTGCCGAACGCGCACAACGACTTCATCTTCGCGATCATCGGCGAGGAACTCGGGTTCGTCGGGGCGTTCGCGGTGCTCGCGCTCTTCGCGACGCTGGCCTACACGGGCCTGCGGATCGCCGCGCGGAACACCGATCCGTGGCTGCGGATCCTGTGTGCAACGCTCACCGTATGGCTCGTCGCCCAGGCGGCGATCAACATCGGGTATGTCGTGGGCCTGCTGCCGGTGACCGGGCTGCAGCTGCCCCTGATCTCGTCCGGAGGCTCCTCACTGGTGGTCACCATGTTCGCGTTCGGCATCCTCGCCAACGCCGCCCGGCACGAGCCGGAGGCGGTCGCCGCGCTGCGCTCGGACGGTCAGGGCCGGGTGGCCCGGCTGCTCGGGCTGCGTCCTCCGCAGCCCTACCAGGCGCCGGTGCCCCGCCCGCCGGCCCAGCGCGGGGCGGTGCGCTGATGGGTCTGTCCGTCGTCGTCGCGGGCGGGGGCAGCGCCGGGCACATCGAGCCCGCACTGGCCTTCGCCGACGCCATCCGCCGGCTGCGCCCGGACACCGAGGTCACCGCGCTGGGCACCGAGCGCGGGCTCGACACCCAGCTCATTCCGGCCCGCGGCTACAAGCTCGAGCTGATCCCGCCGGTGCCGCTGCCGCGCAAGCCCAGCGGTGACCTGGTGCGGCTGCCCGGGCGGGTGCGTACCGCCGTCAACCAGGTGCGCCGGGTCCTCGACCAGGTGCACGCGGACGTCGTCGTCGGGTTCGGCGGGTACGTCGCGCTGCCGGCCTACCTCGGTGCCCGCGGCCGGGTCCCGGTGGTGGTGCACGAGGCGAACGCCCGCGCCGGGCTGGCCAACAAGGTGGGGGCGCGGTTCGCCGCGGCCGTCGCGACCGCGGTGCCCGGCAGCGGGCTGCCCGGCGAGCAGGTGGTGGGGATGCCGCTGCGGCGGTCCATCACCGGGCTCGACCGCGCCGCGCTGCGGGCCCAGGCCCGGGCGTACTTCCGGCTGCCGCCGCACGGCCCGGTGCTGCTGGTCTTCGGCGGCTCGCAGGGCGCGCGCACGCTCAACACCGCGATCGCGGCCGCCCTGCCGGGGCTGGTCCACGCGCGCATCGCGGTGCTGCACGCTTACGGGAAGAACGGCACGCCGGCACCCCCGGCGCCCGGTTACGTCCCACTGCCCTACATCGACCGGATGGACCTCGCCTACGCCGCGGCCGACGCGGTGCTCGGCCGGTGCGGCATGACCACCGTCGCCGAGGTCACCGCCGTCGGGCTGCCGGGGGTGTACGTCCCGTTGCCGCACGGCAACGGCGAGCAGGCGCTCAACGCCGAGCCGGTGGTCGCCGCCGGTGGCGGGCTTCTGGTGCCCGACGCCGAGCTGACCGGGGACCGGACACTGGCCGAGGTGCTGCCGCTGCTCGCCCACCCGGGCCGGCTGGCCGCGATGGGCGCCGCCGCTCGCGCCTCGGGCCACGCGGACGCCGACGAGCGCCTCGCCCGCGTCGTCCTCGGGGTGCTCGGCTCGTGAACGCACTCGCCCTATTCCGCACTCCGAGACCGACGCGGCGGAATTCGGGTTCCGCTCCCGTCGGCGGAGCCCCAGAGTGCGCACCGGAGGTCGGCCGGTGAACGGCGACGGGGTGGCGGTGGGACTCGGACAGCGGGTGCACCTGATCGGTATCGGCGGTGCCGGGATGAGCGGGATCGCCCGCATCCTGTTGGCCCGCGGCGTCGCCGTGTCCGGATCGGACGCCAAGGACTCCCGCGTGGTGCTCGCGCTGCGTGCGCTGGGTGCCGACGTCCAGGTCGGACACGCCGCCGAGCATCTGGACCTGCTCGGTGGTGCCCCGACCGTCGTGGTGTCCACCGCCATCCGGGAGACCAATCCGGAGCTGGCCGCCGCCCGCGCCCGCGGACTGACCGTGGTGCACCGCGCCGAGGCGCTCGCCGCGCTGACCGGCGGGCGCCGGGTCGCCGCGGTCGCCGGCACCCACGGCAAGACCTCGACCACGTCGATGCTCACCGTCGCCCTTCAGCACTGCCGGCTCGATCCGTCGTTCGCCATCGGCGGGGACCTGGCCTCGTCCGGTGCCGGGGCGCACCACGGCGCCGGTGACGTGTTCGTCGTCGAGGCCGACGAGAGCGACGGCTCGTTCACCGCGTTCGCCCCGCAGATCGCGGTGGTCACCAACGTCGAGCCCGACCACCTCGACCACCACGGCAGCGAGCAGGCCTACCGGGCGGTCTTCGAGGCGTTCGTCGGGCGGATCTCGCCCGGGGGCACCCTCGTCAGCTGTGCCGACGACCCGGGCGCGGAAGCGCTGGCCCGGCACGCCGAGGAACACGGCCGCACCGTCCGCCGCTACGGCCGCAGTGCCGGCGGCGACGGCGACGTCACGCTGCTCGACTTCCGCCCCGAGGGTCCCGGCGCCCGGGTCCGGGCCCGCTACCGCGGCGTCGATCTCGCCCTGCGGCTGGCGGTGCCCGGCGAACACATGGCGCTCAACGCGCTGGGCGCCTTCCTGGCCGGTGCCGAACTGGGCGCTCCCGTCGACGGACTGCTGTCCGGGCTGTCCGCGTTCGACGGCGTCCGGCGGCGCTTCGAGTACAAGGGCCGGGTGAACGGCGTCGCCGTCTACGACGACTACGCCCACCACCCGACGGAGGTCGCCGCGACGCTGCGGGCGGCCCGGGCGGTGTCCGGGGGGTCCGGCCAGGTCATCGTGGCGTTCCAGCCGCACCTCTACTCCCGGACCCGCACCTTCGCCGCGGAGTTCGGCCGGGCTCTCGCGCTGGCCGACCAGGTCGTCGTGCTGGAGATCTACGGCGCCCGGGAGGACCCCGAGCCCGGCGTCACCGGCGCGCTGGTCGCCGACGCCGTCGCACTGCCTGCGGGCCGGGTGCACTACGTGCCGAGCTGGTCGGAGGTGCCGCCGACGCTGGCCGGGCTGGCCCGCGCCGGCGACCTGGTGATCACGATGGGCGCCGGGGACGTCACCGTGCTCGGCCCCGAGGTGCTGCTGGAGCTGGAGCGACCGGCGGGGAGCAGCGGGAGCGCACGGTGACGCGCCCGACGTCGCAGCGCTCCGGCACGGGCCGCTCGCTGCGGGCATCGGTTCAGCGCCGGCCCACCCGCGGGGACGCCGCGCAGCGGGCCGCGGCGGGGGCGGAGACGGCCGGGGAGACCGCGGCCGAGGACCGCTCCGCGCCCGACCGTGCCGGCGACCGGCGCGACGCCCGGACGCGGACCGCCCGGAAGGGCCGGGCGGGCCGGGACACCACCCGCGGCCGCCAGGGGCGGGGCGACACCGCCCGCGGGGGCCAGGGGCGCGGCGACACCGCGCGCGCCCCTCGTCGCCCGCCGCCGCGCCCGGCGCCGCACCACCTGCGCCGCCGCAGGCTGGCCCTGCTGGCCGTCGTCGCGCTGCTGCTGGCCGGTGTGGGCGTGACGGTCCGTGTGCTGATCTACGACAGCGGGCTGGTCGACGTGAAGCAGGTCGAGGTCACCGGCACGCTGGCCGTCGCGTCGCCGGACGTGCTGGCCGCCGCGGGCATCGCCCAGGGCACGCCGCTGGCCGCCGTCGACGTCGGTGCGGTGGCCGCCCGGGTGGCGACGCTGCCCGGCGTGGCCCGGGTCGACGTCACCCGCCACTGGCCGCACTCCGTCGAGATCGCCGTCACCGAGCGGGTGGCGGTCGCACTCGCCGACAGCGGGAAGGGGCTCTACCTGGTCGATGCCACCGGCGTCGCGTTCCGCCCCGCACCCCAGATCCCGCCGCCGCTGCCCCGGCTCACGTTCGGCGGGGTCGGCCCGGGCGACCCGTCGACCAAGGCCGCGCTCGTGGTGCTCACCGCGCTGCCGGGCCCGCTGAAGAACCAGGTGCAGACCATTACGGCGGCGCCGCCGGCCAACCCGGGCGCGTCGCCGTCGGTGACGCTGGGCCTCACCGGGGACCGCCAGGTGCGCTGGGGATCACCCGATCGGTCACAGCAGAAGGCCACGGTGCTCGGACCGCTCCTGACCCAGCAGGGCTCGGTCTACGATGTCGCCAGCCCGGAGCTGCCCACCATCCGTCGCTGATCGTGTTCTGCTGGTCACGCTACGGTTTCGACGCTGGACAACGCCCGATCGGGGTGTTGCCGGCGCGCGGCGCGCCTGCTGGACCGCCTCGACGTCGGCACCTAGCGTTCGCGAGGAAGGCCCGGCCCGACCGGAGCTGGACCGGACCCGCTGGACTGGAAGGTGCCTTGCATGACGCCCCCGCACAACTACCTGGCCGTGATCAAGGTCGTCGGCATCGGTGGCGGCGGCGTGAACGCCGTCAACCGCATGATCGAGGTCGGCCTCAAGGGCGTCGAGTTCATCGCGGTGAACACTGATGCGCAGGCTCTGCTGATGTCCGACGCGGACGTCAAGCTCGACATCGGCCGTGAGCTCACCCGGGGCCTCGGCGCCGGGGCCAACCCCGAGGTCGGCCGCAAGGCCGCCGAGGACCACCGCGAGGAGATCGAGGAGGTCCTCAAGGGGGCCGACATGGTCTTCGTGACCGCCGGCGAGGGCGGCGGCACCGGCACCGGCGGCGCGCCCGTCGTGGCCAGCATCGCCCGCAAGCTGGGCGCACTGACCATCGGCGTGGTCACCCGCCCGTTCACCTTCGAGGGCAAGCGCCGTGCCGGTCAGGCGGAGGACGGCATCCAGTCGCTGCGCAACGAGTGCGACACTCTGATCGTCATCCCGAACGACCGGCTGCTGCAGCTCGGCGACGTGGGCGTGTCCCTGATGGACGCGTTCCGCTCGGCCGACGAGGTGCTGCTCTCCGGTGTCCAGGGGATCACCAACCTGATCACCACCCCGGGTCTGATCAACCTCGACTTCGCCGACGTGAAGAGCGTCATGTCCGGGGCCGGCAGCGCGCTGATGGGCATCGGTTCCTCGCGCGGCGAGGGCCGCGCCGTGCAGGCCGCCGGCAAGGCCATCAACTCGCCGCTGCTCGAGGCGTCCATGGACGGCGCGCAGGGCGTGCTGCTGTCGATCGCCGGCGGATCGGACCTCGGTCTGTTCGAGATCAACGAGGCCGCGTCGCTGGTGCAGGAGGCGGCCCACCCCGAGGCCAATATCATCTTCGGCACGGTCATCGACGACTCGCTCGGCGACGAGGTGCGGGTCACGGTGATAGCTGCCGGGTTCGAGGGTGGCACCCCGACGCACAAGAAGCTGGAGCCGGCCGCGTTCCGGTCCGGGGAGCCGGCGTCCGTCGCGCCAGGGGAGAGCGGCACGACCGCCGCGGCTGCGGCCCCGGCCGCTCCGGCCACTCCGCCGGCCGGGAACGGTGCGCCCGCGGGCACCGGCAACGGCACGGGCAACGGGACGCCGGTGAGCGCCAACCAGGCCGGCTCGCTTCCGCCCGCGACGCCGTACTCGCCGCCCGCGCCGCGCCAGCCCGAGACGCCGCGCCGTGACCCGGCGACGACCGAGCAGGGCGGCCAGCCGGCCGCCACCGAGCCGTCCGCCGCGCCGGCGGCGTCCTCGCCGTCGCCCGCGTCGTCGACGCCCGCAGCCTCCCCGGTACCGCCGTCGTCGCCGTCCACGACCGGGTCCTCGGCCCTGGCCGCCGACGCCGACCTCGACGACGACGTGGACGTCCCGCCGTTCATGCGGCGTTGACCAGGGGACTGACCGGGGTGCGCGTCCGACGGGTCGTGACCACCCGCGCCGGCGGGCGGTCCACCGGGCCGTTCCGGAGCTTCAACCTCTCCCGCGGGGTCGGTGACGACCCCGCGGCGGTCGCCGCGAACCGGCGCCGGCTGGTCGCCGAACTCGGGCTGGCCCCGGGCGGTGCGGTGTTCCTGCAGCAGGTGCACGGCACCACGGTGGCGACGGTCGACCGGCCGGCCGACCCGGCCGCGCCCGACATCCCGGAGACCGACGCCGCCGTCACCGCGCAGCCCGGTGTCGCGCTGGCGGTGCTCGCCGCCGACTGCGTCCCGGTGCTGCTCGCCGACCCCGGAGCCGGGGTGGTGGGGGCCGCACATGCCGGTCGCGTCGGGGCGGCCGCCGGGGTCGTCCCGGCGGTCGTGGCGGCCATGGTGGAGCTGGGCGCCCGTCCGGAGGCGCTCGAGGTGCTGCTGGGGCCCGCGGTGTGCGGGGCCTGCTACGAGGTGCCCGCGCAGATGCGCGCAGAGGTGGAGGCGGCCCTGCCGGGCAGCGGCTGCCGGACCCGCCGGGGCACGCCCGGGCTGGACATCCGGGCCGGGCTCCACCGCCAGCTCACCGAGCTCGGCGTCGCCCGGATCGGCGTGGACCCGCGCTGCACCATGGAGGATCCCGACCTCTACAGCCACCGCCGCGAAGGGCGCACCGGCCGCCTGGCCGCGCTGACGTGGCTGGATCCCACCGGGTGACCCTTCTCTCCCGCACCCTGGATGCAGGCCGTCGCCATCCGCGGATCTGATACGACGGTCTGCATCCGGCGGCGCGGCGTGAGGGAGTACGAGTGGGTGTGGTGACCGAGCAGCGGCGTGCGGAGCTCGCGGGGCGTCTGGAAGCCGTCCGCGAGCGGATCGCAGCGGCCTGCAGCGCCGCCGGCCGGAATCCGGGCGAGGTGGCCCTGCTGGCCGTCACGAAGACCGTGCCGGCCGTCGACGTCGCCACCCTCATCGACCTCGGGGTCGAGGCGTTCGGCGAGAACCGGGCCCAGGAGGCCGCGGCCAAGGCCGTCGAGGTCGCCGAGCTCCGGCCCGCGGCCACGCCGCGCTGGCACTTCGTCGGCGGCCTGCAGCGCAACAAGGCGCGCACGGTGGCACCGTGGGCGGCCCGCGTGGAGTCCGTGGACTCGGTCCGGCTGGCCGACGCGCTGGACGCCGCGGTCCGCCGCGCCGCCGACGAGGGGCAGCGCGACGCGCCGCTGTCGGTGCTGCTGCAGTACAGCGTGGACGGCGACCCGAAGCGCGGCGGGATCCCCCTGGACGGCCCGGACGGGCTGCTGCAGCTCGCCGACCACGTCGCCGGGTGTCCCGCCTTGCGGCTGGACGGGTTGATGACCGTCGCGCCGCTCGGCGCCGACCCGGACGCCGCGTTCGCCGCGGTCGAGGCCGCCGCGGCCCGGCTGCGGGCCGCGCACCCGGCGGCGACCGAGCTCTCGGCCGGCATGAGCGGCGATCTCGAGGTGGCGATCCGTCACGGATCGACGAGCGTGCGTGTCGGAACGGCCCTTGTGGGGGAACGGCGGATAGCCTCGGGGTGATCGTCGGTCGCGGGGGCGACTCGACGACGGGGGCGTCGATGATGGGAGCGCGGATGGGCGCGATGTACCGGCTCAAGGCCTACTTCGGAATGGTGCCCGCCGAGGAGATGGGCGAGTACGCCGACGAGCCGGGGATGGACTCGTTCGTCGATCGGCACCGGGCGGCTCCGCGGCGCGCCGCGGACGACCGCTGGTCCGACGCGGGGGACCGTTTCGACTACGACGACCGCGCCGAGGACCGCTACGACGACGACTGGGCGCACCGGGCGGCCGCCCGGCCCGGCGTGGTGGACCGTACCGCGCGTGACATTCGCGCCGAGTCCCGGATCGACCGGGAGCCGCCGCGTGGGCTGAGCGGGATCGGGGGCTCGGGTCTCGGTCCGCCCGCGGTCCGCGGCGCGCTGGCCGTCGACCCGGAGGCCGGCCTGCGCGAGCCCGTGCGGCCCGTGGAGCGGCCCGTGACGCCCAGTGCGGTGCCGGAGCAGCGCGACCGCGGCGCGGCCGCCCTGGCGAAGATCACGACCCTGCAGCCGCGCAGCTACAACGAGGCGCGCACGATCGGTGAGCGCTACCGCGACGGCGTGCCGGTCATCATGAATCTCACAGAACTCGACGACGCGGCGGCCAAGCGGCTCGTCGACTTCGCGGCCGGGCTGGCCTTCGCGCTGCGCGGCTCGATCGACAAGGTCACCAGCCGCGTCTTCCTTCTCACACCTGCGGATGTCGAGGTCTCGGCCGACGACGCCCGGAGGCTCGCAGAACGCGGGCTGTTCCGACAGGATTGAGGCGTGTCCCTCCTCCTCCATTTCGTCGTCTACTACGCCCTCTTCTTCTTCTGGCTGCTGCTCACGGCCCGGATCGTGGTCGAGCTGGTGCGCTCCTTCGCGCGTCAGTGGGTGCCCGCTGGGCACAGTGCGGTGGCCCTCGAAGTGATCTTCACCGTGACCGATCCGCCGGTGAAGTTGTTGCGGAGAGTGATCCCCGTCGTCCGGATCGGGGGCGTGGGACTGGACCTGTCGATTATGGTTCTGCTGTTGGTCGTGTTCATACTGATGAACGTTGCCCAGCCGACGCCGGTGTGAGCCCCAGTCACCCGGTTTCGCCGCCGAGGACTGCATGAGGTGATCCGATGCCGCTGACGCCCGCCGACGTTCACAACGTCGCGTTCAGCAAGCCCCCGATCGGGAAGAGGGGGTACAACGAGGACGAGGTCGACGCGTTCCTCGACCTGGTCGAGGCCGAGCTGGCCCGCCTGATCGAGGAGAACGATGACCTGCGCGAGCAGGTCTCCCAGCTCGAGCAGCGTCTCGGGAACGCACAGGCCGACCTGGAGGACGCCCGCTCGCGTCCGCAGACAGGCTCGATGGGAGGACCGGCCGGCCCGCCTCCCACGCAGCAGATGCAGCGCGCCGTCGAGCCGCCGGCCCAGCGGCCGCTGGAGCCGCAGCGGACCATGTCCGCCCCGCCGCCCCAGATGGCCGACGCCGGCGATCTGGCCGGTGGTGACCACCACGTCCAGGCCGCGAAGGTGCTGGGCCTGGCCCAGGAGATGGCCGACCGGCTCACCGCCGAGGCCAAGAACGAGGCCGACTCCATGCTGGCCGACGCCCGGACCAAGTCCGAGCAGCTGCTCTCCGAGGCCCGCACCAAGTCCGACGGCCTGGTCAACGACGCGCGCTCGCGCGCCGAGACCATGCTGAACGACGCCCGCACCAGGGCGGAGACGCTCGAGCGGCAGTCGCGCGACAAGGCTGCGACGCTGGTCGGCGACGCCGAGCGCAAGCAGACCGAGATCATCGGGACCATCCAGCGCGACAAGTCCGTCCTGGAGAAGAAGATCGACGAGCTGCGGACCTTCGAGCGTGAGTACCGCACGCGACTCAAGACCTACCTGGAGTCGCAGCTGCGGGACCTGGAGGGTCGTGCCTCGGCTGCTCCGTCGGACGCCCGGTCGAACCCGAGCAGCGGCTACGCCGCGACCGGGTACGGTCAGCGCGCCGACGCGGGCAACTGATCCGCCCGTCTCGCCCGATCACCTGACCTACTGGGTGGCCGGCCCCACGCCGCGCCGCCGCACACGGAGCGAATCGTGCTGCTGCTGGTTCTGATCCTTGTCCTGATCGCCTTCGGCCTGCTGGTGGTCGCGCTGCTCTCGGGCAGCGTGCTGTGGGCCTGGGTCTCCGTCGTGGTGAGCGTGGGTGCCGCCGCAGTGCTGCTCGTCGACTGGCTGCAGCGCCGCGCGGCGGTCAAGGCCGGTGCCGAGACCGGTTCGGCCGCCGATGCGCCGCCCCCGCCCGCGGCGCACCTGGACCCGGCCACCGAGGTCATCCCGGTCATCCCTGCCGCCGGTCCCGTGCCGGGGGCGCCGGCCCGTGGGCCGTCCGGGAACGGGCTGGCCGGGGCCCCGGCGGGGCCGTCGGCGGCTGCGGCGCCCGCGCCGTCCGCCGCGCCGGCCCCGGAGCCGCCGTTCGATCCGGCGGTGGACTCCCAGCAAACCGTCGTGATGCCGGTGATCCAACCGTCCGGCTCTGCGGACCGACCGTCCGGCGCTAGCAGCCCGGTTACCCCATCAGGCGATATTTCGTCACCGAGCGTGATCGAATCCGGCGATGAGCCGTCGCCCACGGGAGTCGGCGGCGCGCCCGAATCGGACAGCGGAGCGACCGCCGCCGAGGACGCCCCCGCGGCGCCCGAGCCGGTGGAGGCACCCGCAGCCGCCGGAAGCCCCCAGGCGCCAGCGGCCCCCGCGGACGAAGCGGGGGAGCCGGCCGTGGCGACCGGTTCCCAGAACGCCGCGGGCGCCGAGCCTGGTGAGGCCGGCGACCGGGCCGAGTCCGAGTCGCGGGATGCGACGACCGCCAGCGGTGTGCCCCACGCCGCTGCGGGCGACGGCGGCGGGATCGACGGGCCCACGGTCGCGGTGCCGGCCGCGGGTTTCCCCGCTGCGGCCGGCCCCGGCGTGGTCACCCCGCCGCCTCCGGAGACCGCTCCCCCCGGCGCGCCGGCGGGCGCCGCGGCAGGTGGTGCCCCCGGGGATGCCCGCGCCGAGCAACGGCCCCGCCAACCGCAGGACGCGCGCGGACCGCAGCAGCAGGACCCGCGCGGTGCCGCGCTGTCGCCACCCGGGCCCAACGGCGAGCCGCCGGAGGAGCCCCGGGACGCCGACGCCGCCGCTCTCGTCGCCGAACTGGAGGACGAGGTCGTCGTCATCGACGAGCAGCCGCGTTACCACGTGGCCGGATGCCGGTCGCTGCCCGGCAAGCCGCTCATCCCGCTCCCGGTCAAGGAGGCGGTGGAGCTCGGCTTCACTCCCTGCGGCTGGTGCGCCCCCGACCGCACGCTCAGCAGCCGGCACCCCGCCACCACCCGCTGACCGGCCCGGTGCGCGGGAGTCGCGGACCGCGGAATACCGGGTGGCTCCCGCGCGCTACTCTCTATGAGAAGTGACACCACAGGCATTGATCCGGCCATCACCGGGGAGCCTCCGGAAGAAACAGGCGGCCTGCCGCCTGGAGTAGAACCGGACGGGAGCGGCCCGTCACAGCCATGAATCGAGAGGCCGTACCGGCGGTACCAACGCCGGACGGCAAGCGGGGTGGTACCGCGGCGGCCGGGAACGGTCCGTCGTCCCCGTGCAGGTGAGAACGACAGCGCCGCACGAGGAGCACCACGATGGTCAGCGACACCGAGCGCACGGGCAGCGGTTATCCCGCAGTTCCCGCGCACCCGTCCTTTCCCGCGCTCGAGCGCGAGGTCCTCGACTTCTGGGACGCCGACGGGACGTTCGTCGCCTCCGTCGAGGCCCGGCCGGCCGGGGAGAACGGCAGCAACGAGTTCGTCTTCTACGACGGCCCGCCGTTCGCCAACGGCCTACCGCACTACGGGCACCTGCTGACCGGCTATGTCAAGGACGTCGTCCCGCGCTACCGGACGATGCGCGGCAAGCACGTCGAGCGCCGGTTCGGCTGGGACACCCACGGCCTGCCGGCCGAGGTCGAGGCGGAGCGCCAGCTCGGGATCAAGCACAAGTCCGAGATCGAGGAGATGGGCGTCGCGGCCTTCAACGAGGCCTGCCGCACCTCCGTGCTGCGCTACACCGACGAGTGGCGCGACTACGTCACCCGGCAGGCCCGCTGGGTCGACTTCGACCACGACTACAAGACGCTCGACCTGGACTACATGGAAAGCGTCATGTGGGCGTTCAAGACCCTGTGGGACAAGGGTCTGGTCTACTCCGGGTTCCGGGTGCTCTGGTACTGCTGGCGCTGCGAGACGCCGCTGTCGGCCACCGAGACCAAGATGGACGACGTCTACCTGGACCGGCAGGACCCGGCGGTCACGGTCGGGCTGCGACTGCACGTGCCGCCGGAGGTCGACGGGCGGCCGACTCCGAGCGAGGAGACCGGTGGCGAGGAGATCGACCCCGGCGAGGAGCTGGACGGGGCGTTGGCCCTGGTCTGGACGACGACGCCGTGGACGCTGCCGTCGAACCTGGCGGTCGCGGTGCACCCCGACGTCGACTACGTGCTGGTCGAGACCGATGCCGACCACGGCGGGGAGCGCTACGTCCTCGCCGAGGCCCGGCTCGCGCCCTACGCCCGTGAACTGGGCGAACAGCCCCGGGTGCTGCGCCGGCTCAAGGGCTCCGACCTGCTCGGCCTGACCTACACCCCGCCGTTCGGTTTCTTCACCGGCCGGGAGAACGCCCACCAGGTGCTGCCCGCCGACTACGTCACCACCGAGGACGGCACCGGGCTGGTGCACATCGCGCCGGCGTTCGGTGAAGAGGACAAGGTCGTCACCGACGCGGCCGGCATCGAGGCCGTCGTCCCGGTGGACGCGCGCGGCCGGTTCACCACCGAGGTGCCGCCCTACACCGGCATGCAGGTGTTCGACGCGAACGCGCAGATCATCCGCGACCTGCGCGACGGTGCGGCGCACGCCACGGGTGTGCTGCTGCGCCACGAGACGTACGACCACCCGTACCCGCACTGCTGGCGCTGTGGCAACCCGCTGATCCAGCGCGCCGTGGACTCGTGGTTCGTGCAGGTCACCGCGTTCCGCGAGCGGATGGTCGAGCTGAACAAGCAGATCACCTGGGTGCCCGAGCACGTCCGCGACGGGCAGTTCGGCAAGTGGCTGGAGGGCGCCAGGGACTGGTCGATCTCCCGTAACCGGTACTGGGGCAGCCCGATCCCGGTGTGGGTGTCCGACGACCCGCGCTACCCGCGTACCGATGTGTACGGCTCGCTCGACGAGCTCGAGCGCGACTTCGGCGTGCGCCCCACCGACCTGCACCGGCCCTACGTCGACGAGCTGACCCGGCCCAACCCGGACGACCCTACGGGTGCGTCGACGATGCGCCGGGTGCCGGAGGTGCTGGACTGCTGGTTCGAGTCCGGTTCGATGCCGTTCGCGCAGGTGCACTACCCGTTCGAGAACACCGAGTGGTTCGAGCACCATTACCCGGGCGACTTCATCGTCGAGTACAACGGCCAGACCCGCGGCTGGTTCTACACGCTGCACGTGCTGGCCACCGCGCTGTTCGACCGGCCCGCGTTCTCCTCCGTCGTCGCACACGGCATCGTGCTCGGCGACGACGGGCAGAAGATGTCCAAGTCGCGGCGCAACTATCCGGACGTCACCGAGGTCTTCGACCGGGACGGCTCCGATGCGATGCGCTGGTTCCTCATGGCGTCGCCGATCCTGCGCGGCGGAAACCTGATCGTCACCGAGCAGGGCATCCGGGAGGGCGTCCGGCAGGCCATCCTGCCGCTGTGGAACACCTGGTACTTCCTGTCGCTCTACTCGAACGCGGCGGCGCGCCGGGGCACCACCCGCACCGACAGCACCCACGTGCTCGACCGGTACGTGCTGGCCAAGACCGCGTCGCTCGTCGACGAGGTGACCGCGGCGATGGAGGTCTACGACATCGCCGGGGCCTGTGAGCGGATCCGCGACCACGCCGAGGTGCTGACCAACTGGTACGTGCGCCGGTCCCGGGAGCGGTTCTGGGACGGCGACGCCGACGCGATCGACACCCTGCACACGGTGCTCGAGGTGACCGCGCGGGTGGCCGCGCCGCTGCTGCCGCTGACCATGGAGAAGATCTGGCAGGGGCTCACCGGCGGCCGCTCGGTGCACCTGACCGACTGGCCGTCGTCCGATGAGCTGCCGCACGACGACGCGCTCGTCGCGGCCATGGACCGGGTGCGCCAGGTCGCCTCGGCCGCGCTGTCGCTGCGCAAGGCCCGTGGGCTGCGGGTCCGCCTGCCGCTGGCCAAGCTGACGGTGGCCGCCTCGGACGCCGACGCGCTCGAACCGTTCGGGGACATCCTGCGCGACGAGGTCAACGTCAAGGCCGTCGATCTGACCCGCGACGTCGCCAGGCACGGCCGCTTCGAGATCGCGGTCAACGCCCGGGTCGCCGGTCCGCGCCTGGGCGCGGAGACCCAGAAGGTGATCCGCGCGGTCAAGGCGGGGGAGTGGCAGCAGGACGCCGACGGCACGGTGACCGCGGCCGGCATCGAGCTGCTGCCGGGCGAGTTCACCGAGCGGCTCGTCGCCGCCGACCCGAAGGAGACCGGGGCGCTGCCGGGGAACAGCGGGCTGGTCGTGCTGGACACCGTCGTGACGCCGGAGCTGGCCGCCGAGGGCGTGGCCCGCGACGTGGTCCGGGTGGTGCAGCAGGCCCGCCGCGACGCCGGTCTCGAGGTCTCCGACCGGATCGCGCTGACCCTCGACGGGCCGGCATCGGTCCTCGACGCGGTCCGCGCCCACCGGGACTTCGTGGCCGGGGAGGTGCTGGCGACGTCGGTGGACTACGCCGAGGTGGCCGAGCCGACGCTGACCGGATCGGTGGCTGACGGCGGCGAGGGCAACGGGTCCGGCGCAAACGCCGAGGTCCGGGTGCAGGTGACCCGCACCCGGTCCTGACCCCTCCCGCGAGTCGCCCGTTTCCGGCGCGCGAGTCGGCACTTTCGGGCGCGCGAGTCGGCGGATCTGGGCGCGCGAGTCACGGGTTCTCCGCGGTCGTCGCGACAAGGCGCACCGCCCGGGCGGGCCGCTCCGACCAAGGACGGCCCGCCCGGCGTTGCTGCGGCTGCTACGGGGCCCCGCCCGGAGGCGGGCCCTGGTAGCCCTGCATGGACGAGTCGTCGATCCCGACCTCGTACCGGATGTCGGGGCCGATCGTGTTGTTGCCGACGTGGGCGTTGACGACCTGGTTCTGGAAGGCGAACGCGTGGCTCTGCCGGCCCACGATGTCGTTGCCCGTCAGCGTCACGTTCTGCACGTCGTCCATGAACACGGCCTCGGAGGCGTGGGCGTCGCAATAGTTGTTGCTGAAGGTGATGTCCGAGGTCTCACCGACGCCGCTGCCGTCTCCCGCGCTGCTGTTCGGGCCCTCGACGATGAGACACGTGTTGTCGATCTGCTCGCATCTGTTGTTGTCGATGAGAACGTGCTGACTGGCGACGTGTTCGGAATCGGTGGCGAAAGTCTGCATGCAGTCGGCATGCGCCCCGTTGAGGTTCCGGGTGTCGCGCATCGTGTTGTGCAGAATCTTGATGTTGTTACCCCAGAAGCGCAGTGCGTCGCCGTCGCCGCCCCGCGGGCTTATCGAACTGTCGTTGATCACAGTGATGTCGTTTCCGGTGAGCGAGATGCCGGGTGCGTCGGCGTTCACCGCGTTGACCCCCTCGACGATCACATCGTTCGCGGTGACGGTGATGCCGTGGACGGTGGTCCTGCCGTCACCGAGGATGTGAATCGGGGCCTGCGGGGTCCCGGAGTTCCTGATCTCCAACCGGGTCGCGCCCATGTCACCGGTGACGCAGATCAGGCTGCCCGGAGCGGCGCCCGCCAGGGCCTCTTCCAGCGACGCCGCGTCGGTGGCCCGCGCCGTGCAGTTGGTCTGCGGCGCCGGTCGGCCCATCCCGGCGAGCCCCCCGCCGGTGGACGGAGCGCCGGTCTGCGGCGCCGGTCCCGGGCCGGCGACGGTCGGTGGTGGATTCTGACCGGTCGACGTCGTGCTGCAGCCCGCGGCGATCAGGGCCACGGCCGCGAAAACGGATCCGACGGTCAGACGCCGCCACCGGTACCCGGATCCGTCGCGGTGCTCCGATGAGGCTCTCGATACACCCGGCATCGGCTTACCCCCCTTGCCGCGGCAAGAAATCGAATGACGCACCCCTCGGTCCACTGGCGCGCTCATCGTGGCAGAGTGGAGACGGGTTCCCCCGGTGTCTTTTCCGATTCTCGATGCTCGTGGGCCGGCAATCGCTATGAACTTGCTATGAACCACTCGTGGGGCCCGTTCCTGCGTTACTTGCCGCAGGTCGTCGTCGGCCTGGATGATCGGGAGGCGGCCGGGCCGATCTAGGCTGGGCGGGTGATGGGCGCGGCGGCAGATCGGTGGCGGGAGTTGCAGTCAGGCCGGGGGGTGCCCCCGGAGATCCTCGCGCGGGCCGAGGCCAGCCCCTGGACGCACGACCCGAAGGACTTCGCGGCGCCCGAGGAGCCGGTCGACACCCCGTCCCGGCGAGCGGCGCTGGACCTGCTCGGCCCGGGCGGCGGCACCGTGCTCGACGTCGGCTGCGGCGGTGGGGTGGCGTCGCTGGCCCTGGTCGGGCGGGCCGCCCACCTGATCGGCTTGGATCGCGCGCAGGACATGCTCGACGCGTTCGCGGTGGGTGCGACGGCCCGTGGCGTCCCGTACGACACGGTGCTGGGCGAGTGGCCGGATGCGGCGGCGGCGGCGGGCACCGCCGATGTCGTGGTGTGCCACCACGTGCTGCACAACGTGGTCGAGCTGGAGCCGTTCCTGACCGCGCTGTCCGCGGCGGCCCGGCGCGGGGTGGTGATCGAGATGTTGGCCCAGCACCCGATGGCCTGGCTCGACCCGCTGTGGGTCCGCTTCCACAACCTGCACCGCCCGCCGCCGGCCACCACGGACGACGCGGTCGCGGTACTCGCCGAGTTGGGGGTGACGCCCACCGTGACGGGTTGGGAGCGGGTGAACCCGCCGCGCCAGCACCCGGCCTGGGTGACCCGCAGGCTGTGTCTGCCGGCGGACCGGGTCGTCGAGGTCGCGGCCGCGATGGACGAGCTCCCGCCGCGGCCCCGGCTGGCGGCGACGCTGACCTGGCGCACGGCCTGACCGCGACGCGCGCACGGAACAGGACGCGCGCACGGAACAGGTCGACTCGCGCGCCCAGAACTGCCGACTCGCGCGACGAAACAGGGCGACTCGCGCGACGAAAAGCGGCGACTCGCGGGGTCAGGGGGTGATCATCCACCAGGCGACGAGCACGCCGAGGGAGTTGGTCGCCAGGTGCGCGAGCATCGGCGTGACCAGGTGCCCGCCCCAGCGGCGCCAGGCGCACAGCAGGACGCCGGCTGCGAACGTGCCCAGCACCGCGAGCGCGACCTGCGCGACCGTGCCCCAGCCGCCGACGTACTCGCCGACGGCGGCGTTCGCGCTGCTCATCCCCATCGACGGCAGCACGTGCCAGAGCCCGAACAGCGCCGAGGACACCAGCGTGCCACGCCACCAGCCGCCACCGACCAGCGCCGGCAGCACGCCGCGGAACGCCGTCTCCTCCAGCACGACCGTGCCCAGCGGGATCCGGACCAGTGCGGCGAACAGGACGCTGCTCAGCGGTCCCGCGGCCCGGGCGTCCAGGAACGCCGGGCGGGTGGCCGGCAGCGTCACCGCCACCAGGTAGATCAGCCCGACCGCCGCGGCGGCGAGACCGCCGTGGAGCAGGGCGCGGCGCAGCCGGGCGCTGCCCAGGCCGAGGTCGCCCCAGGTCACCCCGCAGCGCCGGGCCAGGACCAGCAGAATCGCCGCCACCGCGAGGTTCCACGGGATGTAGGCCTCGGGCCATACCCGGTTGCTGACGACGTTCGACGCTGCCATGATCGTGATCGCCGAGAACAACCCCAGCCGGCGTCGGACCGTGCGTCCGGCGCGGACCGGGAGCCCCGGGCCGGCCTCCAGGGTCGTCATGCCGACCATCCTGCGCGACCTGACCGGGTCGCGCAGCAAGAGGGGGCGGGCTGAGCGAGGATGCGAGCGAAGAACCGGACACTGCGTCCCGGCGACCGTGCGCCGAGCGCGGCGGGCTGCTGACGTGAACCAACTGGACACGCCGGCCGAAGAGGTGCCCGGATCATCCGGAATGCCGGCCCCGCTGCCCCAACGCGCCTCGGCGCCGGGCTCCCCGCCGCTGGAACGCGACCGCTACGTCGACTTCCTGCGCGCGTTCTCGATCCTCGTCGTGGTGGTCTGGCACTGGGCGTTCACCATCCTGATCTGGGGCCCGACCGGGCCCACCGCGACCAGCCCGCTCGGCTTCACCTCCGGGCTGTGGGTGCTGACCTGGCTGTTCCAGGTGCTGCCGCTGTTCTTCTACGTGGGCGGCTACGTGCACCTGCGGGCCTGGCAGCGGGCCCGGGCGCGCGGCGAGCACCTCGGCCACTTCGTGTGGCGCAACATCAGGAAGCTGTCGCTGCCCGCGCTGGTGCTGGCCACGGTGTGGATCGGCCTCGGACTCGGCCTGGGCGCCGCGTTCAACCTGGAGTGGGTCGGCCGGGCGGTGCTGCTGGTGATCAGCCCGCTGTGGTTCATCGGCGTCTACCTGGTGTTGATCGCGCTCATCCCGGTGTGGTTCGCGCTGCAGCGCCGGTTCGGTGTGGTCGCGTTCGTGTGGATGGCCGGGCTCGTCGTGGTGGTCGACATCCTGCGCTTCCGGGCCGGCTACGAAGGGCTGGCCTACGCGAACATGGTGCTGGTCTGGGGGCTCGCCTTCCAGGCCGGGTTCTACTACGAGGCGCTGGTCAGGGCGTCGCGCCAGCTCGACGCCGCGCTGATGTGGGCCGGGCTGTTCGGGCTGGTCGGGTTCGTGTTCTCCGGGCTGTACCCCGGCTCGATGGTCGGCGTGCCGGGGGAGACCTCGAACATGGCGCCGCCGACGCTGTGCATCGTCGCGCTGCTCGCGTTCCAGGTCGGGGTGGCCGAGATGGCCCGGCCCGGGATGCGACGCTGGCTCGACCGGCCCGGGCCGCGGCGCGCCGTCGAGGTGATCAACCGGTTCGCCATGCCGGTGTTCCTGTTCCACACCACCGGGATGGCCATCGGCCGGGGGCTGATCTACGCCTGGAACGGTGAGCTCGCCGAGAAGACCGCGCCGGACCTCGTGTGGTGGCTGGAACGCCCGCTCTACATCGCCGTGTCGCTGGCGTGCACGCTGCCGGTGATCTGGTTCTTCGGCCGGTTCGGGCATCGCAGGCCGACCCCCGCGGCGCCGCGCATCGCCGCCGCCTGACCCACGAACGGCCGCCGCGACCTGCGCCGATAAGGTGATCCGCGGCGGAGGTGGGCATGGCGAGCCTGGAGGTCCTTCTCGGCGTCGTTGCCGCTGTGGTGCTGCTCGGCGTGCTCGCCGTGCGGGTCTCGGTCCGCCTCGGGCTGCCTTCGCTGCTGCTGTATCTGGGCATCGGCATCCTGCTCGGCGAATCCGTGCTCGGGGTGCAGTTCGACAACGCTCGGCTCACCGAGAACCTCGGCATCGCCGCGCTGGTGTTCATCCTCATCGAAGGTGGGCTCACCACCCGCTGGGACGCGGTGCGCCCGTCGCTCGGGGTGGGCGTCGCGCTGTCCACCGTCGCGGTCGCGGTGAGCATCGCGGTGGCCGGGACCGGCTTGCACTACCTGCTCGGGCTGGACTGGCGGCAGGCGTTCCTGTGGGGCGCCGTGCTGTCCTCGACCGACGCCGCCGCGGTGTTCAGCGTGTTGCGCGGGGTCGGGGTGTCCCCGCGGCTGGCCGGCGCGCTGGAGCTCGAGTCGGGCATGAACGACGCGCCGGTCGTCCTCGCCGTCATCCTGCTCGCCTCCACCGACCCGATCACGTGGACGACCCCGCTGCTGGTCGTCTACGAGCTGGCCACGGGCGCGGTCGTCGGGGCGCTGCTCGGGTTCGCCGGCGGGTGGGCGCTGCGCCGGGCCGCGCTGCCGGCGACGGGCCTGTACCCGCTGGCCGCCATGGCGGCCTGTGTGCTCGCCTACACGGCCGGGCAGCTCGCGCACGCATCCGGTCTGCTGGCCACCTACGTCGCGGCGCTGGTCCTGGGCAACGCGAAGCTGCCGCACCGCGCCGGCGTGCTGTCCTTCGCCGAAGGCATGGGCTGGCTGGCCCAGATCGGGCTGTTCGTGCTGCTCGGGCTGTACGTGTCGCCGGCACGGCTGCTGGACGCGGTGATCCCGGCACTGATCGCCGGCGCGGTGCTGCTGCTGGCCGCGCGGCCGCTGTCGGTGATCGCCGCGGCCACCCCGTTCCGGGTGCCGTGGCGCGAGCAGGCGTTCCTGTCCTGGTCCGGGCTGCGCGGCGCGGTGCCGATCGTGCTCGCGCTGATCGCGCTGACCGAGGGCGCACCCAACGGGAACCGGCTGGTCGACGTCGTGTTCGTGCTGGTCGTGGTGCTGACCCTGCTGCAGGGCAGCACGCTGCCCTGGGTGGCCCGCAGGCTCCGGGTGGCGACGCCGGCCGAGCCGATGGAGATCGAGGTGGACGCCGCGCCGCTGGACGAACTGGGCGCGGACCTGCTGACGGTCCGGGTGCCGGTCGGGTCCCGGTTGCGCGGGGTGTACCTGCGCGAGCTGCGGCTGCCCGCCGGCGCCACGGTGAGCCTCGTGGTGCGCGACGCCGCCGCGTTCACCCCCGACGGCGACACCCGGCTCCGCGAGCGCGACCAGCTGCTGGTGGTCACCACGGCCGAGGCGCGCGGACCGGCCGAGGAACGGATCCGCGCCGTCGACCGGCGTGGCCGGCTGGCCCGCTGGTACGGCCAGTCCGGCCGCTGATCCACCCCCTGTGCGGTGGCGCGACTCCGGCACACCGCCCGGTGAGGAAGAATGTGCAGCGTGACCCGACCATCCCGTGACGTCTCGGTCGTCGCCGCTCCCCGTCGGGTCCGGTTGCTCGGCCTCATCGCGGCCTGCGTGCTCGCCGCGGACATCATCACCAAAGTCATCGGCGTCGCACTGCTGGAGGGCCGCCCGCCGCTCGAGCTGCTCGGCGGCGCGGTGTACCTCGTCCTGGTGCGCAACCCCGGCGCGGCGTTCTCGCTGGCCACCGGTTACACCTGGGTCCTCACGCTGGTGGCCATCGCGGTCGTCGTCGTGATCATCCGGATCTCCCGCCGGCTGCGCTCGGTCGGCTGGGCGGTGGCCCTCGGCCTCGTCCTCGGCGGTGCGCTGGGCAACCTGACCGACCGGATCTTCCGCTCACCGGGGCCGCTGCGCGGCCACGTCGTCGACACCGTGTCCCTGTTCGCGCCGGACGGCAGCGTGTGGCCGGTGTTCAACCTGGCCGACTCCGCGATCGTCAGCGGCGGCGTGCTGCTGGTGCTGCTCGCGTTGCTCGGCCGCGAGCTCGACGGCACCCGCGCGCCGGGCAAGAAGGACGACACACAGGAGGCCGGCGGCGATGGTGGTGCCGTTCATGAGTGACGTGCGCCAACTCCCGGTGCCCGACGGACTCGACGGGATGCGCGTCGACGCCGGGCTCTCCCGGCTGCTCGGGCTGTCCCGCACCGTGGCGGCCACGCTGGCCGAGGACGGCCGGGTCGCGGTCGACGGCCGCACCGCGGGCAAGTCCGATCGCCTGGTCGCGGGCAGCTGGCTGGAGGTCGAGCTGCCGGCCCCGGACGCGCCGGTCGAGATCGCCGGCCCGGTGGAGGTCGTCGCCGGGCTCACGGTCCTGCACGAGGACGACGACATCGTCGTCGTGGACAAGCCGGTCGGGGTGGCCGCGCACCCGAGCCCGGGCTGGACCGGGCCGACGGTCATCGGCGGGCTGACTGCGCTCGGCGTCCGCGTCTCGACGTCCGGTGCAGCCGAGCGGCAGGGCATCGTGCACCGCCTCGACGTCGGCACCACCGGCGCGATGGTCGTCGCGAAGTCCGAGCACGCGTACACCGCGCTGAAGCGGGCGTTCAAGCAACGTTCGGTCTCCAAGCGCTACCACGCGATCGTGCAGGGCCACCCGGACCCGAGCCGCGGCACCATCGACGCGCCCATCGACCGGCACCCGCGCCACGACTACCGGTTCGCCGTGGTCGAAGGCGGCCGGCCCAGCGT
This sequence comes from Pseudonocardia acidicola, assembly GCF_012911935.1. Taxonomy (GTDB): domain Bacteria; phylum Actinomycetota; class Actinomycetes; order Mycobacteriales; family Pseudonocardiaceae; genus Pseudonocardia; species Pseudonocardia acidicola. The sequence continues at coordinate 16,166 of NZ_JAAXLA010000051.1, read as the reverse complement.
CACGCACTACGACACCATCGAGGCGTTCCGCTCGGCGTCGCTGCTGGACATCACCCTGGAGACCGGCCGCACCCACCAGATCCGGGTGCACTTCTCCGCGCTGCGGCACCCGTGCGTCGGGGACCTCACCTACGGCGCCGATCCGACACTGGCCAAGCGGCTGCGGCTGACCCGGCAGTGGCTGCACGCGCACGCGCTGGGTTTCGAGCACCCCGCCGACGGCCGGTGGGTGGAGTTCGTCAGCCCGTACCCCGCCGACCTGGCCCGCGCGCTGGAACTGCTCCAGGACTGACCTGGTGTGGTCAGGGTGATCGGGGCGGCCCGGCCGGGGCCGCGGCGGCCAGCACGTGCGTGGCGGTCGCCGACGTGGGCGGCGACGGCGACCGGCCCAGCACCACGCCGGCCAGCCCGGCCAGCGCGGCGGAGCCGGGGACGAAATACCCGTCGTGCCCGGAGGTCCCGCCGATCGGCAGCAGCCGGGCCCCGAACGCCGGTGACACCGGATCGGTGCCGTGGCCGAGATCGCCGATCTCCAGGTGCGGGACATGGGCGATCCAGTCGCCCGCGGTGCGCGCGGCCCACACCCGCGCCGACGTGTGCAGGGCGGCCACCGAGTGGGCGCGGGCGCCGGGGCTGCCGAGCAGCACGATGTCGTCGGCGGCGAGACCGTGCGCGGCGATCGCCGTGACCACCGAGCCGTAGCTGTGCCCGATCACCGTGAGGTCGTCCAGCGGCCCGTGGTGCGCCGCCCGCAACCCGGCGACGAAGCGTTGCAGTGCCGGGGCGCCGGCCCGGGCCAGCGAACCGGTCGCCGCGTCGACGCCGACGCCCTGGGGCGTGGTGTAGCCGACCCACAGCACGACGGCGGTGTCGTCTGCGCGGCTCGCCGCGGTGGTGTCTCCGCGGCTCGCCGCGGTGTCGCTTGCGCGGCTCGCCGCGGTGGTGTCTGCGCGGCTCGCCGCGGTGGTGTCTGCGCGGCTCGCCGCGGTGTCGTCTGCGCGGCTCGCCGCGGTGCCGTTCGCGGCGCCCGGCGCGATGGCCTCTGCGCGCTCCGCCGCGGCCTCCAGCGCCCGCGCCCAGCCCAGCGGGCGTAGCCGGGGCTCCGTGGGGTCGTCGAGATGGCCCAGGTCGATATCGGTCCCCGGCACCAGGACGGCGATGTGCCGCGCGGTCGTCGGATCACCCAGCGCGACCACCGCCAGCCCGCGGCCGCGCGGGTCGCAGCCGAGCACCCGGACCGGGCCTTCCGCCCTGACCCGCGCGGACAGCGCGGCGGCGCACCCCGCATCCCGCTCCACGGGCCCGGGTACGGCAGGATTCGCCGGCCGGACTGCGAGCGCGAACAGCGCGCAGAGCATCGCGAACGGGTACAGCCAGCGGAATGTCACGGCGGTCGACGCTAATCACAGCCGGCCAACGGATCGTCACACCCCGGAGCCGTTGCGGAACCCACGCTCAGGTACCCTGCGCACCCGCAACGGCCGGGCCGCACCCACCATGATCAGCAGGTTCGGGGCATCCACCGCGAACCCGCGACCGCCTCCGTCCACGTCGGGGCCGAGACTGGGGCCGGTCCGGCGTCACCCGGCGTCATCACCGTGGCGGCTGCCGGACAGCGGCTCGTGGAGGGAGGACCACATGCGGCGGACCGCGGTGTGGGCGGGCTGTCTCGTGGTCGCCCTGCTCGTCGCCTGGTACGCGGGCGCCCAGATGGCGCCGTCGGCGCCGCAGGTGTCGCCGGGCTCGGTCCGCCTGGGCCCCGATCCCGGCGAACCGGTGGCGGCCTACCTGGCCCGTTTGCCCGCCGACCTGCCCCCGCCGGGGGTCACGGTGCCTGCGCTCGTACAGCTCGGGGCCGAGCGGACGACGGCCGACACGGTCGCGCTGGTCGGCTCCGACCGGGTCACGGTGAGTTCGGTCGTGATCCGGGTGCCGATCCCGCGGGTGCAGACAGCGCTGCGGTTCGAGGCGCTCGACCCCGGGGTGCCGCTGGGCGCCGCGCTGGACACGGCCCGGCAACGGGCCGGGCTCGCCGCCGCCGCGGACGCCGGGCGGCTCACCGGACGTCCTGCCGCGGTCGCCGCCACCGAGCAGGCCGCGCTGGCGGGGCCGTGCGCATGCGTGGTGGCGCTGGTGGTGCTGGGGGACCGGGCGGCGCTGGACGCGCTGGCCGCCCGGCCCGGCGTCCGGGCGGTACACGCCGCACCGCCGGGCACTCAACCGGTCGAGCTCGCGCTGTCCCCGCTGCTGCCCGAGCAGACCGACCGCGCCGACCCGCTGCCCGACGACGGAGTGGTGCCACCCGCCTGAGACCTCACCGCCCCCTGCGCGTCGCGGTGAGCTGCGGATTCACGGGAAACCCGGAGTGAACCGGAGGACTTCCTGATGTCGCGCGCGGTAGCGTGCCGCGCCGGTGAGGAGACCATGACGCCGCGGGGGAGCGCGGGCGCCGGCGCGGAGGCTACCGGCTGCGGGCCCGGCGTGACTCGGCCGTCCCCCGCTGTGGGATCACGGCCGCGCCGGTGGCACCGGCGTCCCCGCTCAGTCCTGTTCCGATCGTCGTCGCCGGTTCACCTGGATTTCCCCCGCTCGGGTCGGTGGAACGTGTTCGGTACGGCCTGGTGATCGTGCTGCTGCTGGCGACTGCCCGGGCCCTCCGGTACGGGGCCGACACCGCCGTCCTCCCGGCTCCGGCCGCACCGGCGGTCCCGGCCCCGGACGGCCCGGCATGAACCCCCACCCGACCTCGGTGATCGCGATCGGGCTGGCCCTGATCGGCGCGGGCTGCTTCGCCGTCGCCGCGGTGCTGCAGCACCGGGCCGTCACCGTGGCCGCCGGTCCGCAGACCGGGCTGAACCTGCGCGCACCGGGGGCGCTGCTGCGCCGGCCGGGCCGGCTCGCCGGGCTCGCGCTGGCCGGCGGCGGTGCCGGGCTGCACGTCGCCGCCCTGGTCCTCGCGCCGGTGACGGTGGTGCAGCCGGTGGGCGTGCTCGCGGTGCCGTTCGCGGTGCTGCTGGCCGCCCGGCGCTCCCGGACCCGGCCCGCCGCCGCAGCGCTCGGCGGAGTGGCCGGCAGCGTCGCCGGTGTCGTCACGTTCGTCTGGCTCGCCGCCGGCAGCACGGTGAGTGCCCCGGTGTCCCGGTCCGCGCTGCTGCTGGCCGGCGCGGTGATCGCGGCCGCCGTGCTCGGCCTCGCCGGGCTCGGCGCGCAGCGCTCGGGCCGGGTGCGCTGCGTGGCGTGCGCGGTGGCGGGCGCGCTGGCACTCGGGTTGGTCTCCGCGCTGCTCCGCGCGCTGTCGGAGGTGATCGGCAGCGGCGCCGCCGGGGTGGGAGACGAGGACGTGATCGGCGCCGTCGCCGGGGTGGTCGTCGCCCTGCTGGTGGGTGGCTGGCTGGTGCAGCAGGGGTTCGCGTCCGGCCCGCCGGAGGTCGTGATCGCGTGCCTGACCGTGCTCGACCCGATGGTGGCCGTCGGGCTCGGCGTGCTGCTGCTCGGCGAGGGTGCCGCCACCGGGGTCGCGGCGGCGCTGGCCATGGCCGGGTGCGCGGTGATCGCGGCCGCCGGTGTCGTCGTGCTGTCCCGGTACCACCCCGACCCGGCCGGCCGGGCCCCGGCGCCGGCGGTCCCGTCCGCGCCGCCGTCCGTGCCGGCCCGGTTGCGGTGACCCGGCCCTTTCCACCCGACTGAGAGCAACCCCGTGCCGCCGCTGCGGATCATGCTCGGCGCCGAGGCGTACCCACCCGACGTCAACGGGCCGCCCGGTCCGCCGAACGGCTCGCGACGGGGCGATGGCGGCGGGCAAGCCGGTGGTCGCCACCGACGCGATGGCGCTGCCGCACCTCGTCCGCCCCGGCCGCAACGGCCGGCTGTACCCGCCCGGTGACGTGGCGGCGCTCGCCGTGCGGCCGGCCGGGCTGCTGTCCGACGCCGCGCTGCGCCGGCGGATGGGTGCGGCCAGCCGGGAGATCGTCGCCCGGCACGCCCTCGGGGCGACACCGGACAGCTTCGAAGCGGTCTATCGCCGGGTGCTCGGTCACGAGTGGGTGCCGGCGGCGCGGGCGGCCTGACAGGGCCCGGGGGGCCGGCACCTCCCCGTGATGATCGGGTGACCCTGCGTCGTGAGCCCGCCGGAGGCCTCCGCCACCTGCCCGGCACGGGTGCGGCCCCGCCGACACGCCGCTCGGCTCGGCAGAGCTGCGGGTTCGTCGGATGCCCCGCCCGGGTGTCCGAGACTGTCGGGAGGCGGGGTTAATCTGGCTCATCCCTGCGGACGCGCGGTGCCCGGCTCTTCCGGACGCCGCGAGCCCGCGTCGTCCGCTCGAGGAGAGGGAGTGCGCGAGCCTCTATGACCAGATCGGCAGCGTCGTCCTCGGGTAGCACCGACAGCTTCGTGCACCTGCACACGCACACCGAGTTCTCCATGCTCGACGGTGCGGCGCGCCTGGACGACCTGTTCAAGGAGGCGTCCCGGATGGGGATGCCGGCCCTGGCGATGACCGACCACGGCAACGTGTACGGGGCCTACGAGTTCTGGCGGAAGGCCAACGCGGCCGGGGTCAAGCCGATCATCGGCATGGAGGGCTACCTCTCGCCCGGCTCGCGGCACGAGCGCAAGCGCGCCACCCTCGGCGGGCAGACGATCAGCGACGACAACCCGGGTGAGATGTACACCCACATGACGCTGCTCGCGGAGAACACCGAGGGCATGCACAACCTGTTCCGGCTGTCGTCGCTGGCCAGCCTCGAGGGGTACTACTACAAGCCCCGCATGGACCGGGAGCTGCTGGAGACCTACGGCAAGGGGATCATCGCCACCACCGGCTGCCCGTCCGGCGAGGTGGCCCGGCTGCTGCAGCAGGACAAGTTCGACGCCGCCTGCCAGGCCGCGAGCGACTACCGGGACATCTTCGGCAGGGACAACTTCTTCTGCGAGCTGATGGACCATGGCATCGAGATCGAGAAGCGGGTCCAGGAGGACCTGTTCGCGCTGAAGAAGAAGCTCGACCTGCCCGGCCTGGCCACCAACGACCTGCACTACACCTACGCCGAGGACGCCAAGCCGCACGAGGTGCTGCTGTGCGTGCAGACCGGCAAGACCCTGGCCGACCCGAACCGGTTCAAGTTCGACGCCCAGGACTTCTACCTCAAGTCCGCGGCCGAGATGCGCGCCCAGTGGGACCCGCTGTTCCCCGAGGCGTGCGACAACACGTTGTGGATCGCCGAGCGGGTGCACGTCACGTTCACCGAGGGACAGGACCTGCAGCCCAAGGCACCGGTCCCCGAGGGCGAGACCGAAGAGTCCTGGCTGATCAAGGAGGTCGAGCGGGGGCTGCACAACCGGTTCCCGAACGGCGTCACCGAGCAGTACCGCAAGCAGGCCGAGTACGAGGTCGGCGTCATCTGCCAGATGGGCTACCCGGGGTACTTCCTGGTCACCGCCGACCTCATCCAGTACGCGAAGTCGGTCGGCATCCGGGTCGGCCCGGGGCGTGGCTCGGCGGCGGGATCGCTCGTCGCGTACGTCCTCGGCATCACCGACCTCGACCCGATCCAGCACAAGCTGATCTTCGAGCGGTTCCTCAACCCCGAGCGCGTCTCGATGCCCGACATCGACATGGACTTCGACGAACGCCGGCGCGGCGAGATGATCCGCTACGTCACCCAGAAGTACGGCGAGGACCGGATCGCGCAGATCATCACCTACTCCACGATCAAGGCGAAGGCCGCGATCAAGGACTCGGCGCGGGTGCTGTTCGGGCAGCCCGGCTACTCGGTGGCCGACCGCATCTCCAAGGCCATGCCGCCCGCGGTGATGGGCAAGGACATCCCGCTGTCCGGCGTGTTCGACCCGAGCCACAAGCGCTACTCCGAGGCCACCGAGGTGCGCGCGCTCTACGAGAGCGACCAGCAGGTCAAGGAGATCATCGACACCGCGCGGGGGCTCGAGGGCCTCAAGCGGCAGTGGGGCGTGCACGCCGCGGGCGTGATCATGTCGAGCACGCCGCTGATCGACGTCATCCCGATCCAGCGCCGTGAGGCCGACGGCGCGATCATCACGCAGTTCGACATGGGCGCCTGCGAGACGCTCGGGCTGCTCAAGATGGACTTCCTGGGCCTGCGCAACCTCACGATCATCGACGACGCTCTGGAGAACATCCAGCTCAACGGCAAGCCGCCGCTCGACCTGGAGAACCTGGGCCTCGACGACCCGAAGACCTACGAGCTGCTCGCCCGCGGCGACACCCTCGGCGTGTTCCAGCTCGACGGTGGGCCGATGCGCGACCTGCTGCGCCGGATGGCCCCGACGGAGTTCGACGACATCTCCGCGGTCGGCGCGCTGTACCGGCCGGGCCCGATGGGCGCGAACGCGCACAACGACTACGCCGACCGCAAGAACGGCCGCCAAGAGGTCACGCCCATCCACCCGGAGCTGGCCGAGCCGCTCAAGGACATCCTCGGCGAGACCTACGGCCTGATCGTCTACCAGGAACAGGTCATGGCGATCGCGCAGAAGCTGGCCGGGTACTCGCTCGGCAAAGCGGACCTGCTGCGCCGTGCCATGGGCAAGAAGAAGAAGGAGATCCTGGACAAGGAGTACGCCGGCTTCGCCCAGGGCATGAAGGACAACGGCTACTCCGAGAACGCCGTCAAGACGCTCTGGGACATCCTGCTGCCGTTCTCCGACTACGCGTTCAACCGTGCGCACTCCGCGGCGTACGGCGTGGTCTCGTACTGGACCGCCTACCTCAAGGCGAACTACCCCGCGGAGTACATGGCCGCGGTGCTCACCTCGGTCCGGGACGACAAGGACAAGGCCGCGATCTACCTCGCCGAGTGCCGCCGGATGGGCATCACGGTGCTCCCGCCCGACGTCAACGACTCGGTGCGCAACTTCGCCCCGGTCGGCGAGGACATCCGGTTCGGCCTGGGTGCGATCCGCAACGTCGGGTTCAACGTGGTCGACGCGATCGTGGCCGCGCGCAAGGAGAAGGGGAACTTCACCGACTTCTCCGACTTCCTGCGCAAGGTCGACGCGGTGGTCTGCAACAAGAAGGTCATCGAATCGCTGATCAAGGCCGGGGCGTTCGACTCGCTCGGCCACCCGCGCAAGGGCCTGCTGCTCGTGCACGCCGACGCGATCGACGCGGTGATGAGCACCAAGAAGGCCGCGTCGATGGGGCAGTTCGACCTGTTCGGCTCGATGGACGGCGGCGACGGCGAGGACGACGCGCTCGGCGGGATCTTCGACGTCAAGGTGCCGGATGAGGAGTGGGACTCCAAGCACCGGCTCGCCGTCGAGCGCGAGATGCTCGGGCTCTACGTCTCCGGGCACCCGTTGCACGGTGTCGAGAGCGTGCTCGCGGCGAAGGCCGACACCCCGATCTCCGCGATCCTGGAGGGCACGGTCACCGACGGCGCGCAGGTCACCGTGGGCGGCATCCTCGCGAACGTCAACCGGCGGGTGAACAAGAACGGCGAGCCGTGGGCGTCGGCGCAGATCGAGGACCTCGCCGGCGGTATCGAGGTGCTGTTCTTCCCGCGGGCCTACCAGGTGGTCGGGGTGGACGTCGCCGAGGACGCGATCGTGCTGGTCAAGGCTCGGGTCAACAAGCGCGACGACCGCGTGTCGCTGATCGCCAACGACCTCGCGGTGCCTGACCTGATGGTGGCCGGTGAGGAGAACGGCACGCCGGTGGCGGTGAGCCTGGCCGCGGCCCGGTGCACCCCACCGGTGGTGGCCAAGCTCAAGGACGTGCTGACCAGCCACCCGGGCCCGCGCCCGGTACACCTGAGCCTGGTCAACGGCACCCGGACCACGGTGCTACGGCTCGACGACGCGCTGCGGGTGACGGCGAGCTCGGCGCTGATGGGTGACCTGAAGGCGCTGCTCGGCCCGGGCTGCCTGGGCTGACCGCCGGGCCGGGCAGCACCGATCGGATCAGCTGCCCGGTGGCCGGTAGGCCTCTCGAGCCGCAGCGGCCTTCTCCAGTACCCCGGCCAGGTCGCCGGGCGCGATCAGCTGCCGGGTCTCCATGTGGGAGAACGCCCCGGTACTGCTCACCGCGACCGAGACCGCCGCAGCCTCCTGTGGACCCGGCGCGTCGAACAGGACCAGCCCGTCGCGCTCGCCGAACATGAAATACAACGACTCGAGCCGCCCACCGACGGCCTCGGCCAGGGCGCGGACCGCCGCCGTCCGGTCTTCGGGCTTCGTGATCATCCGATCCCAGGTCTGTGGCGTGTAGCTGAAGAACAGCACGTGCGTGGCCATGCCGAGCTCCTCCCGAGCGGTGGGCGGGCCAGTGCACCAGCGTCGCCGCACGCTGTCATGGGCCGGACAGCCGCAATCGGCCGGCAGCCCCCCGACCCCGGCCGTGCCGGCCAGGCGGAGCGCGTCAGGCGAAGCGGGCCCTGAGCGGCGAGCCCGCCGCCGACGATCTCGCTGTCGGTGACGGCATCGACGAAGCCGGGGACACCATTGACGTCGCGGACGTGGCCCCGGACGGTGTCCGGGCCGGCGGCGACGACCCTGGGCTCCGGATCGCGGCCGGCGCCAGGGTCAGCTGGCGCTGCTGACCAGACGGCGCCAGTGCTGCTGGGCCTGCTCGTCCCAGCGGGCGTGCACGGTGTCGAACAGCTCGGCCGCCCGGGCTCCCGCCCACTCCCGGGGCAGCAGTTCGGCGGGCAGCTTCGGGTCGAGGAAGGGGAACCGGCGCCAGGCGTGCACGAGGTGGATCTGGTGGGCGAGGACCTCGGCGGGTGTGGCCGGGGCGGCGTCGGTGAACGCGGCGATGAACTCCTCGTAGGCGGCCTCGACCTCGGCCAGGTCCCAGGCCTGGGACACCACCTCGGCCTGCTCGCCGATGGCCCCGAAGGGACCGACGAACGAGCTGGTCACTCCCTCGAGGCCGAGGTCGGCGATGACGTCGGAGACCTCGGCCTGCTTGGCCGGTTCGGGGGAGAGCCACACTCCCGGCGACGGCGAGCCGAGACCGGCCCAGGCCAGGCGGGTGCGCAGCCGGTGGCGCAGCTGGCGGCGCGACTCCGGCACGCTGACCAGCAGCACCAGCCACCGGCCGTCCCACGGCGGGGCGGCCGCGCCGAACCCGTAGATGCGGGCCGCGCCGTCGGAGAGCAGCCTGCGGCCGGACTCGGTCAGCGACCAGCGCACCCGCCGGCCGGCCCGGTCGGAGACGAGCAGGCCCTCGGCGGCCGTGCGCGCCAGGGCCTGGCGCGCGGACTTGTGCTCGACGCCGAGCCCGCCCAGGACGTCGATGAGCACCTGGGTCCAGACCGGCTCGGAACGGGGGAGCACGAACTCACCGAGCACTGTGAGCAGCAGTGACCGCGCACTGGTCTGGCCGAGTTCGCGACGGCGGGAGAGTGCCGGGTGCGCCGGCGCCGAATCGGACGCGGCGTCAGGTGCCGGGGCGGTCGCGCGGATGCCGGTGGACATAGGATCCACCAGCCTAGTGGGCGCCGTCCGCGTGCCACCGCCGGTGGCGTGCTGACATAGGCTCGCGGGCCGTGACAACCGGAGAGCGGCCGTGACCCCCGACGACGTGCAGAACACCGACCGGGAGCACGTCTGGCACCCGTACGCACCGATGCCGGCGGCCGTGGCGCCGCTCGTGGTCGAGTCCGCAGCCGGAGTGCGGCTGCGGCTGGCCGAGCCGGTGGCGGGTCCCGGCGGGCCCGTCAGCGAGCTCGTCGACGGGATGTCCTCGTGGTGGGCGGCGATCCACGGCTACCGCCACCCCGTGCTGGACGCCGCGGTCCGCGACCAGCTCGGCGCGATGAGCCACGTCATGTTCGGCGGGCTGACCCACGGCCCCGCGGTCGAGCTGGCCAGGCTGCTGGTGGACGTCACCCCGGAGCCGCTGCAGCACGTGTTCCTGGCCGACTCGGGCTCGGTGTCGGTCGAGGTCGCGATCAAGATGTGCCTGCAGTACTGGCGGTCCCGGGGTAGGCCGGGCAAGCACCGGTTGCTGACCTGGCGCGGCGGCTACCACGGCGACACCTTCGGCGCGATGAGCGTGTGCGACCCCGAGGGCGGGATGCACTCGCTGTGGTCCGACGTGCTGCCGAAGCAGATCTTCGCGAGCAGCCCGCCGCGCGAGTTCGAGACCGGCTACGTCGCCGAGCTCGCCGAGCTGATCGAGACCCACGCCGACGAGCTGGCCGCGGTGATCGTCGAGCCGGTGGTGCAGGGCGCGGGCGGGATGCGCTTCCACGATCCGCGCTACCTGCACGTGCTGCGTGAGCTGTGCCTGACCCACGGCGTGCTGCTGGTCTTCGACGAGATCGCCACCGGGTTCGGCCGCACCGGGGAGCTGTTCGCCGCCGACCACGCGCGCGTCAGTCCCGACGTGATGTGCGTCGGCAAGGCGCTGACCGGCGGATATCTCACGATGGCGGCGGCTCTGTGCACGACCGAGGTGGCCCGCGGCATCTCGGACGGCGAGGCGGGTGTGCTCATGCACGGCCCGACGTTCATGGGCAACCCGCTGGCCGCGGCGGTCGCGCGCGCGTCGGTCGGGTTGCTGCTGGAACGGGACTGGCGGTCCGAGGTCGCGGGCATCGAGACGGCGCTGCGCCGTGGGCTCGCGCCGGCCCGCGAGCTGCCGGGCGTCACGGACGTGCGGGTGCAGGGCGCGATCGGCGTGGTGCAGCTCGACCACGAGATCGACATGGCCGCGGCGACGGCGGCGGCGGTGCGCGCGGGGGTGTGGCTGCGGCCCTTTCGCGATCTCGTCTACACGATGCCGCCCTACGTGTGCACGGCCGGGGACCTGGCGGCGATCACGGCGGGGGTGTGCGCGGCCGCGGCCGCGGGCTGAGGACCGGCGCCGGCGCCGCGTCATGTGTCGTTCACCCGGCGTCAACCGGGCGGGTACGACGTGACCCCGCGCACCAAGATCCACTCGTTTGATTCCCACGGCGGCGAATCGGGTGGTGCCGGTGCCCCGGTGTGATCGCCCGGCTCACCTGTTCGGACCGTTCGCGCGGCGACCGGGCCGGGTTGGGACGGGATGATCAACTACCGAAGGTCACGAGCGTCCCGGAACGGATGATTCCGGCGAACCGGACGGGAACCGTGTTCGCCCGATTTCGGTTGGCTGGGGGTACCGGCCGGTGCATCGACGCACCCGTGCTCGTGCTCGCTCCCCCCGACGGAACCCGCCTGGAGGCCCGCATGGCCACGTCCTCGACCGACCCCTCGACCGATCCCCCGCAGCACGCCCCACCGGGCGGACGACGCCGCATCGACATCCTGCGCGCCGACCTCGGCGCCTCGCTGGTGGTCTTCCTCGTCGCCGTCCCGCTCTCGCTCGGGATCGCGCTCGCCTCCGGCGCGCCGATCATGGCCGGGCTGATCGCCGCGGTCGTGGGCGGCGTCGTCGCCGGGCTGCTCGGCGGCTCGGTGCTGCAGGTCAGCGGGCCCGCGGCCGGACTGACCGTCGTCGTCGCCGAACTGGTCGACCGGTTCGGCTGGCAGGTCACCTGCCTGATCACCGTGGGCGCCGGGCTGCTGCAGATCCTGTTCGGGCTCAGCAAGCTGGCCCGATTCGCCCAGGCCATCCCGCCGGCCGTGGTGCACGGCATGCTGGCCGGTATCGGCATCACCATCGCGCTCGCCCAGCTGCACGTCGTGCTCGGCGGCGGCCCGCAGACCAGCGCGGTGGACAACCTGCTCGAGCTGCCCGGGCAACTGCTCGGCCTGCACGGGCACGCCGTGATCGTCGGCCTGTGCACGATCGGGCTGGTGCTGCTGTGGCCGCGGCTGCCCGGGCGGATGCGCGTCGTCCCCGGCCCGCTGGTCGCGGTGGCCGCGGCGACCGCGCTCGCCACCCTGTGGCCGGACGTCCCGCGGGTCGAGCTGCCCGGCGGCCTGCTCGACGCCGTCGCGCTGCCGGTGCTGCCCGAGAGCCAGTGGGCCGGGGTGATCGGCGGCATGCTGACCGTCGCGCTGATCGCCAGCGTGGAGAGCCTGCTGTCGGCCGTCGCCGTCGACCGGATGCACAACGGGCCGCGGACCAACGCCGACCGCGAGCTGCTCGGCCAGGGCGCGGCGAACACGATCTCCGGCCTGGCCGGCGGGCTGCCGGTCACCGGCGTGATCGTCCGCAGCTCGGCCAACGTCAACGCCGGGGCCCGGACGCGTGCCTCGGCGGTGCTGCACGGCGTGTGGATCGCGGTGTTCGCCATCGCGCTGGCCGGCGTGGTCGAGATGATCCCGCTCGCCGCGCTGGCCGGGCTGCTCGTCGTCGTCGGTACGCAGCTGGTCAAGCTGGCCGACATCCGCACCGCCCGCCACCACGGTGAGCTGGCGATCTACCTCGTCACGGTGGCCGGGGTGCTCGCGCTGAACCTGCTGGAGGGCGTGGCGATCGGTCTCGCGCTGGCCGGGTTGATGGTGCTGCGCCGTGCGGTCAAGGCCGACGTCCGGCTGGAGGAGCCCGGGAACGGCACTGCCGGCCCGCTGCGCGTGGTCGTCGAGGGCTCGCTGAGCTTCCTGTCGGTGCCGGCGCTGTCCCGGGTGCTCTCCCAGGTCCCGGCCGGCGCGGACGTGCGGGTCGACCTGGTCGTCGACTACCTCGACCACGCCGCCTACGACCACCTCGAGAGCTGGACCAAGCGGCAGCGGTCCACCGGTGCGCAGGTGCAGGTCTCCGAGCCCGGTGCCGTCGAGGCCGTCGAGCACCCGCGGCCGCGCTTCGCGACGTGGTCGCAGTGGTGCGGTGAGGGGACGGCGCCGACCGCGCCCATGCTCGCCGGGGTCGCCACCTACCACGAGCAGACCGCCGGGCTGATCCGGCCGACGCTGCAGGAGCTGGCCGGCGGGCAGACGCCGTCCGGGCTGCTGCTGTCCTGCGCCGACTCCCGGGTGATGCCGAACGTGATCACCCACAGCGGCCCGGGCGACCTGTTCACCGTGCAGAACGTGGGCAACCTGGTGGCCGGGACGTCGGTCCGGGCGGCCGTGCAGTACGCGACGTCGGTGCTGCGGGTGCCGCTGATCGCGGTGTGCGGGCACTCCGGCTGCGGGGCGATGCGCGGGCTGCTCGACGGGGTGCCCACCGACATGCCCGACGGCGCGCTCGGCGACTGGCTCAAGGCGGGCGCCCCGAGCCTGCAGGCCTACCGTGACGGGCACCCGGTGGCGCAGGCGGCGCTGCGGGCCGGTTACGGCGACACCGAGGCGCTGGCCATGGTGAACGTCGCGCTGCAGCTCGACAGGCTGCGTGAGCAGGGAGTGGAGGCCGAGCTCATGGGCCTGTACTTCGACATCCCGACCGCGCAGGTGCTGGTGTTCGACGCCGACGCGCAGGAGTTCCGGCCCGCGGACCGGCCCGCGGAGGCGCTGCCGCGGCCGTAGCGGCCGCCGGTGCGACGTCACGTACCCCGGCGGCGGCGCAGCGCCTAGGGTCGCAGGTCGTGGACCTACCTGTACCGGTTGCGCCGCCGCACCCGCTGGCCTGGCTGGACCGCAACGCCGAGCGCCGCCGCGAGGCCGGGCTGCGCCGGGAGTTGCGGCCCCGGGCGCCCCACGAGCCGCTGCTCGACCTCGCCGGCAACGACTACCTCGGGCTGTCCGGTGACAAGCGCGTCGTCGACGGGGCGGTCGCGGCACTGCGCACCTGGGGCGCGGGGTCGACGGGATCGCGGCTGGTCACCGGCACGACCGAGGTGCACGCGACGCTCGAGCGGGAGCTGGCCGCCTTCACCGGCGCCGAGGCCGGGCTGGTGTTCTCCTCCGGCTACGCGGCCAACCTCGGCGTGGTCACGGCGCTGTCCGGGGCGGGCGCGCTGATCGTCTCCGACGGCGCCAACCACGCGTCGCTGGTCGACGCGTGCCGGCTGTCCCGGGCCCGGGTGGCGGTGGCCGGGCACAACGACGTCGCCTCCGTCGACGCGGCGCTGGCCGGGCGCACCGAGGAGCGCGCGCTCGTCGTCACCGAGAGCGTCTACAGCGCCGACGGTGACCTCGCCCCGCTGCGCGAGCTGCACGCGGTCTGCCGGGCCCGCGGGGCCGTGCTGGTGGTCGACGAGGCGCACGGGCTCGGGGTGTGCGGGCCGGGCGGGCGTGGACTGCTCGCCGGGGCCGGCCTCGCCGGGGCCGACGACGTGGTGTCCACCGTGACGCTGTCGAAGGCGCTGGGCAGCCAGGGCGGGGCGGTGCTCGGCCCGCAACGGGTGATCGCGCACCTGGTCGACAGCGCCCGCACGATGATCTTCGACACCGGGCTCGCGCCGTCCTGCGCCGGGGCCGCGCTGGCCGCCCTGCACGTGCTGCGCGACGAGCCCGGGCGGCCCGGTGCCGTGCTCGCCGCCGCCGCCGCCATCGCCGACGCGGCGGGGGTGGCCGCGCCGCCGTCGGCCGTCGTCTCGGTCGTGCTGGGCTCGCCGGTCGTCGCGGTCGCCGCCGCCCGCCGGTGTGCCGAGCTCGGGTTGCGGGTGGGCTGTTTCCGGCCGCCGTCGGTCCCGGAGGGGACGAGCCGGTTGCGGCTGACCGCCCGGGCCGACCTCTGCGCGGCGGACCTGGACCGGGTGCGCGCGGTGCTCACCACGGTGCTGGCGGAGGTGGGCGCGTGAGCCGGACGGTGGTGGTCACCGGGACCGGGACCGACGTCGGCAAGACGGTCGTCACCGCGGCACTGGCCGCCCTCGCGGTGGCCCGGGGCGACCGCGTCGCGGTCCTCAAGCCCGCGCAGACCGGCGTTGCGCCGGACGAGCCCGGCGACCTCGCCGAGGTGCTGCGGCTCACCGGTGGGGCGGTCAGCACATGTGAGCTCGGCCGGTATCCCGATCCGCTCGCGCCCGTGACCGCGGCGCGGCGGGCCGGTGCCGACCCGGTCACCCCGGCCGACGCGGCCGACGCTGCGCAGAAGCTGGCCGTCGACCACGACCTGGTGATCGTCGAGGGCGCGGGCGGACTGCTGGTCCGGTTCACCGACGATCCGCCCGGCACCCTCGCCGACGTCGCCGCGGCGCTGGCCGCCCCGGTACTCGTCGTCGCGGCGGCCGGGCTGGGCACCCTCAACCACACCGCGCTGACCGTCGAGGCGCTGCACGCCCGGGGCCTGCGCTGTGCCGGTGTCGTCGTCGGGGCCTGGCCCGCCGAACCCGACCTCGCGGCCCGCTGCAACCTCGCCGACCTGCCCGCCGTCACCGGCGTCCCGCTGCTCGGCGCGCTGCCCGACGGGGCCGGTGCCCTGGCCCCACAGGATTTCGCCGAGGTCGCGCGTCACACCCTGGCTCCCGCACTGGGCGGGGAGTGGCACACTGCCCGATCGTGACAACAACGCAGTCGGACATCCTCGGCACCGCCCGCACCCAGGTTCTCGAGAACGGGGTGGGCCTGTCCGAGGAGCAGGTGCTCGAGGTGCTGCGGCTGCCCGACGAGGCGCTGGACGAGTTGCTGGAGCTGGCCCACGAGGTGCGGATGCGCTGGTGCGGGCCGGAGGTGGAGGTCGAGGGCATCGTCAGCCTGAAGACCGGCGGCTGTCCGGAGGACTGCCACTTCTGCTCCCAGTCGGGGTTGTTCGACTCGCCGGTGCGTTCGGCGTGGCTGGATGTGCCGATGCTGGTGGAGGCGGCGAAGCAGACCGCGAAGACCGGGGCGACGGAGTTCTGCATCGTCGCGGCGGTGCGGGGCCCGGACGCCCGGTTGATGGCGCAGGTCGCGGCGGGGATCGCGGCGATCAAGGATGCGGTGGACATCAACATCGCGTGTTCGCTGGGGATGCTGACCCCCGAGCAGGTCTCGGAGCTGGCGGCGATGGGAGTGCACCGCTACAACCACAACCTGGAGACCGCGCGCTCGCATTTCCCGAACGTGGTCACCACGCACACCTGGGAGGAGCGGTGGGAGACGCTGCGCCTGGTCCGGGAGGCCGGGATGGAGGTGTGCTGCGGCGGGATCGTCGGGATGGGCGAGTCGCCGGAGCAGCGCGCGGAGTTCGCCGGGCAGCTGGCGGCGTTGACCCCGGATGAGGTGCCGCTGAACTTCCTGAATCCGCGGCCGGGGACCCCGTTCGGGGAGTTGGAGCCGATGTCGGGGCCGGATGCGTTGCGCACGGTGGCGGCGTTCCGGTTGGCGTTGCCGCGCACGGTGCTGCGGTTCGCCGGGGGCCGGGAGATCACGCTGGGGGATCTGGGGG
>NZ_JAAXLA010000050.1 GCF_012911935.1 Pseudonocardia acidicola | reverse complement strand
GCCCCACCCCCCTCGCCGGACAGCCGCCGTGAGAGCTCGACCCGGTTGGCGACGCCGAGCTTGCGGTAGATGCGCGTCAGGTTCGCCTCGACCGTCTTGGGCGAGACGAACAGCTGGTCCGCGATCTGGCGCGTGGTGTTCCCGGCCGCCGCCAGCTGCGCCACGCGCGCCTCGGTCTCGGTGAGCTCGGCGGGTCCGGCGCTGCGCACCCCGACCCGGCCCAGTTCGCGACGGGCCCGCACGGCGAGGGCCTCGGCGCCGAGGTCGTCGAAGATCCGCACGGCCTCGTCGAGGTGGTCCCGCGCCCCGGCCTTCTCCTTGAATCGCCTACGGACCTGACCCGCGGCGAGCAGCGCCCGCGCCCGGTCGTAGGGCAGCCCGGCTCGGTCGAGGCCCGCGACCGCCGCGTCGGCCGCGGCCGTGGCGGAGCCGACGTCCCCGCCTGCGGCGAAGACCAGCGCCCGCCCGCGGCGGCACGCCGCCAGCCCCGAGGTACGGCCCAGCAGCGCGGACCGCTGCTCCAGCGCGTCGAGGACGCCGGCCGCCCCGTCCAGATCGCCGAGCGCGACCAGCGCCTCGGCGTGGTCGGCCTGCCATCGCCGCAGGAACGGCTCGTGCAGGTCCGCCGCGGTGGCGCGCTCGGCGCAGCGGGTGAACCACGTGTCCGCCCCGCGCGCATCGCCCCCCGCCATGGCGAGGACGGCGCGCAATCCGGCGCCGCGGCACGCGGCCCAGTCGCTGCTGTACGGGCCCGCACCGCAGCCCAGCTCCTCCGCCGCCGCCTCGGCGATCCGCGATCGCCCCCGGTAGGCCGCCACCAGCCCGCGGACGAACCGCGCCTCGACGACGTCGCGCTCCCGCCCGATCGCGTGCGCCGCGTCCACGCCCTGCTCGGCGTGTCGTTCGGCCGCGTCCCACTCGCCGAGCCAGAGACAGGCCTGGGCGAGCTGGAGGTGGGCGAAACAGCGGGAAGTCGTGTCGACCGCGCGGCGGAGGAGGCCGGTGAGGATCGAGTGCGCCGCGGCGGTGTCGTCGTCGCGTGCGAGCAGCACCGCCCGCAGTGCCGCCGCGCTGTCGGCGGGCGGGACCGGCGCGTCGGCCTCGAGCGCGTCGGCTCGGGCCAGCAATTGCTCGTCCCGCTCGCCGTAGGCCAGCGACTCCGTCGCCACCACCGCCTTGACCGCCTCCGCCCGCAGGTGCGCGGACAGTCCGTGGTACTGGTCGGCGAGCTTCAGCGCGTGCCGGGCGTGGTCCGCCGCCGCCGGCGGGTCGTCGGGGCGGGCCCGGGCCAGCAGCACCTGCGCGGTGACCTGCACGTCGGGCTCGTCGGTGGCCGCGAGCGCCGCGGCGCAGTGCTGCGCGGCCCGGGCGGGGTGACGACGGTCGAGGTCCACCTCGGCCAGCACCAGGTGCGCACGGGCGGTCGAGGACGCGGACACGCCGCGGTCACGGACGGTCGCGGCGTAGCCGGCCGCTGCCGGGAGGTCCCCGGCGCGGGCCGCGGCGCGGGCCGCGGCGAGCAGGCGGGCCCAGCGATCCTCGTCGCCGGGCGGGGTGAGCTCGACGGCCAGCGCGAGCAGGCCGGACGCCCGGCCGGCCTCCGCCCCCTCGGCAGCGCGCGCGAGCTCCGCGGCCACCCGCGCGTCAGGCGCACGCTCCGCGTGGCCGAGGTGCCAGACGCGTGCCGCTCCTGCAGTGACGTCGGCGAGCCGTCGATGGAGGTCTCGGAGCCGTGAGCCGGGCAGCACCTCCCGTGCGACCGCACCGACCAGGGGCCGATCCAGCGTCACCCGGTCGCGGTCGATCCTGAGCAGCCCTGCATGCTCGGGGGGCTCGGCCGCAGCCAGCAGACCCGCGGCCTGCAGTTCGGTGGCCGAGGGAGGGAACGACAGGCCGGCCGCGACGAGAACCTCGATGCCCGCGACGGGCAGCGCGCGGATTCGCTCGGCCATCTCGTCGGCGACCCCTGCGGGAAGCACCGTCCGGGGCTCCGCTGTTCCGCCGTCGAGCGCACCGGCCACAGCGAGCGCGAGACCGGGGTTGCCGCCGGCCACCTCCACGGCCCGTCGCAGGTCAGCGGGAGGCAATGTGCGGCCGTGACCTTCCCAGGCGATCCGGTGGATCGTCGCGTCCGGCAGGGGCCCGAGGGCGAGCACGGCCGCGGTGTCGAGAACCGGGCGTGCCCCTTCCGCAACCGTCAGTACGAGCACGGCCCCGGCCGGGGGCAGGCGACGGGCGGCGAAGGCGAGCACCGCGGCCGTGGCGTCGTCTGTGTACTGCGCGTCGTCGATCGCGACGAGCACCGGAGCGCCGGCGGCGAGGTGGGCCAGTACGCCGATCAGCGCGATCCCGGCTTCGCGCACGCCGGGCCCCGCTTCCCCAGCCCGCCGCAGCAGGACCAGCTCGAGGGCATGCCGCTGCGGTTCCGGCAGGAACGCCAGGTCGTGCACGTCGGAGAGCAGGTCGCCGAGCACGGCGTGCGGCAGGCCCCGCTCTGCGCGGGTGGGCCGCGCCATCAGGACGTTGAACCCCTGCTCGCGCGCGGTCGCGACCACCGCGTCCAGCAGGCACGTCTTGCCGATCCCGCGCTCGCCCTCGACGCGGAGCACCCCACCCGCGGTGCGGGCACCGTGCAGGAGCGCGGTGAGCCGGGCGAGCTCCGCGTCGCGCCCGGTAATCGACGGCGACGACGACACGGCCGCGCGCAGACCGGTGGACCACCCCGCGGTCATCAGGCCTCCGTGGAGGATCGGCGACTCGTGCGTAGGAGGAATCGTCGCAAGCGCCCGAAACGTGACGTGTGCCGCAAAGGGCCGCAGCGAGCACGACCCGGTCATGCCGCTCAGGCGCTACGCGGGGTTTTCCCGGGCGTTGATGTGGGCGAGGCGAACCACACAATCCAGCAGCTGCCCGAAGCGCTCGGCCGTGGGCACCCGCCCGTGCCCCGCCTCGACCCGACATTCGAGCCAGCTGACGTTGGGCTGGCTGAAGCCCCGCGAGAAGTCGATCGGGGGCACGAATCTGACGTGCGGGAGCCAGCTGTGACTACCGTGCCCGAGGCGGGCGACCTCGTCGATCAGGCCGGCCCCGCGCAGGCGTTGCTCCAGTTGCGGGTCCGGCTCGGGCAGTCCGATGAACGCGCCCAGCGGCCCGGCGAAGATCGAGTCCGGGTCCAATGATGCGGTGAACACGAGTTGGTCCTCGGCGAACGGATTCAGGCTGACCCTCCGCCGTTGGCAGCTCCACGGCTGGCGTCCGTCCAGGCCGACACACCGGACGGTGAATTGGTCCACGGGATTCGACGGCCCGTGGTCGCCTACGCCTGTGGGCCTCGGGTCGGTCCTCTCGGGCCACGCCTCGATGTGGAAGCCCTGATAGAGGCCGCGTAGATGCAGCTTGCTGACGCCGGCGGTGCTGGTGAGCCGCCCGGTGTCCACCGTCGCACCCGTCAGAAGTGGAGCCAGCGCGGTCAGTCCGGTGTGGACCTGCGCCTTTCTGGCTCGCGGCCGGCCGACGCCGAAGTAGTACGCGGTCGCCACAATGGCGATCAAGCCCAGGGTTTCGACGATCACGAGGTCCTCCCACCCGACCCGAAGCAGGCCCGACAGCCGAACCGACGGTTCCACACAATCCGGAAAGTCTCGCAGCGTGAGGCCGAGACGTTACAAATCCGGCGGGTCCGGCTCCGGCCTTGCCTGAGCATCATCGACGGATGAGCCCCGACCGCATGCCACGCCGGGATGAATCGGCGCGCGTACGGCAGAGCGGTCAGGCTTCGTCGCCGGCCGGGTTCGGGCGCCGCCACCGTCGCAGCGCAGGGTGCGTCCCTGCGATCACCGCCACCGCCAGCACGCACGCCAGTGCCCCGCTGACCGCCGCCGCCGAGGCCGATCCAGGCCGGCGACCAGCCCGGCCCGCGCGTCGCCGAGTCCCGGCCCACCCGCACCGACCGCGTACTGCGCCGAGATGATTCGCCCGCGGAACCCGTCCGGCGTCTCCAACTGCACGAGCTGGTCACCGCGCCGGGCAGCAGCCCGGACGCCGCCCCAGCGACCGCGACTGCGGTGAGGAACAGCCCCAGCGTGTGCGGGTCGCCGCATCGCGCAGCACATCGGGGTGCTTCTTCGGTCCTGCCACAGAGACTCCACGGCCCGACGGCCATGATCACCGGTCTCCGGGCTACCCGGGGAAGCTCAATCCGCCGCTCGGCGCTGCCACGTCGGCGCTCCCAGAGGCCGCTCGCCGCTTCGTCCCGCCGCGGAGTTTGATCACAGGTACTCTGGTCGAGTCAGGTTGGGCGGGCATCGTTACCCAGTGGACGGCATGTGCCGTGCAGGTTGCCGCCTGGCGTTTGCCTCGCACGGTCCCGGGCCAGGTTCCACCACGCCTGACGACCGCCGCGGCCGGCCGGAGGAGAATCCCATGAGCTCGGCTCGACACGGAATCGACAACGACGGCAGGTCCAGCTGGTCCGACGCTCAAGCCGCCTATCAGAGCAGCTGCACGACCCAGAGCAGGCAGGCAGCACGCGTCGTCGCCGGCCGCGCCATCGATCTCGACGACTGCACCGAACTGCTGGCCATGCTCGGGCTCGACGCACGGACGGCCCGCTCAGCTTGATGCCCGCGGGTGCCCCGGTCGCGCCCGTGCATCTCGGCGAGACGGCTGGCCGCGCCCGGAGACAGTAGCCGGCCGCGGTGCGTGGCCGTCGGTGTGTGTTCGTGTACAGCCACGACGTGAAACGTTGTTGTGGGTGTCGGGAGTTTTCCTCCAGGCACGGGCGGAGAAGCCCCCGCCACGGACAGGCCCGGCTCGTCGCATCGGCGGCGCTGACCTTTTCGTGCACTTCTCGGAGATCCAGGGCGGCGGTTACCAGTCGCTCGAGGAGAACCAGCGTGTGCAGTTCGAGGTCGGTCAGGGCCAGAAGGGCCCGCAGGCCACCGCGTCTCCGTCATCTGATCCGACCCCGCATTCCCCGGGCGGTGTATCCACCCGGATCGAGGTCGACCAGCGGGCCCCGTTTCTGTCGAGCGGGGCCCGGTGGGCGGACCTCGCAGTGGAGCGCGGCCGGTTCGTGCCCGGACGTCAATGGGCACGGCAACGCATGTAGCCGGCCCCGGGCCAGCCGGCCGGACATGTCCGAGGACGTGCTCCCCCACCGCCGCAGCGCGGTGACCGGCCAACGGCGCCCACCGGGACCGGGCCTCTCGGCTGCGGGACACTCGGTTCCCAGGAGCATAGTGCAGTGACCAACGACGACGAGCGCATCGCGCTGTTCCTCGACTACGAGAACCTCGCCATCGGGGCCCGAGACGGGCTGGGGGTCTCGCCCTTCGACTTCGGCCCGATCGCCGACGCGCTCGCCGAGCGTGGCCGCGTGGTGTCCCGGCGCGCGTACGCCGACTGGTCGTACTTCGATGAGGACCGCAGGCTGCTGACCAGGGCGCAGGTCGAGCTGATCGAGATCCCGCAGCGCATGGGCGGCGCCCGGAAGAACGCGGCCGACGTCAAGATGGCCGTCGACGCCATCGAGCTCGCCTTCGAGCGCGGCTTCATCACGACCTTCGCCATCGCCACCGGCGACTCCGACTTCACCCCGCTCGTGCACAAGCTGCGCGAGCTGGACAAGCGGGTGATCGGCATCGGCGTCCAGTCCTCGACCTCGGCCCTGCTGCCGCCCGCCTGCGACGAGTTCCTCTTCTACGACCGCCTGCCCGGTGTCGAACCGACGCAGGTGGCCCGCCGTGGCCGCGGACGCGGACGACCCTCGACATCGCCCCCGCCCGAGCCGGCCGTGACGCCGCCCCCGGAGCCCGTCGAGGTGGTCCCGGCCGCCGCCGCCGAGGAGCCTGTCGCGACGAGCGAGGAGCTCGACGTCGCCCCGCTCGTGGCGCGCACGCTCGCCGGCCTGCAGCGCCACTCCGACGGGCCCGTACTGGCGTCCCGCCTCAAGCGCGCGATCCTGCGCAAGGACCCCACGTTCGACGAGGCCGACCACGGGTTCCGCGGCTTCGGGGAGCTGCTGCGCCAGCTCGAGAACCAAGGGGTCATCGAGCTGAGCCGGGGCAGTGCGCAAGGCGATCCGGAGGTGACGTTCCCGGAAGACGCCTCGGCCGACGACGACGCCTTCCGGCTGCTCGTCGACGTGGTCCGGCAGCTGCAGTCCACCGGATCACACCCCCAGCTCAGCGGGCTCAAGGACCAGCTGCGCAAGCGGTTGCCCACCTTCAGCGAGAAGCGCTACGGCTTCAACACCTTCCTGTCGTTCACCAAGGCCGCTCGCGCCCGCGACCTGATCGCGATGGAGTGGGACGACGAGACCGGCGACTACCTCCTGACCGTGCCCACGACATGAGAGGCCCTGCCTCAATAAGAGGTTCTTGAGTCGGCGCCAACACACGATGCTGCAGGCGCAGCGGCAGCAGCTGGGTGACGCCATGGCGGCTCTCGCCGGTCGGCGCCACCGCCAGCGGGACGCCACCGCCGTGGCCCGGTGGCCCGGGGAGCGACGGCGACGAGGGGTTCGCGGAGTGCAGCGGTCGCGAGAGCCAGGTTCATTCCCGGCCGCGATCGCGGGATCGGAGAGCGTGGACGAACCACGACCTGACGGCTCTCCGGCCCGTTGATCAGCCACCGTTCACCGTGATCACCCATCGTCCGTTTCCGCAGTTCAAGGCGATCAACGGCGATCAGCGAGCCATCCCGCAGTTCGCGGTGATCTGACGTAGTAGCGGGGATAAGCGTGGGGATTCCCGCGGGGACGACCCCTCACGGCAACAACGTCAGCGCAGGCACGTGCGCCGGGCGGACGACGGTGAAGTGCCGGCGATCCAGCGTCGCGACCTCGCTCACACCGAGGCGCTCCGCCGGCGCGACGACGGTCGCATCCGTGGTCCCCAACGGCAGATCGCCATAGGTCGTCACCAGTTCGGAGACTCGCCGATAATCCTCCTGACGGAGCTCGACGGGCTCGAAATCCCCATCCGCCAACGCCGTCAGGAACAGCGACTCCAACCGAGCGCCCGGCTCCCGCGCCAGCAGGTAACCACTTCGGCCACGACCGTCCCCGGCACCAGCAACCGACGACCGGCGAGGTGCAGACCTGCGAACAGCTCCACGCACTCGTGGTGACGATCGTCGCCGGCGAGCGCCGCGGCCACGATCGGGCCGGTATCGCAGAGGATCACGCCGGACGGCCGAAGCCCTCGCCCAGGATCTCCTCCGACCGCTCCGCCACATCGCTACGGCTGGCCCGGCCCGAACCGAAGAACGCCGGCGGCCACGACCGCTGCCGCGCCGCACTCCGATGCCGACGGACGTCGGCGAGCACGACCGGCACCTCGTCCTCCGGCAACCGCTCGACAAGCTCGCGCAGCTCATCCCGCTCCGCACTCACGGCCGCCAGAGTAACCATGACCTCAGCCGGGCGACCCGTACGACGCGGGTACCGCCGGCACCCGCCGATGGACGACGCGCACACCCGAGGGTCCACGGCGCCAACAACCACCGCGTTTACGCCGACTACGTCGTCCCGGCGGCCAACGAACTGTTCGCCCGCAACATCAGCACCCCGGCCAGCTTCTCCTATCGGACCGTCCTCCCCCATTTCGCAGTGTGGGGCTACGACGTCTCGGTCGATAGACCCAACGACGAGTTCCTCTCCCTCGGGGAGGCACGCGCGGACGGCAGATCGTTCGTACTGACCGGTACGGGAAGGGTCGTCCTCCAGACGCCGGCGGCCTTCGCTCCTGGCAGCAGGCACCAGGTCACCGCCACCGCGCAGGATGGCGGCGTGGTCGAACAGACGGTAACGGCCGGCCCCGGCGGCCAGCTCGAGATCACCATCGATCTGGGCGGCGACCAGCAGGTGGATCAGACCACGCTGACCGACGTGCTTGCGATCGGCGCTGTGCACTCCACGAGGGTCCAGATCGCGTAGGAAAGGCCGCCATCGGTCACATGCGAGTTGCCCTGGGTGCCCCGTCAAGCATCACGGACGGGGCACCCCGCGCACGCGACAAACCTGAGCTGGCACCATCAGACCCCGGGAAGATCCAACCGCGAATCGGTCTTTGACGTTACGGACGAAATTAGACCACGTGGTCGATACTCGTCCTTGACGTCGGTTGATGACCGAGTGTTAAGGTCGCGGACATGGACGGACGCGCCGCCGAGTACCTGGCCACGGCCCGTCGACGGGTCGCCATGGGCGACGTCGACGCGGCCGGAATTCTGTACTTCGCGGCACCGTACCGCTGGCTGGAGGAGCTCTTCACGGGCTGGCTGAAGGATGCCGGCCACCCGGTGAGTGCGATGCTCCGTAGCCAGGTGGCGTGTCCATGCGTCGCCTCGGCGGCGACCTACCTGGCTCCGCTCTCCCTTGACGATGAGATCACGCTCACGCTGCAGCCGTCGAGCATCGGCACCACCTCCTTCGCGGTGACCGCGGAGGCGCGGCGGGTGGACGACGGCGCAGTCGCGGTTCGAGCCACCGGCTGGCATGTCTGGGCAGCCTTCGACGGTCCGGATCACCCGAACATCTCCCCACAGGTACTGCCGGGGTGGCTGCAGAGCGAACTGACCTCGATCGAACTGACGCAGCCCTGCATCTCCGAGCGCTCGCGCGTGTCACCCGATGCCCAGCTAACCTGAGCTGTCTCGGTGGAACGCTCGTTGATGGCCCACCGGTCGGGCTCGTCGTCGCCCGCGATGTCGATCCGGGCGAACCAGGCCGGCCGGGACCTGGCTGTCGTCCGGATCACGGCGACGTGTGACGGTCCGCCGGCGAAGGTGTGACGGCAGGAATCAGGCACCAGAACCCACGCGGGCGGTCGCGGCGACCGTTTTCGTGAACTGGATGACAAGAGCGGTAGCAAGGAGGTCATCGGCGGTGACGGCAGAGGCGAGATCAGGGCCTGCCCCGAGCAGGGTTGCGCGTCGTCGCGATCGCAAGGTGGCCGACATTCTCTCTGCAGCTGCAGACGTCCTGTCCGAACGTGGTTTCCACGGCATGAGCTTGGACGAGGTTGCCGACCGGCTGGATCTGACCAAGGCCTCGCTCTACCACTACTTCCCGAGCAGGGAAGAGCTGGTCAGTGCCTGCTTGGAGACACTGGCGACCACGGCGAACGAACGACTGCGACAGACAGCCGGTGCGGTGTCCGGTACTGCCGCCGAGCGGCTCGGCATGTTGATCAGGGCTCAGCTGGACATGGTCGTGCGGGAGTACCCGCAGATGGCTCGGTTGTTCCTGCAGCCGCTGGATTGGCCGGAGCTGTACCGCCAGCGCAGCCGGGCGCTGCGGGTCGAGCACGATGAGATCTTCCGCTCGGTCGTGCGGGAGGGGATCCGGAGCGGAGAGTTCAACGTCGACGAGGACGTGGCCATGCACAACCTCTATGGCGCGATGAACAACGTGCCGGTGTGGTTCCGCGGCCGCCGCAAGAAGGATGTCGACGACATGGCCGCAAAGGTCGCCGACAACCTGCTCCGGTTGTTCCTTCCGCCGGCCTCATCGTCCTCCGCGTGATCTTCACTTCCCCGCAGAGCTGCGCTGTACGTGCCACGGTTGGGCCTCGAACTGCACACCGTCCGAAGCCCAATCTGGAAAGGTCCGCGAGAGCGACGAAGCGCTAGCCCACCTGGCGCTGCCGGCCCTGCCAGTAGGGCTCGCGCAGGGCGCGGCGGAAGACCTTGCCAACCGCGGTTTTGGGCACCTCGTCGACGATGTCCAGTGACAGTGGCTTCTTGTAGTTGGCCAAGCCGGTGGCCTTGCAGTGGGCCTGCAGGTCCTCCAGCGTCAGCCGTTCGCCGGGGTGCAGCGACACGCAGGCTTTGACCGCCTCTCCCCATTTCTCGTGGGGCACGCCGATGACGACGACCTCGTTCACCGCGGGATGTGCGGAGATGACGTCCTCGACCTCGCGCGGATAGACGTTGAGGCCGCCACTGATGATCATGTCGTTCTTGCGGTCGACGATCGTGACGTAGTCGTCCTCGTCACGGACCGCGAGATCGCCCATCCGGAACCACCCGTCGACGTAGGAGTTCGCGGTCGCCTCGGGTTGGTTCCAGTACCCGACTGAGACGGCGTCGCCGCGTACCCGCAGTTCGCCCATCTCTCCGCGCGGCATCTCGTGGCCGTCCTCATCGGCCACCCGAACGTCGAAGAACGGCGAGGGCCGACCGCACGATGCCAACCGGTCCGGGTGATTTTCGAGTGCATCGACGTGCTCGTCCGGGTAGAGGATGGTGTTGTAGATCGTGCCGCCCTCGGTGGATCCGTAGCCCTGCAGGAAGATCGGGCCGAAGATCTCCATCGCCTTGCGCAGCACCACCGGCGCGATCGGCGAGCCCGAGTAGTAGATGCAGCGCAGGCTGCTCAGGTCGCGGTTGGCGGCGTCCGGGTCGTGGGCGAGGGCGTTGATGATGGCAGGAGCGAGGATCGTGTGCGTGATCTGCTCGCGCTCGACGACGTCGAAGAACAGCTTCGGGTCGAAGTGGCCGAGCATCACCGAACGGGCGCCGCGGTAGAGCGCGGGGGCGGTCAGGATGCCGGACTGGTGCGAGAGCGGTCCGACGTGCAGCAGCGCGCAGTCCGGACCCATGTCCCCCATGATCGTGGCCAGGATGTTGCGATAGGTGGCCACCCAGTTGCGGTGCTGGTAGATCGCACCCTTGTAGTGCCCGGTCGTTCCCGAGGTGTGGAAGATCAGGTATGGCGTGTCCTCGCTCAGAGCTACGGGCTCGTACGGCGCAGAAGCACTGATCAGCTGTTCGTAGTCGCCGCTATCGGCGAGGCCGATGACCCGTGCCGGCGGCGCCTGGCCCGAATCGATGAGGTCCTGGATGACGGCGCTGAACTCCGGCCCGGTGACGACGACCTTGGGCGTGAGGTCGGTGAGCACCCAGGCGAACTCACGGGCGCCGTCGCGGGAGTTCAGCCGGCCCCGGACGGCGCCGATCATGGAGACCGCGTTGTCGAGCTCGACCCACTCGTTGCGGTTGTTCATCAGGGCGACGACCCGATCCCCCGGCGCCACTCCCAGATCGACTAGGGCCGTGGCGAGCCGACGGCTGCGGTCCCACATCTGCCGATAGGTCAGAGAGCCCGAGTCATCCACCAACGCGATGCGATCGGCGAACCTCCGGACTGCGGACTCGACGAATTCGTGCACCAGGTGAGCCATGCCTCTCCCTTCGAGAGGTGTGCCAGATGAGCGGGTTCCCGAGCCCGCGGGCGTGTCCAGAACGCTAGGGTCGTGCGCGGATTCAGTCAACTATAGAGTCAAAGTTCGTTCAGACAGATACTGTTTGACCCCAAGGTTGACCAAGGTCCACGGCGTCCCCAATGGAGCCTGGACCGAGGGGCGGAGCGGTCGGGTCTGCGGTGACGGACCTGGGAGGGCGGGAACATGAAGATCGACCATCAGGTGGACGCACCGCCGCAATGCGTGTCGGATCAGCTGCGCGAGGCGGAGGCCGCGGGCTATCACGGTGTCTGGCTGCTGGAGGCCGCCCACGACCCGTTCCTCAGCGTCGGGCTCGGCGCCCAGGTCACCTCTCGGGTCGAGATCGGCACCGGGATCGCGGTGGCCTTCGCACGTTCGCCGATGACGCTCGCGATCACCGCGAACGACCTGCGACTGGTCTCGCAGGGCAGGTTCCTGCTGGGTCTCGGATCGCAGATCAAGCCGCACATCACCCGCCGGTTCTCCATGCCCTGGTCCCACCCGGCCGCGCGCATGCGGGAGTACGTGCTCGCGGTCCGAGCAATCTGGAACTCCTGGCACGACGGCACCCCGCTGCAGTTCGAGGGCGAGTTCTACCGGCACACCTTGATGACACCGATGTTTGATCCGGGGCCGAATCCCTACGGAAACCCACCAATCCTGCTCGCCGGCGTCGGGGAGTCGATGACGGGGGTGGCCGGTGAGGTGGCTGACGGCTTCATCTGCCACGGCTTCACCACCGAGCGATATCTCCGCGAGGTCACGCTTCCGACGCTCGGGCAGGGGCGCCGGCGCGCTGGGCGGTCGATGGAGGGCTATGAGATCGCCGGCATGCCGTTCGTCGTCACCGGAACCACCGCCGAGGAATTCGCCGCGGCGAAGCAGTCCACGAAGGAGCAGATCGCGTTCTACGCCTCGACTCCGGCGTATCGGCCCGTGCTCGAAAGGCACGGCTGGGGTGAGCTGCAGAGCCAGCTGAACGTGATGTCGAAGGCGGGCCGCTGGAAGGAAATGGCAGATGTCATCGACGACGAGGTTCTGGAGGCGATCGCCGTCGTGGCGGAACCGGATGACGCCGCCGCCGAGATCAGGCGCCGGTACGGCGACGTGTTCACACGCATGAACCTGTACCTGAAAGCGCCGCTGCCGGCGGAGGCCCTGGAGTCGATCGTGGCGGCGCTGAGGTGATCAGACCGGGTGGTCAGGACCCATGGGCCGGTACTCCTGGACGCAGCCGGCGTACGACCTCCCCGATGAGGTCGTACTGCCGGCGATGATCAGCGGCCGCCGGGAACAACAGGAACTCGTCGACCCCGGCGGCGGCCAGTCCCGCGAGCCGCTCGGCCACCTGGTCCACGGAGCCGGTGGCGACGTAGCGCTCGACCTTCTCGTATGGGATCTGGTACTGGCCGGCGATGAACTCGGCCGGCTCGTTCCGTCCGCCCCCGACATGGACGAACACGAGCAACCCGGTCCGCGGCCGGGGCCGGCCCGCGACCTCGGCCAGCTCCCGCAACTGTTCGCTGGCCCGGCCGATCCTGCCCTCGTCGGCCCACATGCCCAGCCAACCGTCACCGAAACGGGCGGCTCGGCGCAATGCCTGGTCGCTGCGGCCCCCCACCCACAGCGGCGGCATGCCGCCACATGGGAGAAGAGCCGGTACGAACTCCTCATACGGGTCCGGGAGCTGGACCGACCGTCCGCGGAGCAAGTCCGGGAGCACGCGAAGGACCGCGTCGGTCCGTGCCCTGCGCTCGCGGAGCGGTACTCCGGCGGCCGCCCACTCCGCGGGGTTCTCCCCGCCGACCCCGACGCCGAGAACCAGGCGACCACCCGAGACGACCTGCAGGGAGCTGACCTGTTTCGCCGCCCAGGCCGGCGGGCGCAACGCGAGCAGCAGCACCCCGAAGCCCAACCGGACGCGCGTGGTGACGGCGGCGGCCGTGGCGAGCACGATGCTCGACTCGACGATCGGAGTGTGGAAGGCGAGGTGGTCGCCGGCCCACACCGCGTCCACGCCTACCGATTCCAGGTGCCGTGCCGCCGCCGCGATGTCGGCCGTGCCGTTGCCGGCCGGATCCGAGATCGGCAGCATGACTCCGATCTGTGGCGTCACCATCCCGCCGAGAGTCCCCCGTCGACGACGACGGTCTGACCGGTCAGGTAGGACGCCCCCGGTGACGCCAGCAGCAGCAGTGCACCGTCCATGTCGCTGGGCACTCCCCAGCGCCGGGCCGCGACACGCCTGAGCACCCGCTTGTCGAAGCGCGGATCTCGGCGGAGGTCCGCCACCATCTCGGTGTCCACCCATCCCGGACAGATCGTGTTCACCGTGACCCCGTGCGCGGCCCATTCGACGGCGAGGGAGCGCGTGAGACCGTTCAGACCGGCCTTCGAGGCGGCGTAGGGCGCCGCCCACGCTTCGCCGAGCAAGCCGAGGACGCTCCCGATGTTGACGACTCGTCCGTAGCCCCGTTCGAGCATTCCCGCCGCGAGAGCCCGCGTCAGAGTGAACACGCTGCGCAGGTTGAGGGTGAGGATGGCGTCCCAGTCGGCTGCCGCGAGCTCTACTGCGGGCGCCGGGCGCGACAGCCCGGCGTTGTTGACCAGAATGTCGGTGCCTCCCCACGCCGCGGTGATCTCGCCGGCCACCCGTTCGGCTGCGTCGTCCTGTGCGAGATCGGCGGTGATGACGAGAGGCTCGTTGTCCAGCGTCGCCGCGACGTCCCGGAGCTCCCTCTCGCTACGGGCCACCAATGCCACTTGCGCACCTGCCGCGTCGAGGGCCTGCGCGGCCCGCGCACCGATGCCGCGACTGGCCCCGGTAACGACGGCGCGCCGCCCGGCGAGTCCGAAGAGTTCGGTGAGCAGCGGCGCGCTCATGGCGCCGCCCGGAACAGCCGCAGCAGGTGCTCGGCCACTGTGGTGTACATCTGCTCGTAGTCCTTCTGGTGATTCGGTCGAAACCAGACCGGCACGTAGTTGACGGCACCGTGCAGGCAGAGCAATGCGATCCCCTCGTCCTCGACGGTGAATTCTCCGGTTGTGATCCCGTCCTGGATCACCGATCGGAAGATCTCGTCGTGCTGCAGGCGCAGGGCCTTGCTGTGCAGCCGGATCGGCTCGGGCCAGTCGAGCGGCTGCAGGAACAGCCGGGCCAGCTGCGGGTGCTCCCGGACGATGCAGTCCAGCTGCGCTTCGATGAGGGCGACGAGTCGGTCGCCAGCAGTCCCGGTCCCGTCCCGGGCCGCCTCGGCGAGCCGTTGGTTCACGAGTGTCCCGACCCGGCCCAGACAGGCGGTGACGAGCTCCTCCTTGCTCGCGAAGTAGTGGTAGAGCGAAGCCTTGGTGAGATCCAGGCGCTGAGCAATCTCGTCCAGGTTGGTCTCGTGGTAACCCCGCTCGGCCAGCACCTCGGCGGTGGCCGTGAGGATGTCGGAGATCCGGCGACGACGGCGCCGCGCGACCCTGCCCGGTGCCTCGCCGACCGGCTGTTCGGCGGCCACCGTCACCAGCTCCTCGGTCTGCGCCGGGCGGTCCGCTCAGGAGAGAGCAGCCGTCCTGCTCCAGTGGGGTTCGCGCGGGAGCTGCTCGGCGATGATCTTCTGCTGGATCTCGCTGGTGCCGCCGCCGATCGCGAAGAGGCGGGCGTCCCGGTAGAGACGCTCGACCTCGTACTCACGGGTGTAGCCGTAGCCGCCGTGGACCTGGACGGCCAGGCTGGTGACGGTGTTCGCGAGCCGGGCGCTGACGAGCTTGCCGATGGAGCCCTCGATGATCGATGGCCGCCCGGCGTCGACCAGCCCGGCGACGTGCCGGTACAACAGCCGGCACTCGAGGAGACCGCTGGCGATGTCGGCGAGCATGCCCTTCACCGGGCCGATCTGGTTCAGCCGGCTCCCGAATGCGGTGCGGTCCGTGGCGTACCTCGACGCGAGGTCGAGCGCCCGCGCGCACATCCCCGCCGAGATGGCGGGGACCGCCAGCCGCTCGTAGTCGAGCACGTCCATCCCGATCTGCCAGCCGTGGCCGACCGGGCCGAGCCGATCGCTGTCTGGCACCTCGACGTCGTCGAGGACGAGCTCGCACGTGGGCGACGAGCGCAGGCCCATCTTCTCCAGCGCCTTCGGAATCTCGATCCCCGGCAGGTCCATCGGGACGACGAAGGTCGTCAGGGTCTCGCGGATCCCCGGCCCTCCGGTGCGGCACAGGATCAGCAGGCAGTCGGCGATGGCGGCATTGGTGATGAACATCTTGCGGCCGTTGAGCCGCCATCCGGTAGCGGTGCGTTCGGCCTTCGTCGTGATGTTCGCGACGTCGGAACCAGTGTGCGGCTCGGTGACCGCCCAGGCCCCGACCATCCGACCCTCGGCGATGGGCGGCAGCCAGCGGGCCTTCTGCTCGTCCGTGCCGTGCAGACCAACGGCCCGCGCGAGCAGGTAGGTCGGCATGGTCGACATGGCCAGGCCGGCGTTGCCGTAGGCGAACTCCTCGATGCCCTCGTGCATCGCGAGCGAGTTGGGACCGGTGCCGCCGTATCCCTCGTCGATGATCGCGCCGTAGAGCCCGAGCCGACCCACCTCGAGCAGCAGCTCCCGGATCAGGGCCATGTCCTGCGGATGCCGGTCCAGCTCGTGGTTGCGCGGCATGACCCTCTGCTCGGTGAACCGGCGGACGGTCTGGGCGAAGGGCGAGGGCTCGACGGGGCGGGTGGGCGACTGCGCCGAGATGGTCACGATTCCTCCACGATCCGGAACCGGAGTTCGGTCCACTCCGGATGGTCGACGAAATCTGGGGCGACTCTGGCGTCGATCGCAGGCATGCCGGTCAGCCGGGCGACGATGCGCCCACCACCGTCCAGGTCGACCGTCGCGACGGGGTAGGGGACATCGCCGTTGAACGCGGGATCGAACGTGCGGTGGACGACGATGTAGGAGAACACCGTGCCCGTTCCGGAGACCTCTTCCGACCGCCATTCCGGATGCCCGCAGTACGGGCAGGAGGGCATCGCCGGGAACCGCCTCCGGTCGCAGCTCGCGCAGCGCTGCAGGACAATGCGATGGGCGCGCAGCCCGTCCCAGAAGGCCTGGCTGTCGAGATCCGGCACCGGCCGGGGTGCCGCCTGTTCGGTGGCTTCCGTGGTCGTCACGACGTGCTCCTTCTCATCGGCCGGTGAACTGGGGACGGCGCTTGCCGGCGAAGGCCTCGAGCCCCTCGGGGGCGTCTTCGCTGGTGAGGCAGTAGCGGGCGGTGACCTCTCGCTCGAGTCGCAGGCCCTGGTGCACCCCGGTGCCGTCCCACAGGGCCGCGTTCAGGACGCTCTTCGCGTTCGCCACCGCCAGCGGTGACTTCTTGGCGACCTCCGCCGCGAACTCGATCCCCGCCGCACGCAACTGGTCGTCGGCGACGACCTTGCTCACCAGCCCCCAGTCGAGCGCCTCCTCCGGGGTCAGTAGCCGACCGGAGAAGATCAGCTCACGGGCCCGGGCGGGCCCGACCGCACGCGGCAGCAGGGTGAGAACACCGCCGCCGCCCATCTGGCCGAAGGGCAGGTGGGCATCACCGATCTTCGCCGACGCCGAGGCGATCGCGAGGTCGCAGGAGAGCATCAGCTCGATGCCCCCGGCCACCGCGATGCCGTTCACCAACGCAACGAACGGCTTGGGTTGTTGGGAGATCCGGGCGAAGATCCGGTGCAGGTCCTCGAGGAACTGCGGGAAGTCGACGGTGTCGCGCTGCAGCACCTGGTACTTCTTCATGTCCCCGCCGGCGGAGAACGCCTTCCCGGCGCCGGTGATCGCCACCACCCGGACCATCGGATCGGCGGAAAGTTCGTCGAAGATCCGACCGAGCTCCAGGCCCGTGTCCCAGTCGAGGGGATTCATCTCTGCGGGCCGGTTGAGCGTCACGAGCCCGAGCGACGAACCGCGATCGTCGACCGGGATCCGCTCAACGAGAAGCCTGTCGTTCTCCGGCATCGTCCGCCCTCCAAAGTGGGCCATCGGCGTCGCGCTGGCCGTCGATCGGGGTCACTGTCCGCTCCGGCCCGCAGGAACTGCTGCCGCGGACCGAGCGCTCTCTAGCTGCGGCGATCACGCACAACCCGGCGCGGTCAGCAGCTCGAACGCGAACTGAGGCTAACACTGGGTCACTAACTGACGTCAAGGAAAAAGTTCGAACGACTGGTTGACTGACGTCGAGCGACGCGCTTATGTTCCAGACCTCTAGGAGGTGCGATGAGAACAGCTGCTGTCGCCGGCGTCGGTTATACCGAGCTGAGCAAGGCGTCCGGGCGGACGGTCCTCGATCTCGCGACGGAGGCCGGCCGGAAGGCCGCCGAGGACGCCGGGGTCTCCCTCAGCGACATCGACGGGGTGGTGAGCTTCAGCGTCCTGGGCGACTCGGTCTCGAGCGAGGCAGTAGCCACCTCACTGGCGGTGCCGGGCCTTCGCTTCGTGATGGACTTCCAGCAGGGCGGGCAGTCGCCCTGTTTCATGGTCCAACAGGCGGCGATGGCCGTGGCCCAGGGCTACGCCGAGAACGTGCTGGTGTTCCGGGCGCTCAACGGCCGCTCGGGCATCCGAGTCGGCAGCGGGGCGTTCCCCGGCGGAGCGGCGCAATACCGGTACCCGATCGGCTACAACGCCTACCTGATGTACATCGCCATGTGGGCGCGGCGCTACCTGCACGAGACCGGAACCGGCCCGGAGGCTCTCGCGGCCGTCGCGGTAGCCCAGCGCGCCTACGCCGAGATCAACGACCGGGCCATCCAGCGCAAGCCGCTGGACCTCGACTCGTACCTGGCCTCACCCATGATCGCCGACCCGTTCCGCGTCGCCGACTGCACCAGCGAGGTGGACGGTGCCTGCGCCGTCCTGGTGACCAGCCTGGACCGGGCGCGGGACCTCCGCCAACCCCCGGCCGTGATCGCCTCGGCGGCCTACCGGGCGGGCGCCCGGCCGGGCCTCGACATCGGCGACCAGCTGCTCTACGACGACTACACGCGGAACTTCACCAGCCTGCTGCGTGAGGAGCTCTTCGGCCGGGCTGGCATCTCCACGGGTGACGTCGACTTCGCCCAGATATACGACTGCTTCACCAGCGTGGTGCTCATGGGCCTCGAGGGCCTGGGCTTCTGCGGGCGGGGTGAGGCGGGGGACTTCGTGCGGTCGGGCGCGACCGGCCTGGACGGGAGCCTGCCCGTCAACACCCACGGCGGCCTGCTCGCCGAGGGATACCTGCACGGGATGAACACCGTCGCCGAGGCGGTCCTGCAGATCCAGGGTCGAGGTGGAGACCGTCAGGTACGCAAGCACGAGATCGGCGTCGTGACCTCGGGCGCCCTCGTCGACGGATCCGCGCTCGTGCTCACCACCGACCGATAGACGGAGGAACATCATGGCCGAGCTGTCCAACCGGCTCACCGCACTGCTGGGAATCGAGCACCCGATCATCCAGGAGGGCATGGGGCCGTTCAAGACCAATCGCATCGCCGCGGCGGCCTCGGCGGCCGGTGGCCTCGGGACCGTCAGCATGCCCGGCATGACGAAAGACCCGAAGGTGGGTTCCCGACTCCTGCGCGAGAACATCGAGCAGGTCGCATCGTTGACCGACCGCCCGTTCGCGGTGAACGTGCCGGTGGGCCGCGACGACACCGGCACCGTGCTGCCGGTGAGCGAGGCCTACATCCGCGCCGCGGTCGAGGCCCGCAACTCCGACAGCGCTCTGTCTCGACAACTGGTCGCGCTGACCACGAGTGCCGGCTTCCCCGGGGAATTCCGCGCCCTGATCCGCGACGCCGGCCTCATCCACATGCACAAGGTGGGATCCACCAAACACGCGCGGAAGGCCGAGGACGCCGGTGTCGACGTCGTCATCGCCTCCGGCTACGAGATGGGTGGACACACCCACGCGACCCCGATGCACACGTTCGTGCTGGTTCCCAACGTCACCGAGGCCGTCTCGGTCCCGGTCGTCCTGTCCGGCGGCGCACGGGACGGGCGGACCCTCGCCGCGGCACTCGCGCTCGGCGCCAGCGGGGTGGCAATGGGCACCCGCTTCATCGCCACCGAGGACAACACCGACTGGCACGCCTCCTACGCCCAGAAGATCATCGAGGCCGACGAGGGCGACGACACGGTCTTCCCTGCTGTCTACGGGCCCGCGCGCGGCCTGCACAACGCGGGGGTCGACCGGCTCCTGGAGATCGTCCGCACGAACGAGATGAGCCACGACGAGCTCACCCGCTGGAAGGACGAGGCCCTGATCCGCGCCCAGGAAGACGGCGACGTCGAGAACGGGGTCATGCCAGCCGGGCAGGTCGCCAGCGGCATCCACGATCTGGTGGCGATCGGCGAGTTCGTGCCGCGCATGGCCGCCGAGGCCGCCGACATCCTGCGCCGGCTGGCCGGCGTCGGCCAGCCGGTCCACTGATCGTGCCCGGCATCGTCCTGCTCGGCGGCAACCTCCGCACCGTCGTCGATCTCACGGCCCGAGCCGAGGCGGCAGGATTCGACTCGGTCTGGACCACCGAGTTCTACGAGCGGAGCGCAACGGTCTCCCTCGCCGCGATGGCCCAGTGCAGCAAGCGGGTCACGATCGGCAGCGCGATCGCGTACGCCGTGGGCAGGTCGCCGCTGGTGTTGTCGGCGGAGGCTCGTGATCTGGACGAGCTGTCCGGCGGTCGGCTGATCCTCGGGCTGGGTACCGGCACCCGCACGATGCAACGGGACTGGCACGGCGCCGATCCCGACGCCCCGGCATTACGCGTCGAAGAGTTGATCCCGCTGCTGCGGCGCTTCTGGTCCATGGACGACCGCGGGATCGATCACGACGGCCGCTTCTACTCCGTCCATCTGAAGCCGACGGTCGATGTCACCCCGCCGCTGCGCACCGACATGCCCGTCTACCTCGCCGGGGTCAACGCCCGCATGATCCGGGCAGCGGGCACGGTCGCGGACGGCCTCGTCGGTCATCCGATCTTCACTCGACGCTATGTCGAGGAGGTGGTGCGCCCGGCGCTGGCCGCAGGCGTCGACCGGGCCGGCCGGAAGGAGGCGGACGTCGCGCTGGCCGGATATGTCATCTGCTCCATCCACGACGACCCCGCGGTGGCACGGGCCGAGGCCAAGGCGCAGATCGCCTTCTACGCCGTGGTCCGCACCTATGCCGCGGTGTTCGCCCTGCACGGTTACCAGCGCGACGTGGAGAACATCCGCACGGCATGGCAGCAGCGAGACCGGGTGGCGATGATCGCAGCGGTGCCTGATGAGCTCGTCGACGTCATGGCAATTACCGGCACGCCAGAAGAAGTCCGCCAGCGGTTCTTCGAGGACTTCCGAGGCATTTACGACCACGCCCTGCTGTACTCGCCCAGCTTCGGCCTCTCGGACCAACGATTCGCAGATAACCTGCAAGCGATCATCGAAACGTTCGGCCACTGAGCAGGCCCACAGCGAACTCGGACCGCTCGCGGTCGAGTACGGGGCATCGTGAGCCGGAAGGTTTGCCTGCTGAGTGGGCCCTGAAAGTGAGGTCCCCGAGACCTCAACTGACCTGGGCAGCAACCCGGCGACCAGTCCTTCCGGCGATCGTCGCCGCGTTGCTCCTCAACGCGCACGCCTCATCGATCGATCCGAGTGGCATCAGTCTCGCTACACGTCGAGGGCAAGACTCCGATCCATTGGGCCGTGACACCACTCATGACGCGAAATGCTGTCACTCACCGAGGCCAGAGTCGACAACCGCCTCGTCACCGCACAGAGTTTCTGCAGATCAGACATGGGCCCTGGGGATCGAGCCCCGAACCCGCGGATTAAAGGCCGTCGGTAGGTCTCGCCTACGGCATCTACCACCGGCAACAGCAACGGCGCTGACCTACTCGGCCACCCTGGTAACACCAGTTCACACGGTTTCATGTCACGACTCGCGTCACGCCGCGGCCTCGATGACCGACCATCGTGATCGTCTCCACGCCGCCTGTGGCCTGTCGGCCCGACCCGTCTGGGGTGGCGGGCGCTGTCCCCGCCGCCGCAAGGCGACCCGGTACGGCCGGCGAGACTCGCGGTCATCGGCGGCG
Source organism: Pseudonocardia acidicola (assembly GCF_012911935.1). Lineage (GTDB taxonomy): Bacteria > Actinomycetota > Actinomycetes > Mycobacteriales > Pseudonocardiaceae > Pseudonocardia > Pseudonocardia acidicola. Next base: position 28,121 of record NZ_JAAXLA010000050.1, on the reverse strand, counting down.
CGCAGGGCCGTCAGCGCAGCTGGTCGCGCAGCGACACCGGCATCGACGTCGTCCGGGGCCGGTTCCCGGATAACCCATTCCCCCGTTTCCGGCGCCGCGGCGTGGTTCCCGGACTCGGCGCTGTCGGCGGGCTGCGCACGGTGGGCCTGCGAGACGGCATGGAGGTTCGTCGACGAGTTCGTCCGCGCCGTCGGCCTTCAGCGACCTCATCACCCCCTGCGGCTCGACTCTGAAGCTGCGGGTCAAAGGAGGGAGGTTACCCGCATCACAGAGCCTCTACCAGCGACAACAGCATCGATGCCAGCCGCTACACGCTCCGGGCTCACCAGGGATACCAGGGTTTCCTGCCATAGCTCCAGTCACGAGACGCCCACGCATCAAGTCCTGCGCCATCGCCGCGGTCGTGGACGGCCTGACCACCAGCGGGCGCCGCCCGGCGACCAGGGGAGACAGTGACCGCGCCAGCGCCGCCGCCTTTCCCAACGGACGGACCTGTCGCCTGCCAGTACTGGGCCGCCGAGCGGCAGCTCGAGGACATTGAGTTCGCCGCGCACGAACTGCTCCAGCACTTGGAGGATTTCCGAGGCTACGCGAACATCGCGATCCGCGGCTACGTGCGGGCACCGCCCCGCTTTCAGAAATCGATCGCGGGGCGGCGTCGCGATTGGGGCCCTCGAGCCTACCGTCCTGTGAAGAAGTCGAAGGCCAGCCGGTTGAACTCCTCGCGCCGCTCCGACTGTGCCCAGTGGCCGCAGCGGGAGAAGACGTGAAGGTCCGCATTCGGCATGCGCTGCAGCGCGAGGAGACCGCCGTCCACGGGAACCACCCGGTCGTCGCGCCCCCACACCAGCAGGGTCTGGTGGTGCACCTCGTGGAGGTACCTCCACAGTTGGGCGTCCGGCGACGACATGATCGACTGGACAGCTCGCAGGGCTCCGGCGCGCGCGTCGGGGTCCAGCGCCGCCTCAAGCCGCTCCGTGATCAACTCTTCGGTGACCATCGCGGGGTCGAAGACCATCATCCGGACGAAGGCAGCCATTCGCTCCCGGGACGGTCCGGGTGCGTCGTAGAACGAGGAGAGGATCTTCAGCCCCTCGCTCGGGTGCGGAGTCAGGACGTTCACCGACACCCCGGCGGGTCCCATGAGGATCATGCGGTCGATGCGGTCGGGGTGGTCCAGTGCCAGCCGCGTCGTGGTCCCGCCGCCGAGGGAGTTGCCGACGAAGTGCGCCTTCTCCACCCCGAGGACGTCGAGCAGTTCGGCGACGCACCCGGCGGTGAACGTCCAGTAGTCCCCGTCGAAGTCCGGCTTGTCGGACCGCCCGTACCCGGGCTGGTCCGGGACGACCACGCGGAAGTGCTCGGCGAGCGCGGCGACGTTGCCGCCGAAGTTGCTCCACCCGGACGCGCCGGGGCCGCCGCCGTGCAGCAGGACGAGGGTCTCGCCCGCCCCGGCCTCGTGGACGTGTAGCTTCGTTCCCCGGACCGCCACGGTCCGGCTGGTTACGGTCACGGCACCGGCCGTGAATTCGTTGGTCATCTCATTTCCCACCATTCCGGGACAACAGAGCTTTCAGGTCGGTGCTTTCGTCGGCGATCGACGCGCGGTCGACCACTACGCCTCGACCGATCAGGCGTTTCGCGACGGCGATGTCGCGGGCGGTGTCCATGCCGAACGCCGCCACGACCCGGGACCCGCTGAGATAGAAGATCGAGAACCGGCTGTCGTCCGGGGCTCCGCGCAGCACGACTTCGTCCGCGTCCATGGGCAAGCCGGCCATCTGGAGGTTCACTGAGAACTGGTCCGACCAGAACCACGGGATCTCGCTGAACGGCGTGTCCGCGCCGAGCACGTTGCATGCGACCGCGACGGCGTGGTTCTGCGCGTTCTGCCAGTGCTCGGGCCGGATGTGTCGCCCCAGCGCCGGTTCGAACCGGTTGGCGACGTCGCCCGCGGCGAAGACGAACGGGGCGTCCGTGCACCCGCGCGCGTCGACGCGCACACCGTTGCCGGTTGTGAGACCGGCGGCCGACGCCAGGTCGTCGGCGGGCACGGCGCCGACACCGGCCACGACCACGTCGGCGTCCCAGCGCCGCCCGTCCTCGGCGCTGACGGTGACCCCCGCCGCGGACGCGCGCACGCCCGCGACGGGGGCCGAGGTCACGACGTCGATTCCGTGGTTCCGGTAGAAGTCCGCGAGGATTCTCGAGGCGACGCCGCCGAGCGACCGCGCGAAGGGGCCCTCGGCGGCCTCGAGCATCGTCACCGAAGCGCCCCGGGCCACAGCACCCGAGGCCGCCTCGGCCCCGATGAACCCGCCCCCGACGACGAGCACCGACCCGGCCGTCGCCAGGCGGGCGCGCAGCCGGGCCGCGTCGGCGAGCGTCCGGAGCACGAGCACCCGGGAATCGGGGTCGTCGCGGCACCCGTCGAGCCGGCGCGCCACGGCGCCGGTGGTCAGGATCAGCGTCTCGAACGGGTGTCGGTCCCCCCGGGCATCCTTCACGCGACGGTCGTGCAGGTCGACGCCGGTGATCCGGCAACCGAGCCGGAGATCCACGTCGTTGTCCCGGTACCAGGTCTCCGGGTGCACCAGTAGTGTCGCCAGGTCCGGCTCCTCGGTGAGGAGCGCCTTGGACAGCGGTGGCCGGTGGTACGGGGCCGTGGGCTCCTCGCCGAACATCACGATCGTTCCGGCGAAGCCCTGGCCGCGCAGGGTCTCCGCCGCCCGGGCGCCGGCCAGGCCGGCGCCCACGATCGCGACGACCTCACGGGCGCTCATGTCGTGACGTAGACGAACTCGCCGTCGGACCGGACGCCGAAGCGCCGCAGCGGGTGCTGCGCCGGAAGGCAGACCGCCGCGCCCGACCGGAGGTCGAACTGACCGCCGTGCAGCGGGCACTCGATGACGTGGTCCTCCAGGAACCCTTCGGCCAGCGACGCGTCCTCGTGCGTGCAGGTGTCCTGCACCGCGAGGATCTCGCCGTCCACCAGGAACACCGCGATCGGGCCGACCTCGCTGGGCACCCGCACTCCCTCGCCGCCGCGCAGGTCGTCGAGGGGGCAGCGGGCGATCTCCTGTGCCGCGCTCATGCATCCCAGTCCGTCGGCACGTCGGCGAACTGGTGCAGCGCGGCCTCCAGACCCTTGAAGTGCCGCAGCGCCGTGGTCAGGCTGCCCTTGAACTTGATCGGCCCGGTCACGGCCCGCCGGACGCCCATCTCCTTCATGGCGACCTTGCGCCAGGTCTCCGCGGGCGCGGCCAGGTTGAACTTCGGGTCCTTGCCGTCCAGCTTCGGCCCGGCGTAGTCGATGATCCCGTCGTTGTTGACGTGGATGTGGACGGGTGCCCGATCTCGGTCCGAGACGGACATCTCGACGATCATGTCGAGGCCCTTGGTCCCCTCGATCGCCTTTGTGTTGTCCTTCCAGACCTCGGCGTAGTGCTGGATCCAGTCCTCGCTGAGCAGGGGATACACGGCTACTCCTTGAAAGAGGGGAAGTGGGTGCGGTACTCGGGGCGCAGCGCGTCCCAGGCCTGGGAGTCACGGGCCGCGTCCGCGAGGAAGGCCCAGAACTCCTGCCGCGCGTGGCAGAGCAGGTCCAGGGCCGTCGGATCGAGGAAGATCTCCCGATTCGACCGCTGCGACGTCACCCGCAGCCGGGAACCGTTCGCGGTGGTGTCCACCGCCACCCGCACGCCGGCGTACTCGTTCTCGACGCGCAGTTCCGGGCCCGCGGACCCGGCGGGCGCGGCGGCGCCCTGCCCCCGTCGACCCGTCATCAGAACAGCACGCTGATGTTGTCGGAGGTGTAGACGTTGTGGTCCAGGAGAATCTTGCGCTCCAGGATGCGCCAGGACGCTCCGTCTCGGACCAGGATGTCCTCGCGCGCACCGTAGAAGGTGTGCTCGGTGGCCTCCAGGCGGGAGCGGAAGACCACGAAGTTGGACGCCGCCGCCACTCGGCCGTCGCCGGCGTCGGTCGCCGTCACGTTCGTGATGAGTCGGCGGGTGCGCGACGGGGGGATCTCGGCCCAGGCGCTCTTGGCCGACAGGCTCGTGACGCGCAGTTCCAGCGTGCCGAAGTCGTCGTCGAACAGGGCCAGCTCACCGCGCTGCATCCGGTCCGGGTCGCCCTCGCGGGTCACCCGCACCGGCGCCCAGTAGGTGCTCTCGGTGGTGAACAGCTCGATCCACTCGTCGAACCGGCGGTCGTCGAGCAGGCGCGCCTCGTGGTAGTAGAACTGCGCGACCTCCAGGGAGAGCATCGCGGCGTCGGCCGGCCGCGCCTCGTCAAGCAGAGTCATGCGATCGCCAATCTGGTCGTGTGGTCGGACGGTGCGGAGCCGGGCGTCAGCCCTGCGTCGGCGGGAGTCCGGCGTCCGGTCCCGCCTGCATGAACCGGGCCCACAGCTCGTAGAACCGGCGCTGGTTGTTCTCCGACCAGATGCCGCCGGCCACGCCCGGCGCATCGTCGTCGCCGACGATCTCCGCGGCGGACTTCTCCAGGCCCAGGCCGAGCATCATGTTGCTGTTCAGCTGGCGGCCGATGAACCCGCGCATGCCGTTCTGGCACTCGCGCCAGTTCTCACCGTCGTCCTGCTCCAGCAGGCCGGCCGGGCCGAAGGTGAGCTCGTACTGCTTGCGGACCGTGTCCTTGACGTCCTCGGGCAGGCTGCGGTCGAGCACACACCACTGGTGGATGAGGGTCCGATCCGGTCCCTGGGGGTGGTGCACCCGCATCAGGCGGAACTGCTCGAGGTCCAAGAAGGCGAACGTCGGGAACAGGGCGCCGTGGCCGAGCGGGATGAGCCGCGCCAGCGCCTCGCCCTTCTCCCCGGCCACCCGCCTGCGGGTCTCCGCGAGGTACTCGGTCTGGATGTTCGGCAGGGTCCAGTAGGAGTGCAGCGGCTCCTCGCCGCCTTCGTCCTCCGCGACCGGGCGGGTGAACGCGTGGCCGACGAAGCCCATACCCGCCGAGATCTGGTAGCCCTCGTCGGGCATCGCCTGCATGACCCCCAGTTCCGCAGGCCGCGCGTGTGAGTGCTCGACGTGGTACATGTCGCAGGCGAAGTTCTCGCTGGCGAACTTCCAGTTGGTGTCGACCGTCCAGCGGTGCGCCCCGGGGACCACCTCGATCCCTGCGGGGTCGCGCGCGAAGACCAGGTCGAAGTAGGTTGTGAAGTCGCCGAGCCACTCCTCCAGGGACGGGCCGTCGGCCGCCCAGTTGCCGAAGACGAACCCGCGGTAGGACTCGACGCGGGTGACCTCGCGCAGGCCCCACTCCTTCTTGTCGAGCACGCCGGCGTAGCCCAGCCGGAACTTCGGGACGCCCTCCAGCTCACCGGCGCTGGAGTAGGTCCACGCGTGGTAGGGACACTGGAAGAAGCTGGTGTTGCCCTCGTCGGAGCGGCACACCCGCATGCCCCGGTGCCGGCAGGCGTTCAGCATTCCGCGCACGCGGCCGTCGTGGCCCCGGGAGAGGATGATCGGGTCCTCGCCCATGTACGTGGTGATGAAGTCGCCCGGCTCGGCGATCTGGCTCTCGTGGCCGAGGAACAGCCAGGTGTTGGCGAAGATGCGGTCGAGCTCGAGCGCGTAGACGTCCTGGTCCACGAAGATCGAACGGCTGACCAGGCCCTTGTCGTACTGGACTGCACCGACCAGGTCGCGCAGATGTGAGCCCACTGTCACGGCGGAGCTCCTTTCGAGGAAAAAGCTCGGTTAGTAGGTGATGTCGAGGTTCTCTTCCACGCGCGCCAAGAGGTCCAGCGCTTTTCCGAGGGACATCATCTTCTCAATGTTCCCGGTCACCTGCATACGCCCGGTCATGGCGGCTGCCTGGCCGGTGAGCTGGCCACGGGAAATCGTCACATTGGTGTCGTAGTCCAGCTTCGCGTTGATGTCGGCAGTGTGCGCTGGGGCACCGATCCGAACGGCGAACGAGTCTCCGGAAAATTCCATGTGATAGATGTCGGCAGTCGGGCTGTCGGGAACAGAAAGCTGAAATATCGCATGCTGTCCGGCCGCCGCAGCCATAAATGCGGCGTGCTCGCTCGCGGCAGCTGTCAGGCTCTCCGCCCAGTCATCGGAGAGGAATCGAACCGGCAAGGGTACTCCTTTATTGATCGAGCTACCAATGGATCAGCGTGGTGCTGCCTCGAAAGCGCCGGGGGGCGTTTGGGCGATCATCTTGTGTCCCCAGATGCTGGGCCGGTCGTACTGCGCGACGGACCAGTCGGTGCCGACCGAGATCGCGCCCCACCCGTATTCGATGTCGAACCCGGATGGCGAACGGACGTAGAACGAGACCATCTGGTCGTTCACGTGGCGGCCCAGGGTCATGGAGATCGGAATGGAGCGTTCCATGCAGAGGTCGTAGGCCAGACCGACGTCGTCGATGTCGGCCACCTCCAGCATCACGTGGTGCAGCCCGCGGACTCCGGGGATCTGGGTGAGCGCCAGGCTGTGATGGCGGGGGTTGCAGTGGTAGAAGACGAGGTCGATGAATGTGAAGATCTCATCGCTCTTCTTCAGCCCGAGGCCGCCGGTGTAGAAGGACTCCGCCTCCTTCAGATCCGGCACGGCGAGCACCACATGGCCCAGGCCCTGCTCGCCCGTCACGAACCCGGAGATCGGACGGCCAGGCCGGAAGGTCTTCGGCTCCACCTTCTGACCGGACACGATCTCGTGCCTGATCCCACCTGGACCGTCGGCCACCACCATGGACAGGACCCGCCGTTCCTGACACTCCTCCTCGGTACCCCAGCGGCTGGACAATCCGTTCCGCTGTAGGACCTCGAAGCACCTCCCGAGCGTGTCCTGGTCGCCCGCGTCCCACCCTAGGTAGAGCAGCGAGTTGCGCTCGCCGCGGTGGATCGCGAGCCGGTGGTACTGGTCGTCCATCCGCAACTGCAGGACGTCGTCGCGCTCGCGCTCGCGGACCTCCATCCCTAACACCTCGGGGCCGAAGGCCTCCCACTCGGCGAGCGCCGGGGAGGCGACCCCGATGTAGGCCAGTGACTTGACCACCTGCGGTATCCCTTCATTGGTCGTCATCAGAGATCGATTCCCCCGGCCGCCTGCGCCAGCCCGCGGACCTGCATCCCGCCATCGCTGTTGATCACCACGCCGGTGACCGCCGCTGCGTTCTCCGGCGACGCGAGCAGGACGTACGAACCCGTGTGGTCGGCGGGCTGCTGGACGATCCCGAGCGGGTTCGTCGCCCGCACGAGATCCGGAAAGTCCGGAACGTCGAGCAGGGAGGTCTCGGCGTGACCGAGCGAGCTCGCGCCCCGGAGATCGGTCAGCGTGCCGCCGGGCGCGACACCGTTCACCCGGACCCGGGGGGCCAGTTCATAGGCCAGCTGGCGAATGAGCCCGACTGCGGCGTGCTTCGATGCCGTGTAGACCGCTCCCCCGCCGGCGGGCAGGAACGCCCCGTTGGACAACGTGAAGGTGATCGACGGTGAGGTGCTCTCCAACAGCGCCGGGAGCGCTGCCTTCACGCCCAGCAGGTATCCCTTGACATTTACCGCGAAGATCTCGTCGAACGAGCTCGCCAAGGTTGCGCCCGGGGTGGTCGCGACAGGTGCGAAATAGTCAAAGATCCCAGCGTTTCCGATTAACGTGTCCAGGCCACCATAAGCTGCGACCGTCGCCGCCACCGCCCGTTCGTTGTCTTCGAACGAGGAGACATCACCGTCGACGGCGACGACGTCCGGAAAGTGTCCGCACAACGCCGCGATGTTCTTTCCGGAGGAATCAAGGACGGCGACCCGCGCGCCTTCTTCCAGGAAACGTTCCACAACCGCGCGGCCGATTCCGGAGGCACCCCCCGTCACGAGCACACTACGTCCCTCAAGCCAGCCCATGAATCTCTCCTTTGCGTGAGCCGTGTCGTCCGGGCCCACACCGGCATCGCTGCCGTTGATTCGGGGCTCACTCGGCTTATCAGCAGTTGCTCGGCGGACCGTGCCGCGACTCAATGGTGCTGCGCTGCGGCCCGCCGCACATCTCCCTACGGAGGGGTCCACATCCTCCGAGTGGGAGGCACTGACGGCGGGCACCATCCGCGGCGGACGATCGGCCGCCCCGGAGATGCGCCCGCGATACGGGCCGCTCCGACTAGGCGGGCCTGGGCAAGGCCATCGTCACTGTCGCAAGCACGAAGACGCTGGCCACGATTTGGCAGGCCACCGCAGATCGGCGGTAAATTCGCTCGTACCGGACGCGCCGGTCGGAAAGCAGCGTGTCCGAGCCTCGGCGGTGCACGCAGAGGTATCCCCGGTGCCCCAGCATGAGCAGCACCAGGGCGAGCGCTGCCTCAAACACAACACCCCGGGGCATGGGCCTGCCATTCCCGGACGCCGGCGCAGAGTGGTCCGGTGCGGGCGTACCCGGCGCGGAAGGCACGTCGGTCGGCGAGGCGTCGGGCGCCGCGTCCGGATTGGCCGGGCGATACCGGGACGCGTACTCGACGTGGGCGTTCCTGATCTGCCCCTCCACCCAGGGCCGCCAGGTCCGGGCCGCGGATTCGGCGATGAGCTCCTGACGGAGTTGGCCCTGCGCCTCTTCGAAGCTCAGCGGTTTCGCTGGCACGACCTCGACGGCCTGGCCGACGTTCCATCCATTCCGGGTCTGGACAGGGCCGAAGATCTCGCCTTGACCGACCGAGAACGCCATGTCTGCATAGGCCTTCTCCAGGATGTTCGCGGCCACGAGCCCGAGGTCGCCACCCGAGTCCCGCGTGCTGCCGTCCAGGGAGTGCTGCCGTGCCAACGTGGCGAAATCCACTCCGCCTCGCGCCTGCTCGATGAGCTGGTCGGCTTCAGCCCTGCTGGATACGACGATATTGCGCAGCCGGCGTTGTTCCGGGGTGATGAGTTCGTTCCTGCGCTGCTCGTAGGCCGTACGGACGTCGGCGTCGGCGACGCTGACATTCTTGGTGACCTGCTCGAATAGCGTGCCGACCGCGTTCTGGAGCTTGATCTCGTCGAGAACGTCGCGCTCGGAAGCCCCGAAGGTACCCAACGCCTGGATGAACGCGTCGCGGCCGCCATCGGGGAACTGCTGCTCGATGAACTTCGTGAGGATGTCACGGGCGGCCTTGTCGGAGGTGACGATGTCACGCTGCCGCGCGGCTTGGTCGAGCACGATGCTCACCGCGATCGACTTGGCCACGTCCCGGCGAAACCGGTCCAGCCCGGCAGCGTCGGAGGGGGGTTGGATGCCGTAGAGAGCCTGTAGGACCTCGGTGCGCTTCTGAAGCTCCTGCTCCGTGACGAGTCGATCGCCCACCTTCAGCGCCGCACCAGCCGGGAGGCCACTGGTCCACACGATGGCCGCCCCGGCCCCTGCGGCCACGACGGTGAGGAGCACGACAGCCGCGACGATGATTCTCGCCCTGCGACCGACCGGTGGCCGCAGGCGCCGGAGGAGCCCGCCGAGGTAGCGGGTCCAGCGCCTGATGAATGTAGTCATGTGCCCACTCCGGACCGACATGTGCGTGGTGAGGTCGCGACCTCGGCTGGTGGCGCGGCGCCGGATCGATCAGGCAGCAGCCGCAGCACCAAGAGCGCCGCGAGATAGGACAGCGCCACCGAGCCGGCGAGGGCCAGCCCGAACTGACGGATCATGGAGAGTCCGGACCAAGCCAGCGCGGCATAGCCGAGCGCCGACGTCAGCGCGGCGACCAGCACCGATCGGCGTAGCCATCGGTTCCTGCGGCGGGCCGCCTGCGCGAGCAGCACGGTGAACTCGCACCCCGTCGCGGCCGTCAGGGAGCCGAGGGTCACGGTGAGCGGAGACAGCGACAGGCCGACTGCCCAGACCAGCAGCAAGCCCCAGCCGGTGGCCAGGGTGGCGGCCAGTATCGCGCGCACGGCATCCGATCGGCGTCCGAGCCCGGCCACCAGCACGGCGCCTGCGGCGAGGATGCCTAGCATGTTGCCCGCGTAGCGGCCCTCGGAGACAAGCTCGTAGCCGCGGGCAGCGACAACGGGTAGGCCCTCCACGACGACCCGGTACCCCACAGGCGGGGGCGGGAGCGCCCGGCGCATTCCGGCCAGCAGCTGGTTCTGCTGGTCCAGGCTCTGCAGCTTGATCCCGAACGAGCTCACCGAGGAACTGCGGTCGTCACGGACGACTGCCCCGCTCAGGTACGAGGGCAGCAGCCGCGTCGCCGCGTCGATCTGCTCCGGTGTCGGGGAGTCACCGAGGAAGCGCAGCAGATCCGCTGTCGACACGATGGGCCGCAGCTGGTCGCCGTAGCCCACGAGGATCGCGTCCTGAGCACGACGGGCCCAGTCGAGGGCCTCAGGTCGGAGCACATCGTTCCCGTCGAGCACCACCGCGACCTCACCGGAGGAGCCCAGCACCTGCTCCGCCCGCGCCACGTCGTCCAGCGCGCCCAGCCCGCCTGCCAGCCGCATCGGGTCGGCCTCCACCTGCAGTTCCGGCAACGCGGCCCATCCACCCGCCGATAGGACGACCAGCGCGGCCAGCGCGGCGAGCCGCGCCCGCCGCGACTCTGGGGGCGCGGGGCACCGACCATCAATTCCGGGGTCGGGTGCCGGGATCGCGGCTTGTCCAGGCCGCAGGACAACCAGCGCGATCGCCACGGAGAACAGCACACCGATCGCCAGCGCCACGCCGAACTCGCGGACGAAGGGAATCGGGGAGACGGCGAGCGAGGCGAAGCTGGCAGCGCTGGCCAACGCCACGACGAGGACTCGGCGTCGTCTGGCAAGGTTGGCGATGTAAAGGGCGTAGTAGCTGCCGATACCCAGCAGTACCGGTAGGAAGGCCACGACACCGAGCGACATGCTCCGCCCGACCCATCCGAAGGTGGCGAGCGTGAGCACGGTGCCCCCGAGCGCGACGAGCAAGGGTACGGGTCGGCGGCGCCGGTCGCCGAGCCACGGGACGACGAGGAAGCAGAGCCCGACCGCGACGACCGCGATCGCGCCGAGCACCGGGGCTTCGCGCTTGACCTGCTCCCCCAGCGCCGCGGTCACAGCGGGCACGCCGGTGACCGTGATTCGGGCAGCCCCGAGGTCGGCCTGGCTCGCGGCCGAGCGCACGGCGTCGACGAGCCGCTCGGTCCCGGCCTGGTCGAGCCCCTCGCGGGGTCGCACCAGCACAGTGACCGCGAGTTTCGATGGGACGATGAACCGCCACTGAGGCTTGGGAACACCGGCATGGTCGTAGATGACCGACCGGACGAAGCTCGGGTTGTGCAGGGTGGGTAGGCCTGCCGGGAGGCCCTGCACCAGCAGGCTTCCATAGCGCCGGTCGAAGTCGACGACGGCCGCGTCGCCAGCCCTGGCGACGGCCGCCGGACCGGCACCTGCTGCCCGCGCCTGCTGTTCGCCGGCGGCGCGCAGGCCGTCGCGCCGTCCGGTGATCTCCGCGAGCAGGTTCTGGGCTTGGATGGCGACCTGGTTGAGGACGGTGGCCGGGCCGTAGACGACAGCCGCGTCCGGCAGCCGGGCCAACACGCCCTCGAGGGCCAGCAATCGCGGTAGCCGATCGGGACCGAGCAGCGCATCGGGATCCGAGGACTCGACGAGGACCACGATGGGGTCTCCACCGAACGACTCCGCGTGTTGTTGCAGGTCGATCACCGACGGGTCGTCGGCGGGCAGGAACGAGTCCACGCTGGTGTTGATCCGCACGCGTGCCGTTCCGGCCGCTGCCAGCGCGGCCACCGCGAGCGCGGCGAGCGACACCGCTACCGTGCGCCGGCCGGGGCGCCGCGACCCGACGACCCGCCCCGCGGGTCGAAGGCGGCCCAGTCGGGTCCACGGCGGGCCCGGCGGTCCGAGGCGGCGGATCTTCACCCGCTGTCCCGCCCCACCCGGGGGTACGGGCCGGCGAACGGTGTCGGGTCGTTCGCCTGCCCCGGTGGCGGGTATGCGTTCGCTCTGTTCACCAACCCGTCCGTGGCCACCGGGGAGTTCCGGAGCGACTGTTCGCTGAAGATGAACATCGGGCGGGCGTAGCGCCCGTGCACGTCTACGGAGTTGGCGAGCCCGGCTGACCAGTTGGTGAAGAACGCGGCGAGGTCCGGACCGTAAGGCTGCAGGTAGCCCAGCATGGGGTTCAGGTCGGACAGCGCCACCCGGGCCGGCGGGATCAGCGCTCGGGCATCCCGGCCGAACGTCGGCACCCGGTCCAGCGTGGCCGGAGCCCCGTCGAGTGTGCCGGAGAGTGGTGGCATCAGACCTCGCAAGTCGCTGCTGACCGCGGGTAGCTGCCCCAGCGCCGAGCTGAGGAAGGGCGCCGCCTCGTTGAGCTTGGCGGCCACGGGGCGCAGCGCACCGGACAGTCCGACCAGGCTGGTGGAGGCCGTCCGCGCGCTGTCGAGCACCCCGGGCAGCTCGCGCATCGTCGCTTCGATGTCGGTGTTCTCGCCGGACGTCGCGTCGGTGATCCGCTGGGCGTTGCCCACCATCGTCGCGATCTCGCCCTGGCGGGTGTCGAGCGCCTGCAGCAACTCGGTGGTGTTCGCGCTCAGGGTCTTGAGGTCCTCGGATTGGGCGGCCAGTGCGTCCAGCGCGGTCCGGCCCTGCCGCCCCAGTGCTCCCAGGCCTTGTACCGCGCTGCTGACGTCGACCGCACGCTCGGCGGTACCTGCCCCGAGCGACCGTACGGCCAAGCCGAGAGCGTCTCGGGTCTTCGGGTCCAGGCTGTGCAGCACATCGTCGAGCTGTACAGCGGGGGTGACAGCGGAACCCGGCACGGTGGTGCCGTCCGGGAGTGGCGCGCCGTTCCCGTCGTGCACGTCGACGTAGGTCTCCTCGACGAGCGTCTTCGCACCGATTCGCATGGTGACGCCCGCGTGTAGCGGCGCCACTTCGCGGTCCAGGGAGAGAACGACGCGCGCGGCGCCGTTTCCGGTGTTGTCGATCTCTTCGACCTTGCCGACCCGCACGCCCGCCATCCGGACGTCGGAGAAGTAGACGAGGTTGTCGACGTCGGCGACGTGCATCGTCACGCGGTACCCATCCGCGGTGACCCAAGGGATGTGGCCGCCGCTGTTGACCCACAGGTAGCCGAACAACCCGACGCACGCGGTGGTGAAAATGGCCAGGGTGAGCAGCCGCAGCTTGGGCAGCGCGCTGTGGGGGATCTTCATCGCGGGGGCTCCTGGGTGGCCTGCGGGAGCTTGAGGAACGACAAGGTCTCCGGTGTCACGCCGGTGAGGCCGCGGAAGATCCCGCCGTTCGCGTCGGAGAGGCTGAAGGCCGAGTTCGTGTTGTAGACGAACGCCTGCAGGTCGGTCAGGTACGGCAGGAATTGCCTGGTCACCGGATCCAGCCGGCTCGTGGTCGGTTTGATGTCGTGTAGCGCGCTGTCGATGTCGGCGACCAGCGGACGCAGGTCCCCCACCACCGGTCCGGCCTTGTCGACCACCGGTTGGGCGAGGTCCACGGTCTCGCCCACCTGTCTGACGGTGCTCCGCAGGGTGGAGAGCGCCTCTGGAAGCGCGTGGGAGGCCTTGCCGATGCCGTCGAGCGTCGGGTCGAGCTGTTTCGTCAGGTCCTGGGTGGCGGCTGTGGCGTTGCGCAGCTCGGTCGTCACCCCGGGGAGCTGTTGCAACGTCGCGGCGAGCTCCTTGTCGCGACCGGCGAGCACGTCCAGTGTCTGCTGCATCGAATCTGCGAGCTGGGCGAGCCGCACATCCTTCTCCCCGGTGGCCTTCATGATCTCGCCCAGCGCGGTCACCAGCGTGGCTATCTTCTCCCGGCGGGTGCTCAGCGCATCGGCCACCGGCTTCAGCCCGGTGAGGGTGGCGGCGGTGGCGCGGAGCCCGTCCGGCAGCTGGGCGGGGGCGTTGGCCAGCGCGGTGTCGGCCGTCGCGAGCAAGCTGGTCAGCGCGTCGCGACTGCGCTGGTCGAGATGCGAGAGGACTGCGTCGACCTGGATCGGGTACCGCGTCTGATTCTTCGGAATCACCTGGCCTGCGGCAATCGGCGCTCCCGGCGGGCCTCCCGGGTCGACTTCGATGTACATCTCGTTGAGCGGGCTTTTGGGGCGCAGCACGAGCGTGGCGTTGTCGTAGATCACGTGGCCTCCGCCCTTGATCGACATGTGGACCAGGGCCGTTCCGTGGTCGGTGACCTCGGCGTCGCGAATGTCTCCCACCGGCACGCCCGCGATCCGGACCTCCTGACCGTGGCCGGGGCTGATGGCCGGCGCCGACTGGAATTCGGCGGCGAAGTCGAACTCCTGCTGCCACGGCCAGTTCGCCCGCTGCTGGGACAGGATGTAGCCGCCCACCGCCACGCCCACGACCAGGAGCGCCACGATCGCAGTGACGTCGCGGCCCAGTCCGGGAACCGTCCGGATCCGCTGCCACATGCGACGCCGCCGGCTGACGTGGGCCTGCTTCCCGCTCGATGTGTCGGTCATCTCGGCCCCTCCTGCAGGCTGGCCAGCCGGCCTAGCAGCTGTTCGAAGGTGAGCGGTGTCCCTGCGACGCTGCCGGGTCCGAAGCCGGGGTTGAACGGGAGCATCGCGCCATTGGGATCGGTGATCTTGGAGGCGTTCCCGATGTTGGCGCTCATGTAGGCGAACTCCTGGTAGAAGGGCCGGTCGGCCCCGCTGCCCTGGTACGGACCGCTGCCCCTGTACGGCGACAGGACGGTGTGCAGGATCGGTCCGTTGACGCGGTCGAGGACCGGGCCCTTGAGGTCGTCGAGCACGGCAGTCGCGTCGTCGGTGGTGGGCACGAGGCTCTGCACGAGCGGTCGGGCGTCGGCGAGCACGGGCCGCAGGGCCCCGACCAACGTCCGGGTCCTGACGAGGACCGGGTCGGCCTGCCGCAGCAGTGGCCCGAGCTCGCGGGCCGCGGGACGGGCGGCTTCGGCCGTCGTCACCACCCGTTTCAGGGTTCCGTCGAGATCCGCCAGGCCGGCGCGAGCGGTGGCCAGGTCGACGGGCAGCCCGTCCACGGTGGCCGCGAGCGGCTCGCGTTGTTGGTCGAGCACTGCCGTCGTGGTCCGGGAGGCCCCGACGATGTCGTCGAGTTGGCCCTGCTGCCGGGTCAGGGTGCGCGCCGTGTCCTCCAGCCCGCTCACGACGTTGGTCAGCTCTGTGTCGGTTCCGCTCGTACCGCGGAGGGCACCGAGGACCTGGCCGGTCGGCTCCAGCGCGCCCGGTGCGTCCCGCAACAGGTCTCGTACCGCGTCCTGGCCACCCTGGCGCAAGGTGGCGTCGAGGCGGTCGACGGCGTGCTGCGCTCCTACCCTGGCGCCGGGCTGAAGGGGCTCGATCACCTGGCCGAGCTCCACGGGTGCGCGGGTGCGCTCGACCGGGATGGTGCCCTTGAACGTACCGGGATCCCCACCGGGTGCGAGCTCCACGTAATAGTTCCCACCGAGCACCGTGGTGGCGCGGATCGCCGCCGACGGCGCGGTGCCGAGCTTGTCGAGCGCGTCGAAGTCGACCTTCATCGAGACCTCGATGTGGCCGAGGTCGTGTGTGACGCCGCTGACCACGCCGACGGGAACACCGGCGATCTTGACCTCGGTGACGTCGGGCCGCAGGTAGTGGTCCTGGGCGAAGTCCGCCGTGATCGTCCGTCCGAAGCTCAGCATCGTGAGGATGCGGTTCTTCTGGAAGGCGGCCGCTCCGACGAGCGCGCACGTGACCACCAACACGATCCCCAGCGTCAGCGGTGAGACTTGCCTGAGTCGGCGCAGCAAGGTCATCGCGGGCCTCCCGCCTTTTCGGTCTGGGCCTGCCCGGGGGCGGGGTAGGGGTCGCGGTGGACGGTCGGGTCCCGCACGAGGGCCGTCCCACTGGCGGACTCCGGGGCGAGCAGCGGCGCGATCCGCAGGTAGTGACCGGCTTCGTTGCCGTAGGAGAGGGCTTGCGCGGTGTAGGTGAACCACAGCCCGATCTCGGGTGAGTACGGGGCGAGCACCTCGAGCGGGGTGCGCGCCCTGGCCAGCATCGTGGCGGCCTCGGGAGCCAGCGGCCGGGCGTCCGCAAGCGTCTGCGTGAGATCCGAGACGGCCGGCCGCGCGTCCTCTGCGACCGCGGGCACCTTCCGCAGCGGAGCGATGCCCTCCCGCAGAACCCCGCGCACGTCCGGCGTGGCCTCACCGAGTGCGGCCGCACCCGGCTGCAGAGCGGTCATCGCCGACTGCGTGTCCGCGAGCGGGGCCTGCAGAGCGTCGAAAGCCCGCGCCGCCTCCGCCAGCGTGCCGGGTGCCGCGTGAAGGGCGCTCGCTAGCGGGACGCCGCTGTCCACCGCGACGGCCCCGAGGGTGCTGTCCAGCTGATCGATCAGCTGGGAGATCTGGCGCTCCTTACCACTGAACCGCCCAGCGAGGCGGTCGCCGCTCTGCAGCAGGCCGACCAGGTCGGTCTGGTCCGATGCGGCCGCGGTCGAGACGTCGCCGATGTCATGGAGCAGGTCCGGTGCCGCCGCCATCGCGTCCGCCATGTCCTCGCTATGCCCGGTGAGGCCACCGCCGACCTCGCGCAGCGCGCTCGCTGCCGCGTCGCGGGTGGGTTGGTCGAACACGTTCAGCACGTCGTCGAGCTCGTTGGAGCCGGCCGTCTGCGAGATGGGGAGGACAGCTGAGCCGAGCGGTCCAGCTGCGGCTGTTCCCGGACTCAGCTCGAGGAACTTCTGCCCGAGTGCCGAACGCGCCTTGATCGCCGCTCGCGCGTCCCGGTAGACGGGACGGTTTCCGTTCAGCTGCACCTCGACGACCGCATGGCCGTTCACGAGGTCGATGCTCCGTACCTGGCCGGCACGCAGGCTGTTGATCCGGACGTCATCTCCCGGCGATAGCGCGCCGACATTGTCGAAGGCTGCCTTGGCGTAGCTGTAGGGCTGACCGGGAAGACCCTTGAAAGCGAAGATCGCGACGTACAGAGACAGCCCGAACACGCACAGCACCACGACGCCCACGACCGTCGATCGGGCCGCTGCTCTCCTGCGATGGGCAGCCATCTCAGCGACCTCCCAAGAGTTGACCCATAAGACCTTGCTCCTGCGCGGGAGTCAGGCCGGTCGGATTCCCCGCGTCCGGCTGTCCCAGCACGGGGGCTCCCGTCGGCCCGGGCACGTTCGGCAGGTTGACGCTCTGCGGCAGCGCGTCGAGCAGGTGACTGCCACCGGGGATCGGCCCGGTGAGGCTGTTCGGCGTGATGACGACGTAGGCCCGGAAGTAGTGACTGAGCCCGTCGTAACCGTTGGTGGTCAGGGCCCAGAACCGGATGAAGTCCAAGACCGCGCTCAGATTCTCGGTCAGCTGCTGCACGATCGGACGCGTCGAGGCCGCGACGGCACCGAGGTCCTGGCCGGCAGGCCGGAGCGCGCGCACCACCGGTGCCGCCTCATCGAGCAACTGTTTGGCCTCGGTGAGCACCGGCCCGAGGCTCGCGAGCGCGGGGTCGGTGGCCTCGCTGAACTGCTGGAGCTCGCCGCTGATGTCGGTGAGGTTGTCCGTCACCGGCCGGATCGAGGCGAGTGTGGGCGTGGTGGCCTCGGCCACGCCGGCCACCTGCGCGAGGGTTCGGCGGGCGCGGCTCAGGGTCAACGGCAACTGCTGCAGTGAGTCCTCGAGTGCCGACCGGTTCGCGGCGGTGGTGCGCAGCAGCAGATGAGCCGAATCGAGCAGCCGGTCGAGATTTGCGCCGCCGTCGGTGGCGAGCGCCCCCGCGACCGGTTGGACGCGGTCGACGAGTGAGGTGAGGAGCTTGTTCTGATCGTTGAGGATCCTCACCAGCTGGTCGGTGCGTGCCAGCTCCGGCGCCAATGCACGGATCGCGCCGTCGATGTTCTGCCCCTGGCCGTTCACGCCCTCTCCGAGGGTGGTGACCATTGCCGCCAGTGCGGTGCTCGTCGGCTGGTCCATGGCGTTGAGAACGTCCTGTAGGTCGACGGAGCTGCCGGTTCGATCGACCGGGATGGGTTGGTCCGCTGGCAGGATCGGCGCGGATGGCGAGCCGCGGTCGAGATCGATATAGCGCTCGCCGAGCAGGCTGACCGGCCGGATACGGGCGCTCGCGTCCGCGTGCAGCGGAAGCCCCGCCCCGCGCTGAACCTGCATCATCACGAGAGCCCTGTCGTTGCGGACCGAGATCGACGTGACCTCGCCGATCTTGACGCCGCTCGACTTCACCGTATTGCCGATGATGAGCGGGCCCGCGTCGGTGAACTCCGCGCTGAGGACGTCCTTGTCCATCCCGCCGTTCCCCGCGGTGGCGCCGATCACGGTGGCGGCGAGTCCGAGCACCGTAAGTACGGCCACCACCACGACGCGGGCCCGCGGTCTGGTGATCTTCCTCATCGGATTCCACTTCCCGTCGCGTCGGTCCATGGCTGTCCTTCCGACGTGCCCGGTGCGGGAGTCAGGTTCTGCCGGATACCCGGCGGCATGACGCCGGGATTGACGTTGGCCGAGGGCACTCCGCCCTGGACGAGGAACCGGTGGTAGTGGCCCTGGCTGTCGTAGTTGGCCGTCGCCGAGCCCCAGTTCGTCATCCACCCTGCGATCTCCGGGGTGTACGGGCGGAGGAAGGCGAGGGCAGACGCGGCCGATGTGGTCGCAGTGGTCAGCGGCGGCAGCGTGGCGTGTGCGCTGTCCAACAGAGCCGGGGTCGCGCCGAGCACCGTCTGCGCTGCATCAAGGGTCGGCCGCAGATCGGAGACCGCGGGGCGAAGATCAGCCAGCAGCGGGTCCAGGTTGCGGGCCACCCCGGGGAGTCGGTCGGTCGCTGGCTCCAGGTCGGTCAGTAGCTCCGTTGCGGCGTCGGCGGCGGCGGGTACCCCGTCGAGGGTCTGCCTCGCGGTGGCAAGAGTCGAGGGGAGCTCGCGCAGTGCAGCGCGCAGCGCCTCCTGGCGCGCGGCAGTGGTCTCAGTGAACCTGGTGAGCTGGTCCACGGTCGCGCTCACGTCGACCTGGCGTGCGGCGAGGACGCCGGTGAGGTCGCGCAGTCGCGTGACGAGAGACTGGATCGCCGGACCGTCGTCACCGACCGCTTGGAGCACGTGGCCCAGAGAATCCAATGCGGGGCCAACTGCCTGAATGGTCTTGTTGAGGTCGGGCTCCCGGCCGTTCAGCGTCCCGGCCAGCCCCGAGACGAGGGAGTTCAGTCGCTCGCGAGTGTCCGGATCGAGCGCGGCGAAGACAGTGTCGAAATCCACCGGGGCGACCGTCCCTGGCACGAGCGCGCCGTCGGGGAGCGGTGGGTTCTGGTCGGGTCCCGGTGTGATGTCGAGCAGGCGCTCACCGAGGACTGCCTTCCACGCGACACGGGCCGCTGTGCCATCGTGCAGGGGTGCGTACTTCCCGGTCATCTGGACTCGCACGACGGCCTTGCCGTCGCGGGTCGAGATGTCGGTGATTGTCCCGGCATCACTGCCGTTGACCTGGACGGGCGTGCCCGTGACCAGGCCGCTGGCTGCCGGGAGAACCAGGGCAACTTCGTACCCGTGTGCAGCATGGGTGATCGCGTACCCGCAACCCCCGATGAGTACGAGCGCGATCGCGGCAGCGACGAGTCGACGAACGTGACGCATATCACTCCATCCCCAGCGGGCCCGCAGACGATCCCGAGAGGAACTGGCGGACGAACGGTTGGGAGGAGGCAAACGCCTCCTCCGTCGCTCCGTAGTGCACGAGCCTGCCGCGCCAGATGAGGCCGATATAGTCGCTCACCTTGCGGGCTGTGGAGATGTCGTGAGTGACCAGAAGGTACGTACCGCCGTGCTCTCGGTGCATGTCCAGGATGAGGTCGTTGAGCAGGCTGGTCCGGACCGGGTCGAGCCCCGAGTCCGGTTCGTCGAACATCACGATCGCGGGGTTGAGCACCAGGGCCCTGGCGAACCCTGCCCGCTTCCGCATCCCGCCGGAGACCTCGCTGGGCAGACGCGTGGCTGCGTTCTCGAGGCCGACTTCGCGGAGTCGCGTCATGACGATCTCGCCGATCTCGGCCTCGTCCTTGCCGGTGTGCTTCCGCAGGGGGAACGCCACGTTGTCGAACAGGTTGAGCGAGCCGAACAACGCCCCGTCCTGGAAGAGGACCCCGAACCTTTTGCGGAACTCGTACCGCTCGTTCTCGGTAAGGTCGGCGATGTTCTGCCCGAACACGACCACCTCACCGGCGTCTGGCGCCAGGAGTCCCACGAGGTGCTTGAGCAGGACGCTCTTGCCGGTCCCGGACGGACCGAGAACGGTGGTGATGGCGTTGTCAGCGAAGTCGATGCTCAGACCTCTGAGCACCTCGAAACCGCCGAAGGCTTTGTACACGTCACGCACCCTGATCGTGTGTGCCGGCTCGGTTCCCGCGCCGCTGGCCCCGACGCCGGGAGCGGCGGGGGACTCTTGGTGCCACACAGTTCCTCCAGGGGCATGAAAAATTGACGCGCGATCCGCACGAATCGCGTTTTTCGGCTGACTAGTTGGCGATCGGCGCGTTGGGGTTCAACCCCCAGAACACTTGGGTGCCGATCAGTCCGATTACGTGGACGAGCACCATGTTGACCATCATTGACTTCGCGGTGTTGCGGCCGACCCCCACCGGGCCACCGCTTGCCGTGTATCCGTAGTAGCAGGCCACGAGCACGACGGCCGTTCCCATCGCCATCACCTTGGCGAGCGAGAACATCATGTCGAGCGGGTTCTGGAAGAGCCAGAACGTGAACAGGTAGCCGCCCGACGACACGCCCCCGTACTGCACTACGACGACGAGATACATGGAGACGTACATGATCCCGAGGCCGACGACGTAGAGGAACGGCATGGCCATCCACGCGGCCAGCAGACGGGCTCCGACGAGGTAGGCCTTCGACCGGATTCCCATGACCTCCATGGCGTCGACCTCCTCGGAGATCCGCATGGATCCGATCTCGGCGACGAGTCCACAGCCGACCTTCGCGGCCAGGATGTATGCCCACATGTAGGGGGCCATCTCCCGCAGCGAGCACCACGAGGTGAAGATGCCCGTGTAGAGGGGCGCACCTACCTGCTTGAGCGTGTAATTCGCTTCGGTGCCGCACATGGTCCCGACGACGAACTGCATCGCCCAGATGATCGGGGCGCTGGCCATGATGAGGATCCCCGCCTGGTGAAGCACCTCGGACGGGTACAGTCGCACGGCCGACCGCAGGACGGCGATGGCGTCCAGGGACAGGCGCACGATCCGCCCGAACTCCTCCAAGAAGTTCCGGATCCTGCCGGTGATCGAGTACAGCCCGATGTCAAGATCGGGGCGGCCGGGCGGCGGTAGCGGAGGACGATTATTCACGCTGTGGATTGACATGGTGGGGCGCCCTTACCGGAATACCTGCATCTCGGGGTTCAACCCGAGCAGCGTCGCCGTGAATACGTAATTGAAGATCCAGATCGCAACGAAGGCGATGACCACAGCCTGATTAACCGCTCGACCCACGCCGATCGGGCCACCCTCGGTACGGATACCCTTGTAACAGCAGACGACTCCGATGATCAGGCCGAACAGCGTGGTCTTGACAATGCTCCCCCACATATCAGGGGTCGTCGCGTTAGCGAAGAAGTTCGCAATAAAGGCCTTACTCGAAGCGCCAAGAATGAGCGCCGCGACGTAGCCGCCGACCACGCCGAAGCTGAGTGCCACGAGATCGAGCAGCCCGGTGAGCAGCGTGACGGCGATGACCCGCGGCAGCACGAACGTGCGGATCGGGTCCACGCCGAGCACCGCCATGGCGTCGAGCTCTTCGCGGATCTTCTTGGCGCCGAGATCGGCGGTGAGCGCGGTTCCGACGACTCCGGCGACGACCATCGCCGTGATCCAGGGGGCGAACTCCCGGATGCTCGCCATGATGAAGAACGAGCCCAGCCGCTCAGGTACCCCGAACAGGGCGTAGATGCTGCCGCCGGTCAAACCGGGCGCGCCGAGGCCGAGCGCGAACGTCGCCAGGGCCATGGGGAACCAGCACAGCCTGAGCAGCGCGTAGGCCTCATCCCGCACGTCACCCCAGTAACCGACCGGATGACGAGCCGCGCTGTAGAGAACCGCGCCCATAAGCTGCGCCATCTCCCCCGCCTGGACGAGCGAATCCCGGGCCCAGCTCGGGAGCAAGCGGAGAGACCGCGGCGTGCGGGCCGCTGTATCGGCGCGCCGCGTTCCGGTATTCATCATGACCAGCACCCGAGGAAGGAATGCGCGCCGCCGGCCATGGGCGTCGCCCCGGCGACGGCCGCCAGGGCGCAGGATGCGGTGCCCCGGTGATGGCGATACCCAGCCAATCGAACTCCCTCGATCAGGTCCCTGAACAGGTTGATGAGCGGCGTCTCGCAAAGGGATGCCGCTCGCGCCCGGCAACCGTCGTCGGATCTGCGACGCCACGAGCAGCGGCGATTTCCGATCACCGGATTCGCCGCTCGAGGAATGTTGCCGCGCCACGTGCCGGGACTTCGTCTTCCCGCCGGGGGATCTACATCCTCCGTACGGGAGGTGACGGCAGTGGGCGGCCTGGCGCCGGGGCATGGGGGCGACACCGGGCTCACCGACCCCGGCAATCCCGGCCGCCCTGAGAGGCCACCTCAATCGCGCCGCCGCAAGCGATGACCCGGCTCTTCTGCCGCTCGCGCATGCCGACGACGGCCCTTGCCCCGTGTGCTACGGTCGCCCACCGTTACGTTGATCACAGACTGCAACGATGGCAATGCTCTCAGTAGTACCCGCAAGGATGCGGTCGCTCAAGGAGGTGTCATGCAATCTGCTGCTCATCGCGTCGACATCATGAAGGCCCAGGATCCAGGTGATCTGTGGGACACCTCTGGGGTCGTGTTGCCGAGCGCCAATCTGAGCGAACTCCGTGAGGTGATCGCGGCAGCTCAGGCATTGATCACCCGAGAGGACCTGCCGCTGCTGGAGGAAGTCGGTGACTTCAAGTCCGCCGGCGACATGTTGTCCATCATTACCGCGCTGACGAACGAAGCGCTGCGGGGGGATTCCGGGGCGGCGGAAAATCTGGCGACGAGTAGCAGCCTCGTCGAGTTGCTCGTCAAGGTCAAGACGGTGGGCGACCGCATCCATGAGGCCGAACTCGCCCGTCGCACGACGGCCTTCAGGGTAGTTCGCGAGGCACTCGCACATCTGCATGGGGCCAGCTCTGTGGAACAGTTGATCGAGCAGGCGCCCGCGGCGATCTGCCGGCTCGGCTTCGACCGGGCAATCCTCTCCCGTATCGACGATGCCTTCTGGATTACAGAGAACCTCCACTTCGACGGCGATCCGGAATGGGCCACGGAGGTCTGCAAGATCGGCCGTGAGAACCCGCAGAGACTGAACCCGGGACTCGTCGAGTCCGAGATCGTGCGCCGCAAGGTTCCGCTTGTCGTCATGGACGTCCTGCGGAGCCCTCGCGTGCATCGCCAGATTGCCGACGCTACGCTCTCTCGCTCGTACGCCGTCGCACCGATCATGCCGGAGGGCCGCGTCATCGGTTTCCTCCACGCAGACTGTTACTACCAGCGGCGCAACATGGACCAGTTCGACCTCGAGATGCTGTCGATGTTCACGGATGGCTTCGGTTACACGCTCCAGCGAGCGTCGCTGCTCGACCGCCTGGGCAGCCTGAAGGCCGCCGTCAACAGCCTCGCGAACGGTGTCTCGTCTCTGGTCGACGACTTCTCCGGATGCGGGCTGGAATACACCGGTACCCCCCCGGAGTGGCCCGAACTCGCCTCCAACGGCACAGATGTCCATTCAACGGAATCGCCGGAACTGCCGCTGACCCGTCGAGAACGGGATGTGCTGCGCTTGATGGCGGCAGGCGAGACGAACGCCGGGGTCGCGAGCCGCCTGTTCATCTCCGAGGGAACAGTGAAGTCCCACGTGAAGCACATCCTGCGGAAACTCGGCGCGGCGAACCGGGCCGAGGCGGTCTCCCGGTGGTTCACGCTCGAACAGCGGGTACGCACCGCGGGCCGGCAATGAGGCGATAATCCGGCCAGCTTGATCAAGCTAGCGTCCCGGTTGCCCGTCCGGTGATCCGCTCGTGAAAGCACCGGGCTGGACGATGAGGAAGGTTTACGGCGTGAACCCGCGCTCGGACCACCCCGCGACGCCCGGTGGCCGTCGTGGAATGTCGGCACGAACGGAGGTGGGCGTCGCTGTCGTGGTCGGCGCGGCGGTGGCCGTGCCCACCATCCTGGCCAGCTCGGTCCCACTGGGGTTGCTGCCGGGATGCGACGCCTCGGCAGGCGTGTATCTGACCTTGTTGTGGGTCACCATCCGTTCCCCGATAAGCGTTAGGGAGAAGCCCGCGAGGAGAGGGGCAGCAACTCCATATAGCTGATTACGTCCATCCTGGCCTCGAACCAGCGCTCGACCGGACCGTCGCGCCGGCCAAGACCAGTTGTTCGCTTGCACAATGCCTCCTTTGCCGGATTGACCTCTTGTCGATCAAGCGCCGGCTCCGCGGCCATTGAGGCAGACCAGGCTGCACTGCTCCCACTAGCGCCGTCACTCGTATTGCGCAATCCACAGCCGTAATAGCTCAGCTACATACTCGCACTGCTCGTCCAACGTCATAGCTGCGACCGCGTCAGCCTTAGCATGGCGTCCGCCCGCGAGCGGCGAGAGACTGTTCGCCGACTTGGTTAGGCTCGATTGAGACTTACCCGACAGGCCCAAAACATCAGTGATCCCTCTCGTGCCACCGAACTCTTCTTCTGCGTATTCGTGAATCATATAGAAGTCCGCCGCAGTCTGATCCAAACGACCGTTCAGCCACAAGGCATTTCGCAGATTCTGACTGGCGTCGAGGCCCAGACGGGCGCCCGCAGCGAGCTTCTCAATTTCCCCGCCCATTATTCCGTAGGAAATTGTCGAGCCCGCCAGGATCCACTGGTTCCCATCCTCGTCTCGGACGGGCCCGTCCCCCAGTCCAGCGCGCATCTCATCACGACGCTCACCGGCGCCCGACCTCCAAGCACGTAGCACACCCAAGACGGTCTGAAACTTGGCGAGAGCATCGATGCGCACGGCTGGATCAGTGGGGCCGCCCTCAACCCAGAGACGCAGCCCATTCTCACCCTGCGAGCGCTTAATGCAACCTGGGAAGACAACTCCACCAA
Organism: Pseudonocardia acidicola; assembly: GCF_012911935.1. GTDB lineage: Bacteria > Actinomycetota > Actinomycetes > Mycobacteriales > Pseudonocardiaceae > Pseudonocardia > Pseudonocardia acidicola. Next base: position 3,025 of record NZ_JAAXLA010000050.1, on the reverse strand, counting down.
TCTCGATTAAGAGATCTTCGTCCGCACCCTGGCAAAGTGCGGGAGCCGGGAACGAGATCACATGCACAGTATGTCAGCGGGCTCTGCCCGCACCCGGCGCGGCTTCGGAGATCGGGGGCGCACGGCGGTGATGATCCTCACGACGCGCCGAGACGGCTGCCAGGCCGAGGGCTGCGTGGCGGCACAGTCACGGCACAACGCACGCAGTGGACGCCACCAGCCATGGAGAAGCCCAGGCCAGACCGACTGGGCCACCTGGCGGGTGGGCTTCCTTCCTAAACTGCCTGCCACCGCGAGAGCCCACGCCCGAGCTCAGCCATACATCCGGGCGATTGTCCGGCCGAGCGCCTGGGCCAGGCGGACCGGCACCGCGTTGCCGATCTGCCGTGCGATTGCGACCTTGGAACCGCACCACTGGAAGTCCAGCGGGAAGGTCTGCAGCAGCGCCGCCTCCGCATGGGTCAGTGGGCGTGGTTGTGTCGGATGCAGGTAGCGGCCCTTCTCCGGCTTGACGAACTCAGTACGGATGGTCACGGAGGGCCGGTCCTCGCGGAGCCGACCCATGACGTCGAGGGACCCGGTCCGGTGCTTGCGCCAGCACGGCGCCAGGAGCTCGTCCGGGATGTCGAACCGGTTGCCGCCGCGCGGGATGGCCGCAATCCGCTGCTGGGACACGTCGGTCATCTTGCGGGTGGGGTGCAGCTGTGAGGTCTTGAAGGCTCCGGGGAACTCCTTTCCGTCGAACTCGAAGCGTCCCTCGGGCAGGTCGATGGCGTCCGGCGGGACGTATGCCGGCAGGTCGGCGAGAGCCTCTCCAACAGTCACCCACCGATGTGGAGATCCTGCGAGTTCCCCGGTGGGGTCGGGAACCGGCGGTCGGTCACGGTGGCGGCCGATCACGACCGCGCACTTGCGGACCTGTGGTACGCCGAACTCCGCCGCGTTGAGCACATAGGGCTGCAGGCGGTAGTCGGTGAGGGTGCCGTCCTCGACCTCGGCTCGGAGCAGGTCCCACTGAGGTGAGCGGAAGAAGGCCGCGACGTTCTCGATGACGAAGTAGTCGGGCTTGATCCATTCCAGCGTCCGGGCGTACAAACCGCTGACCAGGGCGAATGTGGGGCGGGTGGGGCTCGAACCCACGACCTGACGGATTATGAGGGAACAGTGCGACGCCGCAAACGGCCTCTGCCTGCACTTACGCTGCGGATCCGGCTGCACGAATCGCTCCACGACTCAGGTGTGAACCCTGTTTTGCACCACGTTTGATCCCACGCCCACTCGACGTTCTCAGCCAGAACGGCCCGCGGAGTCCGTCTAGCCGGTCCGCTACATCGGCCCGTGGTTTGCCCACCGCACCCGTTATCGCGAACGCAGACATGTAGCCTCCGCTGAGCGGCCACCTCGACATCCACGACGGAGACCGAAGCATCCTTGGCAATATTGGTCAGCGCTTCGGCGATGACGCTCGGGCTCGTCTTCGGACCAGAGCCCTCCGTCGGGAGCGCTCGCCCCGCTTGTTGTACGGCTAGGTGCATAACGCGACGACGACGCCTCGAGCGGATGCGAGATTTACCGAACGCTCCAGTTCACTGCGCAGATAGTCGTCGAATCTCGGATCACCGCCGTGGGTCCATCGGCCGTCATGCGCGTTCGAACGAGCCCTGATCAGAGCGGCACGCGGTGCGCTGCAGTCCTCGGTGGTCAGGTCGGGCTGCAGCCGCACGACTCGGTGGGGCACGAGCGGCCCTGCTCGTAGGCCGTGCCGACAGTGAGCTCCACGACGACGGTTCCCGCGCGAAGGCCGCCGCACTTTCAAGGGCCCGAGCAGTCCCGCTGAGCCGCACTGCGGGCCAACTGTAGGCACCACAGAGGGGGCGACCTGCCTACGTGGCGGCCTGCGCTCGGACGGCGCGGCCGGGCCCCGCCCTCCGTACGGTCATCCGGTCGTCCTGGTTGCCAGGGGAACCCGCGGTGCGGGTGCCCGGGGGGAGGAGCGCCGATGAGGCAACGAGAGAGCGAGCAGCCCCGCCGCGGGAGCGCGGCGGAGAAGAACGCCCCGCACAACGGCGAGCGGGTCGGTCTGCTGCTGTCCGGCGCCGCCGCTCGCGGCCCCTACCAGGCTGGCGCGTTGGCGGAGCTGCTCCCCACACTGCTCGCCGACGGCCACCGGCCGGTCGTTCTGCTCGGCACCAGCTCGGGCGCGCTCACCGCCGCGCTGTTCGCCCAGTTCGCCCACCAGCCGGCCGCGCAGGCGGGGCAGAGCGTGGTGGACACCTGGACCGGGTTCGGCGACGTGTTCGAAAACCCGCTCTTCCCCCCGATGCCCGCGGCACCGGTGATCACCCGGCTCCTCGGCGGCCGGCTCGTCGGCCGATTCGTCCGCCCGACCGACGCCCTGCTCGACACCACCCCGTTGCGAAAGCGGGCCACGCGCGAGTTCACACCCGAGCAGGTGGCCGACAACATCGACCGCGGCCTCGTCCGATCCCTCGCGGTGGCCGCGACGGTCTGCCCCCCGGCCGGGTCGGCCGCCCGCTCCCGCCTGTTCGTCCAGGGGGCGCAGCCGGTCCGGGCGCTGCGGGGGCACGCGGTCGATGTCGTCCCGGCCGCGCTGGGCGTCGACCACCTGCTCGCCTCGGCGGCCATTCCGGCCGTCTTCCCTCCCGAGTACATCGACGACCCGCCCGCCAGCAGCGGGTACTACATCGACGGTGGCGTGCGGCTCAACGCCCCGTTCGACGCCGCGCTGGCAATGGGCATCGACCGGCTCGTGGTGATCTCCGGGCATTCGGTGAACCCATCCCCGGCACCCCCGCTGCCGGGACCTGGCACCCCGCCGGACCTTGCGGCCACCGCCGCCATCGCGCTGCGGGCCGTCCTCGCCGACGCCCTCAGTGAGGCCACGTCCGCGGAGCTGGTGTATGAGATCGACTCCGCGTGATCTTGGTTGAGTTTATGCGGTCAGTGCCTCGGTTGGCGTGGTCGGCTCGCCGTCGGCCGAGGCGGGCTGTGCGGTGACGATGCG
>NZ_JAAXLA010000004.1 GCF_012911935.1 Pseudonocardia acidicola | reverse complement strand
CTCGGCAACTGACCTCCACCCCCACCCGCCCGTTCGTGACATCGGGGCGGGTGGGGGTGGAGGTCAGTTGCCGAGGGAGGCGTTGTAGGCCGCGATCTGCTGGTTCGCGGCGTTCTGCGCGGTGGTCAGGGCCGCTCTCGGGTCCGTGCCCTGGAGCACCGCCGCTTGCATCGCGTTCTCGACGTCCTTGCGGATCTGCGGGAGCACTCCGACCGAGCAGCCCTGGGTGGCCGGGCTGAGCACGGTGTGCCGGAGCTGGGTGATCGCGGTCGCGAACTGCGGGCGCTGCGCGACCCACTGCTGATCGGCGGGCTCGGTGAGCGCACCCTTGCTGATCGGGAAGTACCCGGTGGACGTGTGCCAGGTGACCTGGGAGGGCCGACTGCCCAGGAACGTGGTGAACTCCCACGCGGCGCGCTCGTGCGCGGCGTCCTTGCCCTGGCCGACGATCCACAGTGACGCCCCGCCGATGATCGGCCCGCCGGTGTCCCCGGCCGCGATCTTCGGGTAGGAGCCGGTGCCGATCCCGAACTTCCCGGCCGTGCTCGTGAGGAAGCCGCCGAGCGAGCCGGTGGATTCCAGCGTCATCGCCACCGCGCCGGAGGTGAAGGCGTTGTCGCCGTTCGTGGTGTTGCTGTCCAGCTTGAGCGCGAGCCCGTCGGCGACCATCTTCTGCCACCAGCTCAGCAGGTTCACGTTCTCGTCCGTCGCCAGGTCGACCGTGTTCGCACGACCCGAGCGGCCGTTGTCGGCATCGCACAGGTTCTGCGCCGAGCCGGCCACGAACTGTTCGAAGAACCAGCCGTACAGGCTCGCGCCGAAGCCGTACTGCACACCCGCGCCCGGAGTGTCCTTGATCTTCTGGGCGGCGGCGCGGATCTCGTCGAGCGTCGTGGGCGGGTGGTTCGGGTCGAGGCCGGCCTTGGCGAACGCGTCCTTGTTGATGTAGAGCAGCGGCATGGAGGTGTTGAACGGCATCGAGTACAGCTTCTTGTCGACGGTGTAGTACCCGGCGATGTTCGGCTGGATGTCGGAGGTGTCGTAGCCGTCCTTGTCGACGAACGCCTGGACCGGCACCACCGACTTCGAGTCGATCATGAAGCGGGTGCCGATGTCGTAGACCTGGACGACGTCGGGCAGCTGACCGCCCTTGAGCGCCGACTTGTAGGCCGACAGGGTGTCGTCGTAGCTGTTCTTGAAGGCCAGGTTGACGTGGATGCGTCCCCGGTTCAGCTGGTTGAACTGGTCGGTGAGCTTCGCCAGCGCGTCCCCGTTGGTTCCCGTCATGGCGTGCCAGAACGTGATGTCCACCTGGCCCTTGCCGTTCAGAGCGTCCGCCCCGGGCGCGGTGACGGTGCCCTGCTGCGCCGACCCGCCCGAACTCGCGGCCGACGAGCAGGCGGCGAGCCCGATCGTGGCCGCCAGCGCCACTGCCAGTAGACCGGCCCGTCTGATGCGGCCTCGCTTCGTACGCACGGTGTCTGCCTTTCGTGAGCTATCTGACCGCGCCCGCGGTGAAGCCCCGGACCAGGAAGCGCTGACCGAAGATCACCAGGAGCAGAGTGGGTATCAACGTGATCGTGATGCCGGCCAGCAGCAGGCCCGGCTCGGTGCCCTCGTTGTTCTGCAGCGCGAACACGGCGGTCTGCAGGGTGTTCAGTGAGTTGTTCGTCGACGAGATGATCAACGGCCAGAAGTACATGTTCCAGCCCTGCAGGAACGACCAGACGGCGAGCGCGGTGAGCGCGGGCCGGACGGTCGGCAACACGATCGTGCACAGGAATCGCAGGTGGCCGCAGCCGTCGATCTGGGCGGCCTGGTGCAGTTCGGTGGGGAACTGACGGAAGGCCTGGCGCATGAGGAACACGCCGAACCCGTTCGCCAGGAAGGGCAGCACCAGGCTCCACCGGTTGTCGCCGAGGCCGAGGCTGCGGATCAGCAGCGCGTTCGGCACCACGATCGCCTCGTACGGAACCATGATCGTCGCCATGAACAGCCAGAACAACGGCGTGCGAAGCGGCGTGCGGAGGAACACCAGCGCGTATCCGGCCAGGCACGAGGTGACCAGGTGCGCCAGCATGATCACCACGCCGACGAACAGCGAGTTGGCGAACGCGGGCAGCAGCGGCACCACGCGCTGGCGCCAGGCGTGCACATAGCTGGTGACGGTGTAGTCGCCGTCGAACAGCCCGGGTGGCCGGGCGACCAGCGCCGACGCCTCGACGAAGCCGCCGAGCACGGTGAGCAGCACCGGGAACAGCAGCAGCACGGCGGCGAGGGTGAGCCAGACGTAGGTGGCGGTGGCCAGCCGCGTGCTCGGCCGGGTCACCCGACTCATCGGTAGTGCACCCTTCGCTCGATGACGCCGAACTGGACGGCCGCCAGCAGCACGCCGACGGCCAGCAGCACCAGACCCTGCGCGCTGGCCAGGCCGTAGTTGCTGTTGCCGTTCTGGAAGGCCTGGTCGTAGATCGCGTAGACCAGCGTCGCGGTGCTGCCGTTCGGGCCGCCGTCGGTCGTCACCTGGATCTGGCCCAGGGCCTGCAGCGCGGTCAGCGTTGTCGTGACGACCACGAAGAAGACGCTGGGGGAGATCAGCGGCAGCACCACGCGGGTGAAGCCGCGCCAGCCGGTGGCGCCGTCGAGGCGGGCGGCCTCGAGCACCTCCTCGTCGACGGCGGTCAACGCGGCCGCGAGCACCAGCACGTTGAAGCCCGACACCGTCCACAGCGTCACCCAGGCCACAGTGAGCAGCGCCCAGCCCGAGCTCGTCGTCCAGCCCGGGGTGGCGATCCCGACCAGCCCGAGCACCCAGTCGATCGGGGACATCGCGGGGTTGACCATGATCAGCCAGACGACGCCGGCCGCCGACGCGGAGTAGGCGAACGGCAGCGAGAACAGGGTGCGGAACACCCGCATGCCGGGTAGCCGCTGCGCGAGCGGGACGGCCAGCGCCAGCGGGAGCGCCACGCCCCCGGCCACGACGATCGCGGTGAACACGGCGGTCTGCAGCAGCACCCGGCCGAACCCGGGCGTGAGCAGCGCCGCGAAGTTGTCCAGCCCGACCGACCGGGTGGGGTTGCCGAGGATGTCGGTGCCCCGGGTGGACAGGAACACGGCCTGGAACAGCGGGAAGATCACGAACGTCCCGAGACCGGCGAGCGCCGGGGCGACGAAGGCCAGTCCGAGCAGCGTGTCCCGCCACGACCGCCGCGGGGTTCGCGGGACCGGTTCCACCTCGGGTGCCGCGCCGGTGAGCCGTTCGGGCAGCAGATCGCGCTCCACGGTCATCTCTCGCGGCCGCCGAAAGGTATGCCGGCGAACACCGGAAGCCGGTTCGGGTGAATCACGGAGCGGAACGGTAATGCGCGCTTCGACGACGCCGTCACAACCGGGAATGGCATTCTCGTGGCCGGTCGGTGAACCCTGCGTGTCGCGGCGCGCCAATGGGTTGGCGCTGCTCACAGTGGGTGTCGAGATCAATTTCGGGCAGTACGCTCCGGGCGGCCCACGAGTGTGCAGGGGAGATGGTGATGGCGGGAGTGTCGTACCGCAATGCGTCCCGGGTGTTCTCCGGGAATCCGCCCGTCCGCGCCGTGGACGGCTTGGAACTCGACATCCCCGACGGCGAGTTCCTCGTTCTCGTGGGCGCGTCCGGATCCGGGAAATCGACGGCGCTGCGCATGCTGGCGGGCCTCGAGGACGTCGACGAGGGGGCGGTGCACATCGGCGGCCGCGACGTCTCGGGCGTCCCGCCCAAGAACCGCGACATCGCGATGGTGTTCCAGTCCTACGCGCTCTACCCGCACATGACCGTCGCCGAGAACATGGGCTTCTCGCTGCGGCTGCGCGGCGCCGGCCGGGCCGAGGTGGCGCGCAAGGTCGCCGACGCGGCGGCGCTGCTGGACCTGACGCCGTACCTGGACCGCAAGCCGCGCGCGCTGTCGGGCGGCCAGCGGCAGCGGGTCGCGATGGGCCGGGCGATCGTCCGCGAGCCCGCCGTCTTCCTGATGGACGAGCCACTGTCCAACCTGGACGCCAAGCTGCGGGTGGAGACCCGCGCGAACGTCGCCGCGCTGCAGCGCCGACTGGGCACCACCACGGTCTACGTCACCCACGACCAGGTCGAGGCCATGACGATGGGGCACCGGGTCGCGGTGCTGCGCGACGGGCGGCTGCAGCAGTGCGACACCCCGCGGGCGCTCTACGACCGGCCGGTGAACACCTACGTCGCCGGGTTCATCGGCTCACCCGCGATGAACCTGCTGACCGTGCCGCGGACCGGCGACGGCGTGCGGATCGGCGGGCTGGAGGTCCCCGTCCCGCGCGACACGCCCGCCGAGGTGACCGTCGGCCTGCGGCCGGAGGCGCTGGTCGCGGCCGGGGCGTCGGAGGCCGGCCTCGAGCTCATCGTGGAACTGGTCGAGGAGCTCGGCGCCGACGCCTACGTGTACGGGACGACGCGCGCGACCGGTGAGCCGACCCGGCTGGTCGTCCGGGCCGACGCCCGCCGGCCCCCGGCCATCGGGCAGGCGATCACCGTGGCGCTGCGCGACACCGCCGACGTGCACACCTTCGCCGCCACCACCGGCACCCGCCTCGCCGCCTGAGCCCCGGAGCCGGGCTCAGACGACGAGGGCGATCGCGAACGCCTCCGGGGGCAGGATCAGCGCGTTCTCCTCGGCCGCGGCGGGCTCGGAGGCGAGCAGGATGCGCGCGACCGGCCGGTCGAGGGCGAGCGTCACGTCCGCGGCGCCGAGGTTCACCACGACCCGCAGCTTGCCGCGGTGCACGACGACGGCGCGCGCCTCCTCGTCGATCTCGACCTCGACGTTGTCCAGCCACGGGTCGGACAGCTCCGGCCACGCCTTCCGCAGGGCGATCAGCTCCCGGTGCAGGGCGAGCAGGGTGGCGTGGGGTTCCTGCTCCTGCTCGGTCCAGTCGAGCTTCGAGTCGAGGAAGGTGCTCTGCGCGTTGGGGTCGGGCACCTCGGCCGCGTCGGCGGTGGAGCCCCAGCCGTGCTCGGCGAACTCCGCGATGCGGCCCTCCCGCACGGCGCTGCGCAGCGACTCCTCGGGGAAGTAGGAGAAGAACTGCCACGGCGTGCGCGCGCCCCACTCCTCGCCCATGAACAGCATCGGGGTGAACGGGGAGGTGAGCACGAGCGCGGCGCCGCAGGCCAGCAGGCCGGGGGAGAGGGTCCGGGTGAGCCGGTCGCCGGCGGCCCGGTTCCCGATCTGGTCGTGGTTCTGCAGATAGGCGAGGAACCGGTGTCCCGGGATCCGCGCGGTGTCGACGGGCGCGCCGTGGTTGCGGTTGCGGAAGCTCGACCACGTGCCCTCGTGCAGGAACGCCCGGCACAGCACGTGGCCCAGGCCGGTCAGCCCGGCGGCCGCGAAATCGGCGTAGTAGCCCTGGGCCTCGCCGGTGAGCACGGCGTGCAGGCTGTGGTGGATGTCGTCGGTCCACTGGGCGTCCAGGCCGTAGCCGCCGCCCTCCCGGGCTGTGATCAGCCGGGGGTCGTTGAGGTCGGACTCCGCGATGAGCGAGAGCGGACGGCCGACGTGCGCCTCCAGGGCCGTCACCTCGATCGCCAACTGCTCGAGCAGGTGGGTGGCCCGGCTGTCGCGCAGCGCGTGCACGGCGTCGAGGCGCAGCGCGTCGACGTGGAAGTCGCGCAGCCACATGAGCGCGTTGTCGATCGCGTACCGGCGGACCTCCTCGGAGTACGCGCCGTCGAGGTTGAGCGACGGGCCCCAGATGTTGCTGCCGGCGAAGTACGGCCCGAAACGGTCCAGGTACGCCCCGGACGGGCCGAGGTGGTTGTAGACCACGTCGAGCACCACGCCCAGGCCGCGCCCGTGCGCCGCGTCGACGAACCGTTTGAACGCGTCCGGGCCTCCGTAGTTCTCGGTCACCGCGTACCAGCCGACACCGTCGTAGCCCCAGTTGCGCGGGCCGTCGACCGCGTTGACCGGCAGCAGCTCGACCATGTCGACGCCGAGCGCGACCAGATGGTCGAGCCTGCCGATCGCCGCGTCGAACGTGCCCTCCTCGGTGAACGTCCCGATGTGCAGCTCGTAGAGCACGCTGCCGGCCAGGGGGCGCCCGGTCCAGCTCTGGTCGGTCCACCAGAACGCGTCGTGGTCGTAGCGGCGCGACGCCGCGTGCACCCCGTTGGGCTGCCACAGCGACCGGGGGTCGGGCAGCGGGGTCTCGTCGTCGTCGAGCAGGAATCCGTAGGCGGTGCCCGGGCCGTTGTCCTCGACCTCGGCGCGCCACCAGCCGTCCCCGCTGCGTGTCATCGAGTGGGTGGTGCCGTCCACCAGCACCCGGACCTTGTTCCGCTGCGGCGCCCACACCGCGTACTCAGCCACGCCCAGATCCTGCCGTCCGCGCGCGCCGCGCGCCGAGCGGGCCGGGCCGTTGCGGGTGTGACGCTCGCCGGGCCCCCGGCGAGCGCTCTTCCGATCGCCCGCCGGGTCTCTCCCCCGCAACCGCTCTAGAGGCTGACCCACTTCCGGCCCTCGGCCTGCACGACCCGCCCGAAGACCGAGCCGGGGAAGTGACCGTCGGCGGCGCGGGTCCGACCGTCGCCCTCGAGCTCCTTGGCGATCCGGTCCCGGGTCCGCGCCGCGGTGTCCTGGTCCACGTCGAAGATGATCCGCAGGTCGCCCTCGCTGAGCTGCAGCGGGCAGTGCGCCACGTCGCCGAGGATGATCGCGCGCTCGCTGCCCGAGGAGACGACCGCGGAGCAGTGCCCCGGGGTGTGGCCTGGGCTGGCCAGCACGTTCACGCCCGGCGCGATGACCTCGCCGTCGCCCACGGACTCGACGCGGCCCTTCAGCGGCGCCTGCACCGTGTCCGGGTTCGGCCCGACGACGGCCAGGTCCGGATCGGTGACGCCCTGCCAGAACTCGAACTCGCCCTCGCCCACCACGTGCCGGGCGTCGGGGAAGGTCAGCGTGCCGCCGCGAGAGGTCCAGCCCACGTGGTCGAGATGCATGTGGGTGTAGAACACCGTGTCGATGTCGCCCGGCCGGAACCCGGCCCGCTCCAGGTTGTCCAGCAGCCCGCCGCCGCGGAACACCCCGCCCACCGCGTCGAACGGCACGGTCATGTCGCCGAAGCCGAGGTCGACGAGGATCGTGCGGCCGGCGGTCTCGATCAGGAAGCTGCCCATCGTCATCAGCAGCTTGCCGTCGTCGGTGAACAGCTCGCGGTGCGCTTCCCAGAGTGTGTCGTTCGCGGCCGGGAACACCGTGGTCGCGTCGACCGTGGCGTCTCCGTCCGGGATGTAGGTGATGCGGATGTCGCCGACGTTGATCGACTCGAGTGGTGCGGGGCGAGCTGCCATCTCGTCCTCCTGAGCTGTGCGGGCCGGGTCCCCCGACGCGCGGGAGCCTAGCTGTGGCGCAGGTCACCGGAGCGGATGCGATCCACAATCGGACACACGAGACGGCGTGCCGCCGCGAATGTTCGAACCATCCTCGCCTGTGGACGGACGGACCGGCCCCCGCACCGACGGTCCGGGCGTCCGCGCGGGGGCTGGTACGGCCGGGTGCGCCGGTGTTCGCGGTCGCACCCAACGGGTGATCCGGCGATGCCGGAGCACGTGACGGGGAACGCCCGGGTGCTAGGCCGGACGGACGAGCAGCGCGACCGGGTACCGCGCGAGCAGCCGATCCAGGCGCGGCGCAGCGCCGTCGACGGCCTCCCCGGAGATCACGTCGTGCCAGTCGGTCGCCGCGTCGGGCAGTGGCAGCACCGTGTCGCCCCAGCCACCGCGGGTGGCGAGCCCGACCGGCAGCCGGGTGGCCACCGCGACGAGCGACGAGCCGCGTGCGAAGGCGATCGCGTGCCCCGCCGCAGGGCCCTCGGCAGCCACCGGGCGGTAGCCGGTGAACAGCTCGGGCCGGTACCGGCGCAACCGCGTCGCACTCGCGGTGACCAGCAGCTTCGCCGCGCCGTCGGCGTCGATCTCGGGTAGCCAGCCGTCGTCGAGCCGGGCCAGCAGCGCCTGCCGGCCCGCGAAGTCCACCGGTCGCCGGTTGTCCGGGTCGACCAGCGAGTACTCGAACAGCTCGGTGCCCTGGTAGACGTCGGGGACGCCCGGCCCGGCCAGCTGCAGCAGCTTCTGGCCCAGCGAGTTCGACCACCCGGGCCCGGCGATCCGGGCGACGAACGCCTCGATCTCGGCGACGAGGTCGGCGTCGCCGAGCACCTGGTCGGGCCAGGCGGCGATCGCCTCGTCGACCTCGGCGACCGGCTCGACGTGGCTGGTGACGAGCTTGGCCTCCTTGGACGCCTTGCCGAGGTAGCCGCGGAGCCGATCGGCGGAGATCGGCCAGGCGCCGACCAGGCACTGCCAGGCCAGCAGCTCCAGCGACCGGTCCGGCAGCGGGTGGCGGGCGGACCAGCGCCGCATCGCGCCGGTCCACTCGCCCGGGATCTCGGCCAGCACCGCGAGCCGGGCCCGCACGTCCTCGGAACGCTTGGTGTCGTGTGTGGACAGTGTCGTCATGGTGGCCGGGCGACCGGCCTCGCGGGCCGCGGCGCGGGCGTGGAACTCGGCGGGGGAGACGCCGAAGCGCGCCGGGTCGCCGCCGACCTCGTTGAGCGCGACGAACCGGTTCCAGCGGTAGAACGCGGTGTCCTCGACGCCCTTGGCCATGACCATCCCGGAGATCTGCTGCACCCGGGTGGCGAGCGTGCCGGTGGGGTCGGCCAGCAGCGCGGCGTGGAGCGCGTCGACGACGCCGGCCAGCTCGGGGCGGTTGGCCCGGGCCACCGAGACGGCGACGTCGAGCGCGGCGCGCTGCTCGGGCAGGTAGCTGCGGTAGACCGGGAAGCCACACAGCAGCTCGGCCACCGCGGCGCGTAGCGGCTCGGCACCGGCGTCGGCGGGTGTGGCGGGCGCGCTCGCCGTGGTGTCGCCGACGATGTCCGGTGCCCCGGCCTCCGGTGCCCCGGCCGGCGACCCGGCCGCCACCGCGGCCTCCGTCGCAGCGGCCTGCGCGACCACCAGTTCGGCCACCGCCGCAGCCACCTGCCCGACCGTGCGCGCGACCTCGCCGATCCGCCGGACCTCGGCGGCCAGGATCGTGTCGGCCACCTCGCGGCGGCCCTGGTGCTCGGCGGCGTGCGCCGAGACCTTGACCCCGGTGTGCTCGGCCGCGAACTGGGTGAGCAGCCCGGCGCCGTCCGGGTCGACGAACACCCCGCAGATCTCGCGCAGCGCCTCGTACCCGGACGTGCCGTCGACCGGCCAGGACGCCGGCAGCTCCTCACCGACGCCGAGGATCTTCTCGACCAGCAGCCAGCGGTCCGGACCGATCGCGGCGCGCAGCCGGCGCAGGTAGCCGCCCGGGTCGGACAGCCCGTCCGGGTGGTCGACCCGGATCCCGTCGACCTCACCGGCGGCCACCCAGCGCAGCACCTCGCGGTGCGTCGCCTCGAACACCGCCGGGTCCTCCACGCGCACCGCGGCGAGCGTGGAGACGTCGAAGAAGCGCCGATAGGTCAGCTCGGCGGCGCCGCGTTTCCACGACACCAGCCGGTAGTGCTGGCGCTCGTGCATCTCCTGCGCGGTGCCGCCGTCGGTGCCCGGAGCCACCGGGAACGCGTGCTCGTAGTACCGCAGTTCCGGACGCCCGGCCTCGTCGGTGGCCAGCGACAGCTCGGAGAGCGCCTTCTCCTCGTTCGCGTCGAGGACGGGCAGCAGCACCGGTCCTGCCGCCCAGTCGATGTCGAAGTACGACGCGTACTGCGACGACCGGCCGTGGGTGAGCACGTCCCACCACCACGGGTTCGCCCTGGCCACCTCGACGCCGACGTGGTTGGGCACGATGTCGAGCAGCAACTGCAGCCCGTGCGCCCGCAGCGCGGCGACCAGCGCGCGGCGGCCCTCCTCACCGCCGCGCTCGGCCGAGACCCGGGTCGGGTCCACGACGTCGTAGCCGTGGTTGGACCCCGCGCCCGACTCCAGCAGCGGGGAGGCGTACAGCGCGCCGATGCCCATCGCGTCGAGGTAGGGCACCAGCTCGACGGCGTCGGCGAAGGTCGTGTCCTTCGAGAACTGCAGCCGGTAGGTGGACCGGGGGATGGCGGGGCTCATCGGCGGCGTCACTCCGTTCGCTGCAGTACGAGGAGGGAACGGGCCGGCACGGTGTGCGTGACACCGGCCTGCACGGTCGGCGGCTCGGCGGCCACCACACCCGGCACGGTGGTCAGTGTGAGCACCTCGCCGGCCGCGGTGTCGACGACGATCGCCCACCGGGAGCCGTACTCCGCGGGCGGCAGCGTCACCTCGATGTCCTCCCAGTGCGCGTTGAAGCACAGCAGGAAGGAGTCGTCGGTGACCCGCTCGCCACGGGGATCGACCTCGGACATGCCGTCGCCGTTGAGGAACACGGTCACGCACTTGCCGAAGCCGGAGTCCCAGTCCTGATCGGTCATCTCCTCGCCGGACGGGGCGAACCACGCGATGTCGGCGACCGAGTCGCGCCGCCGCGGCGCGATCGGGCGACCGTCGAAGAACCGGCGCCGGCGGAACACCGGGTGCGCGGCCCGCAGGGCGGCGACCCCGGCGGTGAAGCCGATCAACCCGGCGTTCTTGCCGGCCAGCGACCAGTCCATCCAGGAGATCTCGCTGTCCTGGCAGTAGACGTTGTTGTTGCCGCCCTGGGTGCGGCCGAGCTCGTCGCCGTGCAGCAGCATCGGCACGCCCTGGCTGACCATCATCGTGGTGATGAAGTTGCGCTGCTGGCGGGCGCGCAGGTCGAGGACCGCGGCGTCGTCGGTCGGGCCCTCCACCCCGCAGTTCCAGGAGCGGTTGTGGCTCTCGCCGTCGTTGCCGTCCTCGCCGTTGGCCTCGTTGTGCTTCTCGTTGTAGGACACCAGGTCGGCGAGGGTGAAGCCGTCGTGAGCGGTGACGAAGTTGATCGAGGCGTAGGGCCTTCGGCCGTCCTCCCGATAGAGGTCGGAACTACCGGTGAGCCGCGAGGTGAACTCGCCGAGGGTGCCCGGCTCGCCACGCCAGAAGTCGCGCACCGTGTCGCGGTACTTGCCGTTCCACTCGGTCCACAGCGGCGGGAAGTTGCCGACCTGGTAGCCGCCGGGGCCGACGTCCCACGGCTCGGCGATGAGCTTGGCCTGGCTGATCACCGGGTCCTGCTGCACGAGATCGAAGAACACACTCAGCCGGTCGACGTCGTAGAACTCCCGGGCCAGCGTCGACGCGAGGTCGAACCGGAACCCGTCGACGTGCATCTCGGTGACCCAGTAGCGCAGCGAGTCCATGATCAGCTGCAGGGTGTGCGGGTTGCGCACGTTCAGCGAGTTGCCGGTGCCGGTGTAGTCCATGTAGTAGCGCTGGTCGTCCTCGACGAGGCGGTAGTACGCCGCGTTGTCGATGCCGCGCATGGACAGCGTCGGGCCCATGTCGCTGCCCTCGGCGGTGTGGTTGTAGACCACGTCGAGGATGACCTCGATGCCCGCCTCGTGCAGGTCCCGGACCATCGCCTTGAACTCCTGCACCTGGCTGCCCGGCCGGCCGCCGTCCATCGTGTAGGCGTGGTGCGGGGCGAGGAAGGCGATCGTGTTGTAGCCCCAGTAGTTCGCCAGGCCCTTCTCCTGCAGGTGATGGTCGGTGATGAACTCGTGCACCGGCATCAGTTCGACCGCGGTCACCCCGAGCCGCTGCAGGTGCTCGATCATCACCGGGTGTGCGATGCCGGCGTAGGTGCCGCGCAGCTCCTCGGGGATCTCCGGGTGCTGGATCGTGAGGCCCTTGACGTGCGCCTCGTAGATCACCGTCTCGTGGTACGGGATCTTCGGCGGGCGGTCGGAGCCCCAGTCGAAATACGGGTTGACCACCACCGACTTGGGCACGAACGGCGCGGAGTCGGCGTCGTTGCGGCTGTCGGGGTCGCTGAAGGTGTAGCCGAACACTGCCTCGTCCCACTTGACCGGGCCGTCGAGGGCCTTGGCGTAGGGGTCGATCAACAGCTTGTTCGGGTTGCAGCGCAGACCCCGGGCGGGGTCGTAGGGCCCGTGGATCCGGTACCCGTAGAGCTGGCCCGGTTCGACGTTCGGCAGGTAGCAGTGCCAGACGAACCCGTCGACCTCGGTCATCCGGACCCGGGTCTCCTCGCCGTCATCGGAGAACAGGCACAGCTCCACCTGCTCGGCGACCTCGGAGAAGATCGCGAAGTTGGTTCCGGCGCCGTCGTAGCTGGCGCCCAGCGGATAGGCGCTGCCTGGCCACGGCCGCATGAGCTCCCCATTTCCCGGCCACGGCCGATGTGTAGTTCGTCGTCTCGCGGTGGCAGCAACGTCGCTGACCCGTTGCCACAACGCTAGCTGAGGGACCCGACGGTCCGCCTGTTGCAGCGGTGGGGCGTGTCACCCGCGGCGGGTCCGGGCGGGCTCAGAGCGGGCCGGGGGAGGGGAAGAGCCGCAGGTGGATGCGGCCGACGACGGAGTCGGCGTCGATCGGGCCGAATTGCCGGGAATCGACCGAGTCACCCCGGTTGTCGCCCAGGACGAACAGCCGGCCCGGCGGCACGGTCAGCGGGCCGAGGTAGACCCCGTCGAGCCGGCTCTGGTCGGCGTAGGGCTCGACGACGGGCGCCCCGTTGACGACCAGCACGCCGTCCTCGAGGCCGACCTGGTCGCCCGCGACCGCGGCCACCCGCTTGACGACGAGGCCGTCCTCGGCCGCCCCGGTCGGGTCGGCGAACGCGACGAGGTCGCCGCGGGCCGGGATGAACGCACGGTGGTCGAGGACGACCTGGTCACCCCTGATCAGCGTGGGCGCCATGCTGTCCGACGGGATCCGCACCGGCTCGAAGCCGAGCAGCCGGGCCAGCACGAGTGCGGTGACCACGGCCAGCGCCGCGGGCACCAGGATCCGCCCGGCCCGGCTCGGCCGGTCGACGGCACCGGGAGGGGTCAGGCCAGGATCCCGGTCAGCCACGCGGCCCACACCCCCAACCCGACGAGCAGCACCCCGTCGAGCAGCCGCGCCCGCCGGCGGCCCCCGGCCAGGGCGGCCAGCGCGGCCACGGTGATCAGTTCGAGGCAGACCACGAGCATGCCGAGCACGTCGGTGGCCTCCGGCCGGTCGTTGAAGGCGTGCAGCGGGAGCACCGTGAGCCGGGTGAGCAGGTAGAGCAGCAGCAGAGCGACCGTCCCGGCCACCCCGGCGGCCGGCATGCCCTGGGCCCCCGCGCGGCGCAGCCGCTCGCCGAGGCCGGCCTGGGCCATGGCCACGGCGAAGAAGAACGCCGCGAACACCGTGCTGTGCTGCAGGTGATCCAGACCGACGGTGACGTGCAGTGCCGCGGTGATGTCGACGCTCCAGGTCGCGGCGCGGCGCCAGTTCCGCTCGGCGCGGTCCACGGGGCGGGTCTCGACGACGGCGGCCATCACAGGTCCGGCAGCGGGTCCGGGATCCCGGTGGCGGGATCGGCCTTCATCGGGTCGTCGGCATCGGGGCCGCCCTCGCTGTTACCGACGACCTCGAACTGGGTCATCATGTCGTGGTCCTCGTGCGGCAGGTTGTGGCAGTGGATCATGTAGCGGCCCTTCTCCGGGCCGAACCGCGTGAGCACGTTGACGGTCTCGTTCTCCCCGACGTACACGACGTCCTTGGGGCCCAGCTCGTAGTTGTAGGGTGCCTTGCCGTTGCGGTCCAGAATCTTGAAGTCGACCAGGTGGATGTGCACCGGGTGGAACCAGCCGCCGGACTTGTTGACGATCTCCCACTGCTCGACGGCGCCCAGCTCGGGATCGGCGACCACCTTGCGGTAGTCGGACCTGACGACGTCGTCCCAGGTGGTGCCGTTGATGACCCACATGCCGTTCTTGCGCTCGACCTCGAGCTTGCGCTTCTTCACCGCCATGGCCGAGGTCAGGTCCATCGCCGGGGGGTTGGGGTTGAGCAGCCCGTCCGGGCCGGCGACCGCGTTGTTCGCGGTGTCCTTGGCCGGCCCGGTCACGTCGAAGGCCATGATCCGGCCGGTGTTGTCGTAGTCGACCGAGTTCTTGACGCCGAGGTTGCGCAGTTCGACGCGCTGGCCCGGCTTGTACTTCGCGAAGTCGATGACGATCTCGTAGCGCTCGGCCATGCCCAGGCGCAGCTGCGTGGTCGGCTGCGGCCTCGCCATCAGCCCACCGTCGGTGCCGATCACGGTCATCGGGTCGCCGGTGGACAGCTGCAGCCGGAAACCGCGGGACAGCGCCGCGTTGAGCACCCGGAAGCGGTACTTGCGCTGCTCGACCTTCAGCACCGGCCACGGGCGGCCGTTGACCAGGATGACGTCGCCGTAGAGACCGGAGTGGCCGTTGTCGTCGTACATGAACTTGCCGTCGGCAGCGAAGATCTTGTCGGCCAGGATCAGCGGCAGTTCGTACTGCTCCTCGGGCTTGCGGCCGTCGATCCACTTCGGAATGGGCAGGGACTGCTCGAGGCCGTCGATGAGGTGGTACTGCGCGGCCAGCCCCATGTAGGCGTTCTCGGCGGTGTGGTGCACGCCGTGGTCGTGATACCAGAGCGTCCGGGCGTCCTGGCTGTTCGGGTAGCGGTAGGTCTTGATCTGGCCGGGACGGGTGATGTCGCTGGCGTAGCCGTCGTACTGCGGCTTCGACGCCGAACCGTGCAGGTGGCACGACGTCCACGGCTCGTAGCCCCATTGCGGGTGCCTGGCCGGCAGCTCGTTGGTCATCCGGATCGCGACCGGGCGGCCGCGGGTGGCGCGGATGGTCGGGCCGGGCGTGATGCCGTTGTAGCCGAAGACCGGGGTCTTCACGCCGGGCAGGATCTCGGCGACGCCGGCCCGCTGGGCGATGTGGTAGTGGTCGACGCCGTTCTTGGTGATCGGGGTGAGCACCGGCGGCACGGCGAACGGCACGGTGTAGGGCTTGGGGAGCTTGCTGGCCGCGATCCGGGAGGCCGATTTCGCGCTCACCACGCGCTCCAGCGGCAGCACGAGCGCGGCCGCGCCCAGCGCGGACAGTTTGAGGAGATCCCTGCGGTTGAGGGCGTGCACGGTCATCCCTTCTTCCCCTGCGTGGGCGGTGGTGGACGTGCCCCTCGGCGCCGGATGTCGGGGCCCGCCGCCGCGCACCGCTTCGCTGGGGTGAGCTGTGGCTCGACCGGCTGCCGGTGCTGTCGGGAGTCACTGTGCGGCCCGGGGCACCTGCCCGGCAGCCTCGCGCGGGGGTCCCGCACCCCCCGAGAACTGGGGGTCCGTCCTGCGGAGCGGTCAGCCGGCGGTGCGGGCGGGCACCCGGGCACACGCCCGGGTGCCGCCCTCGGAACGAGGCTCCACGGTGAACCGGCCGCCCAGCGCGTCCACCCGGTCGATGAGCAGCCGCAGCCCGAGATGGCCCTCGGCGCGTCGGTCGAGCCGCTCCGGCGCGATGCCGACGCCGTCGTCGTCGACGGTGAACAGCACGTGCTGCGGATCCTCGGGATCCGGCCCCAGGTGCACGGTCACGGCGCCGGCCCGGGCGTGTTGCGCCACGTTGGACAGGGTCTCGCGGGCCACCCGGTACAGGGCGGCCGCGGTCTCCGCGTCGACCGGGGGCAGCGGCTGGATCTGCAGCGTCACCGCGACACCGCGCTCGCGCAGCCGCCCGGTCAGGTCGCCGATCGCACCGGCCAGCCCGCCGCCGCTGAGGTCGGGCGGGTAGATGTCGACCATGAGTCGGCGCAGCTGGTCGACCGACCCCCGCACGGCCGTGCTCACCGCGTCCAGCGCGCCGTGCCGGTGCTCGGGGAGGTCGCGGCGCAGCGCGCCGAGCGCGTACCCGGCGCCGGCGAGGTCCTGGACCACGCCGTCGTGCAGGTCCGCTGCGATCTGCCGGCGCTCGCGTTCCGACGCGGACAGCGCGCTTTCGAGCAGGTGCCAGCGGTGGTTCTCGTGCCGGCGCACCCGGCGGGCCAGCGAGACCGCGATCGGGATCTGCACCACCTGCAGCAGCACCAGGGCGCCCAGGGCGAGGGGCACCACCCGGGCGGCCAGGGCGGCGGCCTGCCGGTTGAGCTTGTCGGCGCTGTAGTAGATCTCGAAGGCGAGCGGGGTCCGGCCGGGGAGCCGCAGCGGGACGTAGACCTCGACGAATCCCTGCTCGCCCGGCACCGCGCCGGCCTCGGGTTGTTCCTCCAGCCCGGAGCTGGTCTCACCGCGCTCGATCGCCGCGGTGACCTCGGCCGGGACCGGCTCGATCGCGCCGATCTGCGTGGTGTCGCTCGCGTAGACGATGCGGCCGTCGGCCTGCCAGACGGTCAGCTCGGAGAACATGCCGTCGCGCAGCCGGTTCACGACCGCCTGATCGAGCTCGGCCCGCCTGGCCCGGTCGCCGGCCAGCACATCGATCAGCAGCGGGCCGACCACCAGATCGGCGAGGCGCTGCGTGGTCCGCTCGGCGTCGGCGAGGGCATCCCCCCGGGCCACCTGCCGAGCCCCGAGCACCGCGCCCACCGACACCGCGGCCAGCGTGACGACGGCGACGACGATGAACAGCACGACGTCGCGGCGCACCCGCTCCTCAGCGCTGGAGGCCCAGCGACCGTTCTCCGGGCTCATCCCGGGCTCATCCCGGGCTCGTCAGCGCTCGTCGGGGGCCTCGATGAGGCCCAGCTTCTGCGCGCGCACCACGGCTTCCAGCTGCGAGCGCACGCCGAGCTTGGCGTGCAGCGACTTCACGTAACCCCGGCAGGTGTGCAGGCTGATGCCGAGCACCCGGGCGATCGACTTGGGTGGCATGCCCTTACCGAGGCAGTTCAGCACGTCCAGTTCGCGCTGGGTGAGCGTGGGCACCGGGACCGCCGCCGCGCGCGGGGCCACCGGCGGCCCGTTCGGGCCGAACGTGGAGGGGGCGACGAGCATCGACCCGCTGCGCACCCGGCGCAGCACGTCGAGCATCTCGGTGAGCGACCCGTCCTTCGGGACGAACGCCGAGGCCCCGGCCTGCGCGGCCCGTACCACCCACTCCGGGTCGCGGTGCGCGGAGACGACCGCGATCACCGACTCCGGGGCGATCTCGCGGATCCGCCGGGTTGCGGCGAGCCCGTCCTGCCGGGGCATCTCGATGTCCATGACGATGACGTCGGGCCGCAGCTCCTGGGCCGCCGCGATCGCCTCCCCGGCGCTCGACGCGGTACCGACGCACTCCAGTCCCGGTTCCGTGGACAGGGCGAAGGACAGCAGCTCGGCGAAGGTCTTGTGGTCGTCGACGACGAGCACGCGGAGATCGCCCCGCCGCGCGGGGCCCTCGTCCATGACGGTGTCACCGGCCTCGTCGTCGGCGGTCACGTCGTTGCCGGCCGGTGTGTCGGCGACCTGTTGCTGACGTTCCATGCGCACCCCTGTGTCCGCTTCAGGAGCCTGGGTCGCCCGAAACGCCCATGACGTTACAACCAGTGCGGTGGCGGACAACCTACCGAGGCGGTCAATTCGGCTGCCCAGGGGCCTGATTTGGGGATCGCGGCCGTTCCGGGGGTGGCATCATCCTCGTAGTCGCGGCCAACGCCGCGTAGTTGCCCGACCACCAGCCGGAGCCTTCCGTGATCCGTGTCCTGCTCGTCGACGACCACGCCGCTGTGCGTCACGGCCTGGCTGCGGTGCTCGCCGACGCCCCGGACCTCGACGTCGTCGGGGCCTGCGAGGACGGGAGCGACGTGCGCGAGGCGGCGGTGCGGCTGCAGCCCGACGTGGTCCTCATGGACCTGTCCATGGTCGTGATGGGCGGCATCGAGGCCACCCAGGAACTGCAGAAGGTGCTGCCCTCGGCCCGGGTCGTGATGCTGACCAGCTCGATCGCAGGCGCCGCGGTGCACGAGAGCCACGCCGCCGGCGCCGTCGGCTTCGTCCTCAAGCCCGGAAGCCCCGACGAGATCGCGGACGCGATCCGGGCCGTGGCCGCCGGCGGGACGGCCTGGTGCGCCGAGGCGGTCGAGGCGCTGCGGCACGGCTGCACCGGCGCGGTCTGACCCCGCGGCGCCGGCTCAGCCGTCCGCGAGCCGGGCCGGGAACCCGCCGGTCGCGATCGGGCCCCAGCGCGTGGGGGTGATCCGGATCAGCGCCTTGCCCTGCGTGGTCATCGCCGCGCGGTACTCGTGCCAGTCCGGGTGCTCGCCGGAGATCGAGCGGAAGTACTCGACCAGTGGCTCCAGCGCCTCGGGCAGGGTGAGCAGCTCGGCGTCGCCGTCGACCTGCACCCACGGGCCGTTGAACTCGTCGGAGAGCACGATCGCCGACGCCCGGCCGTGCCGGGCGACGTTGGCCGACTTCGCCCGCTCCGGATAGGTGGCGATGACCAGGCGGCCCTCGGCGTCCACTCCGCCGGTGACGGGGGAGCCCTGCACGCCGCCGTCCGAGCGCGGCGTCAGCAGGATGAGATGGTGCCGCGGCCGGAGGAACTCGATCAGCTCGGCGCGGTCGACGGTGGTGTTCGTCGCGATGGTGCGGGCCATGCGGATGACCATAGGAGCAGTTCGCCGACGCCGCCCGGGGCAGTAGGGTCTACCCCGATGAGCACCCTCTTCACGAAGATCATCGACGGTGAGCTGCCCGGGCGCTTCGTCTGGTCCGACGACCGCGCCGTGGGCTTCCTCTCGATCAACCCCCTCGGCCCCGGCCACACGCTGGTGGTGCCCCGCGAGGAGGTCGACCACTGGGTGGACGCCGATCCGGAGCTGATCGGACACCTGACCGTGGTCGCGCACACCATCGGCAACGCGATGCGCACGGTGTGGCAGCCACCGCGGGTCGGGCTGATCGTGGCCGGGTTCGAGGTGCCGCACCTGCACGTGCACGTGTTCCCGGCCTGGGAGATGGGGGCGTTCGACTTCGCCACCGCCGCCAGGTCCGTGGACGCCGCCGAGCAGGACGGGCACGCGGAGAAGCTGCGCGCCGCGCTGCGCGAGGCCGGGCACGGCGAGCACGTGCCCGCCGCCTGAGCCCGTGCAGCTCATCTTCGTGCGGCACGCGCTGCCGCACCGCGTGCGGCCCTCGGACCTCGCCGACGGCGGCAACGCCGACCCCGGGCTCACCGAGCTGGGGGAGCGCCAGGCCGAGCGGCTGGTCGGCGCGCTGCGCGGGGACCGGGTCGACGGGCTCTACAGCAGCCCGCTGCTCCGCGCGCAGGGCACCGCGTCGCCGCTGGCGGCCGCCCTCGACCGCACCCCGCGGCTGGTGCCCGGCCTGCGTGAGTACGACGCCGGCGAGAAGCATTACGTGCCGGTGCACGAGATGGCCCGGGCGGACCCGGCCGCGTGGGAGCGGATGCGGGCCGGGCTGCTTCCCCCGCACATCGACGCCGGCGCGTTCCGGGAGCGCGTGGTCACCGCCGTGGAGTCGATCGTCGCCACGCACCCGGGGCGGAAGACCGCCGTCCTCGTCGCGCATGCCGGCGTGATCAACATCTACCTGGCCTACCTGCTCGACATCTCGCGCACGCTGGCCTTCCCGCTCGACTACACCGGGATCACCCGGGTGATCGCGAGCCGGGACGGCCGCCGCGCGGTGCGCACCGTCAACGAGATCGCCCACGTCACCGACCTGCTCGCGACGGCGTCCACGCCGGACTCGCCGGCAGCGTCCTGTGAGGACGAGGGCGCCGGCTGCGGGCGGGCGTCCGGCCCGCGATCGTGACGTGGCCGCGACTCGACCGGGGCACGATCGGCCTCGTGCTCATCGGGGTACCACGCGAGGTCAAGAACAACGAGTACCGGGTCGCTACTGCGTCGCCGACATGCCCGCCGCGGTGCCCGACACCTCTACGCGGGCGCTGACCGACGTCACGCTGCCCTACGTTCTCGCGCTCGGCGACAGGTGCCTGGCCGGGTCGGTGACGGCGGACCCGGCGCTGGCCGCGGGTGTCACTGTCGCGCGCGGGCGGGTGGTGCAGCCGCAGGTGGCCGCGGCCCACGGCCTGGAGCACGTCTCGTTGGCCGAGGCGTTGCCGTGACGGCTGGGCGAATCGTCCGTTTCCCTCCGACACGGCGTCCGCCCGGCGCGTCAGATCAACCGTTCAGGGCAGTTCGAGTGTCCTGAGCTGACCTGGTGCGCACGGGTGCCTACGCTCGGTTCCGCCGTCATGCCGGGGGAAGCGGTTGTCGCGATCACTCGGGGGGCTCGCGCCGTCGCGATCCGCGCGCCCACTCGAGGTCGATGTGTCGCACGGGGGGAGGGGCGCGGCCTCATGCCGGGGGAGCGTGCGCGCGCGGCCGGGTTGAGCCAGGTCTTCGCCGTGGCCGAGTTCCGCGCTCTCTGGGGGGCCGAACTGATCTCGGTCGCCGGTGACCAGCTCGCCCGCGTCGCGCTGAGTGTCCTCGTCTACGGCCGCACCGGGTCGGCGGCCTGGGCTGCGGTGGTCTACGCGCTGACCTTCCTGCCCGCGCTGCTGGGCGGGGTCCTGCTCGGCGGGCTGGCCGACCGGCACCGCCGTCGCGAGCTCATGATCGTCGTGGACCTGCTGCGGGCGGTGTTGGTCGGTGCCATGGCGGTGCCGGGCATGCCGCTGTGGGCGCTCTGCACGCTCCTGGTGGTGGTGGTCCTGCTCGCCTCGCCGCACGGCGCGGCGCAGGCGGCGCTGCTACCGGCGGTGCTCCCCGAGGGCGACGCGTACGAGCGGGGAATGGCCGTCCGGCAGATCACCAACCAGGCGGTCCAGCTGCTGGCGTTCACCATGGGCGGGGCGCTCCTGCTGGTACTGAGCCCGGCAGCCGCGCTGGGGCTCAATGCCGTGTCGTTCGTCGCGTCCGCGGTCATCCTGCGCAAGGGGGTGGCTGCGCGCGACACCCCGCGCGACGACGTCGCGCGCTCCTCCGGCCGGGCGCCGGCCACCGAGATCCTGCGCGACGGCGCCCGGGCGATCCGGATGGTGCTGTCCGATCCGCGGCGCCGGTCGCTGCTGTGCCTGGTCTGGCTGGTCGGCTTCTACGTCGTGCCCGAGGGGCTCGCCGCGCCGTACGCCACTTCGCTGGGCGGCGGGCCGGCCGCGATCGGCCTGCTCATGGCCGCGGACCCGGCGGGGAGCGTGCTGGGCGCCTTCCTGTTCACCCGGCTCGTGCCGGCGGAGCGGCGGCCCAGGCTCATCGGCTGGCTCGCAGTGGCCGCCGGGCTCCCACTGGCCGCCTGCGTGCTCTCTCCCAACCTGCCGGTCTCGATCCTGCTGTGGGCGCTCACGGGTGCATTCGCCACCGCATACCTGGTGCAGGCCCAGGCGTCGTTCGTCCGGGCCACCCCCGATGCCCAACGGGGTCGCGCGGTGGGTGTCGCGGCGTCCGGTCTGGTCGCCGCCCAGGGTCTGGCGGTGCTGCTCGGCGGCCTGCTCGCGGAGCGCTGGTCGCCCACGACCGCCGTGGCGGTCTGCGGCGCCGCCGGGGTGGTCGCGAGCGCCGTGGCCGGGTACGCCTGGTGGCAGGCCGGCCAGGAGCGGCGCACGGCGGCCGATGCCGGGGCGCTCGAGTGCGGCTGATCCGCGTGGATGCTGCATCGGTGGGCACGACCTCTTGTCCTCTTGTCACGCATGGTGGGCTCTCCCCTCTCGGTGTCGTCGACGAACAGCGATCCGGGTGGCGTCACCAGCTCTTGTTGCACACGATTTCCCCTCCTTTCGTGAGTCGTCGGCAGGTCGTACGGGTCGACGGGTCACCAGCTCTTGTTGCGCATCAACGTTCCTCTCCGCCGGTCGAATGATCGATTCGCTGAATGGCCAGCACATCTTGTTGCGCCAGCTGTGTTACGCACTGTGAGTTCTCCTCTCCGGGTGCCGGCGCGGGACATCGATCCCGCCCCTCGATTCCATCTCGGGGATATGGCCGGTGATCACCAGCTCTTGTTGCGCACGATCTGCACTCCCGTCCGCCGATCCGCGCGCAGTGTTGACGTTCCGTGTCGAATGCCGTTCGTCACGCCGACTCCTCGTCCGACCTCTGGCTGAGTGACACTCTCGGGCTCATCTACTAGGCTCACATGCGGTGACAGGCGAATGACTGAGAGTATGAATGGCCAGTAATCCGGTTGACGAGACCGGGCCGGGAGAAGCGCCGGCTCGGCCGTCGAAGGCCGGCCAATGGGCCGTATGGAGCATGCCCGGGCGAGTTCTCATGCCCGTCTTCGTGGTCGAGCTGACCGCGTTGGCACTGGTCCTCACCCACATCCCGGGTACGCATGCCGACCGCGGGGATCTCGCCATAATGGTCACCCTCTGCGTTCTCGGCGTGTTGCACACCGAGATCGCCGTCGGCGTGGAACGCATTCGGCGGCGGGTCACCGAGGCTGCTCCGCACGTCGACCTCAGCTCGGTGTGGACGTTCGCCGGTGCCGTCCTCCTGCCACCGGCACTGGCCAGCGGCGTGGTCGTCGTCGTGTTCACCCATCTCTGGTGGCGGGCCTGGCGTCCCCGGGTGCCCGTCTACCGCCAGATCTTCAGCACCGCGACCGTCGTCCTCGCCTGTCACGGCGCCTCCGCCGTGCTGGTCTATCTGGGCGTCGGCAAGCTGGGTACCGGCGTCGGTGCCGGCGGCGCGCCGATGGCCCTCGTCCTGGGGCTGCTGGCCTACACGACGGTCAACAGCGGTCTCATCGCCGGCGCCATCGCCGTGAGCACCCCGCATGCGACCGCGTCCCAGGTGCTCGGCCACTGGGACGAGAACATCCTCGAGATCGCGACCCTGTGCCTCGGCGCGCTCGCCGCCGCCGCGCTGGCCATCAACCCCTGGCTCGTCGTGCTGGTGCTGCCGCCCCTGCTGGTCCTGCACCGCGCCGTCCTGGTGCGGCAGCTCGAGCAGGCGGCCAGCACGGACGGCAAGACCGGGCTGCTCAATGCGGCGGCCTGGCACACGCAGGCCGAGCGGGAGGTCCGCCGGGCCCGGCGCCAGAACGCCGGCGCCGCGGTGCTCATCCTCGATCTGGACCACTTCAAGGCGGTCAACGACCGGCACGGGCACCTGGCCGGCGACCAGGTGCTCTCCTCGGTGGCCGAGGCACTGCAGGCCGAGGTCCGCGACAACGACCTGGTCGGCCGGTTCGGCGGCGAGGAGTTCGTGGTTCTGCTGCCCGGCCTCGACGGCGGCAGCTACGGCCGTGAGGAGCTCGAGGCGGTCGCCGAGCGGATCCGCCGCCGGGTCGCCCGCCTCGCGGTGCACATCCCCACGCCCGACGGGCGGCTGACCGTCACCGGGCTGAGCGTCTCGGTCGGCGGAGCCCGGTTCCCCGACGACGGCGCCGACCTCAAGGGACTCATGGAGGTCGCCGACTCTGCGCTCTACGCGGCGAAGCGCGCCGGCCGCAACCTCGTCCGGATGGGGCTGCACGGTCCCGGCCCGGCACCGCTGTCCCGCGCGGCCACCGAGCCGCCGGTTCAACCGTCCTGAGCGGCGGCCCGGCGGCGCGCTCCGACGTGGGCACTCACGTCGCACGGTTACGCACAGCCACTTTTCCGCGCGCGGTCCCGTCACTCCCCGCTATGGGCTTCTCGATGTTTTCCACCCCGTCGGGCGATCTTGGCGGCACTGACACCGAACGGCTGGGTCACTAATCTCGACCCACGACACCAACAGTGTGCGTGAGGGGGACTCTGTCGTGTACGAGTCGTCGCCTTGGCCACGCTGGATCACCCGATGGGCCGTGTGGTCGCTCGGCGGCCGGGTGGTCCTGTCACTCCTTCTGGTGGAGTCGGCAGTCCTTTCATTGGTCGTATTGAGTGCGATGGCCGACCCGATCACCGGCAGCCAGGTCGTCATCGCCGGGTGGCTGGTCCTTTTCGGGCTGATTCACATCGAAGTGGCCACCGGCATCGAACGGGTCCGGCGCCGGGTGGCCGGCACGTCCTACTTCGACCTCAGCTCGGTGTGGACGTTCGCGGCCGCCGTGCTGCTGCCGCCCGTGCTGGCCGCCGGTGTGATCGCGGCGCTGTACCTGCATCTGTGGATCCGGGTCTGGCGGCCCGCCCGGGTGCCGCTCTACCGGCACGTGTTCACCACGGCCACGGTCGTGCTCGCCGCGTACGCGGCGCACGCCGTCGTGAGTCCGATCGGTGGCGTGCACGGCTGGCCGCAGGACGCGTCCACCCTGGGCGCGCTGGCTCTGGCCGTCCTCCTCTACGTCACCGTGAACACCGCGCTCGTCGGCTGCGCGATCGCCCTCACGGCCACCGGCGCGCGCCCCGGCGATGTGCTCGGCCACTGGGACGACAACGCCCTCGAACTCGCGACGCTGTGCCTGGGAGCACTCGCCGCAATGGCGCTGGTCGCCAACCCGTGGCTGATCGTGCTGGTGCTGCCCCCGCTGCTGGTCCTGCACCGTGCGGTGCTCGTGCGTCAGCTCGAGGAGGCCGCGAACACCGACGGCAAGACCGGGCTGCTCACCGCGGCCGCCTGGCACCACGGCGCGGCCCGTGAGCTGCGCCGTGCGCAGCGCAGCCGCGGCGCGGTGGCCGTGCTGATCCTCGACCTGGACCACTTCAAGGCCGTCAACGACGAGCACGGCCACCTCGCCGGTGACGAGGTGCTGGCCGCGGTCGCCGGCGCGCTGCGTGCCGAGGTCCGGGAGAACGACCTGGTCGGCCGGTTCGGCGGCGAGGAGTTCGTCGTGCTGCTGCCCGACCTTCCGCTCGAGCGTTCCGGTCGCAGCGAGCTGCACGCCGTCGCCGAGCGGATCCGGCACCGGGTCTCGATGCTCGACGTCACCGTGTGCACTCCCGAGGGCGAGTACACGGTCACCGGACTGAGCATCTCCGTCGGCGGGGCGACGTTCCCGTCGGACGGGGGCACCCTCGAGCAGGTGCTCGCGGTCGCCGACCGGGCGCTCTACGCAGCCAAGCGCGACGGCCGCAACGTGGTGCGGATCGCGCCGGCGCCGCAGGTGCCCGCGGCGCGCAGCGCCACCGCCTGATCTCCCCGTGCGCCCGGGCGCCGCAACCGCGGCGATCCCGGTCCGCCGCCGGGGGGTGCGAAGATCCGGGCGTCCGTAAAGTAGGTCCTGTGAGCGTCCTGCGATCCGTCCGTGGCCCGGCCGATCTGAAGCGGCTCGGTCCCGCCCAGCTCACGGAGCTGGCGACCGAGATCCGCCAGTTCCTCGTCACCTCGGTGTCCCGCACCGGTGGCCACCTCGGCCCCAACCTCGGGGTCGTCGAGCTGACGATCGCGCTGCACCGGGTGTTCGACTCACCCCGGGACAGCATGATCTGGGACACCGGGCACCAGGCCTACGTGCACAAGATGCTCACCGGCCGCCAGGAGGGCTGGGACCGGCTGAAGAAGACCGGCGGCCTGTCCGGCTACCCCAGCCGCGCCGAGAGCGAGCACGACCTGGTCGAGAACAGCCACGCATCCACGTCGCTGTCCTGGGCCGACGGCCTCGCCCGTGCCTACGCCCTCACCGGCCAGCAGCGGCACGTCGTCGCGGTCGTCGGCGACGGTGCGCTCACCGGTGGGATGGCCTGGGAGGCGCTGAACAACATCGCCGCCGGCAAGGACCGCAACATCGTCATCGTGGTCAACGACAACGGCCGCTCCTACGCCCCGACGATCGGCGGGCTGGCCGACCGGCTCGCGTCGCTGCGGCTGCAGCCCGGTTACGAGCGGTTTCTCGAGGCCGGCAAGCAGACCCTGCGCGGGACCCCTGTCGTCGGGCCCGCCCTCTACGCGGGCCTGCACGCCCTCAAGGCCGGGGTCAAGGACGCGATCAGCCCGCAGGAGCTGTTCTCCGACCTGGGCTTGAAGTACTTCGGGCCCGTCGACGGCCACGACATCGCGGCCATGGAGTCGGCGCTGCGCCGGGCCCGGCACTTCGGCGGGCCGGTGATCGTGCACGCCGTCACCCGCAAGGGCAACGGCTATCCGCCCGCGGAGAACGACGAGGCCGAGCAGATGCACAGCCCGTCGGCGTTCGACCCGGAGACGGGCCTGCCGACGGGGCCGCCGTCGGTGGGCTGGACCAGCGTGTTCGCCGAGGAGATGGTGGCGCTCGGGGCCCGGCGCGAGGACATCGTGGCGATCACCGCGGCGATGCTCGGCCCGACCGGGCTCGTCCCGTTCGCCGAGGCCTACCCGGAGCGCTGCTTCGACGTCGGGATCGCCGAGCAGCACGCGCTGACCTCCGCAGCCGGACTGTCCCTGGGCGGCCTGCACCCCGTCGTCGCGTTGTACTCGACGTTCCTGAACCGGGCCTTCGACCAGTTGCTGATGGACGTCGCGCTGCACGGCCGGGCCGTCACCCTGGTGCTCGACCGGGCCGGGGTCACCGGCAGCGACGGACCATCGCACAACGGGATGTGGGACCTGTCGATCCTCGGGATCGTGCCCGGGATGCGGGTGGCGGCCCCGCGCGACGCCGCCACGCTGCGCGAGGAACTGGCCGAGGCGGTCGCGGTGGACGACGGCCCGACGGCGCTGCGTTTCCCCAAGGGCGCGGTGATCGAGTCGGTGCCTGCGGAGCGCCGGATCGGCGGGGTCGACGTGCTGCACGAGCCCATGACGCCGGCGGGCGGGTCCGCGAACCTCGACGAGGCGGTCGACGCGTCGGTGCTGATGGTGTGCGTCGGCGCCTTCGGCGAGCTGGGTGTGGCCGCGGCCGAGCGGCTGGCCCGCCAGGGCGTCGGGGTGACCGTCGTCGACCCTCGCTGGGTGCTGCCGGTTCCCGAGGTGCTGATCGGACTGGCCCGGGCGCACCAGCTCGTCGTCACGGTGGCCGACGGCGGGCGACACGGCGGGTTCGGCTCCGCGCTGGCCGACGTGCTGCGCGCCGCCGAGGTGGACGTCCCGTTGCGTGACCTGGCACTGCCCCAGGAGTTCCTCGAGCACGGCAGCCGGCCGGACGTGCTGGCCGCGGTCGGGCTGACCGCGCAGGACGTGGCCCGCCGGGTGACCGAGTGGGCGGCGGCGCTGCCCGGGGCGCGGGTGCCGGGGCCGGTTGCGGCCGAGGCGGCGGAACCGGAGGAGCAGACGCACTGATGCGGGTGCTCATCGTGGAGGACGAGCGGCCGCTCGCCGACGCCGTGGCTCGCGGGCTGCGCCGGGAGGGCATGGCCGTCGACGTCGCCTACGACGGGCTCAGCGGCCAGGAGAAGGCCACGGTCACCCGCTACGACGTGGTTGTCCTCGACCGCGACCTGCCCGGCATGTCCGGCGACGAGCTGTGCGCCGAGATCGTCGCTTCCGGGGCGACCACCCGGGTGCTGATGCTCACCGCCAGCGGCACGCTGGCCGACAAGGTCGACGGGCTCTCCCGTGGCGCCGACGACTACCTGGCCAAGCCGTTCGACTTCCCCGAGCTCGTCGCCCGCTGCCGGGCCCTGGGCCGGCGCGCGACCCCGGCCGTGCCGCCGATGCTCGTCGCGGGTGACCTGGAGCTCGACCCGGCCCGGCGCACCGTGCGGCGGGCCGGCCGGCCGGTCGAGCTGACCCGCAAGGAGTTCGGCGTCCTCGAGGTGCTGCTGGGCGCCGGCGGCGCGGTGGTCAGCAGTGAAGAGCTGCTGGAGCGCGTCTGGGACGAGAACGCCGATCCGTTCACCACCACGGTGCGTGTGACTGTGATGACTCTGCGTAAGAAGCTGGGCGACCCTGCGATGATCGAGACCGTGGTGGGTGCCGGCTACCGGGTACCGGCCGCGGGCTGAGCAACCGTGGCCGAGCTCGCCAGGTCATCAGCCGACGACGGCCGGCCGGTGACGCCGGGCGCGGGACGCCGGGGCGCGCGGCGACACGGTGGGGGACCGGGGCTGCGTCCCCGGCTGACGATGCTGAGCACCGCGCTGGTGGCGCTGGTGAGCGCGCTGCTGCTGTGGCTGGGCTGGCTGCTGGTCGGTGGCGTGGCCCGGGCCGTCCCGGCGCTCCCGGAGGGCAGCACGGTCCGGGTGGGTGGCCGCGACGTGCCCGCCGACCAGCTCACCGAGGCCGTCGGGGCGGCCGCCCGGGCCGAGGTGCTCCGCGCCGGGTTCATCGCGTTCCCGCTGGTCGTCGTGGCTGCCGGGCTCGTGTCCTGGGTGCTGGTCGGGCGCGTGCTCGCCCCGCTGCACGCGGTGACGGCCACGGCCCGCCGGCTGACGGCGGAGTCCCTGGACGAGCGCACCGGGCTCCGCGACGCGCGCGGTGAGGTCGCGGAGCTCGTGGCCGGGTTCGACGCGATGCTCGACCGGTTGCAGGCCGCGTTCGACGCGCAGCGCCGCTTCGTCGCCAACGCCAGCCACGAGCTGCGCACCCCGCTGTCGGTGCTGCGCACCGAGGTCGACGTGACGCTCGCCGACCCGGCGGCTGACGTCGCGGAGCTCCGCCGGATGGGCGCGGTGGTGCGGGAGGCCACCCGGCGCGCCGACGACCTGATCGCCGGGTTGCTGCTGCTGGCCCGGACCGAGGCGGCCGAGCACGTCGAGGCTCACCCGGTCGATCTCGACGACCTGCTTACCGGCGTCCTCGCCGCGACCCGCCGGGAGGCCGCAGCCCGGGGTCTGCGGGTGCAGGTCCGGCGCGCAGCGGCGCTGACCACCGGCGACCCGGTGCTGCTGGAACGGGTGGCCGGCAATCTGGTGGAGAACGCCGTGCGGCACAACGTGGCCGGTGGCTGGGTGGACGTGTGCACGGCGGTGGCGCCCGGGGGCTGGGCGGAGCTGCGGGTCGCCTCCACCGGCCCTGAGATCGCCGTGGACCGTGTCGAGGAGCTGTTCGAGCCGTTCCGTCGCGGCCCCCGGGATCGCACCGGCGGCGCACCGGGCTCCGGGCTCGGGCTCTCGATCGTGCGGGCCGTGGTGCTGGCGCACGGGGGAACGGTGCAGGGCGAACCGGTGCCGGGCGGGGGGCTGGCCGTCACGGTCCGTCTGCCCGGGCGCGCCGAGCGGGCGGCGTCCTCGACGTAGCCGGCGCGGATCCGGTCGCCGTCGCCTGCCGGCCTCCGCTAGGAGTGGGCGTTCAGCGCCTGCTCGAGCAGGGGAGCGGTGAGCTCGATCTGCCACGGCCGTGCCCCGCCGGAGCGCAGCGCCTCGGCCACGGTCTCGCCGGAGCCGTCCGGTGGCGGGGACCAGCAGATGCGCCGCAGCAGGTCGGGTTGCAGCAGGTTCTCCACCGGGATCGACCACTGCTCGCTCACCCGGGCGATCGCGGACCGAGCGGCGGAGAGCCGGGCGGCCGCCTCCGGGTCGCGGTCGGCCCAGCGGGCCACCGGCGGCGGGCCGTCGTTGGGCGCGGAGGAGCGCGGCAGCTCGTCGGGGCTCAACCGGGCGGCCGCCGACAGTGCCGCGTACCAGTAGTGGGTCAGCCGCCGCTGCGAGCGGCCGCGGAACACCGGCATCGCGGCCAGCGCCTGCGGGGAGTCCGGTGCGGCGATGGCGGCGTCGACGATGGCCGCGTCGGGCAGCACCCGGCCCGGCGCGATGTCGCGTTCGGCGGCCAGCTTGTCGCGGGCCTCCCACAGCGACCGGACGCCGGCCAGCGGGCGCGGCTTGCGGACCTTGTGGATCCCCGACGTGCGCCGCCACGGCTCGGCGCGCGGCGCCGGTGGCGGTGCGGTGCGGACGGCCTCGAACTCCTGCTCGGCCCACTCCAGCTTGCCCTGCTCGGCGAGCATCTCGGCCAGCACGTTGCGCAACTCGATCAGCACCTCGACGTCGAGTGCCGCGTAGATGAGCCAGTCCTCCGGCAGCGGACGGCGCGACCAGTCGGCCGCCCCGTGACCCTTCTCCAGGGACAGGCCCAGCAGCTGCTCGACCATCGGGCCCAGGCCGACCCGTGGTAGTCCCACGAGCCGGCCGGCGAGCTCCGTGTCGAACAACCGGGTCGGGGTCAGTCCCACCTCGGCCAGGCACGCCAGGTCCTGGGACGCCGCGTGCAGCACCCACTCCGGCCCGGTGAGGGCAGGGGCGAGTTCGGACAGGTCACTGCCGAGCGGGATGGGGTCGATCAGGGCGCTGCCGGCCCCGGCCCTGCGCAGCTGCACCAGGTAGGCGCGCTGCGAGTACCGGAATCCGGACGCCCGTTCCGCGTCGACCGCGATCGGGCCGTCCCCGGCGGCGAACTCGGCGGCCGTGCGGGCCAACTCGGCCCGGTCGGCGACCACCGAGGGCAGCCCATCGGCCGGCCGCAGCAGCGGAACCGGTTCGTTGACGTGCTCACCGGTTACAGCGCCGGTGCGGTCGGCCGAGGCGTTCAAGGTCAGCGGATGACCCCGGCCCGCATCGCGAGCGCGACCATCTGAGCCCGGTCGCCGGTACCGAGCTTGCGCCCGATCCGCGACAGATGGCTCTTCACCGTGAGCGCGGACAGGCTCAGCGCCTCCCCGATCTCCTTGTTCGACTGCCCGTCGGCGACCAGCTGGAGCACCTCCACCTCGCGAGCCGACAGCTCGCGCGGTGTGTTGTCGGTGCCCGGAACCCGGGTTCCGGTGGCGAGCAGCGGGGCGACCGTCGGGTCGGCGTAGACGCCGCCGTCCAGCACCCGCTTCACGCCGTCGGTCACCACGGCAGGCGACGCCGACTTCAGCAGGTACGCCTGCGCACCGGCCTGGAAGGCCGACCGCACGGCGTACGGATCGTCCGAGGATGCGAGGACCACCAGCCGGTTCCAGCCCATTGACCGGAGTTCGGTCACCAGGTCCAGACCGCTGCCGTCCGGGAGACCCAGATCGAGGATCGCCAGATCGCAAGGCCCGTTCGCCTGCGCTCGAGCACGTGCCTCGGCCACCGAAGCGGCCTCGTGCACGGTGCCCGCCCCCATCGAGCGCAGCCGTGCGGCGATCGCCTCACGAAGCAGTGGATGGTCGTCGACCACCAACACTGAGAACAGTTCTTCCCGCGGGTGCGGGACCATGGCGGGCGACAGCACGGCTCCTGTCGAGCCGCGCAAGGGTGCGCCCTGGCCCACAACGGCCACGTCACTACCTCCCTGGAGTCGGTCGTTGCCCCCCGACCGGCACCAGACCCTCGGCCGACGGAGAGTTGCGCCCGACCGCCCGAGGAGGTGTCGTGGAGGAAGCGTAGCCCCCCAAGCGGTCTAACGTCGTGTATCCGATCGCACTTTCTCGAAGGAAAGTTACAGCGTTGTCGAACGCCGATGACACGTTCGGGTGGGCCACGACATGCTGGGGCGCAAGGAAGAGGCAGGTAGACCCTGGAATGGGGACGTTCGGCACTGGCGTCATCGCCGTTAGACCGTTCGCTGGACGAGTGAGCGGGCTCCCACCGGGGGGAGCCCGGCCGCGGTGGCGATGAGGGTGCAGAACGCCTCGGCGTGCGGGGCGAGGTCGGTTCCGGTCGGGGTCCAGGACGCGCGCAGCTCGACGTCGTCGTCCCGGCGCGGCCCGGAGATGTCCCCGAAGCGCACCGAGGAGGTCTGGGTGACGGTGCCGCCCAGGGCGACGTGATCGGCGCCCGCCTGCTCCAGGGCTTCGGTCAGCCAGGACCACCCGACCACGGGGAAGAGCTCGTCCCCGAGCTGCTCGGGCTCCAGGCGGGCCTGGACGAAGCAGACGAGCCGGAAGGTGCCCTCCCACTTGTCCTGCCCGGCCGGGTCGTGCAGCAGGATGAGCCGGCCGGAGGTGTCCGGCTCGTCGAGGTCGTCGAAGCCGTCACCGCGGTGGCCGATGTCGGCCTCGACGCTGAACGCCCACGAGTAGGGGGCCAGCCGCGGCGGGGCCTCCAGTGCGGAGACCACGAGCTCGGGCCGCGGCCGTACGGCGGACAGGGACGCGACCGCGCGGCGGAACTGGGGTGGTGGTGCGGTCACGTCAGGCACGAGCGGGGACTCTAGGTCGCGAATCCGGCACTGGGGGGCAGGCGCGCCGGGATCCGATCGGGCGACGCTGCGGAGCACATGGGAGGATGACCAGGTCATGACTGCGCTGCCGAACGCCGCCCCCGCCGTCCCTCACCGGTCTGCCGGCTCCCCGGGGCCCCGGCGCGACCTGAGTTCGGCGCCGTTCCTGGCCGCCGCCCGCGGGCAGCGGCCCGCGCACCTGCCGGTGTGGCTCATGCGCCAGGCCGGGCGGTCGCTGCCGGAGTACCGGGCGCTGCGCGCCGACACCGGCATGCTGCAGGCCTGCCTGACCCCGGACCTGACCTGTGAGATCACGATGCAGCCGGTGCGCCGGCACGGGGTCGACGCGGCGATCCTGTTCAGCGACATCGTGGTCCCGCTCTACGTCGCGGGCGTCGGGGTGGACATCGTCCCGGGCACCGGGCCCGTCGTCGGGCGCCCGGTGCGTACCGCGGCCGACGTCGAGCGGCTGCCGCGCCTGGAGGCCGAACAGGTCACCCCGGTCACCGACGCGATCGCGCTGCTGCTCGCCGAGCTGGGGCAGACGCCGCTGATCGGGTTCGCCGGGGCGCCGTTCACGCTGGCCTCCTACCTGATCGAGGGCGGCCCGAGCCGCAACCACGAGCGCACCAAGGCGCTGATGCGCTCGGCGCCGCAGGTGTGGCATGCGCTGCTCGGCCGGCTCGCCGACCTCACCTCGGTGTTCCTGCAGGCGCAGGTCGAGGCCGGGGTCGACGCGGTGCAGCTGTTCGACTCCTGGGCCGGGGCGCTGTCCGAGCGCGACTACCGCGAGTTCGTGCTGCCGCACTCGGCGTCCGTGTTGTCGCGGCTGGCCGACGCGGGGGTGCCGCGGATCCACTTCGGGGTCGGCACCGGCGAGCTGCTCGGCGCGATGGCCGAGGCCGGGGCCGACGTCGTCGGCGTGGACTGGCGGGTCCCGCTCGATGTCGCCGCGAAACGGGCCGGCGGCACCCACCCGGTGCAGGGCAATCTCGACCCGGCGGTGTTGTTCGCGGACTTCGGGTCCGTCGAGGGCGAGGTCCGGCGGATCGCGGCCGAGGGGCGCCGCACACCGGGGCACGTGTTCAACCTCGGGCACGGCGTGCTGCCGGAGACCGACCCGGACGTCATCACGCGGCTGGTCGAGCTGGTCCACGACCAGCCGGTCTAGTGGCCGCGCCGCGCGTCGCCGTCGTCGGCGCCGGGATCTCCGGGCTCGCCGCGGCGCACCGGTTGCGGGCGTTGCTGGGCCCCGGCGCGACGATCACCGTCCTGGAGCGCTCCGACCGCATCGGTGGCGTGCTCCGCACGGTCGATCTGGCCGGGGTGCCCTACGACGTCGGCGCGGAGGCCTTCCTGGCCCGCCGCCCCGAGATCCCCGCGCTGGCCGGTGAGCTCGGGTTGACCGACCGGATCGTGCATCCCACGGGCGCCGCGGCGTCCATCCGGGCCGGGGGGCGGACCGTGCCGTTGCCCGGCGGCACGTTGCTCGGGGTCCCGACGAGTGCGGCCCGGCTGGATGTGGTGCTCTCCGCCGCCGGGCTCGACCGGGTCGCGGCCGAACCGGCGCGGCCACTGCGCTGGGAGCCCGGAGCCGATGTCGCCCTCGGCGCGCTGCTGCGGGGGCGCTTCGGCGACGAGGTGGCCGACCGGGTCGCCGACCCGCTGCTGGGTGGTGTCTACGCGGGCCGGGTCGACGCCCTGGGGATGCGGGCGACGGTGCCCGCCCTCGCCGCCGCCCTGGACGCAGGCGCCCCGTCCCTCACGGCCGCCGCCGACTCCGCCCTCACCCCACCCCCCGCGAGTCGGCAGTTTCGGGAGGGTGAGTCGTCGCACACGGTTGCCGCGGGCCCGGTGTTCGGCGCGCTGCGCGGGGGCTACCGGGTCCTGCTCGACGCGCTCGCCACGGCCTCGGATGCGGACATCCGGCTGAACACCACGGTCCGATCCTTGGAACGGACCGCCGCCGGGTGGCGGCTCACGTGCGGCCCGGCCACCGCCCCCCAGGCCCTCGACGCCGACGCAGTGCTGCTCGCCGTGCCCGCACCGGCGGTGCGCCGGCTGCTGGCCGACGCCGTCCCGGCCGCCGCCGCGGCGGCGGGGGAGATCGAGCTCGCGTCGTCGGTCGTCGTCGCGCTGGCCTACCGGGGGACCGACACCGCGTCGCTGCCGCCCACCTCCGGTGCGCTGGTCGCGGCCGACGAGCCGCTGTCGATCAAGGGTGCGACGCACTCGTCGAACAAGTGGGGGCATCTCGCGGCCGACGCCACCGACGGCCTGGTGCGGCTGCGCACGTCGCTGGGCCGGTTCGGTGAGACGGCGACCCTGCAGGTCGACGACGCCGAGCTCGTCGCCCGGGTCCGGGCCGACCTGGCCGCCCTGACCGGCGTCACCGCGGCGCCGGTGGCCGTGCACGTGCAACGGTGGGGCGGTGGGCTGCCGCAGTACGCGGTGGGGCACGGCGACCGGGTGCGCCTGATCGAGGCCGCGGTGGCGGCGCTGCCCGGGCTGGCCGTTGCCGGGTCGGCGCTGCACGGGGTCGGGGTGCCGGCGTGTGTCGGCACGGCGCGGTCGGCGGCGGAGCGGGTTGCCGCGTCGCTGGTCGCTTCGTCCGGCCGCGACTCGCGCGCGGGCTGACGGCGGTTCGCCCTCCCGGAAGTGACGACTCACCCTCCCGAAAGTGACGACTCGCGGAGTTGTGAGGGGTGGCACCAGGGGGGTGCCGGTCAGCGGGGGCGTGGCAGCATTGGGCTATGGCACGCCTGGACTACGCCGAGCTCAACGACACGATCCGCTACACCATGTGGTCGGTCTTCCGGGTCGAACCCGGGAAGCTGGGGGAGGACCGCGCCGCGGCCGCGACCCAGGCGGCCGAGTTCATCGAGGCCCTCGAGGGCAAGGGTGTCGTCGTCCGCGGGGTCTACGACCTCGCCGGCATGCGGGCCGACGCCGACTACATGATCTGGTGGCACGCGGAGCACATCGAGGCGTTGCAGGCCGCGTACGCCGATCTGCGCCGCACCACCGCGCTGGGCCGGGCCAGCGTCCCGGTGTGGAGCCAGGTCGCGCTGCACCGCCCGGCGGAGTTCAACAAGAGCCACATTCCGGCCTTCCTGGCCGGTGAGGAACCCAAGCGCTACGTCAGCGTCTACCCGTTCGTGCGCTCCTACGAGTGGTACCTGCTGCCCGACGCCGACCGCCGCAGGATGCTCGCCGACCACGGCAAGGAGGCCCGCGACTACCCCGACGTACGGGCCAACACGGTGCCGGCGTTCTCGCTCGGCGACTACGAGTGGATCCTCGCATTCGAGGCCGATGAGCTGCACCGGATCGTCGACCTGATGCGGCACCTGCGTGCCACCGAGGCCCGGCTGCACGTGCGCGAGGAGATCCCGTTCTACACCGGGCCCCGGGTGCAGATCGGCGACCTCGTCGCGACTCTGCCGTAAGTCAGCCCCACCGCTCCCACACGGCGAGGCTCTGCGCGCCCATCCCGTTGTCGTGGATCCGCTGGAAGTTCCGGCCGCCCCGGGCGAACGCGCGCACCGTGCCGGCCGGGACCTCCTGCCCGGGTACGGCCGTCCAGGTGCAGTCCCGGACGTGCACGAGGTCGACGGCCCGCGCGGCGGCCGAGCCGTCGTAGCGCCAGGGGCCGGCGAGCCGGCCGAGGTGGTAGTCGCCGTCCCCGCCGCGGGTCCACACGAACGCCCCGTCCGGAACCTCGGCGAAGCGCCCCAGCCGGGCGGCGGTCCGCTCGGCGTACCCGGCGGCGACCCGGGCGATCGCGTCGTCGAGGTCGTCGGGCGCGGGATCGATGGTCCCGCCGACGCCGCAGAGCCCCTCGGCCAGGGCCCGGTCGACCCCCGGCGGGACGCCGTCGCGGCGCGATCGCATCGGGGCGCGGTAGACCATCGGCTCGGCGTCTGCGGCCATACGGACGAGCGTAGGCGCGGCCGCGTCTCATACTGAGACGCGATGTGACCGTCGTCTCACTAGCGTCGATGCTCCATCGCGCCGAGGGAGCAGTTGATGAAGGCACTCGTTTATCACGGTCCGGGCCAGAAGTCCTGGGACACCGTCGCCGATCCGAAGCCGGTCGATCCGACCGACATCGTCGTGCAGATCGACACCACCACCATCTGCGGCACCGATCTGCACATCCTCAAGGGCGACGTGCCGACCGTCGAGCCGGGGCGGATCCTGGGGCACGAGGCGGTCGGGACCGTGGTGGCCGTCGGTTCCGCGGTGAGCAGCCTCGCCGCCGACGACCGGGTGCTCGTCCCGGCGATCACGTCCTGTGGCCGGTGCGCCTACTGCAAGCGTGCGATGCCCAGCCATTGCCAGGCCACCGGCGGCATCGGCTGGATCTTCGGGCACCTCGTCGACGGCACCCAGGCCGAGTACGCGCGCGTCCCGTTCGCGGAGACGAGTGTGCACAAGGTGCCCGAGGACGTGACCGACGAGCAGGTGCTCTTCCTCGCTGACATCCTGCCCACCGGCTACGAGGTCGGCGTGCGCAACGGCCGGGTGAAGCCGGGCGACGTGGTGCTCGTCGTCGGTGCCGGTCCGGTCGGGCTGGCCGCGATCCAGACCGCCGCGCTGTCCGGCGCGGCCCGGATCATCGCCGTCGACGCCGCCGAGTCCCGGCTCGACCACGCCCGCCGTTTCGGTGCCGACGAGACGATCCGCGCCGGCGACGACGCGGAGGCGCGGATCGCAGTGCTGACCGACGGCGGCCTCGGCGTGGACGTCGCCATCGAGGCGGTGGGCGTCCCGGAGACCTTCGATCTGTGCACCCGGGCGGTCCGCCCCGGTGGGGTCGTGGCCAACATCGGCGTGCACGGGGCGCCGACGACGCTGCACCTCGAGGATCTCTGGATCAAGAACGTGACGATCACGACGGGGCTCGTCGACGGCACCACGGTGCCGATGCTGCTCAGCCTGGTGCGCTCCGGCAAGATCAAGGCGGAGCTGCTGGGTACGCACGACTTCGGGTTGGACGACATGCTCGCCGCCTACGACACCTTCGCCGAGGCCGGCAAGCACAACGCGCTGAAGGTCGTGATCAGGCGGTAGCCCTACTCGGTCTCCGGGACCAGCGTGAGCGAGACCGAGTTGATGCAGTACCGCAGGTCGGTGGGGGTGCCGTAGCCCTCACCCTCGAACACGTGGCCGAGGTGGCTGTGGCAGGACGCGCACAGCACCTCGACGCGGCGCATCCCGAGGCTGTTGTCGGCGCGCTCGATGACGGCGTCACCGGCGAGCGGGGTGAAGAACGAGGGCCATCCGCAGTGCGACTCGAACTTGGTCTCGCTGCGGAACAGTTCCGCGCCGCAGGCCCGGCACTCGTACACCCCGGCGGTCTTGGTGTCGGTGTACTCGCCGGTGAACGGCCGCTCGGTACCGGCCTGGCGGAGGACCTGGTACTCGGCGGGACTGAGCTGCTCGCGCCATTCCTGGTCGGACTTGACGACCTTGGGCGCGCGTTCGGTGACCGGATCCATGCGTCCACGCTAACCCGTCGTGGGCGTGCGTGCCGCAGTGCTCAGGACCAGCTGGCGAGGACGAACAGCAGGGTGTTGTAGGCCACGTACAGCGCACCGAGCAGCAGCAGCACCACCAGCAGCACCGCACTCCAGCGGCGGCCGCCCTCGGCCCGGTTGGCGGAGTCGGCGAACTCGCTCACCCCGGCGAGGTAGCCCTCGACGGTGAACGCCGGGTGCTGCTGTTGCATCCGGTCGAGGTGCGCTGCGAAGGCCTGCGCCTCCGGGTCGTCCGGGTCGAGACCCAGCAGTTCGTCGTCGAACTGCGAGGACCGTGCCGGCCGGTCGGGTCCTCGGGGATCGGGCATGGGTCGAGGGTAACCGGCGCGACCGACGCCGGCGGGCGATCAGCCGCGCCACGGGTCCGGGAAAGCGGTAGCGTCCCGCCGGTGGCCGGCAAAAACGTGGAGATGCTCGCCGTGCCGGGGCCGGACGGCGACCGCGAGGTCCGGCTGTCCAACCCGGACAAGATCTACTTCCCGGAACGCGGGATCACCAAGCGCGAGGTCGTCGAGTACTACCTGGCGGTCGCCGAACCGATGCTGCGGGTGCTCTACGACCGGCCGACGAACCTCAAGCGGTTCCCCGACGGTGTCGACGGCGAGCCGTTCTTCGCCAAGCGGGTGCCGAAGGGGGCCCCGTCGTGGGTGGGGCAGGTGACGGTCACGTTCCCCAGCGGCCGCAAGGCCGAGTCGGTGTGCCCGTCGGAGCCTGCGGTGATCGCCTGGGCGGCCAATCTGGGTACC
Organism: Pseudonocardia acidicola; assembly: GCF_012911935.1. Classification (GTDB taxonomy): domain Bacteria; phylum Actinomycetota; class Actinomycetes; order Mycobacteriales; family Pseudonocardiaceae; genus Pseudonocardia; species Pseudonocardia acidicola. The sequence goes on along the minus strand of NZ_JAAXLA010000004.1, from coordinate 142,359 downwards.
CTCGACTTCCACCCGTGGCCGGTGCGCCGGGCCGATCCCGACCGCCCCGACGAGCTGCGCATCGACCTCGATCCGCAGCCCGGCACCGGGTTCGCCGACGCCGTGGCGGTCGCGGCAGTGCTGCGCGAGGTGCTCGGCGAGGCCGGGCTCGTCGGCTGGCCGAAGACGTCGGGCGGGCGCGGGGTCCACGTGTTCGCGCGCATCCGCCCGGAGTGGTCGTTCGTCGAGGTTCGCCGCGCGGTGATCGCCATCGCGCGCCGGGTGGCCGAACGGATGCCCGGCCGGGCGACGGTCGACTGGTGGAAGGAGGAGCGCGGTGAGCGCGTGTTCCTCGACTACAACCAGGCGGCCCGGGACCGCACGATCGCGTCGGCCTGGTCGGTGCGCGGACTCCCGCGTGCCACCGTGTCGATGCCGGTGAGCTGGGCGGACCTGCCGTCGGTGGAGCCGGCGGACTTCGACGTGCGGACGGTTCCGGGACTGCTCGCCGAACGTGGCGACCCGCATGCCGGGATGGACGCCGAGGTCGGCGGGCTGGAGGTCGCCCTGGACTGGTTCGCCGCCGACGAACGCGACCGCGGGCTGGGGGAGCTGCCCTACCCGCCGGAGTATCCGAAGATGCCGGGCGAGCCGATGCGGGTGCAGCCGAGCCGCGCCAAGCGGTAGCGCGTCGCCACGGCCTCGGGTGCGTGAGCGGGCGCGGCGCGGGCCCGGTCACGTCGACGCGACCGGGCCCGGGCCCGGGCCGTCTTCCCTCAGTCCTTCTTGAAGACGTCCTTGGCGGCGTCCTTCACCTTCTCGCCTGCCTGCTTGATGCTGCCCTTGGCCTGGTCACCCTTGCCCTCGGCTTCGAGTTCGTGGTCGTCGGTGGCCTTGCCGGCGGTCTCCTTGGCCTTGCCCTTCAGCTCGTCGGCCTTGTTGTCGATCTTGTCGCCCATGGCCATGAGACGTCTCCTCTCGTCGTCGGGCCCGGTGTCGCGGGGCCCTCGGGTTGCGGTTCCATCAGCGGCCTACCCGATCGGTGCGCCGGGCAAGCGTGCACCGCGGCCGGACTGTTCCTCTCCGTCGATCCAGACGGTCTTGGCGTTGACGAACGAGCGCGGCCCGAACTGTGCCAGCTCTCGGCCGTACCCGGAGTTCTTGGCGCCGCCGGAGGGGACATCGCGCGTCGACTCGGTGAACCTGTTGATGTACATCATTCCGGTCTCCATCTCGGCGACGACCGCTGCTGTTCGGCCGGGTCGCGGGTCCAGGAACTGCCGCCGAGCCCGAACGGGGAGTCGTTGGCGATCCGGATGGCCTCGTCGGCGTCGCGGGCCCGCCAGACCAGGGCGACCGGGCCGAAGAACTCCTCGTGGTGGCTGGGGGATCCCGCGGGGATGTCGGTGAGCACGGTCGGTGGGTAGAAGTTGCCGGGCCCGCCGAGCGGCTTGCCCCCGGTCAGCAGCCGGGCGCCCGCCGCCGTCGTGTCGCGGACCTGCTGGTCGATGGTCTCGACCGCCTCCGGTGACGACAGCGGGCCCAGGTCGGTGGTCTCGTCGGCCGGGTCACCGACCGTGATCGCCTCCATCCGTTCGACGAGCCGGCGGGTGAACTCGTCGGCCACGTCCTCGTGCACCACGAACCGCGTGGCGTTGATGCAGGACTGGCCGTTGTTCAGGGTCCGCGAGGTGACGGCGGCCGCGACCGCGTCGTCCAGGTCGGCCGAGGGCATCACGATGAACGCGTCGCTGCCGCCCAGCTCCAGCACGCTGGTCTTGATCCGGCAGCCCTTCGCGCACTTGTGCGCCTCGGCGGAGAGCGCCAGCTTCCGCTCCAGCTCGTCGTCTGTGAGGGCGTCGAAGGTGCGGATCTGCTCGCTGGTCGCCGGATCGGTGGTCGCGATGGCCACGAGGGGCCCTCCCTGAGCTCGACGGACAGGTTTCTTCCCGGCCCTACCTCGGTGGAGTCCACCGGGAACGTCCTGCGACCGGCGTCGCGCTCGCTGCCCGCGTTCGGGCCGGGCACGTGTGCGCCGACGCCCGTGCGGGGTACGCGCAGTCAGCGGCTCAATCGCCGAGATGCCGGTCGACCGACCCCGGCCGGGTGGACCGGTCTGCGCAGGACAGGAAGGAGGCCGAACGGTGAGTGACCTTCTGGTGCCGGTCGATGTCGTCGGAGTCGGACTGACGGTGGTCGCACCCGACATGGGTCCGGCCGATCCGGAGATGGTGCTGGTGCTGCGGGAGAGCAGCGGCCGGCGCAGGTGGCTGCCCATCGTGATCAGCCCGGAGGAGGGGAAGGCCATCAGCGACGCACACGCCGCCGCGAGCCTGCCGCGGTCCGGACCGCTCGGGCTCCTCACCACGATCCTCGACGCCCTGGACCGCCCCATCAGCCGGATCGAGCTGACCGGTCTGCACGGTGCCGACTTCGTCGCCGAGCTGGTCTTCGACAACGGCCGTCGAGCCCCGGCGCGGCCGGCCGATGCGGTCGCGCTGGCCCTGGGCGCCGAGCCGACGACACCGGTGCTGGTGACCGAGCACCTGCTCGATGCCACCGGCGCCACCGGTGCCACCGGTGAGCCGCGCCGGTCGGACGAGCCGGTCGATCGCGGTGACCACGACGATCAGATCCGCCGGTTCCGGGCCTTCCTCGACGCCGTCGCGCCGGAGGACTTCGACGACGGCCGACGATGACGCTGCCTGAGATGGCCTGCCGTGCGCTCAGTGGTCGCCGCGGGTGACGGGGCGCCCTCGAGCCCGCGGACGCGGTGACAACCGCGTCCGGCTCGCTAGGGTGCGTCGATGGCGGAGCGGGACGGGGAGCCGTCGGTGAAGTCGTCCGGGGAGTTCCGGGACAGGCGGGCCGAGGGGCCGCTCGAGCGCGCGGACCGCAACGTCGTCGAGCTGCTCCAGGAGGTGCGGGTCGCGCAGACCGGGGTGCAGATCCTCTTCGCGTTCCTGCTGTCGCTGTCGTTCACGGATCGGTTCGGCCGGGTCGACCCGACCCAGCGGGCCATCTACGTCGTGACGCTGCTGCTCGCCGTGGTCACGACGGCGCTGCTGGTCGCTCCGGTCGCGGTGCACCGGATGGTGTTCCGCCGCGGCATGAAGGAGCAGCTCGCCGTCGTCGGCCACAGGTTGGCGGTGCTGGGGCTGGCCGGCCTGGCGCTGACGCTGACCGGGTGCATCCTGCTCGTTCTCGACGTGACGCTGGGCCGCAAGCTCGCGATCGTGCTGGCCGCCGCGGTGGCGCTGTGTTTCGGTGTCCTGTGGTTCGTGCTGCCACTGCCGCTGCGGGCACGCCGGTCGTCCCGGTAGCGCCGGGCCCGGTCAGCCCGTCGCACCGAACGCCAGGGCCAGCGCGGCCAGCCCGGCCAGCAGCCAGGTGACGTAGTCGCCGAGGTGGCCGGAGTGCAGCGCCCGTAAGCGCTGCAGCGGCGCCGTGGCCACGGCGTGGCAGCGGCGACCCGCACCAGCCGCCGCCGGGACTCGGCGCAGCCACCGTACGACCGGGCGCAGCGCCCCGGCCCGGTATACCGTCACGACGGCCAGTGCCGCGGCGAGGGCGGCGCTCAGGCCCCCGAGGGCGACCGACTCGGCCGTCCACCCGGTCGCGGGCAGCGCGGTACCGGTGGTCGCACCGGGTGCGGCCGACAGCGCAGCTGCGGTGTAGCCCCGCGCGTCCACCAGTTGCGCGGCGGCGACGGCGGCCGCCCGGGCCACGGCCGGGACCGTGCCTGCGGCGAGCGCGAGGAGCAGCAGAGCCAGCGCCGGACCGATCATGGTGAGGGGTGCGCGGCGCAGCGCCCCACGGGTCTCGGGGTCTTCCTCCTCGTCGACCTCCCGGTCCCGGTCCCGCGGCAGAGCGGGCCCGGCCCCGAGGAAGACACGCAGCCCGGCGCGGAGCACCGCCGCGCCGGTCAGTGCCGACACCGCGACGAACAGCACCAGCAGCACGTGCGGGCCACCGGTGGTGAGCTCGTGCTCGACGAGCCCCTTGCCGAGCGCGGTGCCGAACGGTGGCAGCCCGGCCAGTGCGAGCCCTCCGAGTCCGAACGCGGCCCCGGTCAGGGGCAGCCGGCGGCCGCGGCCGTGCAGGTCGGCTTCCTGCACACTGCCCAACCGGTTCAGCAGGACCCCGGCGAGCAGGAACAGTGCGCCCTTCACCGCTGCGTGCGCGAGGACGTACAGTGCGACGCCGGCCAGCGCAGGGAGCCCGAGCAGCCCCACCCCCATCAGCAGCATCCCCATGTGGGCCACCGTGGAGAAGGCCAGGAGCCGCTTGATGTGGTGCTGGCACACGCACATGACCGCCCCGAGGAGCGCGGTCATCGCCCCCAGCGCCAGCAGCACCGGGCCGATCCGCGCGGGTGGCAGCACCGCGGACAGCGTCGAGAAGTACAGCCGTGCCACGCCGTAGAGGCCGAGCTCGACCATGACCCCGGAGAACAGGACGCACACCGGTGCAGGTGCGACGGCGTGCGCGTCGGCGAGCCAGAAGTGGAACGGCACCGCCGCGGCCTTGGTCAGGAAGCCGGTGCAGATCAGCGCCGTGGCCGCGACGATCAGCAGGTCGGCGCGGCCGTCGGCGGCCAGCGCCGTGTGCAGCTGGGCGAACCCGAGCTCCCCGGTCCGCCCGTACAACAGCCCGATCCCGAACAGCACGCAGAAGGCACCCACGGTGTTGACCACGGCGAAGTTCAGCGCGCCCTGCAGCGGGCCGGGCTCCTCGATCTTGAATCCGGTCAGGGCGTAGGCCGCGGCGCTCATCAGCTCGAAGAAGACGAAGGCGTTGAAGAGGTCGCCGGTGAGCGCGAACCCGGTCATCCCGGCCAGGAACGCCAGGAGCAGGACATGGAACCAGGCCTCGACCTCCTCGAAGTACCGCCACGTATAGACGAGCGCGGCGACGGTGAGCGCGGCGACGAGGACCGTCAGCCCGGCGCCGGCCCGGTCGACCACGAACACCACGCCGACCGACGCTCCGCCCGCCGGCCGGTAACCGCCGATCCAGGTGGCCACGCGGGCAACGCCGGTGCCGGCGACCAGCAGCGACGCCCCGGCCAGGACGCCCGCCGCGACCGCGATCGAGACGGCGTCGACCGCCCGCCGCGGCAGCCACCGCCCGGCGGCGGCCAGCCCGGCCGCCGCCAGCAGGGGCACCGCCACCAGCAACGGCGGAAGTGTCGGCAACCCTGGCTCGATCATTGCGCGGGCGGTCCGCTCACCTGCGGAGGGTGGTGAGCTGGTCGGGGTCGACCGTGCCGTGACGCTTGTGGATCTGCACGGTCAGCGCGAGCAGCAGGGCCGTCACGGTGGCGGAGACGACCACATCGGTCAGCGTCATCGCCTGCACGACCGGATCGACCACCGGGGTGCCGGGCGGCACGTCACCGAACACCGGCGCGGTGCCGCCGTGCCGGTAGCCGATCGCCAGGAGCAGCACGTAGGTCGAGGACTGCACCACGGTCAGCGATCCGACGGCGTGCACCAGGTTGCGGGTGGTGACCAGGCCGTAGCAGCCGACGAGGAACAGCCACGCGGCCACGAGGTGGGGCAGCAGGTCCGGCAGGGTCATTCCGCCGCCGCCGGGGGATCACGCAGCTCGATCGCCTGTCGCAGGAACGCCTGCAGCAGCAGCACGATGCCGCTGGCCACCTCGACGCCCACGGCCACGTTCAGTACCGCCACCGACCCTCCGGACAGGTAGGCGCCCAGTGACCCCGGCGGAAGGAGCTCGGCGAGGAAGGTTCCGGTCAGTACGGTGCCGGCGAGCCCCAGCGCGAGGAAGGCCGCCGCCGCGGCCGCGTCGCCGACCTCCAGTGCACCCACCGGCACGGCCCGGCGCAGGGCGGCGTAGCGCCCGGCGATGTAGAGCAGGTGCCACGCGGTGGCGAGCACGACGCCGCCCTGGAAACCACCGCCGGGGGTGAGGTGCCCGTGGGTGATCAGTACCAGGGCGAGCAACGTCGTCACCGGCAACATGACGTATCCGTAGAGGCGGCTCCCCGGGAACACACGACCGGCCTGCCGGACCCCGCGCACCGGCCGCTCGCCGGGCTCGGCGCGCAGCAGGACGAGCGTCCCGACGACCGAGACGAACAGCAGGAACTCCTCGCCCAGGGTGTCGATGGCGCGCTGTGCGAAATTGATCGACGACACCACGTTCGCGGTGGCGAGCGGCCCCGCGGCGAGGGCGACCGTGCGGTCGCCGTACGGGTGGTGCGCCGAACCGAAGGTGGGAAGCTGGCGCAGGGCTCCTGCCATCACGGCAGCGACGACGGTGCCCGCTACCGCGCACAGCACCAGCCGGGTACGCGTGGTCATGGTCGCCCCCGCGTCTTCTGCACCGTCAGCATGACCATCAACGGCACCACCGCGGTGCCCACCGCGAGCTGGGAGAGCGCGACGTCCGGGGCCTGTAGCACCACGAACAGCACGGTCAGGCACAGCCCGAACACCGCCATCTGCACCGCCTGGCGCGACGGGTTGCGGGTGAGCACCACGGCGGTCCCGGCGGCCGCCACCATCAGCAGCGATACCACGACGAGCAGGTTCACGGCGCCGCCTCGGCGTCGGTCCCGGCGTCGATCGTCCCGTCGCGCTGCGCGGTCGCCCGCCCCACCGCCGCGGTCGCGACCGCGCCGCCGGCCACCACCAGCAGACCGATGAGCAGCACCTGCAGCAGGAGGGCGGCGCCACCGAGCTGGAGGATCACGGCGACGGACACGCAGGGCGCCCCGATCGTGGCGGCGGGCGCGAGGAAGTGCAGGCGCACGTAGCGGTCCCGGATCAGGCACAGCCCGGCGCCCGACAGCGCGGTCGCCAGCACCGCGATGCCCAGCAGCACCGCCTCGGCCGCGATCACCGGCGGACCACCGTCCGGGTGAAGACCAGCGTCCCGGTGGTGTTCAGCGCGGCCAGCACGAGCGCGACCCCGAGGTAGGACGGGCGACCGTAGCCGACGGCCAGCACCATCACCACCAGCGTGGTGACCGTGCCGGCCAGACACAGCCCGGCGAGCCGGTCGACCGTCTCGCCGCGGCTCGCCGTCACCAGGGCCGGCACCATGCCCACCACCAGCAACGCGGCGGCGCAGGCCAGCCAGGTGTTCACGGCCGCAGCTCCCGGACCACGAGCGTGCCCCGCTCGGGTGCGGCGTCGACCGGATAGCTGCCGGGCGTCACCCCGGTCAGCACCGATGCGACTGCGACCGGGCCCAGCTCGGCATCGCGCGCCTCGGTCACCCGGTGGGTCCGCCGCACCGAGCGGTGATGCGTCCCGGCGCGGTCCGTCATCAGCACGGCGAGCAGGCGGCCGCTGTCGACGAGGACACGCCGGGGCAGCCGACGAAGCAGCCGCCACGCTGTCCTGCGCATCTCGGCCGGCGGCCCGAACGCCGAGCGGGTGGCCCGGCGGCCGAGCACGGCCACGATCGCGGACAACCCCGCCAGCGGCACGCCGAGTGCGCCCAGTTCCGCGCCTCCTGCGGTGGGGTTCATGGCCAGGTAGCCGAGGACGAGGGCCGGCCACCACACCAGCGCCTCGACCACCGTCGCTCGCGCCGGTGCTCCGCCGCGGCGCCGGCTTCCGTCCTGTGCGTCGGCCACGCCGAGCTCTACCCGTTCTCGCCGGTCATGACACCACCGCTCCTGACGGCGCGCCGGCCGCCCGCACGGCGGCGAGCCGGCCCCGTCATCAGATGGCGGCGGGTGGCCTGGGCGACGTCGTCGGCCCGGACGGTGGTCCTGCGCATCCGGTGCCTGCTCACGTCTCCTCGATCGGACGGTGTGAGTGCGTGACGGGGGTCGGCGATCCCCTCGCGCCGGGGGTGAGTTGGGCGAGCGCGTCCTCGACGGTCAGCACGAAGGTGCTGCGGATGGCCACCGGGCCGGCGCCCACCTCGGCCCGGGTGCTACGGACGCGGTCGAGTGGGCCCGCCAGCTCACCGGCCAGCCGGTCCTCGGGACTGCTCAGGTGCTCGACCATGGTGTCGATGCCGTCGGCGAGCCGGTCCAGGGTGTCGGCGAGACCGGGGTCGGGCTGCTGCTGCGCGCGGGCGAGGCTGGCGAGCAGCGCTGCGCTGTGCATGATCCGCTCGACGGCCCGGCTGAGCCGTTCCACCGACGACGGCCCGGCCAGACCGGCGCCGACGCGGCGGATGAGCCGGCGGCGTGGGTTCCATCGGGTGCTCTCCCGGCCGTACCAGACGGCGTCGGCGGCGTGCAGCACGGCGCCCCGCAGCTGCCGGGCCCGGTGCACCCACTCGTCGGCGTCCGCGCGGTCGTAGCCCTCGCGGAGACCACCGGCCATGCCGCGGACCAGGTCTGCGAGCTCGATGGCGAGCCTGCGCACCGCGTCGTCGCCGCTACGCAGGTGCACGGGCGGCAGCACGAGGGTGTTGACGCAGGCTCCGACCAGGGTGCCGGCCACGCTGAGCCCGACCCATACGGCGAGGTCGCGGGGGTGGCTGAAGTAGCCGGCCGCCACCATGATCACCGCGGTGACCGCGACCCAATAGCCGTCGGGACCGAACCAGCGCCAGCGCCCGGCGAGCAGCCCGGCGAACACGGCGAGCGGGACCCCGACCGGAGCGGGGGTGCCCAGCACGCTGAGCACGTAGGCGAGCCCGACACCGGCCAGTACGATCCCGGCCTGCTGGACCGCGTTGCTCCAGGACCGGTACACGGTGCCCGTCACGGCGAGGACGGCGGCATAGGGGGCGAGGAACGCGTTCGGCGCGTGGAACCACCGGGCCACGAGGAGGGCCAGCAGCGCGGCCAGCGCCGACTTGCCCGCCTGGACGAGGATCTCGCGTTCCCGGCCGGGCCGGCCCACGGCCGCGATCCGTTCGCCCAGTACCCGCAACACCCGCACGCCGGTGTATAGCCGGATCAGCCGGCGGTCATGCGCGGGCCGGTCAGCCTCTCGCTCGTGAGGCGGACCGTGAGGTGCCAGGCGCTTGTCCCGAGGGCCGGTGGACGGGCCTTTCGGCCGCGGCTACCGGATGCCCGCCGGGGCCGGCAGCCAATCCCGGGGCCGTCGCCCGGGTTGGCCGGGGGACGGTTACGGGTAGGCATCGGGAGGAGCGGACCGATTCACGACCGGACCGAGGGAGGGGTCATGGCCGAGACCGTCGGCGATTACGTGCTGCAACGACTGCGCGAGTGGGGAGTCCAGCAGGTCTTCGCCTATCCCGGAGATGGGATCAACGGAATCGTCACGGCGTTCGGGCGGGCCGGCGACGACCCGCATTTCATCCAGGCCCGCCACGAGGAGATGTCGGCGTTCCAGGCCGTGGGGTATGCGAAGTTCAGTGGACGGGTCGGGGTCTGCATGGCCACCTCGGGCCCCGGCGCGATCCACCTGCTCAACGGGCTCTACGACGCGAAGCTCGACCACGTGCCCGTCGTGGCGATCGTCGGGCAGACCGAGCGCAGCGCGATGGGCGGGGCCTACCAGCAGGAGGTCGACCTGCAGGCGCTGTTCAAGGACGTGGCCGGCGACTACCTCGTCGAGGTCAACGTCCCCGAGCAACTCCCCAACGCCATCGACCGGGCCTTCCGCACGGCGATGTCCCGGCGCGCGCCCACCGCGGTGATCATCCCGAGCGACGTGCAGGAGGAGGCGTACACCCCGCCGGCGCATGCGTTCAAGCAGGTGCCCTCCAGCCCGCCGGGGCTGACCCGCCCGGCTGCGGTGCCGTCCGCACCGGACCTCCGGCGCGCGGCCGAGGTGATCAACGCGGGCAGCCGGGTGGCGATCCTGGTGGGGCAGGGAGCCCGCGCAGCCGCAGCGGAGGTGCAGCAGGTCGCGGAGGCCACCGGGGCCGGGGTGGCAAAGGCATTGCTGGGCAAGGACGTGCTGTCCGACGACCTGCCGTACGTCACCGGGGTGATCGGGCTGCTCGGCACCCGGCCGAGCTACGAGCTGATGCGCGACTGCGACACCCTGCTCATCGTCGGGTCGAACTTCCCCTACTCACAGTTCCTGCCCGAGTTCGGCAAGGCCCGCGCTGTGCAGATCGACCTCGACGGCTCGATGATCGGGATGCGGTACCCCACCGAGGTCAACCTGGTCGGCGACGCCGCGGCCACGCTGCGCGCGCTGCTGCCGCTGCTCACCGGCACGCCGGCCAAGGCGTGGCGGGAGAAGATCGAGGCCGGCGTCGCCGGCTGGTGGCGCACCATGGAGCAGCAATCCATGGTGAACGCCGATCCGGTGAACCCGATGCGGGTGGTGTGGGAGCTGTCCGAACGGATCCCGCACGACGCGATCGTGACCGCCGACTCCGGGTCCGCGGCCAACTGGTACGCCCGCCTGCTGCGGGTCCGCGGCGAGATCCGCGGCTCGCTGTCGGGAACGCTGGCGAGCATGGGTCCCGCGGTGCCCTACGCGATCGGCGCCAAGTTCGCCCACCCGGACCGGCCGGCGGTCGCGATCACCGGCGACGGCGCGATGCAGATGAACGGGATGGCCGAACTGCTCACCATCGCCCGCTACGCGCACCGGTGGGCCGACCCGCGCTGCGTGGTCTGCGTGCTGCACAACAACGACCTGAACCAGGTGACGTGGGAGCTGCGGGCGATGGGCGGCGCGCCGAAGTTCGAGGAGTCCCAGCAGTTGCCCGACGTGTCCTACGCGGACATTGCGCGCGCGATGGGCCTCGACGCGATCACCGTCCGGTCGCCCGACGAACTGGGGCCGGCCTGGGATCGCGCCCTGGGTGCCGGGCGCCCCACGGTGATCGACGTGTACTGCGACCCCGAGGTGCCGCCCATCCCACCTCACGTCACCCTGGAGCAGGCCTCGTCGAGGCTCCGCGCCGTGCTCAAGGGCGATCCCGGCGGCCTGCACCTCGTCGTCCAGGGCGCCAAGACGAAGCTGCGGGAGGTCCTTCCCGGGCAGGACCGCTGAGCTCCGGCCCGGCCGCCCGGGCCGCCGTCGTCCGTCGCCTTCGGGTGGTCGGTCATCTCGAGGGGTTGGCCGGGCGCCGATCCCGCGATGTGCTGCGCGGTCGCCGGGCGCCCCCGGAGGTGGTAGGACCGTGCTGTGGGCGCACGTCGCGCGGTGCCCACCACGACCGAGGATCGGATCACGAGGTGAGGACATGACACAGCCTCGTCGGACCAAGCCGCAGCGGGACGAGCAGCGGATCACGAAACGGACCACGCCGGACCTCAAGCAGATGCTGAAGGCGGCCAAACGGCAGGCGAAGAGAGAGCTGCGCCAGGTCCGCTGAGGCGAACGCGCTCGGCAGACCCGGCAACAGGGGCCGGATGCGCCGGTTGGTCCGGTATGCGCTGTTGCGGGTGTCACGCAGACGCCCCACCGGTGCGCCGCCGGAAGATGGACCGGGCCCGTTCGGCCCGGGCGGCGCAGGGCTCGTGCTCGAGCAGGTCCCGGTCGGCGATGGCGCAGGCGTGCTCCCCACAGCGGCAGCGCCTCGGCCGGGGTGCACCGGCCGGCCCGCGGCGAGGGCCAGGATCTCCAGCACCTGGCGGGGCTGCACGCCGATGATGTCACCGACCCCGAGCAGGGGTCCTCGGCGTGCACGGCGGTGGTGCCGACAAGGCCGATGTGTGCAGCACGGGTTCCTCCGGGCGGCCGGTACCGGGAGCCACCGGGCCGGCGGAGAGCGTGCCGCAGCACCGGCGCCGGGAGCCCCCGGCCACGGGGCCTCGGCCGCGGTCATCGTCGGTGCGGCCGGCCCCGTTCGGGGTCCGACGCCGTTCCAGCAGGTCGAACGGCGCGTCCTTCTGTAAGGTCCGCCGCAGATGAAGATCACCTGGACTCACTGACCTGGAGGCCGAGCTATGTGCTGGTTACGGGCAGTCTCCCCAGTCCTGCCCGGCGGCAGGCCATGAGTTTCCCCGACTACGTGGTCGACCGGTGGGACCGACTCTCGCTCGAGGCGCTCCTGCACGTCAGCGGCGTCGTCCAGTGCACGATCATCGCTGCGATCGTGGGTGTGCTGATCGGTGTCACGGTGTACCGCAGTTCGGCGGGCTCCGCGATCGCGACCGCCTTGGCGAGCACGATCCTCACGGTCCCCTCGTTCGCATTGCTGGCGTTGCTCATCCCGGTCCTCGGATTGGGCGTGGCGCCGAGTGTCACCGCCTTGGTGCTCTACGGCCTGCTCCCCATCGTGCGGAACACGATCGTCGGGCTCGGCGGCGTCGACCCGTCGATCACCGACGCGGCGCGCGGCATCGGGATGAGCCGGCTGGGCGTGCTGACCAGGGTGGAGTTGCGACTGGCGTGGCCCGCGATTCTCGCCGGGATGCGGGTGTCCACCCAGATGTTGATGGGAATCGCGGTGATCGCGGCGTACGCCAAGGGATTCGGTCTCGGTTCCGAGGTGTTCTCGGGTCTCACCCGCGCCGGTAGCGCGAACTCGTTGAATCAGGCGCTGGCCGGGACGCTCGGGGTCGTCATCCTGGCTCTCGTCCTGGACGGGGTTTACGTCCTTCTCGCTCGCCTGACCGTTTCCAGGGGTGTCCGTGACTGAAGCACTGCAGGAGTCCGCTCAGAACGTGTCCGTCTCGGGGGCGGAGATCGAGCTGGAGCACGTGACGAAGCGTTACCCGAACCAGCCGCACCCTGCCGTCGACGACTTCACGATGACGGTCCCGGCCGGAAAGGTCGTGGTCTTCGTGGGGCCGTCGGGCTGTGGGAAGACGACGACCATGCGCATGATCAACCGCATGATCGAGCCGACGTCGGGCCGGATCACCATCGGCGGCGAGGATGCGCTCGAACTCGATCCGGATCGGCTCCGACGGAAGGTGGGCTACGCGATCCAGCAGGCGGGCCTGTTCCCGCACTTCAGCGTGGCCGAGAACATCGCGGTCGTACCGGGATTGCTGGGTTGGGACAAGAAGCGCATCGCGGCGCGGGTCGACGAGATGATGGACCTCGTCGGTCTCGATCCGAAGGTCTTCCACGACCGTTTCCCCCGGCAGCTCTCGGGTGGGCAACAGCAGCGTGTCGGTGTGGCGCGCGCTCTGGCCGCCGACCCGCCGGTGCTGCTGATGGACGAGCCGTTCGGCGCGGTCGACCCGATCACCCGAGGCCATCTGCAGGACGAGCTCATGCGGCTGCAGGCGGATCTGGGCAAGACGATCGTCTTCGTGACGCACGACTTCGACGAGGCGGTCAAGCTGGGTGACAAGATCGCCGTTCTGGGCGATCGGTCGACGATCCTGCAGTACGACACGCCCGAGGCCATCCTGGCCAACCCGGCCGACGACACCGTCGCGGGCTTCGTCGGAGCGGGAGCCTCGCTCAAGCAACTCACCCTCATGCGGGTCCGGGACGTGGACTACCACACCGACGACGTCCTCACCGTCGGCCTGGACACCACCCCGGCCGCCCTGCGCAACCAGCTGACCCAGCGCCGCAAGACCTACGCACTGGTCGTCGACGAGCGGCGGCGCCCGCTGCGCTGGGTGCACGTCCGTGAGCTGGGCGCGGTGGCCTCGCTCGCCGGGGCCGGCAGGCCGGTCGGCGACTCGGTGAGCACCCAGTCCACGCTGCAGGACGCCCTCGAGGCGATCCTGACCGAGGGCGGGAACGCGGTGGTGACCGGACCGCGCGGCGAGTTCGTCGGGACCATCGACATCAGGACGGTCACCGACGTCATCGCGACCATGCGCGAGGAGCACTCCGACGGTGACGGGAGCCCGTCATGACGGCCATCGCCGGGCCTGCCGCCGCGACGTCGTCACCGGCCTCGGCGGAGCGGGCCTCCCGGGTGGCGGACCGCGCTCGCCTGCTCGCCCAGCCCGTGGCCGTGGTGCTCATCGTCGTCGCGGTGGTCGCGTGGGCGCTCAGCAGCGACCTGAACGCCAACGAACGGGAGACGCTGAACCTGCCCACCATCCTCCGGCTGACCGGGCAGCACCTCCTGCTCACCGCGGTGGTCACCGCGCTCGTGGTGCTCATCGCCGTTCCGCTCGGTGTCGCGCTGACCCGGCCCGGGGCGAAGCGCCTCGCCCCGCTCTTCCTGGCGATCGCCAACGTCGGTCAGGCGGCACCCGCGCTCGGCGTCATCGTCCTGTTCTTCCTCTGGACCAGCTGGGAAGGCCTGTGGGCCGCGGCCATCCCGCTCGTCTTCTACACGCTGCTGCCGGTGCTGCGGAACACGATGGTCGGCATCCAGCAGGTGGACCCCGCGCTGGTGGACGCCGGCCGGGGTATCGGGATGTCCGCGGCGGCCGTGCTCTGGCGCATCGAGTTCCCGCTCGCCGTGCCGCTGATCCTGGCCGGCCTGCGCACGGCCCTGGTGCTCGCCGTCGGCACCGGGACGCTCGCGTTCTTCGTGAACGGCGGAGGACTGGGAGAGCTGATCGACACCGGGTACAAGCTGCAGCTGACCTCGGTGATGGTCGTGGGGGCGGTGCTCGCCATCGGGCTCGCACTACTGATCGACTGGCTCGGCGGCGTGGTGGAGCGAGTCCTCGGACCCAAGGGCCTGGGATGAGCAGATCGAGGCTACGAGCTGTCCTGGCCGGGTTCGTCGTGCTCGCGACGACGCTCACCGGCTGTGGACTCGACACCAACACGGCACTGCCCTTCACCGTGCAACCGGGATCGATCCGGCCGGTTCCGGAGCTCGAGGGTGTCCGGATCACCGTGGGGTCCAAGGACTTCACCGAGAACATCCTGCTCGGCTACATCGCAGAGCTCGCGTTGTCCGCCGCCGGGGCGGATGTCCGGGACCTGACCGACATCAAGGGTTCCTCGAACTCCCGGCAGGCCCTGATCAACGGTGACATCGACCTGACCTGGGAGTACACCGGGACCGGCTGGATCAACTACCTCGGGCACACCCAGCCGATCCCGGGGGAGCGGGCTCAGTTCGAGGCCACCAAGGCCGCCGACGCGCAGCGCTTCGGCATCGCCTGGCTCGACTACTCCCCGGTGAACAACACCTACGCCTTCGGGACCACCCGGGCCTACGCCGAGCAGCACCACCTGCGCACGGTGACCGACCTCACCGCGTTCCTCACGAGGAACCCGGCCCAGGCCGTCTTCTGCGTGGAGACCGAGTTCGCCAGCCGGCAGGACGGGTTCCCGGGCGTACAACGAACGTACGGCTTCCCGGCGACGACTGTGAAGACCTTCGGGACCGGCGCGATCTACACGGCGATCGCCAACGGCACGTGCAACATCGGGGAGATCTTCACGACGGACGGCCGGATCGCCGGGCTGAACCTCGCGGTCCTGTCCGACGACAAGAAGTTCTTCCCGCAGTACAACGCGGCCGTCACACTCCGGCAGGAGTTCCTGGACCGGCACCCGCAGATTCGGCAGGTTCTCGAGCCGGTCGCCAAGGCCATCGACAACCAGCAGATGATCGAGTTGGGCAAGCAGGTCGACGTCGAGGGCCGGGACCCCGGCGTGGTCGCGCGGGACTGGATGGTCTCCCGGGGCTTCATCGGCGCGGGCACGTCGTGAGAGGACGACCGCGTCACGGAGGGCAGAGGGTGCTCGGCTGTGGGACGACCCCGTCCACGAGCATCGCGTCGACGACACCGGTCACGCACGGGGTCCGCGGATAGGCGCCGGTACCCGAGCCCAGCCAGCTCAGGAAGCGCGCCGTGGTCATGGTCTGCGCCACCCGCTTCGAGCCGGCCAGCGGTGCCCGGGGATCGTTCGCGGTGCCGATCACCAGGATCGGCGGGGCGGCGGCGACCGGTCCCGGCGGCGCGGGGGCGGGCAGTGCCGGCCACGGCGCGCAGGCCAGCAGCCGCTGCGCGTACACCCCGCCGAACAACGGGTGGTCGGTGCGCCACCGGGCGGTCAGCCGGCCGACGTCGGCCGGGGTGAGCCGGCGCCGGGAGTCGTTGCACGCGGTGGCGAGAGCGCCGTCGAAGCGGCCGTCGCGGCCGAGGATCGGGTCCAGCCGGGAGAGCAGACCGTCCGGGTTGCCGTCGCGCGCCTGGGCCAGCGCCGCGTCCAGGTCGGGCCAGCTCTGCGGTTCCTCCAGACCGGCCTGCAGCGCGGCGACGGCGGCCCCGGCGGTCAGTCTGCGCCCGTCGCGGGCGACCAGCGGTTGCGTACTCAGCTGCAGCAGCAGCGTCTCCACCGCGCCGCGCGGGTCGGCGCCCAACCGGCAGTCCGGGTGCGCGGTGCACACGGTCGCGAAGGCGTCGAAGGTGCTCTCCGCGGCCGCGGCCCGGGTCTCGGAGAGCTCGGGCTGGTCCTGGGTGGGGTCGGGCGGCCCGTCCAGGACCAGCCGCCCGACCGCCTCCGGGTGCGCCGCGGCCCATCGGATCAGCGCCGCCGCGCCGTCCCCGACCCCGATCGCGGAGAGTCGCTGCACCCCGAGCAGGCCTCGCACCTGTTCGATGTCGGCGGCCGTGGCGGCCGTCCGGTACGAGCTGATGGCCCCGGAGAGCAGCAGGTAGCAGTCCTGCACGACCTCACGGGAGCTGTCGAGCAGCCCGTTCAGCCCGGCATCGCTGGTCCCGGACGGGTCGGTGTCGACGATCGCGGCGCGGGACGTCGGGGGTGCGCAGTCGAGGGTGTCGACGCCGGAGCCGCGGCGATCGAGGCCGATCAGCTGGTAGCGCCCGAGCAGGGCCGGGGAGACCTCGGTGGCCAGCCGGACCGCGTGCCGGGCCGAGGGATCGGTGTCGCTGTCGCCCAGCACGAGCAGCGGCGGCCGGTCGTCCGGTGCGCCGGCCGCACCCACCCGGACCACCCCGATCCGGGTCCGGCCGAGGCCCGGCTGATCGGGGTCGGTGGTCACGCTGACCTCGCCGCATTCGACGTGCAGCGGCCCCGCCACCGGAGTCGGGGAGCCCAGCGCGGCAAGGGTGTCGGCGGTGCAGTCGGAGAAGGGGATCGCCGAGCGTTGCGGGTCCGGTTCCGGCAGCTCGTCGGGCGAGGCCGGGCTGGTCGCGGTGGCCGACGGCGCCGACGGCATGTTCTCGCCCCGCACGGCGACCGGTGGGCGCTGGGACGGGCCCACCGCGCAGCCGGCGAGCACGGCGGTCAGGCAGGCCCACACGACCAGCAGCGTGAACCGGCCGGCCCCTCGCGCGCGCCGCGGCGCTGATGACACGCGCTGGCTCCTCCCCAGTCCGACGATCGTCGCCCGATCAGCTTGGCGCACCACGGGTGTGGCCGAGGTGAGCGCGCCCCGGGCTCAGCGGGCGGTCCAGCCGCCGTCCTGGCACAGCGAGGACCCGGTGATCGACGCCGAGGCGGGGCCGTAGAGCACGGCCGCCAGCTCGGCGACCTCGTCGGGCTCGATGAGCCGCTTCACCGCCACCGGGCCGAGCATGATGGTCTCGACGACCTCGTCCGGGTCGATGCCGTGCGCCCGCGCCTGATCGGCGATCTGCTTCTCCACCAGCGGGGTGCGCACGTAGGCGGGGTTGATGCAGTTGCTCGTGACGCCGTGCGCCGCGCCCTCCAGAGCGGCCACCTTGGAGAGCCCTTCGAGGCCGTGCTTGGCGGTCACGTAGGCCGACTTGAAGGCGCTGGCCCGCAGGCCGTGCGCGCTGGAGATGTTGATGATCCGGCCCCAGCCGCGCCCGTACATCGTCGGCAGCGCGCGGCGGATCAGCCGGAAGGGTGCCTCCAGCATGATCGTCAGGATCTGGGCGAAGATCGCCGGGTCGAACTCGTGCAGGGGCGCGACGTGCTGGCGCCCGGCGTTGTTGACCAGGACGTCCACGTCCGCGGGGAGCGCGTCGACGGCGGCGGTGTCCGACAGGTCGCACACGACCGGTTCGACACCGCCGGCCCCGGGGTGGCCGGACAGCTCGGTGGTCAGGTCACGGACCAGGGCGTCGAGCCCGGTCTTGTCGAGGTCGACGGCGCGGACGGCGGCACCGTCGCGGGCCATCCGCCGGGTGATGGCCGCGCCGATCCCACTGGCGGCTCCGGTGACGAGGGCGGTCCGACCGGCCAGCGGCGGGTGCGTGGGAGTCATGTCCGCCGACGCTACGCAACCGATGCTCACTCCACCCGGCGGCCGGCGCCGCCGGGGGTCTCGAGCTCCACGCGAACGGCGACGGGCAGCTCGTCGACCCCCAGCGATGCACGCGCCCCCGTGAGCACCTGCTCGTCGAGGTCGCGGAGCACCTGCGCGAGGTCGGCGTCGTCGCTGAGCCAGAGCGTCAGGCGCAAGGCGGGCGTGCGGTCGTCGCCCACCAACCGGGCCCGGGCCCGGGCCACGCCCGGCAGGGTCGCGGCCTGCCCGGCGACGGCCTCCGCCGCCGCCGGGGCGGTGATCACGATCGCGGTGTCGGGGGCGGTGTCCAGGATCAGGTCGGGCCGGCGTTCGGGGCGCACCGACCGGGCTGCCCAGACCAGCCCGAACACGACGATCAGCAGCCCGGCCGCGATCGCGATGATGCGCGACGGCGTCGGGTGGGCGCGGAAGGTGTCGACGACGACCGGGTCGAGCAGCGGGCGTTGCGCGCGGCCGGTGCCGAACACGCCATAGGCCAGCAGCGCGGTCAGGGTGCCGCCGACCAACAGCACCAGGCCGATCAGCACGCACAGCCAGCGGTCGCCGGCCGCCGACCGCGCGACCGCGTGCCGCGACCGGCGGCGGACCCGGGCCGACGGCGTGGGCCGGACCGGGGTCGTCGCAGGGGCGGCAGCCGGGCCGGCAGTGGGGGCGGAGTCGACGGGGGCGCTCATCGTGGTCCCTTCCGTTCACGGGTGGCGACGCCGACCCTCGGCCGCCGCGCCAGCGGCAGCTCGTCGAGCAGGCTGTCGACCTGGCTGGTGACGGTGCGGCGCAGCTCGCCGTGCTGGTCGTCCCAGCCCTCGGCCCGCACCGAGATCTTGCGCGCGGACGCGGTGACTCTGGCCGCGGCGACGTCGTCGGCGGCCCGCACCCGGCGCCCCACCAGGCGGGCCAGCACCCGCGGCGAGGTGGTCACGGTGACGTCCGGTGACGGCGCCGTGAGCCGGATGTCGTGGCGGCGGGCGAGCAGCCCGAGCAGCACCAGGAGCAGCCCGACCACGGCGGCCGCAATGGCGATCGCCGCGACCGGGTTGTCCTGCCAGGTCAGCCGTTCCAGCGCGGCGCGCCACGCCGGCCAGGGTGCCACCAGCGCCTGGCCACTGACCGGCCGCACCCACGCGGCGACGACCTCGATGACCACGAGCACGCCGACCGCGGTCAGGCCGAGGGCGAGCAGCGGGGCGAGCACGCGGAGCAGAACCCGCATGTCATGTCTCCTTACTGGAGCCGGGGTGGTGGCGGCGCGCCGCGCAGCCCCGAGACGGTGACCGCCAACGTCCGGACCCGGTAGCCGGCCAGCCGCTGGAGCTCCTCGCCGACCCGTGACCGGACGGCATCGACGACGGACCTGACGGGCGCGGGGTAGCTCAGCGTCAGCTCGAGGCGGACATCCACCGAGTCCGGGTCGCCGGCGCCGGTGTTGACCCGCGCGCTGGCCCCCGACTCGCCGACGTCGATGCCGGCGAGCGTGCGCTCGTTGCGCAGCGTGCCGGGCACCCGGTCGGCGGTGTGCTCGATGATCTTGCGCAGCACCGTGGGGTGGATGTCGAGACGACCGCGGTCCCCCGGATCGTGCGGCGCGGGGGCCGTGCTCACCGGTCCCGGCCCCGGCCGAGCATCGTGCTGATATCGAGCTCGCCGTCGAGAACGCGGCCCACGACGAGGCCGATCAGGCCGACGACCAGCGCGATGAGGAAGGCGGTGAACCCGCCGATGGCGCCGGCGGCACCGAGGATGAGACCTGCCAGCAGGCCGGTCTGGGTCGCGTTCATCTGGCTCTCCTGGTTGTCACTGGGGTGGGGGCTCGTGCGGGGGACCGGGCCGGTCCACCCGGGTGCGCCGGTGCCGGCGCACGGTCCGGATCGCGGCGATCGCCACCTTCACCGGGAAGGGCAGGTCGGCGACCACCTCGATGGGTGCGTCGTAGCGCCGGTCCGCCGGCTCGGGGTCGCGCGCGGCCGCCCGGGTGGCGTGGAACCGGGCGAGCCCGGCCACGAACGCCTCCGGATCGCCGCCGCGATCCGGATGGTTGTCCCGGACGAA
The DNA here is from genome assembly GCF_012911935.1 of Pseudonocardia acidicola. Classification (GTDB taxonomy): domain Bacteria; phylum Actinomycetota; class Actinomycetes; order Mycobacteriales; family Pseudonocardiaceae; genus Pseudonocardia; species Pseudonocardia acidicola. The sequence goes on along the minus strand of NZ_JAAXLA010000004.1, from coordinate 122,337 downwards.
CGCGCGGTAGGCCGCCCGTTCCTCCGGGGTCATCTCCGGATTCACGGGCTGCTCACCTCCGGTCGTCCGTGACCACGTCGGTGACCGTGATGTTGACCGGGACGGCGCCGCACAGCGGTGCGACCTGCCGGCGCAGGACCTGGGCCACCTCGGGGATCGGCCGGTCGAGGTGGAGCACGACCCCGAGTTCGACCGGCTCGCCCGCCTCCCCGATCCGCACGCCGACGAGGCGGCGGCCGGGCAGGTAGGTGGCCAGCGCCCCGAACTCGCCCGCGTCCAGCCGGGCGACCGCGGGGTGCGCGGCCGCCACGGCGGCGACCCGCTCGGCCAGGGTGGTCTCCCGGCCGGTGTCGGGACGCGTGGGCACGGTCGGCGGTGACGGCTGGGGCAGTGGGGACGGCACGGTGGCGGTCGGCCTCACTCGACCCGGGAGGTCTGCGCGGCCGGGGCCTCCTCGCCCTCGTCGCCGTCGGGCAGGTGGATGTCGTTGACCGCGATGTTGACCTCGATCACCTCGAGGCCGGTCATCCGCTCCACGGCGGTGATCACGTTGCGGCGCACCGCGCGGGCCAGGTCGACGATCGCCACGCCGTACTCCACGACGATGTCGAGGTCGATCGCGGCCTGCTTCTCGCCGACCTCGACCTGCACGCCGGCGATGTTCGCGGCGCCGGTGCCGCCGCCGGGGATCCGCTCCCGGATCGCGCCGAACGCGCGGGACACCCCACCGCCCATGGAGTGCACCCCGGAGATCTCCCGGGCCGCGATGCCGGCGATCTTCTGCACGACCGACGCGGCGATGGTCGTCCGGCCCTGCGAGGTGTCCTCGGCCAGCCGGGCCGGGGTGGCGGTCCCCGTCGCCGGGGCGGTCGCGGTGGTGCTCGGAGTGGTTGCCGTGCTCTGGGTCATCTCGCGCTCCTTGTCACTGGCGGTCACTGGCGGTCACTGGCGATCTGTGCCGACCGGTCGCTGCCGATCGTTCGCCAGGTGAGACGTCGATACCCGCCCCGGCCTCACAGCACATCACCCGATCAGTGGGGTCCTGGCCGCCGCGCTCATCGGTTCCGGCGGTAGCGCAGCAACAGCGTGTCGTCCGCGTGCAGCGCGCCGACCAGCGACATCGACCGTGGGACGGCCTCCGCGCGGCCGGTGGCGATCCGGCCGGCATCGTTGCCGGCGAGCAGCGGGGCGACGGTGAGGCACAGTTCGTCGACGGCGTCGGCGGCCAGCAGGTCGCCGTGCAGGCCCGGGCCGCCCTCGCAGAGCACCCGCCGCAGTCCGCGGCGGTCGAGTTCGGCGAGCAGGCCCGACGGGTCCAGCCGGTCGAGGACGACCACGTCGCCGCCGGCCGCGGCGAGCCGCTCGCGCTGCTGCGCGGGGACCGACCCCAGCGTGAGGATGATCGGCGGGACCGCGGTGTCGGTGAACAGCGGGCTCTGCGGATCCAGGTTCCCGGTGCCGGTGACGACGGCGATCGGCGGGGGAGTGTCGCGTCCCTCGGTGGGACGGCGGGCGCCCCGGTAATTCTCGGTGCGGGCGGTCCCGGCGCCGACGAGGATCACGTCGGCGAGCCGGCGGAGCAGCCCGAACACCTTCTTGTCCGCAGCCGAGCCGAGGCCGCCGGACCTGCCGTCGACCGACACGGCCCCGTCCAGGCTGGACACGAAGTTGACCCGGACGTAGGGCGTGGCGAGGCCGGTCGGGTAGGCGTAGGTCGCGGCCAGTTCGGCGTCGTCGATCTCGGCTCCGGGGCCGGGCAGAAGTCGCTGCACGCCGCCATCCCAGCATCCGGCGGGCGCGTTGTCCCGGCGGCGACTCGAAGGCAGGATCGGTCCGTTCAGTCCGCGAGATCGGCGTAGCGCTGCGCGCGCTCGGCGGGCGAGGTCCGTGGGCAGGTCGAGCAGGCGGTGCCGGCCGCGGACACCTTGAAGTAGTAGCAGCACGAGACCCGTCGCCGGGACAGCCAGATGCGGTCGCGGGCATCGACGAACGGGTGCAGCGTGGAGGGCTCGGGGAACAGGGGCGTCCCGCCGGGCAGCACGAGCGCCGCCTCCTGCAGCGAAACGGTCATCGCGGACTCGTCGCGGTATGCGGTCACGCCGTCGGCGCCCCGCCAGACTCCGGCGTCCAGCCCGTCGAAGAACGCACCGAGCAGCGCGCGCCGCGGCAGCGGGCGTCCCGGCGGGTAGTCGGCGAGGAACTCGTCGGCGTGCCCGCGGATCTGACCGCGCAGTACGGCCGCGAGCGCGTGTTCGTCGGCGACCACGGTGGCGGCCGGGTCGTCGGCGGCCGGGTCGTCGGGCAGGCACCAGAACCGGTCGTCGAGCAGGCCGGTGGCGGCCGGGACGGGATTGCCCGGGTCGCGGCGGAACGCCAGCGCGGCCCGGTCCAGGCGGGGGACCCGGCGGGCGTGCCGCAGGAACGCGGCCCCGGCCAGCCCGGGCAGGTCGGCGCACCAATGCAGGACGAAGGCACTCGCCGTGGTCGGGTGCGTCCGTCCGTACCAGCCCGGCAGGGCCGCGGCGGTCTCGGCCTCCCAGCGCGCGACGAACGCGGCGCCGACCTCGTCGCAGCGGGTCCAGCCGTCCTCGGCGCGCACCGGGCCGACGCGCACGTCGAGGCCCTCGACGGCGGCGGACACCCGGGCCGCCGTCTCCGCGACCGCGGAGGTGAGCGAGAGCGTCATGGAAGTGAGGCTAGCCTAACTAGAGCGGATCGGCGTGTCGGGTGCCACTGAGGTTGGGCTGCCCTCTGTCATGGCAGGCTTGCCTCACTTATGGTGAGTGTCCCTTATGGTGAGTATCGCCGTGGATCACCGTGGCCGCGATCACCCGATGGAACGACTGGAGGGCGTGTGACGACGACCGCCACCGCGCCGTCCGTCCCGGCGGGCGACCGGCGGCCGCGGACGACCCGCTCGCTGCGCCGCCGGCGGCTGCTCGGCCTGGCGCTGCTGTTCGCGCTGCTGGTGGCGTGTTGCCTGGCCAGCGTCGCGATCGGGGCCAAGGCCATCCCGCTCGGGCACGTGTGGGACGCGCTGGTCGCGCCCACCGGTTCCGAGGACGACATCGTCGTGCGCTCGCTGCGCATCCCGCGCACCGTGCTGGGCGCGCTGGCCGGGGCGGCGCTCGGACTGGCCGGGACGCTGATCCAGGGCCACACCCGCAACCCGCTGGCCGACCCCGGCCTGCTCGGCGTCAACGCCGGGGCCGCGTTCGCGGTGGTGACGGGCATCTACGCATTCGGCGTGACCAGCCTGTTCGGCTACGTCTGGTTCGCCTTCGCCGGGGCGCTCATCGCCAGCGTCGCGGTGTTCGTGCTCGGCTCCGCCGGCCGCGGCGGGCCCACCCCGGTGACGCTCGCGCTGGCCGGGGCCGCGGTCAGCGCGCTGCTGGCCGCGCTCACCACGTCGGTGATCCTGGTCGACGTCGCGTCCCTGGACGCCTACCGGTTCTGGAGCGTCGGTTCGCTCGCCGGCCGCGACGCCGAGGTGGCCGGCCAGGTCGTCTGGTTCCTGCTGGCCGGGGCGGTGATCGGGCTGGCCGGAGCGCCGGCGCTGAACGCGCTGTCCCTCGGTGAGGACGTCGCGCGCTCGCTGGGCCAGTCGGTCCGCCGGACCCGGGTACTGGGCGTCGTCGCGATCACGCTGCTGGCCGGCGGCGCGACCGCCGCGTGCGGGCCCATCGCATTCGTCGGCCTCGTCGTGCCGCACGTCGTACGCGCCTTCACCGGCCCGGACCACCGCTGGCTGCTGCCCGCCTCCGCGCTCGCCGGGGCGGTGCTGCTGCTGACCGCCGACGTGCTCGGCCGGATCGTGGCCCGGCCCGGCGAGCTGCAGGTCGGGATCGTGCTGGCCCTGGTCGGGGCGCCGTTCTTCATCGCGCTGGTCCGCCGCCGCACGATGGTGCAGCTGTGACGGCCCGGGCGCCGGAGCGCGTGCGGGTGCCGGGCCGGGCCCCGGTGCGGTTGGGGCGGGTCTCCGCGGTGTGGCGGCCGCGCTCGGTGGCGGCGCTGGTGCTCGGCGGCGCCGTGCTGGTGCTGGCGATGGCGGTGAACATCGGCCGCGGCGAGTTCCCGATCAGCATCGGTGAGGTGCTGGCCGTGCTGGCCGGTGGGGGAGACCCGAGCCAGCAGTTCATCGTGCTCGAACTGCGGCTGCCGCGCTCGCTCACCGGGGCGCTGGTCGGCGCCGCGCTCGGCGCCTCCGGCGCCATCCTGCAGGCCGTCGCGCGCAACCCGCTGGCCAGCCCGGACATCATCGGCATCACCGCGGGTGCAGGTGCCGCGGCGGTCTCGATGATCGTGCTGGGCGGCAGTGTCGGCGCTCTCGGCGGGCTCGCGTCGGCGGTCGGGCTGCCGATTGCGGCGCTGCTCGGTGGGCTGCTCACCGCCGCCCTGATCTACGGGCTGGCCTGGCGCAAGGGCATCCAGGGCTTCCGGCTGGTGCTGGTCGGCATCGGGATCAACGCGATCCTGTTCGCCACGATCAACTGGCTGCTCGTCGCCGCGCAGGTCTACGAGGCGGCCCGGGCGCAGGTCTGGCTCAACGGCAGCCTCAACGCGCGCGGCTGGGAGCACGTGGTCCCGGTGGGGATCGCGCTGATCGTGCTGGTCCCCGCGGCGTTCGTGCTCGCGCACCTGCTCGGCGGACTGCAGTTCGGCGACGACACCGCGCGGGGCCTGGGGATCCGGGTCGACGGCGCGCGCACTGCGCTGCTGGCGGCCGCCGTCGCGCTGGCCGCGGTCGCCACCGCGTCGGCCGGGCCGATCGCGTTCGTCGCGCTGGTGGCCCCGCAGATCGCGCAGCGCCTGGTCGGGTCACCGCGCCCGCCGATCGGCGTCTCGCTCGTGCTCGGTGCGGCGCTGACCGTGACCGCGGACCTCGTCGCGCGCACCGCGTTCGGTGGCACCGAGTTGCCCGTCGGCATCGTCACCGCGGTGCTCGGCGCGCCCTACCTGCTGTACCTGCTCGCCCGTCACCGCCGGGAGGCCCGCGCATGACCCAGACCAGCGTCCGAACCTCCGAGCTGCCCGCGGCCGCGCCCGGACCCGTCCGGCTACGGGCCGAGGGGGTCCGGCTCGGCTACGGCGACCGGACGATCGTCGACGGCCTGGACCTCGACGTCGTCGACGGCACGGTCACCGCGGTGATCGGTCCGAACGGCTGCGGCAAGTCCACGTTGCTGCGCGCGCTGGGCCGGCTGCTCAAGCCCGCCGGCGGGCAGGTGTTGCTGGACGGCAGGCGGATCGACCGGATCCCGACCCGCGAGGTCGCGACCGTGCTCGGGGTCCTGCCACAGTCCCCGGCCGCGCCCGAGGGACTGACCGTGGCCGACCTGGTCGCCCGTGGCCGGCACCCGCACCAGGCCTGGTACCGGCAGTGGTCCGCCGACGACGAGGACGCCGTCGCCGAGGCGCTGCGCTGGACGAACATCCTCGACCTCGCCACCCGCCCGGTCGACGAGCTGTCCGGCGGGCAGCGCCAGCGGGCCTGGATCTCCATGGCGCTGGCGCAGGGCACCGACCTGCTGCTGCTCGACGAGCCGACGACCTTCCTCGACCTCGCCCACCAGGTGGAGGTGCTCGAACTGGTCCGCCGGTTGCACACCGAGTTCGGCCGGACCGTGGTCATGGTGCTGCACGACCTGAACCTGGCCGCCCGCTACGCCGACCGGCTCGTCGCCATGCGGGCGGGGCGCATCGTCGCCGCCGGCGAGCCGTCGGAGGTGATCACCGAGCCGCTGCTGCGCGAGGTCTTCGGGCTGGACGCGCGGGTGATCCCGGACCCGGTGTCCGGCGCCCCGCTGGTCGTGCCGGTGGGGACCCACACGCCGCGCTGATCCAGCCCACCCTGGCTACGCTGCGACCATGGCGAAGACCGCACGCGAGACGTTCCGGGTGCCCGGGGGCAGTCGCGACGTCCCGGTCGATCTCGCCGCGCTGGATCCGGCCGGCCGCCCGATCGGTCCGAAGGACAAGTCCGCCGCCGAGGCGGACATGGTCGACCTGGACGCGCGCATCGACGCCCGCCAGGAGGCGCTGTACGCCGAGTCGGTCGGCGGCGGCCAGCGCGCCGTGCTGCTCGTGCTGCAGGGTATGGACACCTCGGGCAAGGGCGGGGTGATCCGGCACGTCGCCGGGATGGTGAACCCGCAGGGTCTGCAGATCGCCTCGTTCACGGCACCCACCGAGTCCGAACGCGCGCACCATTTCCTGTGGCGGATCCGCAAACGGGTGCCGGTGCCGGGGCGGATCGGGGTGTTCGACCGCTCGCACTACGAGGACGTGCTGGTGGTGCGCGTCGAGTCGCTGGTCCCCGAACAGATCTGGCGGGCCCGCTACGAGGAGATCAACGCATTCGAGGCCGAGCTCACCGAGCAGGGCGTCACGGTGCTCAAATGCATGCTGCACATCTCGCCGCAGGAGCAGGCCGAGCGGCTGCTTGCGCGGCTCGAGGACCCGTCGAAGCACTGGAAGTACAACCCCCGCGACGTCGACGCCCGGGCCCGCTGGCACGACTACCAGGCCGCCTACGCCGAGGCGCTGCGCCGCTGCGACACCGACGACGCCCCCTGGTACGTGGTCCCGTCGGACCGCAAGTGGTACCGGAACTGGGTGATCGCGACGCTGCTCGCGGAGACCCTCGAGGAGCTCGATCCGCAGTTCCCGGCAGGCGACTTCGACATCGCCACCGAACGCGCCCGGATCGTGGAGAGTGTGATCACGTGACGGCACGGTCCACGGCGCGCCGCGGCGCCGTCGCGCTCGCCCTGCTCGGTGCCCTGCTGGCCGGTTGCAGCAGTGGCACCGCCGCCACCGCCGCGGCGCCGGCCTCCGCATCCGCCGCCCCGGTGCCCGCCGATCCGGACGCCGCGGCCTGCCGGCGGCACGCCGCCGCGGCGCCGGAGGTGCGCAGGGTGCTCGGTGTGGTCGACGCCGGCCCGGTGCTGCCGGCCGGCGTGGCGTTCCTCCTGCTGGCGCCCCGCAACGCCTACGCGACGCCGGGCGCCCGTGACGCCTCGGTCGCCGCGGCGATGACCGAGATGGTCGCCGCCATCGACGACCTCGACGCCCAGGGCCGCAGCCGGCTCCCGGCGGGCGGCAACCCGGCCGGCGACAAGGTACAGCTCGACGCGGCCCGGATCACCGCCGCGCTCGAGACCGCCGACCGGGTGTGTGCCGGCCGGACCTGAGCCCGGGTGCTCAGGTGGCCGGCCGGCGGATGATCCGGTGCCGGAGGGTCAACCGAGCAGGGTGCGCCCGATGATCTCCTTCATGATCTCGTTGGTGCCGCCGTAGATGGCCTGCACACGGGAGTCGATGAAGGCCTTGGCGATCGGGTACTCGAGCATGTAGCCGTAGCCGCCGTGCAGCTGCACGCAGCGGTCGACGACGCGCTTGAGCAGGTCCGAGGCCCACCACTTCGCCTTGGCGGCGTCGGGAACGGACAGCTCGCTCGTGACGTGCTCGGTGATGCAGCGGTCGACGAACACCCGGGCGATGGAGATCTCGGTGTCCATCTCGGCCAGCTCGAAGCGGGTGTTCTGGAAGTTGCCGATGGGCCGGCCGAAGGCCTTGCGGTCCTTGGCGTACTGCAGGGTGTGCCGCAGCGCGGTCTCCGCACCGGCCACGCTGCCGACCGCGATGGACAGCCGCTCCTGGGCCAGGTTCTGCATCAGGTAGATGAAGCCCTGCCCGATCTCGCCGAGCACGTTCGCGGCCGGCACCCGGACGTCGGTGAACGACAGCTCCGCGGTGTCCTGGGCCTTCATACCGACCTTGTTGAGGCGGCGGCCGCGCTCGAAGCCGGGCATCCCGCGCTCGACCAGGAACAGGGAGAAGCCGTGGCTGCCCGCCGCGGCATCGGTGCGGGCCACGACGATCACCAGGTCGGCCATGATGCCGTTGGTGATGAAGGTCTTGGCGCCGTTGAGGATCCAGTCGCCGGAGGAGTCCTGCACCGCCGAGGTCTGGATGCCCTGCAGGTCGCTGCCGGTGCCGGGCTCGGTCATCGCGATGGCGGTGATGATCTCCCCGGAGCAGAAGCCGGGCAGGAAACGGCGCTTCTGCTCGTCGTTGCACAGCCGCAGCAGGTAGGGCGCGACGACGTCGTTGTGCAGCGGGAAGCCGAGCCCGCTCGCGCCCGCGGCCACGATCTCCTCCGTGAGTACGGCGTTGTATCGGAAGTCGTCGACGCCGCCGCCGCCGAACTCCTCGGGGACGTCGGTGCCCAGCAGGCCCGCCGCGCCTGCGGCCTTCCAGACCTCGCGGCTGACCTGGCCGTCGGCCTCCCACTGCTCGTGGAACGGCATGACCTCCTTGGCGAGGAAGGTGCGGGCGAGGTCGCGGAAGGCGTCGTGTTCGGCCTCGAAGATGTCACGCTGCATGCGCGCAGTGTCACATACTGGTCGGTAACTTCGGAAACGGCGCGGCCGTGCCGACGGTGGCCCGGGCAGGCCGGATCGCCTGCCGGACATGGCTTAGGGTCCGCGGTCATGAGGCTGACTGCCGCCGTGGGGAACGTGCGGGACAAGGTGATCCGCGGTGGCCTCGCCGACCTGACACGGATGCCCCGCACGGCCGTCGCGACCGGACCCGACGGTGCCCTGTACCGCTACCACCCGCAGGTGGGAGCTCCGGCGGGCGGGGGCCCGCCGGTGCTGCTGGTGCCGCCGCTGGGCGCCCCCGACTTCGCCTACGACCTGCGCCGGGGCTGCTCCCTGGTCGAGCACCTGCTGAGCGCCGGGCGCACGGTGTACCTGGTCGACTACGGGCCCATCTCGTTCGCCGAGCGCGGGCTCGGCATGGAGCACTGGGTCGACGGCGTGGTGCCCGACGCCGTGCGCCGGGTGGCCGACGAGACCGGGTCGGACGTACAGCTCGTCGCCTGGTCGCTGGGCGGGATCTTCGCGCTGCTCGCGGTGGCCGCGGCCGCCGACGCCGGGGAGCCGCTGCCGGTGCGCACCGTGACCGCGGTCGGCAGCCCGGTCGACATCTCGGCGGTCCCGCTGGTCGCGCCGCTGCGCCCGCTCGCGATCGTCACCGGCGGGCGCGGGCTCTCGGCCGTCTATCAGCTCGTCGGCAGTTTCCCGGCGCCGGTGGTGAGCTGGGCGTTCCACCTCACCGCGGTGGACAAGCTGATCACCAAGCCGCTGACGCTGCTCTCCCGGCTCGACGACCGGGACTGCCTGGCCCAGATGGAGGCCGTCGATCACCTGATGAACAACATGCACGGCTACCCGGGCCGGGTGTTCGGGCAGATCTACCACCTGCTGCTGCGCAACAACGACCTCGCCGACGGCACGCTCGCGCTCGCCCGGCGGACGATCCCGCTCGCGGCGGTGGACGTCCCGGTGCTGGTGGTGGCCGGCCGCAACGACCTGATCGCGCCGCTGCGCGCGGTGCAGCGGGTCGTCGGGCTGCTCACCGGGGCACCGGAGGTGCGCTTCGAGACCGCGCCCGGCGGGCACCTCGGGGTGCTCACCGGGCGCAACGCCCGCACCACCACCTGGGCGCACCTCGACACGTTCCTGGACGACTACCGGCATTGACATGCTCGTGCGCGGTAGGTGGTGCCGGAGCACCACTTACCGCGCACGAGCGCCGCAGGCGCCTCGTCGGGTGTTCACTGGGGCGATGCGCTACCTGGAGAACATCGGAACCGCGAAGCGGTACTCGGCCATCGGCCTGGGCGCCTGGCAGTTCGGCTCCCGGGAGTGGGGCTACGGCGAGGACTACGCCGACCGGGAGGCCGGGAAGATCGTCGCGCGGGCCCGCGAGCTGGGCATCACCGTGTACGACACCGCAGAGATCTACGCCTTCGGGCGCAGCGAGAAGATCCTCGGCCGGGCGCTGCGCGAGTCCGGCGGCACCGACGACGTCGTCGTCGCGACCAAGGTCTTCCCGATGCTGCCGACCGCGGGTGTCGTCGAGCAGCGTGCGGTGGCCAGCGCGCAGCGGCTGGGGGTGAAGCAGATCGACCTGTACCAGGTCCACCAGCCCAACCCCGTCGTCCCGGACACCACGACGATGCGCGGCATGCGGGCGCTGCACGACGTCGGGCTCGTCGACGAGGTGGGGGTCAGCAACTACCCGCTGCAGCGCTGGCAGCGCGCCGAGGCGGCCTACGGCTCGCGGGTGCTGTCCGACCAGGTTCACTTCAGCCTGGTGGCGCGGGACCCGATGGCGCAGATGCTGCCCTGGGCGCAGCGCACCGGGCACGTCGTCATCGCCTACAGCCCGCTCGCGCAGGGCCTGCTGTCTGGCCGCTACGACGCGACGAACCGGCCCACCGGCGGTATCCGCGCGGCCAACCCGCTGTTCCTGCCGGAGAACCTGCAGGCCGCGGCGCCGCTGATCGACGCCCTGCGCGAGGTGGCCCGGGCGCACGACGCCACCCCGGCTCAGGTCGCGCTGGCGTGGGTCATCCACTTCCCGAACGTGGTGGCGATCCCCGGCGCGTCGAGCGTGGCGCAGGTGGAGAGCAACGCGGCCGCCGCCGACATCACCCTCACCGACGACGAGCACGCGGCGCTGACCCGGGCCGCCGAGGCGTTCCACCCGGTCACCGGGCTCGGCGCGCTGCCCAAGCTCATCAGCGGCTTCGCCGCTCGTGCGCGGAAATAGTCGCTCCAGCGACTATTTCCGCGCACGGGCGCGTCAGCGCAACTCGCGCCGCAGGAACTCCAGCGTGCGGTTCCAGGCCAGCTCGGCCTGCTCGGGGTCGTAGGTGCCCATGTGGTTCTCGTCGTTGAAGAACGCGTGCCCGGCCGGGTAGATGTGGAACTCCGGCGTCACGCCCGACTCGCGCTCGATCCGCTCGGCCAGCGCCCGCACGGCCTGCGGGTCGGCCATCTGGTCGGTCTCGCCGAAGTGGCCCAGCAGCGGCGCGGTGAGGTTCGCGAAGCTCGGGTAGTCCTCCTTGAGCACGCCGTAGAACGGCACCGCAGCGCCGATCTTGTCACCCTGTTGCGCGGCGAGCACGAGGACGAAACCGCCGCCCATGCAGAATCCGACCGCGCCGACCTTCGACGAGGTCACCGCATCGTGCGCGAGCAGGAAGTCGACCGCGCCGGCCAGGTCGGTGGCCGCGTCGTTGACGGGCAGCTTGGCCATCAGCTCGCCGGCCTCGTCGGAGTCGTGCGTGGTGCGCCCCCCGTACAGGTCGGGGGCCAGCGCGACGAAACCCTCGGCGGCGAAGCGGTTGGTGACGTCGGCGACATGGTCGGTCAGGCCCCACCACTCCTGGATGACGACCAGGCCCGGTCCGCTGCCCGACTCGGGCAGGGCGAGGTAGCCGTGCGCGGTGCTGCCGTTGCTGGGGAATGTGACGTTCTGCAGGGGGTTCCCCTGCGCGGATTCCATTGGGGACACACCTGGATCAGACCATGAGTGAGAATGATCCGCTCGTCGGGCCCTGGGCAGCCAGGCCGCGGAGGTTTAGCGTCGGAGGAATGAGCACAATGGTTGCACCCGTCTCGCCGGCCCAGCATGCGGACGTGGTGGCGGACCTGGTGCGACGCTATCGTTCGGTTCCGCCCGGAACGCCCGTGCGCCTCGGGAAGCGAACGTCCAATTTGTTCCGTTTCGGTGCCGGGTCGGCCGACGCCTGCCGCCTGGACACCACCGGGCTCACCGGCGTGATCGCCGTCGACCCGGTCGCGCGCACCGCCGAGGTCCAGGGCATGACGACCTATGAGGACCTCGTCGACGCGACCCTCGCGCACGGGCTGATGCCGCTGGTCGTCCCGCAGCTCAAGACCATCACCCTGGGCGGCGCGGTGGCCGGGCTGGGCATCGAGTCGACGTCGTTCCGGCACGGCCTGCCGCACGAGTCGGTGCTGGAGATGGACATCCTGACCGGCTCGGGTGAGCTGGTCACCGCGACGCCGGACGGGGAGCACGCCGACCTGTTCGCCGCGTTCCCGAACTCCTACGGGACGCTGGGCTACGCGTTGCGGCTGGTCATCGAGCTGCAGCCGGTGGCACCGTACGTGAAGCTGACCCACCGCCGGTTCCCCGACGCGGCCACGGCGACCGCGGAGATCGAGCGGCTGTGCGCGCCGGGGGCCGGCCCGGACTTCCTGGACGGCACCGTCTTCGACCCGCGCGAGCAGTACCTGACCATCGGCGAGTTCGTCGACGCCCCGATGCCCGGCGCGCAGGTCTCGGACTACACCGGGCAGCAGATCTTCTACCGGTCCCTGCGGCTGCGCCCCGTCGACCATCTGCGCGTCCGCGACTACATCTGGCGCTGGGACACCGACTGGTTCTGGTGCTCGCGCGCGTTCGGTGTGCAGAACCCGCTGCTGCGCCCGCTCTGGCCGCGCCGCTACCGGCGCTCCGACGTCTACCGGCGCCTGGTCGCGCTCGACCGGCGCTTCGGCGGGAGCGACCGCATCCGGGCGCTGACCGGTGCGCCGTCCGAGGAACCGGTGGTCCAGGACGTGGAGATCCCGGTCGACCGGCTGCCGGACTTCCTCGAGGTGTTCCACCGCGACGTCGGGATCTCCCCGGTGTGGCTGTGCCCGCTGCGGCTGCGCAGCGATCGGGGCTGGCCGCTGTACCCGATGCGGCCGGGGGAGCTGTACGTCAACGTCGGGTTCTGGTCCTCGGTCCCGCGCCGGCCCGGACAGCCCCCGGACGCGCACAACCGGCTGATCGAGGAGCTCGTCGCCGCGCTCGGCGGACACAAGTCCCTGTACTCGACGGTGCACTACGACGAGGCTGAGTTCTGGGAGCACTACAACGGGGCCGCCTATGCGGCGGTGAAGGGCCGATACGACCCGGCTGGCCGGCTGCCGGGCCTGTTTTCCAAGGTTGGCGAAGCGGGGGAACGATGAGTGGGATTCGTGTTGCGGACATCTTCTCGGGCGTCATCGGGGCGGACGCACCGGTCCGCCTGATCGGCTACGACGGCAGCAAGGCCGGGCCCGACGGGGCCGAGGTCGCGCTGCGGATCGAATCGCCGCGGGCGCTCGCCCGGCTGGCGTCGGCGCCCGGCTCGCTGGGCCTGGCCCGGGCCTACGTGACCGGCGACATCGAGGTGGAGGGCGAGCTGTACACGGCGCTGTCCGCACTCGCCGACGTCACGCTGCACTCGATCCCGCGCCGGGAGCAGCTGCGGCTGGCCCGCCAGCTGCTGCCGGTCTGGTTGACCCACCGCGTGCCGCCGCCCGACCTGGAGGCCCGCCCGCGCGGCCGGCTGCACTCCCGGCGCCGTGACAGCCAGGCGATCTCGCACCACTACGACGTGTCGAACCGGTTCTACGAGTGGGTGCTCGGGCCGTCGATGGCGTACACCTGTGCGTGCTTCCCGACCCCGGACGCCACGCTCGAACAGGCCCAGACCGCCAAGCACGAGCTCGTCGCGCAGAAGCTCGCGCTGGCGCCCGGGATGCGGCTGCTCGACGTGGGCTGCGGCTGGGGCGGCATGGTCATGCACGCCGCGGCCGAGCACGGCGTGCGCGCGCTGGGCGTGACGCTGTCGCGCAAGCAGGCGGAATGGGCGCAGGCCGAGATCGAACGCCGGGGCCTGGGTGATCTCGCGGAGGTCCGGTACCTCGACTACCGCGACGTCACCGAGACGGGCTTCGACGCCGTCAGCTCGATCGGGCTGACCGAGCACATCGGCAAGGCGCAGCTGCCGTCGTACTTCCGGTTCCTGCACAGCCGGCTGCGCCCCGAGGGCCGGCTGCTCAACCACTGCATCACCCAGCCGCACAAGCCGGCCCACCTCCGGACCGACCCGTTCATCGCCCGCTACGTCTTCCCCGACGGCCAGCTGGAGCCGATCGGGCACCTGGTGTCGGTGATGAACGAGGCGGGCTTCGAGATCCGGCACGAGGAGAACCTGCGCGAGCACTACGCCCGCACCCTGGCCGCCTGGGGGGACAACCTGGAGGCGAACTGGGACGCCGCGGTGGCCGAGGTCGGGCTGGGTCGGGCCCGGGTCTGGCGGTTGTACATGGCGGCCAGCCGGCTGGGCTTCGAGCGCAACAACATCCAGCTGCACCAGGTGCTCGGGGTCACACTCGGCGAGCACGGCCATTCGGGTTTCCCGCTGCGTGGCTGGCGGGCCTGAACGGCGGACGAGGCTATAGCGTTGACGGGCATCCACAGGTCGAACCGGAGGACGTCACGTGCCCGACCGCCTGTCTCCGCTGGACGCGTCATTTCTGTTCATGGAGCAGCGCACCACGGCGATGCACGTGGGCGGGGTGATGACCTTCGCCCCGCCCGCGGACGGCCCGTTCGACGTCGAGGCGTTCATCAAGCTGATCGGGCACCGGCTGGCCCTGGTCCCGCGGTACCGGCAGAAACTGCGAGAGGTGCCGGGGCGGCTGGGGCTGCCGGTCTGGGTCGACGACCCGGACTTCGACCTCAGCTTTCACGTGCGCCGCTCCGCGCTGCCCGCCCCCGGCGCCGACACCGCGCTGCGGGAACTGGTCGGCCGGCTGCTCAGCCGCCAGCTGGACAGGTCCCGGCCGCTGTGGGAGGTCTACATCATCGAGGGGCTGGCCGGCGACCGGTTCGCGGTGGTCACCAAGACCCACCACGCCATGGTCGACGGGCTGGCCTCGATGGACATCGGGACCCTGCTGCTGGACCTGACTCCGCAGCCCCGGGAGACCCCCGCCGACGACTGGCGGCCCCGCCGCGAGCCGTCCGGCCTGGAGCTCGCGGCGTCGGCGGTGCTGGAGAACCTGCGCCGCCCGCGCGGCGCGTTCGACGCGCTGGCCCGGGCCGGGTCGGACGTCCGGCAGGCGGCGACCGACGTCGCCCGCACCGTCGGCGGGATCCTGGAGGCCACCCGCAGCGCCGCCCGGGGCGGGCCGGTGCAGCCGCTGAACACCGCGATCGGTGAGCAGCGCCGCTACGGGATGGCATGCACGGCGTTGTCCGATCACCGGGCCGTGCGCAAGGCGCACTGCGGCACGGTCAACGACGTCGTGCTCGCCGTCGTCACCGGGGCGCTGCGGTACTGGCTGATCACCCGCGGGGAACCGCTGGTCGAGGGCACGACGGTGCGCGCGATGGTCCCGGTGAGCGTGCGTGCCCGCCGCGGCGGCAACGGCGGCGACGGCGCCGGGCAGCACGGCCCGGCCGGCAATCAGATCTCGGCCTACTTCGTCGACCTGCCCGTCGGCGAGCCCGACCCCGTGCTGCGGCTGCGGCGGATCGCGGCCGTCATGGAGGCACAGAAACGCGGCGGCCGGGCGGCGGGGCCGACCGCGCTGGTCGGGCTGGCCGGGCTGGCTCCGCCGACCGTGCAGAGCGTCGGGGCGCGGCTGACCAGTCAGCTGTCCAGTCGGTTGTTCAACGTGCTGGTCACGCACGTGCCCGGTCCGCCGCGGCCGCTGTACGCGATGGGCGCCCGGATGGTCGATCTCTATCCGGTGGTGCCGTTGGCCATGGGCCAGGCGGTGGCCATCGGGATCACGTCCTACGACGGCCGGGTCTGCTACGGGCTCAACGCCGACCGGGACGCGGTGCCCGACGTGGACGTGCTGGCGGATGCGATGAACGGGTCGCTGACCGAGCTGCTCGAGCGGCTGTAGAACCGCCCGGATCAGGGGCGGCGGCGCAGGACCGCGACCCCGTCGCCGGTCAGCTCGTCGAGGGCGGCCTGCCGGCCGCACATGGTCAGCAGCAGCGGAACCAGCGGCCCGCAGACCTCGGGGCCCGAGCCCGTCGACCAGGCGTGGTCGTTCGCGCGCAGGGCCAGGCCCCGGATCCGCCTGCGGACGCCCACCAGCGGCTGCGCGGTCCGCGCGAAGTCGGCGGCGCCGAGCAGCCCCCGCTCGGAGTGGTCGATCTCGATGCCGGTGGGGTAGGCGATGTCCTCGCCGTGCACCACCGTCTCCAGCAGCATCGACGCGACCGGTCCCGGGGGCTTGTTCCGCCGATCGGCGCCGGCGCGCAGCCGCTCGAGCAGCGTTGCGGTGCTCATCAGGCCGAGCCGCTCGATGTCGGCCACCACCATCCGGTTGAAGCGGAAGCCGTTGCCGGCCAAGCCGAACAGGAACGTCGCGGTGGTCATCTCCGCGGTCGCCACGATGTGGGCCAGAACGGCCCGGTTGGACCAGCCCGCGCACAGCGACGGGCCGGCCCACTGCTCACCGGGGAGCCCGGACAGGGCCTCGACCAGCCGGACGCGTTCGGTGGCGATGAGCGGCCAGGTGTCCACGGCGGTCCCCCCGTCTCGGGACGGAGGAGTCCAGCACGGCCGGCGGGCCGCAGGGTCGGGCCGGAGGGCCCGCCCGGGGCCGCCGGAAGGCCCCTGGTCAGCCGCGGGAGACCTCGATGATGTGCCGGTAGCCGGCCGGATCGATCCGCGCGTCCAGCAGGAACGGCCCGTCGCCGGCGCGGGCCAGCGCGGCCCGGACGCCACCGGCGTCGTCCGCCACCGCGGCCGGCACCCCCATCGCGGCCGCGACCGCCGCGAAGTCGACCGGGGTGAACCGGACCGCGCCGGCGTCGCCCTGACCGGCCCGCTGCTTGAGCTCGATGAGGCTCAGCGCGGTGTCGTCGAACACCACGACGGTGACCGGCAGCGCGAGCCGGGCCAGGGTCTCCAGCTCCATCAGCGTCATCCCCAGCCCGCCGTCGCCGACCAGGCACACCACCTGCTCGCCGGGCCGGGCGAGCGCCGCGCCGATCGCCGCCGGCAGCGCGTAGCCCATGGTCGCGAGCCCGTTGGAGATCAGGATTCCGTGCGGGCGGGTGACCGGCCAGAACGGCATCGTGGCGAGCATGTGCGCGCCGGCGTCGACGGTGAGCTGCACGTCCCCGGTGCTGTCGTGCACTGCGCGGACCAGGTCGATCGGGTGCAGCCCGGCACCGTCCCGGGACCCGGCGGCCAAGTCGGCCAGCCGGGCCCGGCGGTGCCGCTGCCCGGCGTCGCCGGGCCAGCCGGGGGCGCAGGCGCCGAGCACGGCGGCCAGCGTCTCCGCGGGTGGGCCGTCGACGACCGTCGCCGAGCCGAAGTACGCCGGGTCGACCTCGGTCGCGGTCAGCAACACCGTCGGGGCGTCGTAAACCCATCCGGCGGGCACCGGCTCGACCGGGTCCAGCCCGACACCGACGATCAGGTCGGCGCGCTCGAGCAGCGGCCGCTCCAGCGCCGCGTTGGTGAACAGCCCGGCCGACTCCGGCGCCTGGGCATCGAGCACGCCGGTGGCCTGGTAGGTCGTCAGCACCGGGATCCCGCTCCCGGCCAGCACCCGGCGCAGCGCCGCCGAATGGGCCACCGCCTCCACGCCGAGCACCACGACGGGCCGGCGCCGGCCCGCGGCCAGCGTGGTCGCCGCCTGCAGCGCCGCCCGGTCGGGGGCCGCGGGCGGTGCCGGTGGTGGGGGCACGTCGCCGGGGACGCCCGGGTCGTAGTCAAGGTGCACCGCGCCGGACGGCGGGCCGGCGGCCAGTGCGGCCGCGGCGGCGACGGTGGCGGCCGGGTCGTGATGGCCGAGGGTGCCGTTCCACAAGGTCACCGGGGCGGCGACGGCGAGCTGGTCGAGGCGCTGGTGGGCGATTCGGGCGCGTTGCCCTCCGGGCACGCAGTCGCTGACGAGCAGCAGCGGGGAGCGGTCCAGGGTGGCCTGCGCGAGGCCGTTCGTCGCGCTGGTCAGGCCGGGTCCGCGGGTCACCAGCGCGGTGCCCGCGGTGCCGGTGAGCAGGCCGTACGCCCCGGCCATCACACAGGCCGCGGTCTCGCCGTGGGCGAGGGTGAAGCCGATGCCGCGCTCGGCGGCGGCGCCGATCATCTCCAGGTTGGGTCCGCCACCGGGCATCCCGAACAGGCGTCGCACTCCCGCCGCGTGCAGGCCGTCGGCGAGCCCGACGGCGGGCGAGACGGATGTGTGTGATCCCGGTGACATGTTGTCTACGCTAGCTGCCATGGCGATCAGCGTTGCCCGCTTCCTCGACGTGGCCGAGGGACTCCAGCCCGGGCAGTTCACCGTCGGCGACCACGCGACGATCACGTCGTTGTCCGATCTGGACCCGACCTACAGGCAGCTGCTCGACGACCCGGTGACCGCGATCGTGTCGGTGACCGGCGGCGACGGGCGCTCCAACCTCACCCCGGTGTGGTTCGACTACGAGGGCGACCTCGTGCTGCTCAACCTGGCCACCCACCGCAAGAAGGTGGGCTGGCTGCGCAAGAACCCGCAGGCGACGTTCGCCCTGATGAGCCCGGCGAACGCCTACCACTGGCTCTCGATCAAGTGCACGGTCGCGCGTGAGGTGTCCGAGGACGACCCGGTCGAGGGCCCGCGGGTCACCGCGCAGCTCGACAAGATCTGGACCAAGTACACGGGCAACGAGCCGCCGTACGCTCTGCGCGACCCGTCCATCGACGAGCGCCGCGTGCTCTTCGAGCTCACCGTCGACCGGATCGCCACCTTCGGTCGTCCCTGAGCGGGCCCGTGACCACCTCATCCATGCCGACCGTCGCCGTGGTCGGCGGTTCCCTCGGTGGCCTGACGGCCGCCCTGGTGCTCGCCGACATCGGCTGCGACGTGACCGTTCACGAGCGCTCGCCGTCCACCCTGGAGGCCCGCGGGGCCGGGATCTGCGTGCTGAACGAGACCGTGCGCTGGTTCGCCGAGAAGACCGGCACCAGCCCCGACGAGCTGTGCAGCTCCACCGGGTTCATCCGGTTCCTCGACCCGCGCGGCGGGCTGGTGCACGAGCGTGCGCACTCCTACCGCTTCTCCTCGTGGAACACGATCTACCGGGCGCTGCTGAGCGAGTTCCCGCCCGAGCGCTACCTGCTCGACCACGAGGTCACCGGGTTCACCGACCACGGCGACGGCGTCGAACTGCGGCTGCGCTCGGGAGAGCGGCGCCGTGTCGACCTGCTGGTGTCGGCCGACGGGATCAACTCCGCGGCCCGGCAGACGCTGCTGCCCGACGTGGCGCCGCGCTACTCCGGCTACGTCGCCTGGCGCGGCACGCTGCCGGAGGCCGAACTGACGGCGCGAACCTTCGAGGCGCTGTCCGACGCGATCACCTACCAGGTGCTGCCCGACAGCCACGTCCTCGTCTACCCGATCCCCGGCCCCGAGGGATCGCTGGAGCCGGGGAAGCGGCTGATGAACTTCGTCTGGTACCGCAACGTCGCGGCCGGCACCGACTTCGAGGACCTGATGACCGACCGCGAAGGCCGGTTCCGGCAGGTCTCGCTGCCCCCGGGGGCGTCCCGGCCCGGGTTCGTCGACCGGCTCCGCGCCGACGCGACCGAGCGGCTCGCCCCGGTGATCGCGGAGGTGGTGACCGGGGTGGCCGAGCCGTTCGTGCAGGCCGTGTTCGACATCGAGGTGCCGCGGATGGTGCTCGGGCGGGTGTGCCTGATCGGGGACGCGGCCTTCGCCGTGCGCCCGCACGCCGCCGCCGGCACCGCCAAGGCCGCGGCCGACGGGTGGGAACTGGCCCGCCAGCTCGTCGCGCACGACGGGGCGATGGAGCCCGCGCTCGCCGAGTGGGAGCGCCGGCAGCTGGGCCTGGGCCGGGAGTTGCTGGAGCGCAACCGGGAGATCGGCGACGCGTCGCAGCGGCACGGCACGTTCACCCCGGGGGACCCGGCGCTGATCTTCGGGCTGCGCGGCCCGGGATGCTGAACCCGCAGACCCGATCGGCTGCCCGGGCCCCCTGAGAGCCGGGCCCGGGAGGTACCCGGCATCCTGCGCGCGTGAACATCGACGTTCGCCCGCTCCCCGCGACCGACCTCGACGCCGCCGACCGGATCGTCCGCGACGCGTTCGGGACCTTCCTCGGCACGGACCTGTTCGGCGACACCGACCTCGTCCGCACCCGGTTCCGGGCCGACCAGGTCGTCGCCCTCGGCGCTTACACCGGAGGCGAGCTGGTCGGTTCCAACCTGGTCACCCGGTGGGGCAGCGTCGCCTACTTCGGCCCGCTGTCGGTCACCCCGTGGCTGTGGGGCAGCGGCATCGGCACGCAGCTGATCGAGGCGGCCCTGAGTGTGTTCGGCGCGTGGGGGGCCACCCACCAGGGCGTCTTCACGTTCGCGCACAGCCCCAGGCACCACGGGCTGTACCAGAAGTTCGGGTTCTGGCCCCGGTTCCTCACCGCGATCATGTCGCGCACCGTGGCCGGTGTGCCGCCCCGGCCGGCCCGCTGGAACCGGCTCTCCGAGGTCGGTGACCGGGTGGCCGCGGCGGCGGCCTGCGCGGAGCTGACCGGCGCGATCCTGCCCGGCCTCGACGTGCACGGCGAGATCGACGCGGTGCTCGACCAGAAACTCGGTGACGTCGTGCTGCTCGGGGCCTGCTCGGCGGCGCCCGACGCGTTCGCGGTGTGCCACGCCGGTGCGGGCACCGAGGCCGGATCCGGGGTCTGCTACGTCAAGTTCGCCGCTGTCCGGCCCGGCCCCGGGGCGGGCCGGCACTTCGCAGCGCTGATCGACGCGTGCACCGCCTACGCGGCCGGGTTCGGCGCGCAGCGGCTCGTCCTCGGCGTCAACACCGCACGGCACGAGGCCTACCGGCACCTCGTCGAATCCGGGTTCCGCACGGACGTGCCCGGGGTGACGATGCACCGCCCCAACGAGCCGGGCTACGACCGCGGCGACGTCTACCTGATCGACGACTGGCGCTGACCGCCGCCGCAGGGGCCGATGTCCGGCGGGGAGCCGCCGAGAGTGGCGTCAGCGTCTTTCGATCATGGTTTCGGGTGCGATAACGCCGTTCTCGAGGAGGAGCGGTCAGCGCGCCTTGAGGGCGTGGTGGGCGGCGGTGAGCGCTTGGGCGGCGTAGGCGCGGCCGAACAGGACGGTGTGGACCAGCAGGGGCACGTTGCCCGACCACAGGTCGCCGTGCAGCCGCGCGGGCGGCTCAGCCGGCCCGGCCAGCTGCGGCAACCGGTCGCACACCACCTCGATCTGCGACGCCTCCGCGGACGTGAGCGTGCCGGCGTCCCGGGCCCGCCGCAGGTAGGGCAGCACCCGCTCGGCGGCGTACCACTGCGCCCACGCCGGGCCGGTGACGTTGCGCATCGGGGCCAGGCCGATCCAGGCGTCCACCGGGCCGTCCGGCGGCGGGGCGCCGAACGCCGGCGCGCCGCTCGCGTGCAGCGTGGCCAGCCGCCGGCCCAGCTCGGCGGCGGCGTGCCGGGAGGGCCCGCCGGGCTGCAGGAACCCGGTGACCAGCCATTCCTCGTCGACCGCGAGCACCTCGGGGACCGGCGGCCCGCCGGGAACGGCGAGCCAGCGCAGCCCCGCCGCCTCGGCCGGGGCGGCCCGGGCACCGTGGCCGGGCTTGACCACCACGGTCCGCCCGTCGTCGAGGTCCACCCGGGTGGCCCCGCCCAGGGACACCGACCGCCGCACCCCGGTGCCGAGCAGCCGGGCGGCCGCGGCGCCGGGGGTCACACCCGGGCCCGGACCCAGTCCAGCAGGCCGGGCACCGCCGCCTCGATCATCTTCAGGACCTCGTCGAAACCGTCCGGGCCGCCGTAGTACGGATCCGGGACCTCGGCGCCGTCCGGGGCCGCCGGATCGAACGAACGCAGCAACCGCACCCGGTCCGGCTCGGGGACCGACCGCTGCAGGATCCGCCGGTGCCCGCTGTCCAGCGCGACGAGCAGGTCGGCGGACAGCACCGCGGCGTCGACCTGCCGCGCGACGTGCGCATCGGGGTACCCGTGCGCGCGGAGCACGGCGGCCGCGCGCTCGTCGGCCGGCTCGCCGACGTGCCATCCGCCGGTGCCGGCGCTGGTCACCGTGACCTGGTCGCCGAGGCCCGCCTGGGCGAGCTCCGCGGCGAACACCTTCTCGGCCATGGGCGAGCGGCAGATGTTCCCGGTACAGACGAAACTGACATGCACACGATCACCGTAGGGTGCACAGCCATGGCAGGAGTCCTGCAGAGCGACGACGAGGGGTACGACACATCCCCTCTGCGTTATCACGGTGATGTGGACGCGATGCCCGGTCTACTCGATTTCGCCGTCAACGTGCAGGGCAGCGCGCCGCCGCCGTGGCTGCGCGACCGGTTGGCCGCGACGCTGGACGGGCTGGCCCGCTACCCGAGCGCGGCGCACGACGCCGCCGCCCGCGCCGCGGTCGCCCGCAGGCATGCGCGCAGCCCCGACGAGGTGCTCGTGCTCGCCGGCAGCGCGGAGGGGTTCGCGCTGCTCCCGGCGCTGCGCCCGCGGCGCCCGGTCGTGGTGCACCCGGGGTTCACCGAGCCCGAGGCCGCGCTGCGCGGGGCGGGCCTGGACGTGACCCGGGTGCACACCGACGAGGCCACGGGGCACCGGCTCGACCCCGGCGCGGTGCCCGGGGACGCCGACCTCGTGGTCATCGGCAACCCGACCAACCCGACGGGCGTGCTGCACCCGGCCGCGGCGATCCGGGCGCTGGCCCGGCCGGGGCGGGTGCTGGTCGTCGACGAGGCCTTCGCCGACGCACTGCCGGGCGAGCCGGAGTCGCTGGCCGGGGAGTGCGCGCTCCCCGGGCTGCTCGTGCTGCGCAGCCTGACCAAGACCTGGGCGCTGGCCGGCCTGCGGGCCGGTTACGCCCTGGGCGCGCCCGACCTGATCGCCCGGCTGGCCGCACCCCGCCCGCAGTGGCCGGTCGGGACGATCGCGCTGGAAGCGGTGCTGGCGTGCAGCGAGCCCGCCGCCGTGGCCGAGGCGGAGCGGGCCGCGCACGCGCTGATCGCCGCCCGGGCGGCGCAGGCCGCAGCGCTCGCCGCCGTCGTGGGCGTCACCGTGCTGCCCGGGCAGGCGCCCTACCTGCTGCTGCGACTGCCCGACGGGCACGGCGCGCGGGTCCGGGGCGAGCTGCGCGCGGCCGGGATCGCGGTGCGCCGCGGTGACACGTTCCCCGGGCTCGGGCCCGATCACCTGCGCGTCGCCGTGCGGCCGCCCGAGCAGGTCGCCCGGCTCGTCGACGCCTTGAGCACCGCCCTGAGTCCCGTTCTGCACGAGATCGAGGTCCCCGCATGACCGCCCGCCTGGCCGATGTCACCGCTGTCCTGGAGGCCGCCTACCCGCCCGCCCTGGCCCAGGACTGGGACGCCGTGGGGCTGGTCTGCGGCGACCCGGACGACCGGGTCTCCTCGGTGCTGTTCGCCGTCGACCCCGTCCACGAGACCGTCGACGAGGCGATCGGTTCCGGCGCGCAGCTGCTGGTCACCCACCACCCGCTGCTGCTGCGCGGGGTGCACGGGGTCGGTGCTGACACCCCGAAGGGGGCCCTGGTGCACCGGCTGATCCGGGCCGGCACCGGCCTGTACACCGCGCACACCAACGCCGACTCCGCCGACCCGGGCGTCTCCGACGCGCTGGCCGCCGCGATCGGTCTGGAGGTCGAGGCGCCGCTGCAACCGGCGGCCGTCGACGAGCTGGACAAGATCGTCGTCTTCGTCCCGGTCGGCCCGGCCATCACGGCCGTGCACGAGGCACTGTCCGCCGCCGGGGCCGGGCAGATCGGGGACTACAGCCACTGCTCGTTCGCCACCGCCGGTACCGGCCAGTTCCTCCCGCTGGAGGGCGCGAACCCGGCCATCGGGCGGGTCGGGAAGCTGGAGCGGGTGGCCGAGACCCGGCTGGAGATGGTGCTGCCGCGGCACAGACGGGCCGCCGTCGTCGCCGCACTGCGCGCCGCCCACCCCTACGAGGAACCGGCGTTCGACGTGCTCGAGCTGGCGGCGCCGCCGTCGTCGGCCGGGCTCGGCCGCATCGGCACGCTGCCGGCCGCCGAACCGCTGTCGGCGTTCACCGGACGGGTGAACCGGGGGCTGCCGCCGACGGCGTGGGGGGTGCGGGCCGCGGGGGACCCGGACCGGCCGATCCGCCGCGTCGCGGTCTGCGGCGGCGCCGGTGACTCCGCGCTCGGCGCCGCGATCGCCGCAGGTGTGGACGCCTACGTGACCGCCGACCTGCGCCACCACCCGGCGTCGGAGCACCTGCTGGCGGGCTCGCTGCCCGGCCGGCCGACGCCCGCGCTGGTCGACGTCGCGCACTGGGCGTCGGAGTGGCCGTGGTGCGCACAGGCGGCCGACGTGGTGCGCGCAGCGTTGGGGGGTAGCGTCGAGGTTCGCGTTTCCCGGCTGCGGACCGACCCCTGGACGATCGCGGCACCGGGTACACCAGGCACGATGGGAAGGACCCCCTCATGAAGGCCGATCCGGCCGTACAGCGGCGGCTGCTCGACCTCGCCGCCGTCGACGCCGAGCTGACCCGCCTGGCCCACCGGCGCCGCACGCTGCCCGAGCACGCGGAGCTCACCGAGGCCGAGGCCGCCGTGCGGGCCGGCAAGGACAAACTCGTCGAGACCGAGACGGCCGCAGGCGACCTGGACCGCGACATCCGCCGCCTCGAGCGCGACGTCGAGGGCGTCCGGGCCCGCACCGAGCGCGACCAGCAGCTGCTGGCCGGTGCCGGGGTCGGGGCCAAGCAGGCCGCCGACCTGCAGCGTGAGCTGGAGACCCTGGCACGCCGGCAGAGCGTGCTGGAGGACGAGCAACTCGAGGTCATGGAGCGGCGCGAGGCGCTGGGCATCGACCTCGAGCACGCCCGCGGGGTGCTCGCCGAGGCCGAGAAGAAGCTCTCCGAGATCACCGAGCGCCGCGACACCGCACTGCTCGACATCGACTCCGGTGAGGCCGGCCGGCGGCGGGCCCGCGCGGAGGTCGTCGAGACGCTGCCCGCCGACGTGCTCGCCGTCTACGACCGCCGCCGCGAGCAGGGCAAGGCGGGCGCGGCCGCGCTGCGCGAGCGTCGCTGCGGCGCGTGCCGCCTCGAGCTGGACCGCACCGCGCTCGGGGCGTTGCGGTCCGCGCCCGCCGACGAGGTGGTGCACTGCGAGGAGTGCGGCGTGATCCTGGTACGTACCAAGGAATCCGGTCTGTGAAGGACGCTCGATGAAGGTCATCGTGGAGGCCGACG
This sequence comes from Pseudonocardia acidicola, assembly GCF_012911935.1. Lineage (GTDB taxonomy): Bacteria > Actinomycetota > Actinomycetes > Mycobacteriales > Pseudonocardiaceae > Pseudonocardia > Pseudonocardia acidicola. The sequence continues at coordinate 97,419 of NZ_JAAXLA010000004.1, read as the reverse complement.
GCGGGTCCCGGGGCAATCCCGGCGCGGCCGGTTACGGCGCGGTGGTGCTCGACGCCGCCAGCGAGGAGGTGCTCCTCGAGCGGCACGGCGCCCTGGGCATCACCACCAACAACGTGGCCGAGTACCGGGGCCTGATCGCCGGGCTGGAGGCCGCCCGCGAGCTCGGCGCGACCGACGTCGAGGTGCGGATGGACTCCAAGCTGGTCGTCGAGCAGATGTCAGGCCGCTGGCAGGTCAAGCACCCGGCGCTGCGGCCGCTCGCCGCCGAGGCCGGCCGGCTGGTCAACGAGCTGGGTGGGGTGAGGTTCGGCTGGATCCCGCGGACACGCAACAGCAAGGCCGACGCCCTGGCGAACAAGGCGATGGACGCCCAGGACGGCCGATGATCGGGGCGGCTGAGGGCCAGGGCGCGGCGACGACCGCGTGGACGGGCCAGATGGGCAAGCCCACCCGGCTGCTGCTGCTGCGCCACGGCCAGACCGAGCTGTCGGTGCACCGCCGCTACTCCGGGCACGGCGACCCCGAGCTGACCGAGCTCGGTCATGCGCAGGCTGCGGGCGCCGCGGCCCGGCTGGCCGCGGTCGACGGCATCGCGGCCGTCCTGAGCTCGCCGTTGCGCCGGGCCCGCCAGACGGCCGCGGCCGTGGCCGAGGCGACCGACGCGCCGCTGGCGGTGCGGGACGCGCTGATCGAGACCGACTTCGGCGCCTGGGAGGGCCTCACGTTCACCGAGGCCCGCGACCGCGACCCGCAGCTGCACGCGGCGTGGCTCGGCTCGCAGGACGTCGCGCCCCCGGGCGGGGAGAGTTTCGCCGAGGTCGGGAAGCGGGTGTCCGCGGAGCGGGCGAAGATCGTCGCCGAGTACCCGGAGTCGACGGTCGTGGTGGTCAGCCACGTGACCCCGATCAAGATGCTGCTGTGCGAGGCGCTGGCCGCCGGGCCGGGGATCCTCTACCGGCTGCACCTGGACCTGGCGAGCCTGTGCATCGTCGACTTCTATCCCGACGGCGGCACCTCGGTCCGGCTGGTCAACGACACCTCCCACCTTCCGGTGGCCTGATCGCGCCGTCCGGCGCGGCCCCGGGCGGACGCGTAGCGTCGGCGGGGTGTCGGTCCGGGAACTGATCGTGCTCGGCACCGCCAGCCAGGTGCCCACCCGGCAACGCAACCCGAACGGCTATCTGCTGCGCTGGGACACCGAGGGTCTGCTCTTCGACCCCGGCGAGGGCACCCAGCGGCAGATGGTGCTGGCCGGGGTGTCCAGCAGTGCGATCACCCGCATCTGCCTGACGCACTTCCACGGCGATCACTGCCTCGGTGTGCCGGGCATCGTCCAGCGGCTGTCACTGGACCAGGTCGCGCACCCGGTGCACGCCCACTACCCGGCGTCGGGGCGGCACTACTTCGAGCGGTTGCGCCACGCCAGCTCGTTCCGCGATGTCGCCGACCTGCGTGAGGAACCGATCGAGCGCGACGGCGTGTTCGCCGTGGGCGTGGCCGCGACGCTGGAGGCGCGCCGGCTGGACCACGTGATCGAGTCCTTCGGCTATCGGCTCGTCGAGCCCGACGGGCGGCGCATGCTGCCGGAGGCACTGGCCCGCTTCGGCGTCGCCGGTCCCGACATCAGCCGTCTGCAACGGGCCGGCGTGCTGGAGATGAACGGGCGGACGGTGCGGCTGGAGCAGGTGAGCGAGCCGCGGCCCGGTCAGCGGTTCGCCTTCATCATGGACACCCGGCTGTGCGACGCGGCGTACGCGCTGGCCGAGCGGGCCGACCTGCTCGTGATCGAGTCCACCTTCCTCGACGAGGACGCGGCACTGGCCCGCGACTACGGCCACCTCACGGCCAGGCAGGCGGCGTCGGTCGCAGCGGACTGCGGCGTGCGCAGGCTGGTGCTCACCCACTTCTCCCAGCGCTACCCCGACCCGGCCCCGTTCCACCAGGAAGCCGTCGCGGTGTTCGACGGCGAGATCGTCGTGGCCCGGGACCTGACCCGCATCCCCGTTCCCCGGCGGGTGACCGGCTCGGACATCGCTCCGGCCGCCGGCGCCCCCGTCCCGGGCTGACCGCCGCGGGCCACCGGCGCCATCAGTGCACCTGGACCTGGTCACCGACCTGCAGGTAGTCGAAGAAGGCCTTCGCGTCGTTCATCGAGAGGTGTACGCAGCCCGCGGAGAACTTCTGCAGGCTGCCCTCGTGGAAGGCGACCCCGCCGTCGGCGAAGAACACCGAGTAGGGCATCGGGGCGTTGTTGAACTCGCGGCTGTGGTGGTTCTCGTCCTTCCACTGCACGGTGAACGTCCCCACCGGGGTCGGCTCGCCGGGAGCCCCGGGCATGATCGCGACCGGGCCGCGCACGACGTGCCCGTCCTTGATCAGCCAGGCGTGCCGCCCGGCGAGGTCGACGCACGCCTCGGCCGTCACCGTGCACGGCGTCCCGGGCACCAGTGCCCGGTCGGCCGCGTTGCCCGTGGGCGCGTTCCCGGTCGTCGCGGGGGCGGGACCGGTGGCGGCCATGGCCGCCGGGCCGATCAGCAACGTCCCCATACCGACCGCCGCAGCCGTCGTCACCACACTCATCGATCGGCGTACACCGGGCCGTGGTGCCTTGCTGTGCTTGCCCATGCCTACCCTTCGCTTCTTGCCGTACCCCAATGGATGACGCCGGAAGGCGGCGGGAGGTTGCACCGTTCGGCTCACAGGTTTCTCCCAGCAACCGACAGGGGTGGCCGACGGGCGGGGATCAGCGGGCGAGCAGGGACAGCCACAGCGCGACCACCGAGGCGGCCAGCGCGAGGGGCACGGTGAGGACCCCGAGACGGAGCAGGTCGCGCAGCGCCGGGGGATGGCCACGGTCGGTGAGGACCTGGCGCCACAGCAGGGTGGCCAGCGACCCGATGTAGCTCAGGTTCGGCCCGATGTTCACTCCCAGCAGCAGGGCGAGCACGAGCCCGGGGTTCGGGGCCGGGCCCAGCGCGTCGAGCAGCACCAGGGTGGCCGGCAGGTTGTTGACCAGGTTGGCCAGCAGCGCGGCGATCCCGGCGACGGCCAGCAGCGCGAGCAGGCCCGGTTCCCCCGGGCCGGCGGGCAGGATCGAGCGCAGCGCGGTGGTCAGGCCGTTGGCGCTGACCGCGGCGACGACCACGCCCAGTGCCAGGACGAACAGGCAGAACAGCGGAGCGGTTGCCGTCACCAGGCCCAGCGGCGTGATCTCGCGGCGGGCCAGCGCGCGCAGGCTGAGCACCGCGGCCCCGGCCGCGGCGATCCACACCGGTTCCACCCCGACCAGCGAGGACGCCCCGAATCCGGCCAGGGTCAGCCCCAGCACCGCGAGCGCGAGCCGCGGGGTGCGCTCGACGGCCTCCTGCTCGGCCGTCGGCCGCCCGGTTGCCCGGTGGGCCGGCGTGCGCAGATCGTCGGCGAAGAACCTGCGCAGAATCAGGTACTCGACGGCCAGCGTGGCGAGCCAGGGGAGCGCCATCAGCGCGGCGAAGCCGAGGAAGGACAGGCCGGAGGCGCCGAACGCGAGCAGGTTCGTCAAATTGGAGACGGGCAGGATGCTGGACGCCGAGTTGGACAGGTGGACGCACGCGTAGGCCTGCGGGCGCGCGGGCAGCCGTAGCCGGGTGGCCGTCGCCACGACCACCGGTGTGAGCAGCACGACGGTCGCGTCCAGGCTGAGCACGGCGGTGGTTCCGGCCGCGGCGACGAACACCAGACCGAACAGCCGGGCCGGGTTGCCCGCCGAGGCACCGGCGAGCCGCGCACCGAGCCAGCGGAAAACCCCCTCGGCGTCGGCGAGGTGACCGAGCAGCAGGATGGCCGCGAGGAATCCGACGGTCGGACCCAGGTCCCGGATCTCGGCGACGGCCCTGCTCATCGGGAGCAGGCCGAGGACGACCGCGAGCACGGCGGCCGGAACCGCCGCTACCGCCTCCGGCAGCCGCCACGGGCGCAGCGTCGCCACGGTGAGAACGACGACCAGCAGCCCGACAGCCGCCATCCCGGCCGGCACGGCGTCAGCCCACGATCAGCCAGGTGCCGACGCCGACGCCGAGCGCGACGACGCACCAGCGCAGCACGTTCTCCGGCAGCCGCTGAGCGATCTTGGCGCCGAGGAACCCGCCGACGAGCGTCGTCGGCGCGAGCACCGCGACCGCCGGCCAGTCGACGGGCGCGCCGACCGCGAACACCAGCACCGTCACCGAGGCGATGACCAGTGACAGCAGGCCCTTGAGGGCGTTGAGCCGGACCAGCCGGTCGTTGGCGAACAGCGACAGCGTCGCGATGAGGATGACCCCCAGCGCGCCACCGAAGTAACCGCCGTAGATCGCGGCCACGAACACCGCGGGCAGCAACACCCGCTGCCGGTCCGGGGCTCCCACGTCGGGCTGGCCGATCCAGCGCTTGATCCGCGGCTGCAACGCCAGCAGAGCACTGGCCATCAGCACGAGAGCGGGCACCACGGCGTTGAACACCGAACCGGGCAGCGTGAGCAGCAGCGCGCAGCCGATCCCGGCGCCGAGCACGGCGACGAGGGAGGTGAGCAGGATCCGGCGGCGCTGCTCCCGGAGGTCGCGGCGGGCGCCGGTCACCATCCCGACGTAGCCGGGCCACTGCGCGACCGAGTTGGTGACGTTGGCGGCCAGCGGTGGGAAGCCGACCGCGAGCAGCGCGGGGAACACCAGCAGCGACCCGCCGCCGGCGACGGCGTTGATCGCGCCCGCGAACAGGCCCGCGACGAGCAGGAAAACCAACGCACCCGGTGACGCATCAATCACGAGGGGGCACGCTATCCCGCCGGGCGGCCCGCGGCCTACCGAGCGCGGCGGCCGCGTACAATGGACGGAGCGGACGAGCTGGCCGGGCGGCCGCGTCGGCGGTTCACGCAACCGCCGCCGAGGAAAGTCCGGACTCCGCAGGGCAGGGTGGTTGTTAACGGCAACCCGGGGCGACCCGCGGGACAGTGCCACAGAGAACAGACCGCCTCGCGCCTCGGCGCGAGGTAAGGGTGAAACGGTGGTGTAAGAGACCACCAGCACCCCGGGTGACCGGGGTGGCTCGGTAAACCCCACCCGGAGCAAGGCCAGGAGGCTCCCGTCCTCGCGGACGGGAGCTGCGCAGATGTTCGAGGGCTGCCCGCCCGAGTCTGCGGGTAGGCCGCACAGAGCCCGCCGGCGACGGCGGGTCGAGATGGATGGCCGCCGAACGGAGCGCCGTGAGGCGCCCGGGAACAGGATCCGGCTTACAGGCCAGCTCGTCCGCCCTCATTCTGTGAACGATTCCGTGAACGCCCCGGGGTGCGGGGTCGCGGCGTCAACCGCTCGGCCGCAGCGCGGCGGCGATGACGTCGCGGGCGATGGGGGAGGCGACGGAAGCGCCCGTGGCGGCGTCGCCGAGATGGCCACCGTTCTCCACGATGACGGCGATGGCCACGACCGGGTGGTCGGCCGGGGCGAAGGCGACGTACCAGGTGTGCGGTGGGGTGGTCTTGGAGTCGACGCCGTGTTCGGCCGTGCCGGTCTTCGAGGCGATGGTGACCCCCGGGATCGCACCGTGGCCCGTGGTGAGCTGCTCGGATCCGACCATCAGGTCGCGGATCGTGGCCGCCACGCTGGAGGGGATGGCCTGATCGAGTTCCCTGGGCGTCGTCTTGTCGATGACCGACAGGTCCGGGGCGTCGATCTCCTTGATCAGGTAGGGCGCCATGCGGGTGCCGCCGTTGGCGATCGTGGCGACGATCTCGGCGTTCTGCAGCGGGGTCAGCCGCACGTCGCGCTGCCCGATTCCGGACTGGGCCAGCGCCGCGGCGTCCGGGAGCGCACCGACCTGAGACACCGCCACCGGTTCCGGGAGCTGCAGGTCAGCCTTCCCGATGCCGTACGCCTCGGCCTGGGCGCGCAGCCGGTCGGCCCCGATCTGGTCGGTGAGGGTGGCGAACGCGGTGTTGCACGACCGTGCCAGCGCCTCCGCCACGCTCACCGTGGTGGTCGAGCCCGGCCCGCAGTGCTCACCGTCGTAGTTCTCCAGGGTCGTGCTGGTACCCGGCAGCGTGATCTGTGAGGCCGCGGTCAGCTCGGTGTCCGGGGTGGTCCCCTCCTGGAGTGCAGCCGACAGATCCACGAGCTTGAACGTCGAGCCCGGCGGATAGGTCTGCGAGATCGCTCGGTTGGTCAGCGTCGGTGGATCGCCGGCGTTGTCGCTGATCCACGCCTGCCGCTGGGTGGCTGGATCGTGCGAGGCGAGCGGGCTCGGATCGTAGGACGGAGTCGAAACCATGGTCAGGATCGCCCCGGTGGACGGCTGGATCGCCACCACCGAGCCCGCGTAGCCTCTGCCGGCCATGTCCTGGTAGGCGACCTGCTGCATCCGGGGGTCGATCGTGGTCACGACATTGCCCGGCGTCGGGTCCCGCCCGGTGACCAGGTCGGACAGACGATGGAAGAACAGCCGCGGGTCCGACCCGTCGAGCACCGGGCCGGCGGCTCTCTCCAGACCGGTGGCGCCGTATGTCGGTGAGAAGTAGCCGGTGACCGGTGCGTACATCGGACCGTTCGGGTACTGCCGCAGGTACCGCAGCGAGTCTCTGGTCGGCGAACTCGACGCCAGCAATCGACCCGCCGCGCTGATCTGCCCCCGCGGGTGCGAGTACTCGGCAATCAACACCCGGGGGTTGCGCGGGTCGTTTCTGTAGTCGGAGGCCTTGATCACCTGGACGTAGGTGAGATTGGCGAACAATACGGCGATCATGATGATCGCAACGATTGCGACTCTTCGGATCGGAACGTTCACCGGCGACGTGCTCCGGCCAGCGATCCCCGACCGGGACGACCGAGAGCCCGGTCGCTGACGGGCGCAGCTGGGTGGGAGAGCGTGCGGCGTGCTGCCATGGTTCCTTCCTCGACCTCTCACGGGCCTGCGGCGTGGCGTTCTTCGCGGTGCTGCTGTGCAGCCTGGCGGCCGGCCCGCCGGCGCATCGCCGCAGCGGTTCACCTGGACAGACGCTAAGGCCCCATCAGCCCCACGATTCCCATAGCCCCCACCAGCTCCACTGCTCCCTCGAGTCTGCCCCGTCCTTGTCACGAACGGCACGTTCGCTCACTAGGTTCGAACGAAAGTGCCGTTCGTGGGGATGGGGCGCGCGGGCGAGCGGGGGCTGGGGATGCCGCCGGTCGGGCTCGGGGGATCCGGCGCTCGCCGGGAGGGGCCTGCTCTCTCCGGCGGAGCGGGCGCCGTTGGCTCCCGATCAACCACAAGAGATCGGTACGCCATTTTAGGGAAGTGTGACCGGAAGGGCCGAATATCGCCCCTTTCGATGCCTTATGGCGATTACTCCACGTGACAGTTCATTCTCCGTTCACCTCAATAGGGGCGTGCGTCTACTGGTCGCCGATACGTTTCCCCGGCGGCCGTTCCGTGGTCGTGACCGACCTGGCTCCCCACATCCGGAGGACAAGTGAAGCTCTCGCGGCATGGTGTCGCGCTCAGTCTGGCGACGGCTGGGATGGTGCTGCTAGCGGCCTGTGGAACAGACAACGGCGGTGGCACCGGGACGAGTGCGGCGGCCGGTTCCACTGCGGACATCTCTTGCTCGACCGGGTCGCTGACCCTCGCCGGGTCCACGGCCCAGCAGAACGCGATGTCGGAGTGGACCAAGAACTATCTGTCCACATGCTCCGGCTCGAACATCAACTACGGGGGCGGCGGCTCGGGGGCCGGCGTGCAGCAGTTCCAGCAGGGGACGATCGACTTCGCGGGTTCGGACTTCCCGCTGGCCGAGGGTAGCGAGCAGCAGGCGGCCGACGCCCGATGCAAGAGCGGCCCGGCGATCAACCTCCCGATGGTGCCCGGCCCGATCGCGGTGGGCTACAACGTGCCCGGCGTGCCGACCCTGAACCTGTCCGCCGCGACGATCGCGCAGATCTTCGACGGCAAGGTCACGAACTGGGACAGCCCGGTGATCGCCAAGGACAATCCCGGCGTCACCCTGCCCAACCTGCCCATCCAGACCTTCCACCGGTCCGACGGCTCCGGGACCAGCTACAACTTCAGCAACTACCTGGCCAATGAAGCGAAGGCCGACTGGACCTACGGGGCGAACAAGAACTGGCCGGCACCCGGCGGTCAGGGCTCCAAGGGCACCCAGGGCATCGCCCAGGGCGTGAAGACCACCCCGGGCGGCATCGGTTACATGGAACTGTCCTTCGCCACGCAGAGCAACATTCCCTACGCGAAGGTGGGCAACGCCGCGGGCAAGTTCGTCGAGCTCACGACGGCCAACGTCGCCAACTTCCTGTCCAAGGCCAAGGTCGTCGGCTCCGGCAACGACCTGAAGCTGCAGTTCGACTACACGAACACCGATGCCAACGCCTACCCGAACCTGCTGGTGACCTACGAGATCGTCTGCTCGAAGGGCAACGCACCGGACAAGCTGCCCCTGATCAAGAACTTCCTGTCCTACGCGGCCAGCACCGCCGGGCAGCAGCCGCTGGCCAACCAGGGCTACGTCCCGCTGCCGGACGACCTGCGGACGAAGGTCCAGCAGGCGATCAGCTCTCTCGCCTAGATGAGCGCTACGGGCGGGAGCGCCATCCGGCTCTCCCGCCCGGACCGCGGATGTCAGGCAGCGACATGGAGGAGTTCGAGACAGCGGTGGCCGATGTGACCTCTAGACATTCGCGCGGCGAGAATCCCGGCACGCGGCCTGCCGCGTCGTCCGCGGGTTCGGTCGCGCCCACCGCTGGGCCACCGGGTGAGTTGAGTCGTCGGCGACCTCGCCGGGGCGACACCGGATTCCGGCTGCTGGCCACCGGGGCCGGCGTGCTCCTGCTGGGCATCATGGCCGCGATCGCCGTCTTCCTCCTCCTGGAGGCGATTCCGGCGATCAGTGCGGACCGGTCGAACTTCCTCACGACCCTGGGTTGGAGTCCGGACGACTCCCCGTCGTCGTTCGGCATCGCCGCGCTGGCCTTCGGCAGCGTGTTGAGCTCGCTGCTGGCCTTGCTGATCGGGGTGCCGGTCGCCGTCGGTGTCGCTCTCGTCACCAGCCACTACGCACCCCGCTGGTTGGGTGGCCCGCTGGGATACGTCATCGATCTGCTGGCGGCGGTTCCGAGTGTGATCTTCGGCCTCTGGGGCCTGATCTACCTGGTCCCCGCGATGATCCCGCTGGCGCAATTCCTGAACCGCTACCTGGGCTTCATTCCGCTCTTCGCATCCGACGGCACGTTCGGGAAATCCGTTCTCGTGGCGTCCGTGGTGCTGGCCGTGATGATCCTGCCGATCGTCGCGGCGGTCTCCCGGGAGGTCTTCGGTCAGACCCCGCGCGACCACATCGAGGCGGCCTATGCGATCGGTGCCACGAAGTGGGAGATGGTCCGGACGGCGATCCTGCCGTACGGGCGTTCCGGCATGGTGAGTGCGACCGTTCTGGGGTTCGGCCGGGCGATCGGGGAAACCATCGCCGTCGCGCTGGTCCTCTCGGCGAACTATCAGATCAGCTTCCGCATCCTCGAACCGGGCGGAAACACGATCGCCGCGAACATCGCCAACACCTACGGCGAAGCCGGCGCGACCGGCCGGGGGGCGCTCATCGCCTCCGGTCTGATCTTGTTCGCCATCACGTTGATCGTGAACTTCGCCGCCCGCGCGATCGTCAAGCGAGGAGTTGCCCGGTGACCGCTTTGGACGTACCTGCGTTCGAGCCCCCGCTGCGCCGGCCCCGGCTCCCGCGGTGGTCGTTCTTCGCGGTCTTCGCCGGAGTGATCGTGGTGTCCGGCGCTGTGTTCGCGGTGACCCCGCTGCAGGGCCGGGTGCAGTTCGGACTGTTCGTCGCGGTGCTCTACGTGGTGGCGCAGACCGCAGTGTCCGCGGTGGTGGAAGGGAAGCGGCGCGCCACGGACCGCATGGTCACGTTGGTGCTGGTCGCTTGCGCCGTGGTGGCGGTTCTGCCGCTCGTCGCCGTGCTCGGATTCACGATCGTGCGGGGGCTCGAACGCCTCGACCCGTTCTTCCTCACGCACACGATGCGCGGGGTCGCCGAGCAGGACCCGGTCGGGGGCATCTACCACGCGATCATCGGAACCCTGGAACAGGTCGGCATCGCAACGCTCATCTCGGTGCCGTTCGGCCTGCTCGTGGCGATCTACCTCGTCGAATACGCCGCCGGCCGCTTCGGCCGCGCGGTGAGCTTCTTCGTCGACGTCATGACCGGGCTGCCCTCGATCGTCGCCGGCCTGTTCATCTACGCCCTGTGGATCCTGGTGCTGGGCCAGAGCTTCTCCGGGTTCGCCGGCTCCCTCGCGCTGATCATCTTGATGCTCCCGACGATCGTCCGCACCTCCGAGGAGATGTTGAAGATCGTCCCGGGGGCACTGCGGGAGGGCAGCTACGCGCTGGGCGTCGAAAAATGGATCACCGTCCTGCGAATCGTCCTTCCGACGGCGCTGCCCGGCATCATCACCGGTGTGATGCTGGGCATCGCCCGGGTCACCGGTGAGACGGCGCCGCTGTTGCTCACCGTGTTCGGCAACCCGGCCCTCAACGTCAACCCGTTCTCCGGGCCCCAGGAGGCCCTGCCGCTGTTCGTGTTCGGCGAAGCCGGCCTCCCCAACGACACTGCGGTCGCCCGGGCCTGGGCCGGTGCCCTGACCCTGATCCTCATCGTCCTGCTCCTCAACATCGCCGCCCGGCTCATCGCCCGCCTTGCGCGGGTCCGCGGTTAGAAAGGCAGAACCGGCCATGGCCAAACGCGTTGACATGAAGGATGTCGACATCTTCTACGGCAAGTTCCACGCCGTGGACTGTGTGAGCCTGTCGGTGCCGCCGCGCAGCGTGACGGCGTTCATCGGCCCGTCCGGCTGTGGCAAGTCGACGGTGCTGCGCACGCTCAACCGGATGCACGAGGTGATCCCCGGGGCCCGGGTCGAGGGCGAGGTGCTGCTCGACGGCGAGGACATCTACGGTCCCTCGGTCGACCCGGTCGGGGTGCGCCGCACGATCGGCATGGTGTTCCAGCGGCCCAACCCGTTCCCGACGATGTCCATTCGGGACAACGTGGTGGCCGGGCTGAAGCTGCAGGGCCGCAAGGGCAAGAAGGAACTCGACGAGACCGCGGAGCGGGCGCTGCGGGCGGCGAACCTGTGGACCGAGGTCAAGGACCGGTTGAACAAGCCGGGTGGCGGGTTGTCCGGTGGGCAGCAGCAGCGGTTGTGCATCGCCCGTGCGGTCGCGGTGCAGCCCGACGTGCTGTTGATGGACGAGCCGTGTTCGGCGCTGGACCCGATCTCCACGCTCGCGATCGAGGATCTGATCTCGGAGCTGAAGAAGGACTACACGATCGTCATCGTCACCCACAACATGCAGCAGGCGGCGCGGGTGAGCGACCAGACGGCGTTCTTCAACCTGCGCGCGACCGGTGAGCCGGGCCGGCTGGTGGAGATCGACGACACCGAGCGGATGTTCTCCAACCCGACCCAGCAGGCCACCGAGGACTACATCTCGGGGCGCTTTGGCTGATGGTCACACCCGGATTCGCTTCCGCCGGCGGCGGCCCGCGCACCTTCCAGCCCGTCCAGCCGCAGACGGCGGGCCGGCTACGCGTGCTCCGCATCGGCGATGTCGAGCTCCAGATCGACGGCCACCAACTCCGGGTCCGCGGACAGGTCGTCCCCCTACCGCACAAGGAATTCCTCATCCTGCGCCTGCTCATGGACAACGCCGGCCGCGTCGTCACCCGCCGGGAGATCCTCGACGAGGGGTGGGGCGGGACGCAGTACGACGGCACGAAGGCCCTGGAAGTGCACATCATGCGCCTGCGGGCACGCATCGAGGACGACCCGAGGACGCCCGCCCGGATCCGGACCGTCCGCGGCATCGGCTACGTCTACGACCCACCCGACGATCTCCGGTAGGACGGGCCGAGCCCCGGTGCACCGCCACCGAGATGCGAGCGTTCCGATCGATGTCGCCCGCTGCGGCCTAGCCGTGCGAGCCCCCGATCAGCGAGTCCGCGGGAGTGTCCGCCGGGGCCGTGGTGCTCGTCGCGGTGCAGCCGGCCTCGGCCGCGGCGGCTGTTGCCGGGCCGGGGCCGAGCAGCCGGCCCAGCGGGCCGCGGCGCAGCCGGCGCACGGCCGGGCCTCCCCACGTCCGTGCGGCGCTGCCGACCGCCAGGGCGCAGGCCGCGCCGACGAGCAGTCCGACGACGACGTCGTGCGGATAGTGCGCGCCGACGTAGACCCGGGAGGCTCCCAGGAGCAGCGCGAAGGGCACAGCCGTCCAACCCAGTCGGCGATGGACGACCAGCAGGGCGATGGCCAGGGCCGCTGCCACCACACTGTGATTGCTCGGGAAGGCGTAATCGGTGGGCGGATCACAGGGCAGCACCGTGGCGGTGACGTGCAGGGTGTCGCAGGGCCGCACCTCGCCGACGAAGGCCTTGACCACGGCGCCGGCGCCGAGGGCCAGCAGCACCCCGACGGGGGCGGCCAGCGCCGCGGCCGCGGTCGAGTCGCTGCTGCGGCGGGCGTGCAGTCCGCCGGCGAGCAACAGCAGGGCCAGCAGGACGAAGCCGGCTGTCGTGTAGACCACTGCCACGGGGTGCAGCCACGGCGTGTCCTGCGCGAAGCGCACCACGTCGAGGTACCAACCGGAATCCGGGAATCCGGATGAGGCAATCTGTACGGAAACACCTGGCATTGCCGGTAATCACTCTCCAACCTGAGAGGTCCCCGCTGGGGCGAGGGATGTCGAGCGTGTTGCCCGGTCGGACCCGCGACGTAGCGAGATGATGTCGTGAAGCCTGAGACTAACAAATATGTCCGCCGGGGACGCATCTATACATGTGGCGTCGGCCGCCGAAGCAGACTCGCCTCTCCGGGTTCGAGGTATCGCCGCGGCGGTGCCGAGGTTGGGCCGGGCGTGCGCACCCGGGCCGCGTGCCAGCGGAGTTTCTGCAGCTAGACCAGCTTGTTGGTGATCCCCGGACAACTCGACGCCGATGCTGCACCGCTGCTCGCCGACGACGGCACGGGCCGCTGTGAAGCTGTTCCGGCACGGGGCCGCCGCCGATCGGGTCATTGTCGGGCTGATGAGGTCGCCGCCGCCGATCCGGGTAAAAATTTGCCGTGGCCTAACCGGGAACTGGGTCTCGTCTGCACTTGTGACGCGTATTCTGCTTACGCTCACCTGTCGAAGGAATGAGTCCGGTCGCGGCTGGGTCATGCGCATTCGGTGTCAGGCGTCGGAGTATATTCGGGTCCGGGTGCCGCGCGATGAGCCCGGACCCGACCAGGGCCTGTGCGAGAAGACGGGAAGCGATGACGCTGGCGTACCTGCCCAGCCCCGCTCAGGGGGTCTGGCATCTGGGACCGATTCCGATCCGGGCGTACGCGCTGTGCATCATCGCGGGGATCGCGGTGGCGGTGTGGTGGACCCAGCGGCGCTGGGTGGCCCGTGGCGGCGTGGCCGACGATGTGCTGGACGTGGCGGTGTGGGCGGTGCCGTTCGGCGTGGTCGGCGGCCGGCTCTACCACGTGATCACCGATCCGGAGTTCTACTTCGCCCCGGGCAAGGACCCGGTTCGGGCTCTGTACATCTGGGACGGGGGCCTGGGCATCTGGGGCGCGGTCGCGCTCGGTGCGGTGGGAGCGTGGATCGGGTGTCGGCGCCGTGGCATCAGGCTGGCGGATTTCGCCGATGCGATGGCCCCGGGCCTGGTGGTCGCGCAGGCGATCGGGCGGTGGGGGAACTATTTCAACCAGGAGCTCTACGGCGGGCCCAGCACGCTGCCGTGGGCGCTGGAGATCGATCCTGCGCACCGTCCCCCCGACACCCCGGACATCGCGACCTATCAGCCGACGTTCCTGTACGAGTCGCTGTGGGACATCGGGGTGGCGGTGCTGCTGGTGTGGGCCGGGCGCCGGTTCGGGCTGCGCAACGGGCGGTTGTTCGCGCTGTATGTCGCCGCCTACACCGCCGGTCGGGCCTGGATCGAGGCGCTGCGGATCGATCACGCCAACCACTTCCTCGGGCTGCGGCTCAACGACTGGACCAGCCTCGTCGTGTTCGTCGCCGCGACGGCGTTCCTGCTGCTGCGCCGCCCCGCGCGCGCCGAGAACACCACCGCCGGAACCTCGGTGCCCTCCTGACCGGCAGGCGGGGTCAGCCCGCTGCCGGGCTGTCCGGCCGGGCGGCCGTGCGAGCGACGTCCCGCTCGATGACGTCGTCGAGCACGTGGGCAGTGTGGGGTTGCCGCCGGGTCGGACAGCGGTACGGTCGTCGGTAGCGACGAACATCGGAGCGGGTCATGCCCCACCTACCCGTTGGCGGCGCCACTCCGCGGATCACCGTCGATCTGCTTGAACTGAGTCCCAGCGCGGCCGTGTTCACCACGACCGGCGGGCTCGACCTGGCCACCGAGAAGGTGTTTCGGGACGCCCTCGAGGACGCCGTCGGCCGCGCCGACACGATCGTGGTCGACCTCTGCGGGGTCACCTTCATGGGCTCCGTGGCGGTGCCCATCATCGTCAACGTCCTCAAGGGCCTGAGTACCAAGCAGGCGTTCAAGCTGGTCACCGGACGCACCGCCGACATGGTGCTGCGAATGCTCGGAATGAATGCTGTTCTCGACTGCTTCCCCTGCCGCTCGTCCCTCTAGCCGCCGCCGCTGTGCTGCCCCGGACCGGCGCGCACCGCGAGGAGGGCGATGTCATCGTGGCGCTCGTCCACGGAGAAGACCTCGATGGCGGCGCGCACCGACGCGACGAGTCGGGCGGCGGTTCGTCCGGCCGCTCCGGACGCCGCCGTGAGCAGCCGCTCGGCGCCGAACTCGTCGTGTCCGTTGCGGCGCTCGGTGACGCCGTCGGTGTAGGCCAGCAACATGTCGCCGGGGTCGAGGTGGTGCCGGGTGCAGGTCAGCTGTACCCGCTCGACCAGGCCGACGGCGGTCCCGTGCCGGCCGATCAGCTCGGTGGCGCCGCCGGCACGGACCACGACCGGCTGCAGGTGGCCGGCCAGGACGAGGTCGACGTCCAGGCCACCGCCGTCGTGCGGACCCACCCGGCTGATCAGCGCGGCGGCGAGGGTACAGAACTGCGACGGGTCCCCGGCCTCCATCATGACGTCGTTGAGCAGCTCGATCGCACGGGTCAACGGACGGCCGTCCCTCACCAGCACCCGGAGCACGTCGCGGACGAGGCCGGTGCGCGCGGCGGCTCGGGCGCCCTTGCCACAGACGTCCCCGATCGAGGCCAACCATCGATCCGGTGCCGTGGGCACCACGTCGTAGAAGTCACCGCCCACGTCGCTGCCGGAGCTGACGGGCAGGTATGCGGCGGCGAACTCGACACCGTCGGGTGTCGGCAGTGCCCGGGGCAGCAGGGCTTGCTGGAACGCCTGCGAGGTCTGGACGTGCAGCGCGGTGCGTTGCGCGTTGTCGATGGCGAGCGCGGCGCGGCGGGCGATGTCGGTGATGAGCGCGATGTCCTCGGGGCTGTGCGGGCGATCGGTGGGCCGGCCGACGGTGAGCACCCCGACGCCGCGCCCGGCAGCGGTCAGGGCGACCGCGATCCCGTCGGTCGGCACGCTGAACCAGGCCGGGGCGACGCTGCCCCGCAACAGCGCCGTCAGCTGAGCGCGCAACGCAGCGGGTAGCGCCGCCCCCGGATCGAGGGCATCCCGCAGCTCGGGGATGGCGTCCTCGTCGGCGTGGGTCAGCGCGGCGAGCTGGAGGTGGCCGGCTGCGTCCGGCAGGTGGACGGCCGACCACTGTCCCAGCCTCGGCACGACGACCTGCGGGACGAGCGCGACACTGAGGCCGACGTCGAGCGACTGCCCGAGGAGCTCGCTCGTGTCGGCCAGATAGGTCATCCAGGCCCGGCGGCGCCGGTCGGCGGCGCGCAGCCAGTCCGCCTCGATGGCGAGGGCGATCCGGTGCGCGGCGAGCTCGGCGATGTCCAGTGCCGCAGCGGCGCCGGGTCGGGGTACGACCTGCAAGCGGCCGCGCAGCGGCGCGGTGAGCGGCAGGGCCACGTGCAGCACCCGCGCCGGCGGCACATCCGTCGCCGGGTCGAGACCCTGTCGGCACAGCTGGCGGGTCCCGCTGCCGTCGCCGGTGTCGACCTCGACCGCCACCCCGTCGACGTCGAGGACCTCGTGCAGCCGGCGGACGAGTTCCGCGATGAGCTCCGGCGCGTCGAGGGAGGCGCCGACGGTCGCGGGCAGGTGCAGCAACCGGCGCATGCCGTCGCCGTTCGGCCAGAACCGGCCGAGGTCGGGCGGAGCGGGAGCGGCAGGGGTCTGCGGGCGGGGCACCGCCGATGTGTCCTGTGGTGGATCGGCCGCCTCGTTGCGGTTCAGGGTGAACCAGATCTGGTGGGTGCCGTCGGCATCGTGCCGGGTTCCCCACGACGCGGCCAGTCGCTGCACCATGGCCAGGCCCCGGCCGTGGCTGGCTTTGCGACCGTAGCGCTGCCGGGGCTGTGCGAGGTGGAGCTCCAGTGGTCCGGCCCCGCGGTCGCTCACCGCGATCCACACGTCGTCGGCGGTGATCTCCAGCTCGAGCTCGAACTCGGTGCCGGCGTGCAGGACCGCGTTGTCGAACAGTTCGCCGGCCAGGAGCAGCGCCGTGTCGAACAACTCGTCGTCCTCGCCGATCCCGGCAGCGTCGAGAGCCTGGCGCAGCAGCCGGCGGGCGTGGCGCGGTGAATCGGCGGCAGGGGGGAATCGTGTCCGCCGTCCGGGATGGGTCCGCACGCGTTCAAGTCTGCCGTGTCGGGGTAGTCCATGGCGCCGCGGGCGCAGCCCGAATAGGGTCTACCAGCGGCGCCTCGGTGTCCGTGGCCGTCGACCGGCTCGGCCGAGGGTGGACGTGAAAGGCGGCGGCCATGGCGGATTCCCTGGGTGGTGGCGCAGCCACCGCCGTCCAGTCCGGCGATCATCGTTCCGGACCCGTGACCGAGGATGTCGAGCCGTTGCTCCGTGAGCTCGCCGAGGCGCTCCGTGAGGTGCGCCTCGGCCGGTTCGACGTGCGGTTGCCCCGGCGCGGCGGACCCTTCGGCGAGGTGGCCGATCAGTTCAACGAGCTGGTCGGGCTGCAGGAGCGGCGCAACCGGGACCTGCTGCGGATCAGCCGGGTGGTCGGTCGCGAGGGTCGCATGCTCGAGCGGCTGGACGAGGAGTCCTACGACGGCCTGTGGGCGGAGACCGCACACGCCGTCAACGGCTTGATCGATGATCTCGCCCGGCCGACCAGCGAGATCGCGCGCGTCATCGAGGCGGTGGCCCAGGGCGACCTGTCCCAGCACATGGCGTTGGAGATCGAGGGCAGGCCGCTGCGCGGCGAGTTCCTGCGCATCGGTCGCACCGTGAACACCATGGTCGGCCAGCTCTCGTCCTTCGCGGACGAGGTCACCCGGGTGGCCCGTGAGGTCGGTACCGAGGGTGCGCTCGGCGGACAGGCCGACGTGCGCGGGGTGGCGGGCACCTGGCGGGCGCTCACCGACTCGGTGAACACCATGGCCAGCAACCTCACCAACCAGGTTCGGTCGATCTCGTCGGCCGCGACCGCGATCGCGCAGGGTGACCTGTCGCGGCGGATCACGGTGAGCGCACGGGGCGAGGTCGCCGAGCTGGCCGACACGATCAACTCGCTGACCGACACGCTGCGGCTGTTCGCCGACGAGGTGACCCGGATGGCCCGGGAGGTGGGCACCGAGGGCCGGCTCGGCGGCCAGGCCGAGGTGGCGGGGGTGGCCGGCACCTGGAAGGACCTCACCGACGCGGTGAACCTGATGGCGGCGAACCTCACCGACCAGGTCCGCGGTATCGCCCAGGTGGCCACGGCGGTGGCCCGCGGCGACCTGTCGCAGAAGATCACCGTCGCCGCCCGCGGTGAGATCCTGGAACTCAAGAACACGGTCAACACGATGGTCGACCAGCTGTCGAGCTTCGCCGACGAGGTGACCCGGGTGGCCCGTGAGGTGGGCACCGAGGGCAAGCTGGGTGGCCAGGCCGCGGTGCCCAACGTCAGCGGCACCTGGCGCGACCTCACCGAGAACGTCAACCAGCTCGCCGGCAACCTCACCGCTCAGGTGCGCAACATCGCCCAGGTGACCACGGCCGTGGCGCTGGGCGACCTGTCGCAGAAGATCACCGTCGATGCCCGGGGTGAGATCCTGGAACTCAAGAACACGGTCAACACGATGGTCGACCAGCTGTCGAGCTTCGCCGACGAGGTGACCCGGGTGGCCCGTGAGGTGGGCACCGAGGGCAAGCTGGGTGGCCAGGCCGAGGTGCCCAACGTCTCCGGCACCTGGCGCGGGCTGACCGACAGCGTCAACTACATGGCGTCGAACCTGACCGGGCAGGTGCGCAACATCGCCCAGGTCGCGACCGCGGTGGCCAACGGTGATCTGTCGCAGAAGATCGCGGTGGACGCGCGGGGCGAGATCCTGGAGCTGAAGAGCACGGTCAACACGATGGTCGACCAGCTGTCGAGCTTCGCCGACGAGGTGACCCGGGTGGCCCGTGAGGTGGGCACCGAGGGCAAGCTCGGTGGCCAGGCCCAGGTCAAGGGCGTGGCCGGCACCTGGCGCGATCTCACCGACAACGTCAACTACATGGCGTCGAACCTGACCGGGCAGGTGCGCAACATCGCCCAGGTCACGACCGCGGTGGCCAGGGGCGATCTGTCGCAGAAGATCACCGTCGATGCCCGGGGCGAGATCCTGGAGCTGAAGAGCACGGTCAACACGATGGTCGACCAGCTGTCGAGCTTCGCCGACGAGGTGACCCGGGTGGCCCGCGAGGTGGGCACCGAGGGCAAGCTCGGTGGCCAGGCCCAGGTCAAGGGCGTGGCCGGCACCTGGCGCGATCTCACCGAGAGCGTGAACCAGCTGGCCGGCAACCTCACCGCTCAGGTGCGCAACATCGCCCAGGTCACGACCGCGGTGGCCAGGGGCGATCTGTCGCAGAAGATCACCGTCGATGCCCGGGGCGAGATCCTGGAGCTGAAGAGCACGGTCAACACGATGGTGGGCCAGCTGTCGTCGTTCGCCGACGAGGTGACCCGGGTGGCCCGTGAGGTGGGTACCGAGGGCAAGCTCGGCGGCCAGGCCCAGGTGCGAGGGGTGTCCGGTACCTGGCGTGACCTCACCGAGAGCGTCAACCAGCTCGCCTCCACGCTGACCACCCAGCTGCGGGCGATCTCGGCGGTCTCGACCTCGGTGGCCAGCGGTGACCTCACCCAGCAGATCCGGGTTGCGGCGCTGGGCGAGGTGGCCGAGCTGAAGGACAACATCAACCAGATGATCGTCACCCTGCGGGAGACGACGAAGGAAAACGCCGAACAGGGCTGGCTGGAGTCCAACCTGGCGCGCATCGGCGGCCTGCTCCAGGGGCAACGGGACCTGGGCGAGGTCTGTCAGATGATCATGAACGAGGTCACTCCGCTGGTCAAGGCGCAGGTGGGAGCGTTCTTCCTGGCCGAGGGAAACCCGGATGACGCCGCGTCGATGCTGTTGCGGGTGTGTGGCGGCTACGCGCTGAGCCAGGGCGCGATGCCGCCGTCGTTCCGCTCGGGCGAGGGGCTCGTCGGCCAGGCCGCGGCGACCAAGCAGGTCGTGCTGGTCGAGGACATCCCGGCGGGGTACCTGCCGATCCGGTCCGGCCTCGGCGTGACCTCGCCGCGGGCGGTGGTCGTGCTGCCCGTGTTCTTCGAGGGTGAGGCGCTCGGCGTCATCGAGTTCGGTTCGATCACCCCGTTCTCCGATCTGCACCTCACGTTCCTCGGACGCCTCGTCGGCACCATCGGTGTGGCGATCAAGACCATCCAGGCGAACCGCTGGACCGAGGAGCTGCTGGCGCAGTCGCAGGGACTCGCGAAGGAGCTGCAGACCCAGTCAGCCGAGCTGCAGCGCACCAACGCCGAGCTGGAGGAGAAGGCCGAGCTGCTGTCCGAGCAGAACCGCAACATCGAGATCAAGAACATGGAGATCGACGCCGCCCGCCGCGGTGTCGAGGAGAAGGCCCAGCAGCTCGCCCGGGCCAGCCGGTACAAGTCGGACTTCCTGGCCAACATGAGCCACGAGCTGCGGACCCCGCTCAACTCGCTGCTCCTGCTGTCCCGGCTGCTGGCCGAGAACCCGGAGCGCAACCTGACCGCCAAGCAGATGGAGTTCGCCAGCACGATCCACGACGCGGGCGCCGACCTGCTGCTGCTCATCGACGACATCCTCGACCTGTCCAAGATCGAGGCCGGCCGGGTGGACGTCGAACCCCAGGTGCTCGACCTCGCGCAGATCCGCGACTACGTGGTGCAGGCCTTCGGTCCACAAGCCGAGGAGAAGGGCTTGGAACTGCAGGTCGAGCTCTCGTCGGGGCTGCCCTCGACGATCACCACGGATCCCCAGCGGCTGCAGCAGATCCTGCGCAATCTGCTGTCGAACGCCGTGAAGTTCACTGCTGCCGGCACCGTCGCCCTCCGGATCGAGCCCGCCGCCGCGGGCACGGTCTACGGTGTGCCCACGCTGGACGCGGCGCACGAGGTGGTCGCGTTCGCGGTGCACGACACCGGGATCGGGATCGTGCACGAGAAGCTCGGAATGATCTTCGATGCATTCCAGCAGGCGGACGGTACGACGAGTCGCAAGTACGGCGGTACCGGACTCGGGCTGTCGATCAGCAAGGAGTTGGCGCGGATGCTCGGCGGTGCGATCACGGTGGAGTCGCAACCCGGCGTCGGGTCGGTGTTCACGCTGCTGCTCCCCGGCGAGATGCCGATCTCCACGGCAGCGGCGTCACGGCAAACTCGCCTGGCCGTCGCGAAACGGCTTCCGGGCCCGCGGGCCGACGCCGTGCCGGAACCGCCGATGCTGCGTGCCGTGGACGGTGGGCCGGACGGCGAGCGGTCCACACCGGTGCTCGACGGGGTCACCGTCCTGATCGTCGACGACGACGTGCGCAACGTCTTCGCCCTGACCAGCGCCCTCGAACTGCACGGGATGAGGGTGCTCTACGCCGACAACGGAGCCGACGGCATCCGGCTGCTCACCCAGCACCCGGACGTGGACATCGTCCTGATGGACGCCATGATGCCCGACCTGGACGGCAACGAGACCACACGGCTGATCCGGAAACTGCCGCACGGGGCGGACCTGCCCGTGGTGTTCCTGACGGCGAAGGCCATGCCCGGCGACCGCGAGTCCAGCCTCGCCGCAGGCGCCAGCGACTACATCACCAAGCCCGTCGACCAGGACCGGCTGCTCGCCGTGATGGGATCCTGGATCGAGCGGTCCCGCTCTGCGCGGCCGGCCCACCACGAGCCCGCTCCGTGAGCCGGTCCCGCACCCCCAAGGTGCTCGCCGTGGACGACCGTCCCGAGAACCTGCTCGCCCTGGAGGCGATCCTCCAGGGCCTGCCCATCGAGATCGTCGGCGTGAGCAGTGGGGAGGACGCCCTCAAACAACTGCTCGTCGACGAGTTCGCGGTCATCCTGCTCGACGCGCAGATGCCCGGCATGGACGGCTTCGAGACCGCCGGGCACATCAAGAACCGCGAGCGCACCCGGCGCATCCCGATCGTGTTCCTCACCGCCGTCGACTACGACGCCCACCTGGCCTTCCGCGGGTATCAGGCGGGTGCGGTCGACTACATCAGCAAGCCCTTCGACCCGTGGGTGCTCCGCTCGAAGGTGGCGGTCTTCGTCGATCTGTGGGCGGCGAACGCGGAACTGGCCGAGCGGGCTGCGGAATGCGAGGTGCTGCGCGACACGGTGGACGACACGCTGGCCCTGCTCGACGGGCCGGACGCCCACGGCGATGAGGTCGCTGCCGTGGTGGACCGGGCCCGATCCAGGCTCGAGGCGGTGCGCCGGCACCGCAGCGCCTGACCGGGGCCCGGTGGTGGCGCCGGACCCGGCAGGCCGTCGGCGCGCGGGTCGGCCAGAATGACGAGCCGGAGCCGACGGCCCCGAGACCGACGACGTGAGGAGCTCGGATGACGGGATCCACGACGACCCGGCCGGCGTTCCACCTGGCCGTCCCCGTGGACGATCTCGCGAAGGCGCGCGAGTTCTACGGGCAGGTGTTGCGCCTGCCCGAGGGGCGATCCGCGTCGACCTGGGTCGACTGGAACCTGCACGGCCATCAGCTGGTGACCCACGTGGTCCCCGCGTCGCCGGGTGGCGCCGGGTCGAACCCGGTCGACGGCCACGACGTTCCGGTGCCGCACTTCGGGCTGGTGCTGTCGATCGAGCAGTTCCACGAGCTCGCCGACCGGCTGCGGGCGGCCGGGACGAGCTTCGTGATCGAGCCCTACCTGCGCTTCGCCGGTGAGCCGGGCGAACAGTGGACGATGTTCCTGCACGACCCGGCGGGCAACGCGCTGGAGTTCAAGGCGTTCCGGGACGAGGCGCAGCTGTTCGCCACATGGTCGGCGGAGTCGGCCGATCAGCCCCGGGACGCCGACGTCCGGGCCAGGCGGTAACCCACCAGGAGCGCGACGGCGGCCACGATCGCGGCCACGAGGCTCGGCCGGTCCCGCAGCGCACCGTCGACCGCCGGTGCCTTCTCCGCCACCCCGCGGACGTCGCGTGCCGTCCGCCGGGCCTGGGCGACGGTCTCGCGGCCCCGCGCCCGGATGCGGGCGGGCACGTCGAGGCGGGCCGCGGTGCGCGCGCCGGTACACGCCACGACCGGGTGGCGGCCCGCCGCCCGGCGGGCGGGCGGGTGTCGGGGCACGGCCGAACGGGTAGGGGCACCACGGAACCGAACACCGCCGTCGTCGACCGGAGGTCGTGACACCGATGCCGCAGGACCCGAACCCGGCCGCCCAGCAGCAGGATCCACCCGGTGACACCGCTGCGATGAGGCCCGGCCCGCGTGACGAGATGGCCGGCTACGTGGGCCGGGGGCTCTTGGAGGGCAAGGTCGCGCTGGTCACCGGTGGTGACTCGGGCATCGGGCGGGCGGTGTGCGTGGCGTTCGCCAAGGAGGGCGCCGACGTCGCGCTGGCCTATCTGTCCGAGGACGACGACGCCGAGCACACCGCGGGCCTGGTCCGGGCCGCGGGCCGGCGCTGCGTCACGATCCGCGGGGACCTGGCGGACGCGGAGCACTGCCGGCAGGTGGTGGACCGCAGCGTCGCCGAGCTCGGCCGGCTCGACGTGGTGGTCAACAACGTGGCGACCCAGGAGGACGAGGACGACCCGGAGAAGATCACCGACGACCGCTGGCTGCGCACGTTCGACGTCAACGTGCACAGTTTCTTCCGGGTCACCAAGGCCGCGCTGCCGCACCTGGGGCCGGGCAGCTCGGTGATCAACACCGGGTCGGTGAACGGGTTGCGCGGCAACAAGTCGCTGATCGACTACTCGGCGAGCAAGGGCGCCGTGACCGCGCTGACCTACGCGCTGGCCCAGGCGCTGGTCGATCGGGGGATCCGGGTCAACTGCGTGGCCCCCGGCCCGGTCTGGACGCCGCTGATCCCGGCGACGATGCCGCCGGAGAAGGTCGAGTCGTTCGGCGCGCAGACCCCGATGGGCCGCGCTGCGCAGCCGGACGAGATCGCCCCGTCGTACGTGTTCTTCGCGGCGCAGCAGCTCTCCTCGTACTACACGGGTGAGGTGCTGGCCCCGCTCGGTGGGGAGACGCTGCCGGGCTGACCCGTTTCAGCTGGCGGAGACCGCCATGTCCACCAGCACCAGGCCGCCGGTGTCCGAGGGCGGCCGGGGCTCGCCCGGCGCGGACGCCGGTGTCGCCGCCGGTCCGGTGCTCTGCCCGGCGCCGGGGTCGGCCGGGGTCTGGCCCGGATCGGGCCCATGGGTCTCGCCACCGGTCGCTGCCGGGTGAGTGGCCGCTGCCGGGTGAGTGGTCGCTGTCGGTGGAGCAGTCGGGGTCGTCGGCGCGCCGCCGCTCTGGGTGCCGTTCTGCGCCGTGGTGCTCTGCGGCGCGCTGTCCCGCGGGGTGTGGTTCGGCTGGGTGTGCCCGGCCGGGGGCCCGCCCTCGGCCGGCGGCGCGGTGCTGTGGTCCGGGCTCCCCTCGGAACGCGGCGGTGCCGAAGGGGGCGGCGTGTGGTTCTCCGATGGCGGCGACGACGGCCGTGTCGCGGTCGGCGGGGTGGTCGACCCCGACTGGCTGCTCGTGGTGGTCCCGGGCTGCCCGCGGTCGGCTCCGGAAGCGGTCGCGGCCTGCGCCGTGGATGTACCGGGGGCGGCGACGGCCGCGTCCGCGCCGGAGGCGGGGCTCGGGCGGCGTGCGGATCCGGCCGGACCGGGGGCGACCGCGCGGGTGGCCGGGTCGCCCGGGGCCACGGTGTCGGCCAGTTGCGCGGCGAGCAGCGCCTGCTCCCGGACGAGCTCGTCGCGGCCCTCGGCGGCGCGGACCGCCGCCAGGCGCGCGTGGATGCCGGCGACCTCCCGAGCGGCGTCGCCGGCGCGGCCCTGGTGCAGGGCCTCACGGGCCCTGACCAGCCCGTTCGTCACGTCGGTCGCGGCCTCGACGGACCGTGCCCGCTCGGCGTAGAAGACCTTCGACACGCTCCACAACGTGTCCCCGGGGCGGGCTTGCCGCGCTCCGATCGCCAGGCCGGACAGGACGATGAGCACCAGCGCGGCCGCTGCCGCTGCGCGGAGCGCGTAGCCCGCCCCCGCCCGGCGTTCGGTGGCCTGAACCGGGAGGGCCACCACGACCGCCGGCTCCGGGCCACTCGGCTGCGGGGATTCCTCGGGGCGCACCCCGGCGACCCACGTCGCCAGGATCGCGATGAGTTGCTCGTCCGGATCCACGCCGTCCGCCGGCGCGCTCGGGGATCGCCTCTCGCCGGCTGCCAGCGCGTCGATCAACGCGTCGTCGGCACGGAGGGCGCCGAGGTCGATCGGGTCGTCGGCTCCGTCGTCCCCGCAGGGGTGGGCGTCGTCGGCCCGGTGATGCTCCCGCACGCCGACCTCCCTCCGGGTACACGCGTCTGAGAGGGGAGTCGTTCCGGACGGACGGAACATTATCGGGCGTCGCCCGATAGGGTGAGTGCGGCGTCATCCACCCGCGGAGGTCGACGGCGGGACGAGGCCCGGCTTCGGTTGGCTGCCCCCCGAGCGCCGCCATACCAGGGTGGTGATCGCCATGACGAGGATCAGCGCCATCAGGATGAGCAGTTCGATTCCCTCGGGGTTCCAGTGGAACGACTGCTCGGCTTCAGCGGTCAGGACGAGGACCCGGCGGATCCCGGCGACCAGGCCCACCACGAGGAACGGCTCGGGATCCAGCGCACCCCGGTGCCGGAGCGCGATGGCGACGGTGTGCAGGAGTTCGGCCACGATGAAGAGCAGGAGTGTCTCGTCGAGCACCGCGAGCAGCAGCGCCGGTCCGTTGTGGTGGCCGGCCAGCACGAACGCGATCTCGCGCGCGGTGTCGGCGACGAGGACGAGTGCCACCACCACGAGCAGCACTGCGGCTATCACATGGAGTGCGTCTTCGGCGATCTCGACGGCGTGGGCGATGCCCGCCACGGGGCCTGGCCGGCGCGGCATGACGATGAACGACCGGCGAGGCATCCGCGCCGGGGAGCGGACTCCTCGCTACTGCACCGGCGCCGGGCTCACCGGTCCCGGAGCTCGGGCCGCGGCGGTGCGTCCAGCCCCAACTCCTCGGTCTCCTCGTCGTCCGGGAACTCGGCCTCTGCGTCCCGCCACGGCTCACGGGTCGGGCCCCGCCCGCGCAGTTCGTTCTCGATCTCGCGCTCGAGGACCTCGTCCTTCAGAAAACCGTGCTTGGCGCTGCCTCGCTCGACCACCGCGTCCTCCGTGAACTTCATCGGTTGATGGAGCATCGCGGATACCCACGACCGCCGTCCGGTACACCTGCGGCCGGCGCGGCGGGGCCGGGCCGCACCGTCCGGGACGTGGCCCGGCCAGTCCGGAGTCGCGTAGCGTGATGCCGGGCCGCCCGGGTCAGCGCGCGTTGTGGAAGATGACGCCCAGCACGTGCCGGACGCCGGTATGCACCGCACTGACGCCGTGGCGCGTCACGACCCGCCGGTGGCCGCGCGCACCCGGGACCGGCGGTGCCGCACCGGGAAGACCACCGCCTGGCCGAGTCCGGGGCGGGCGACCATCGCCGCCCGAGGCTGTGCCCGGTCACGTACAGCACTTTCATCGGGTTGAGGCACGGGTCGCACTCGACCGGCCGGCGCGCACCGGGAGCCCGGCGGGATCCTCGTCGTCCCGTCGACCGGGCCGGTCGGACCCGCTGTTCCTCACCGCGGGCGGCCCGGTGGTGGAGATGCGCGGGTCCGACCCGCACGGCGCGGTCGTCGCCCGGGAGGTCGGCATCCCCGCCGTGGCCGGGGTCCCGGACGCGAGGCTGCGCATCGGGAACGGGCAGCGGATCACCGTCGGCGGCGGGGCGGGGACGGTCCCGACGGACCGAGGACAGCGGGTCTGTTCAGAACAGGCCCAGCGGCGACTGGGCGTAGCTGACCAGCAGGTTCTTCGTCCGGCTGTACTGGTCGAGCATCCTCGTGCGGTGTTCCCGGCCGGAGCCGGAGGCCGTGGCGGCATCGACCGCGGGGCCGGCCGGGTACCGATGGTGGCAGTTCGTCCAGACCCGGCCGGCCCGGATCGCCCGGCCCATCCGGTGGGCGCGATCGGCGTCGCGGGTCCACATGCCGGCGCCCCGGCCGTAGCGGGTGTCGGCGGTGACGGCCACGGCCTCGGCCTCGTCGGTGAACGGGGTCACGCCGAGCACCGGCCCGGCGATCTCCTCCTGGAACACCCGCATCCGGTCGTGGCCGGTGAGCACGGTCGGCCGGAAGTAGTGGCCGCCGGCGAACTCGCCGTGCATCCGGGCCCGGGCGCCCCCGATCAGGACCTCGGCGCCCTCACTGCGGCCGAGCTGCACGGCGGACTCGATCCTGTCCAGCTGGGCCGCGGACACCTGTGCGCCGAGCATCGTGGCCTCGTCGAGCGGGTCGCCCTGCACGATCCGCGCGGCTCGGTCGAGGCAGCGGGTCAGGAACTCGTCGTAGATGTCGTGCTGTACCAGGGCGCGCGAGGGACAGGTGCACACCTGGCCGCCGTTCAGGGCGCAGAGCAGCAGGCCCGTGACGGCCGTGTCCAGGAACTCGTCGTCGGCCGCCATGACGTCGGAGAAGAAGATGTCGGGGGACGTGCCGCCCAGCTCCAAGGTGACCGGCACCAGGTCCCGGGTGGCATGAGCCATGATCAGCCGGCGGGTGCGGGTCCGCCCCGTGAAGGCGACCTTCGCGATCCGCGGGTTCGTCGTCAGCGCCGCGCCGACCTCGCTGCCCGGCCCGTTCACGATGTTGATCACTCCGGGCGGCACGACGTCGGCGACGACCTCCGCCAGCACGAGCAGCGACCACGGGGTCGGCGAGGCCGGCTTGAGCACGCTGCAGTTGCCGGCGGCCAGCACCGGGGCCAGCGTCCAGGCCGCCGTCACCAGGGGAAGGTCCGACGGCACGAGCTGCCCGACCACGCCGAGCGGCTCCCGGATGTGATAGGCGACGAGGTCCCTGCCGACCTCGGTGATCGCTCCTTCCTCGGCCCGGATGGCGGCGGCGAAGGAGCGGAACCGGTCGGCGACGAGCGGGATGTCGGCGAACAGCGCTTCGCGGACCGGCTTGCCGTTGTCCCAGCTCTCGGTGACGGCGAGCCGCTCGGTCTCGGCCTCGATGGCGTCGGCGATCGCGGTGAGCACCCGGGCGCGACCGGAGTGCGAGGTGGTTGCCCATGCCCTGCTGGCTCCGTGCGCGGCATCCAGGGCCAGCTCGACGTCCTGCGTCGTCGAGTCGGGGACCTCGCAGATGGGGGCCCCGGTGGCGGGCGAGAGGTTCACGCGGTAGCGGCCCTGCGCCGGCGCCACCCAGTTCCCGCCGATGAAGTTCTCGTACCGGGACGTGACGGCGGCGATGCTGCCGGGGCGGCCCGGGGGGACGAAGCGCATCGGGGCCTCCTTCGGCGCGGGAACCGCCCGGTCCCGCTGAGGCTCCTCGTGCGGCCGCGCCCGCAGCAGGGCCATTCGGACTCCGGTCCGACCGGGGCCGGACTCGGCCGGACCGCTTGCGGCGCTGCGGGATCGGGTAGCCGCCGGACGTCCTGTGGCATCGGGACATCCGCCTCTGCCGCCCGGGCCCGGAGCGCCCCAGCCTGGTGCCCGGGCGTCGGTGTCCGGCCGAATCGGTCGGGATCGAAGCCGCTCCCGACCGGTTCGTCGAAGCACCCAATGGCGGGGGGGCGACGGATGGCGAACGACAGCGCCTCGGCAGGCGGCGGATCCGGCACGGACACAGCCGCCCCGCCCGGCCCGGAGCATCGCAGCTGGACCGGTCCGCGGGCGGTGCCCGGCGTCGTCATCCCGCCGACGGGCGCCGGCGCGCCGGCACGCGTATCGGGTGCCAGGCTCGTGCGGTACACCGCGCTGGTGGCGGCCCTCGTGCTCATGTCCGTGATCGGCGGGGTCTCCGGCGCGGTCGGCATGCACCGGCTCGACCAGGCCGCGACGGGTTGGACGAGCCCGGCGGGGCCCATGAACGTCCCGGCCGTGGTCGCCGCCGTGCAGCCCGCGGTGATGCGGATCGAGGTCACCGTCTCGGCGGGCCGGATGGCCGGCTCCGGGATCGTGCTCACCCCCACCGGCGACCTCGTCACCAACGCTCACGTCATGCAGGACGCCACCGCCGCCCGCCTCACCGGGCTGAACGGCACCTACACCGCCCGGGTGGTGGCGAAGTCGCCCGCGGACGACCTGGCCTGGCTGCACATCGACGATGCGTCCGGACTCCCGGTGGCCCGGCTGGGTGACTCCGGGGCCGTCCGGGTGGGCGAGGACGTCGTGGCGATCGGGAACGGACTGGATCTCGCCGGGGCGCCCTCGGTCACCCGCGGCATCGTCTCCGCCCTCGGCCGCTCCACCGACTCCCTCGACGGGCTGATCCAGACCGATGCCGCGATCAGTTCGGGCAATTCCGGCGGCGCGCTGGTCGACCCGACCGGTGCGGTCATCGGCATCACGAGCGAGGCGGCGGTCGGGAATCCGTCGACCACCACAGAGAACATCGGTTTCGTGATCCCGTCCGCCCGGGTCGTCTCCGTGCTGCGTGGCCTGGGGCTGGCCGTTCCCGGTGGCTGACCCCGCCGGTCCGGCGCGACCCCGGGTAAGAGCCTGGCAAAATCTTGAGGCGATCTCGGCAATGAGCGTTACACCTGATACCTCCCGTGCGGTTAGACCGGGGCGCAGTCGACGGATGAGGGGGAGTCCAGGTGAGCGGGCTGAGCTGGCTGGAAGCGATCGTGATCGGCGGGTTGCAGGGCGTGGCCGAGCTGTTCCCGGTCTCGAGCCTGGGACACAGCGTGCTGCTCCCGGCGGTGATCGGCGGCTCCTGGGCCCAGGACCTCGACGTCAGCGCCCCCGAATCGCCCTACCTGGCCTTCATCGTCGGGCTGCACGTGGCCACCGCCCTGGCGCTGATCATCTACTTCTGGCGGGACTGGGTCCGCATCATCCGCGGCCTGATCACCTCCATCACCCGCCGCGAGGTGCGCACCCCCGACCAGCGACTGGCCTGGCTGCTGGTCCTCGCCACCATCCCGGTCGGCCTCGCCGGGCTGGCCCTGGAACACACCTTCCGGACCTACCTGGCCAAACCCATCCCCACCGCGGTGTTCCTGGTCCTCAACGGCGTGCTGCTGCTGGCCGGCGAGCAACTGCGCCGCCGCGCCGACGCCCGCGACGCCGCCCGGGGCACCAGCGTCATGCCGGCCGTCGGTGCCACCGCGACCGGCGCCGGCCGGCGCGCCACCACCGCCCCGCAGACGGCCGGGGAGATCTCCGACCGGCGGCTGGCCACCCTGCCCGTCGGCCGGGCCGTGCTCATCGGCGCCGCCCAGATCGCCGCCCTGGCCCCGGGCATCAGCCGCTCCGGCTCCACCATGGTCACCGGCCTGGTCAAGGGCCTGTCCCACGAGGACGCCGCCCGCTTCTCCTTCCTGCTCGCCACCCCGGTCATCCTCGCCGCCGGCGTGCTCAAACTCGGCGACCTGGCCGGCCCCCTCGGCGCCGGCATCCGCCCCCAGATCCTCGTCGGCAGCCTCATGTCCGGCATCGGCGCCTACCTGTCCGTCCGGTTCCTCACCGCCTACTTCGAAACCCGCTCGCTGCGCCCGTTCGGCATCTACTGCATCGTGGCCGGCGCCCTCTGCCTGGCCTGGTTCACCCTGCGCTGAGCACGCCCCCGCGCGGGTGACGTCACGCCGCGATACCGCTGCCGGGCCCGCGGACGTGCTGCGCCGCTCCGGCGGTCCCGGCGGCGAGGCGTCCTGCGGACGTGTGCCGGGGCCCCGCGCGGACCGGCCACAAGGCGACCCGGACACGGCCGGATCGCCCCTTGCAGTGGGAATGTCGGCGCCCCGCTACCCGCGCCGGAACCGATGAACACCTCGAATTCGGTCGACGAAATCCGGCCGTGTGGGCGGCGGTGTGCGGGCGGCCACGCCCGGGGTTTGGGCTGTAAAAAAGTTCTCGGCCTCCAGTGTGATTGCTCGGGCTTTGGAGAGGGAATGTCGGGTCCGGTCGCCGTCCTTGGCCGACCGTCCGAGAAACCGTTCGATTGTGGTCAACGAGAGACAAAGGCAGTGGGGCGCGTGGATGATTGGAGGTGGGAATCGTGACGTCGACGACGCCCCAGGTGGGATCGTTCGGAACGACATCGGCCGACGATCCGGCCGCGAATGACGGCGCGGCCACCGTCCGCGACCCCGGTGTATTCGGTGAGATCGGCAGTCGTTTTCGTTCGGTTCCGCTGACGGTCGCTCGGGTGGCCCGGTGGTGTCCTGCCCCAGGTAGAGCGTCGATGCGGCGATCTCGGACCGGCGCGAACAGTGCGCGGGGATGTCGGGGTGAGGTCGCATCCGAGGTGTTCCGCCGCACTGGCCAGGACATTCACGAGCGGCGCAGAAGATCCTGGCTGGGTGTGGCCGGTGTCGTGTGCGGACTGACCACTCCGGGGAACGTGAGTGCAACCGAGGCACCGGGGGTGAACGTGAGTGGACGCTGTGTGTATCCGGTCCGGGAGTGCGTGTGCGGCGAGTAATCGGCACCGGTCGTCGTCGCACAGCTCGGAGGCGCGCCCGGCGCCCGGGTGGTCGCGCGGGATGGTCGCCGACGCGGCTCCGGGCCGGCCCGCCGGGGGTGGCTGAACTGATTCCTCCGGCCATTTCTCGGGGTGGCTTCCAGAGGCCTGCAGGGCGCTTTTCTGCAGGCTTTTGAACTCATCTGTCGGTGGCTTGTCAGGTGTCACGAAGAAGATTTCCGAGCGCGCCGAAAATCGGCGCAAGCGGGGGCCTGTGACCTCGGATCATGGTTGCTCGGCGGCGTCGATCTGGCCCCCAAAGAAGGATGGAGCCCGGAAAGATGGCTATTATGCCTCCATGGCAGGCGGTCCCTCGGCTCGGCGGCGAGCGCGGGCAGAACAAGCCGATTCCGCTCGCGCGGAAAGGATCGGTAGCGAACGACCAAGTTCGCAATCCCTGGCCGAGCTGCTGGGCGACCGGCAGGTCGGGGGCGTGCCGATCGATCTCCAGGCGATGTCGACGGTGGCGAACATCCAGCGGATCGCCATGCGTATCCGCCACCACCTGGAACAGGGCGTGCTCAAGGAGAGCGAGCTGACCTGGACCGGCTTCGCGGTGCTGTGGGTGCTGTGGGTGCGTGGCGAGATGCAGACCCGGCACCTCGCCGAGGAGGTCGGCGTCAACCGCAGCACGCTCAGTGGCGTGCTGGCCACCCTGGAGCGGCGCGGCCTGCTCACCCGCCGCGGGCACGAGACCGAGGGCCGGTTGGTGATCGTCGAGCTGACGCCGAAGGGTGAACTGCTCATCGAGAACCTCTTCCCCCGGTTCCACGCCGAGGAGACCTTCATCGTCTCCTCGCTCAGCTCCGACGCGATGCGCCGCCTGGGCAACTCGCTGCGCACGATCCAGGAGCTGCTCGACTCCCAGGAGGGCCGGCAGCGCCGCGCCACGGCCCTGCGCGAGCGCTAGTCCGCCACCTCCCCGCCGGCCGCCCGATTCGGCCCGGCCGAGGTCATCACCGGACGTGAGTATCGCGACCCGGTCAGGCGACGGCGCGGCTCCGCTGCGCGGGCGAGTTACCCTCGGATGAGGCGGTGCGGAGCGTGCCGGTGTCAGTTGTGCAGTGAAGGGATGGCTGAAAGCCGGTGAGCGCCACGTCGGCCGATGATGGTTCGCGCAGTGCCCTGGGACGGGCGGTCGCGGGGGAGGCGGCTCGGCGGCGGACGTTCGCCGTCATCAGTCACCCCGACGCCGGTAAGTCGACGCTCACCGAAGCGCTGGCCCTGCACGCCGAGGTGATCGACGAGGCGGGCGCGGTGCACGGCAAGGCCGGCCGCCGCGGCGTGACCTCGGACTGGATGGAGATGGAGCGCAAGCGCGGCATCTCCATCACCTCGGCGGTGCTGAAGTTCGCCTACCGCGACGCGGTCATCAACCTGCTGGACACTCCCGGCCACGGCGACTTCTCCGAGGACACCTACCGGGTGCTCGCCGCCGTCGACGCCGCGGTGATGCTGCTCGACGCGGCCAAGGGCCTCGAGCCGCAGACGCTCAAGCTGTTCGACGTGTGCCGCAGTCGGCGCATCCCGGTGCTCACCTTCGTCAACAAGTGGGACCGGCCCGGCCGTGAGGCCCTCGAACTGCTCGACGAGGTGGAGCAGGCGATCGGGCTGCGCCCGATGCCGATCACCTGGCCGGTCGGGGTGGCCGGTGAGCTGCGCGGGCTGATCGAGTGCGCGACGGGAGAGTTCACCCGGTTCCGCCGGACCGCGGGCGGCGCCACCCGGGCCGAGGCCGAGGTGGTCCCGGCCGAGCGCGCCGAGGTCGAGGACGCGCCGCACTGGGGCACCGCCCAGGAGGAGCTCGCGCTGCTCGACGAGATCGGCGCGAAGTACGACGAGGAGGCGTTCCTCGCGGGCACGGCGACGCCGGTGCTGTTCGGTGCCGCGCTGCCCAACGTCGGCGTCGCGCGGCTGCTCGACGCGCTGGTCGAGCTGGCCCCGTCGCCGGGGCCGCGGGCCGACGTCGAGGGCCGTCCGCACCCGGTCGACGCTGCCTTCTCCGGCATGGTGTTCAAGGTGCAGGCCGGGATGGACCCCTCGCACCGGGACCGGATGGCCTTCATGCGGGTCTGCTCCGGGCGGTTCGAGCGCGGCATGGTGCTCACCCACGGCGTGACCGGGCGGCCGTTCGCGACGAAGTACGCCCAGTCGGTGTTCGGGCAGCAGCGGTCCACGATCGAGGAGGCCTTCCCGGGCGACATCGTCGGGCTGGTCAACGCCGGGGCACTGCGGCCCGGCGACACCCTCTACGCCGACGCCCCGGTCGAGTACCCGCCGATCCCCAGCTTCGCCCCGGAGCACTTCGCGGTGGTGCGCTGCGCCGAGGCGGGCAAGCACAAGCAGTTCCGGCGCGGGATCGACCAGCTCGACAGCGAGGGCGTGGTCCAGGTGCTGAGCTCGGACCTGCGCGGGGACCAGGCCCCGGTGCTGGCCGCGGTCGGCCCGTTGCAGTTCGAGGTGGCCACCCACCGGCTGGAGTCCGAGTTCCGGGCCCCGGTGACGCTGGAGCCGCTGGGCTACTCGGTGACCCGGCGCACCGACGCCGAGGGCGCGGAGGTGCTGGCGCGGCAGAGCGAGGTCGAGGTGCTCACCCGCCGGGCCGACGGCGACCTGCTCGCGGTGTTCGCGAACAAGTGGCGGCTGGAGACGATCCGGCGGCGCTACCCCGAGCTCGTGCTGGAGCCGCTGCTCGCCGGTTCGGTGAACGATCCGGCCTGATCGCCGGGACGTCGATCTCCTCTCATTCGTCTCGCCATGGGCGGATCGTCGCGTAGTGTGCGGCGGGCCGGAGCCCCGATGAGCGTGGCTCGCCCTTCCCTCATCTGCGAAAGAAGCGATGTCGCTGCCTGCTGCGCTGTCCCGCCGACCGTCTCGTCCCTCCTGGGCGTCCCCGCGCGTGCTGCGCACCGAGACCCTCTCCGGGCTGATGGTCGCGCTCGCGCTCATCCCGGAGGCGATCTCGTTCTCGATCATCGCCGGGGTCGATCCGCGGGTCGGGCTGTTCGCGTCGTTCACGATGGCGGTGACCATCGCGTTCACCGGCGGGCGCCCGGCGATGATCTCGGCGGCCACCGGCGCCGTCGCGCTCGTCGTCGCGCCACTGGTGCGCGAGCACGGGTTGCCCTACCTGCTGGCCGCGGTGATCCTCGGCGGGGTGCTGCAGGTGCTGCTGGCCGCCGTCGGGGTGGCCCGGCTGATGCGGTTCCTGCCCCGCAGCGTGATGGTCGGGTTCGTCAACGCGCTGGCCATCCTGATCTTCTCCGCGCAGCTGCCGTACTTGGTGAACGTGCCGTGGACGGTCTACGCACTGCTCGCCGCCGGGCTCGCGGTCATGGTGGGGCTGCCGCGGCTCACCACGGTGGTCCCGGCGCCGCTGGTGGCGGTCGTCGTGCTGACCGCGTTCACCGTCGCCGCGGGCCTGGTCGTGCCGAACGTGGGGGACCAGGGGGCGCTGCCGGACAGCCTGCCCGTGTTCGGCCTGCCTGGGGTCCCGCTGGACCTGACGACGTTGCAGATCGTGGCGCCCTACGCACTGGCCGTCGCGCTCGTCGGGCTGATCGAGTCGCTGATGACCGCAAAGCTCGTCGACGAGGTCACTGACACCCGCTCGGACAAGACCCGGGAGTCCTGGGGCCAGGGCGTGGCCAACATCGTCACCGGCTTCTTCGGCGGGATGGGCGGCTGCGCCATGATCGGCCAGACCATGATCAACGTGAAGGCCGGCGGGGCACGCACCCGGCTGTCGACGTTCCTGGCCGGCGTCTTCCTGCTGGTGCTGGTGGTGGCCCTGGGGGACATCGTGGCGCTCATCCCGATGGCCGCGCTGGCCGGGGTGATGATCATGGTCTCGGTCGGCACGTTCGACTGGCACAGCATCCGCCCGGCCACGCTGCGCCGGATGCCGCGGAGCGAGACCACTGTGATGCTCTCCACGGTGGCGGTCACCGTGCTCACACACAACCTGGCCTACGGCGTCGGGGTCGGGGTGCTGGTCGCGATGGTGCTGTTCGCCCGCCGCGTCGCGCACCTGGTCGAGGTCACCGGAGTGCTCGACCCGGACGGCACCAGGAAGATCTACCGGGTCAGTGGGCAGCTGTTCTTCGCCTCCAGCAACGACCTGGTGTCGGCCTTCGACTACGCCGGCGACCCCGCCGACGTGGTCATCGACCTGTCCGCGGCGCACGTCTGGGACGCCTCCACCGTGGCCGCGCTCGAGGCCATCACCACCCGGTACGCCGCCCGCGGCACCACGGTGACCATCGTCGGGATGAACGAGAACAGCCGGCAACGCCACGACGCGCTGGCCGGCCATCTCTCCGGCAGCCACTGACAACGGCGCTTCCGCTCCTGTGCGGTGGCGCGTCGTGGCCGCCGCGCTACCGCGGGGCCGGGGTGATCAGCCGGGCGACTGCGGCGGCCATCCGGATCGAGCCGATGCCGGTCGGGTGGAACGGGTGGGGGTCGGCCAGGCCCTGCAGGTCCGGACCGAGCCCGTCGTGGCCCGCGCTGCAGAGCGTCGCGAGGGCCGGGCGAGCCACGGCGAAGCCGTACTTCTCGGCGCCGCCCGCCAGGATCGCGTTGAGCTGGGCGTTCCGGTCCGCCAGCAGCCTGATCTTCGCCGGGTTCAGCCCGGCGGCACCGGCCGGGCCCCGGGAATCCGGGCAGTCGGCGCCGGGAGCGAACACGTCGTACGACGTCATGATCACCACCTGGGGGTGGCCCGGCAGCTCGGCGAGGTCCTGCAGCAGGTTGCCGTACTCGCGGTCGAAGGCCGCCAGCCGGTAGTCGAACTCGCCCTGGGTGAGGTTGTCCGCACAGTCCGCCGCGCCGTAGCAGTAGGTCAGGAAATCACCCCAGCCCAGGTCGTTCGGACCGATTCCGACGACCACGAAGCGCAGGCCCTCGACCTGCTTGAGCAGCCCGATCTGCGCGGGCACGCTGGTGGCGCCGCGCTGCTGCGGCGCGCGCAGACCCTGCGCGATGGTGGCTCCGGAGCAGGCGAGGTTGAGCACCTGCGCAGGCAGCAGCCGGCCGAGCTCACCGGCCATCGAGTCGGTGCTGCGCTCGCAGGCCTGGTCGTCCGCGGTGGCGCCGGCAGGTGCCGGTCCACCGACGCGCGCCAGCCGGGAGTCCCCGATGACGGCGCCGGAGTAGCCGAAGACACGCGGCCCGACCGGGGACGGGGACAGGTGATAGGCCCCGACCAGCTCGGACAGCGAGCGCACGTTCTGCAGCCCGCGCGCCGCCCCGGTGTAGACGAGCGCCCCCGCGGCGCCCCAGGCCAGCACCGACGCCGTCACCGCGAGCACCGTCATCCGGCCGATCGTGCCGACGCAGCGGGGGAAGACCTCGGCGACGGTGACGTGCTCGTGCCCGGCCCGGCTCTGCCGGCGCAGCAGGACCAGGATCCGGGCGCAGCCGGCCACCGCGCAGAACGCGAGCGTGAGCACGATCAGCCCGGCGGCGCCCCACGCGTACCAGCGCAGGAACCCGTTGCCCAGCGTCGTGACCGCGTCGGCGCGGGCCTGCCGGGTGGTGCCGGGGTGCAGCACCTCGGCCGCCGCCTCGTTGCGCTGCACCGGCCCCAGCGTGAGCTGCGGGCGCAGCGGCCCGTAGACCTGCAGTCGCGGGATGTCCAGCTCGGTGTTGCCGATCTGCACCAACTGCGCGGGGCCGGACAGCGACAGGTCGGGCGTGCGGGCGCCCACCGAGATGTGCTGGCCGAGGGTGACCAGCTCCTGGTTCGGGGTGAGTGCGATGGTCGCCGGGATCCCGGCCAGCAGACACGTCGCGATCAGCAGCAGCGTCGGCCACGAGCGCAGCTCGCCCAGCAGGTCGCGCAGCCGGCGGCGCAGTCCGCGGCGGGGTCGCGGCGCGGGCTGCGGGAAGTCGGGGTGGTCCTCGGCGGTCATCAGCATCGGGGTGCAGTCCCTCCGCGGTGCGCTCCACAGGCCCGGTCAGGGCCACCTCTGCAGGATGTGCGGCCGGGCGGGCGTGGGTCATCAGGCGATCGGTGGGGGATCGGGGCGGCCCGGGTGACGTGGGTTACCCCGGCCACCGGTCGGGCTGCGGCGCTGCGGGTCAGCGCAGCAGCATCTCCAGGCCCGGGTACGGCTGCAGGGTGGACTCGCGCGGACCGCGGCCGGCGCCCTGCTCGGCGAGGATCGGCAGGTCGCGGGCGTACCGGTCCGCGGCCGCGCGCAGCGCCGGGCTCAGGTTGTCGGCGAGCCGGTCGGCGACGGCTGCGAGCCGGCCGCGGGCCCCGCTGACCCGTGTCGTCACCGTCGCGATCCGATCGCGGACCCCGGCCCGTCCGGCGGCCACCACGACGGCCAGGCCCGCGGCGGCCGTCGCGAGGACCGAGACGGTGCTCAGCGCGAGCGGCAACCCGGCGTGCGCGGCGAGGAAGCCGATGACCGGTGGGCCGCCGAGCAGCCCGCTGTAGCCGACGGTCGAGGCCAGCGCGACCCCGGACGCGCCGCCGGACCCGCCCGCCCGGGCGATCGCGATCGGGAAGATGTTCGCCAGCCCCAGTCCGACCAGCACGAACCCGCCCACGGCCACCGTCGCGGTCGAGGAGAGCACGGCGAACAGCATCCCGATCGCGGCCAGCAACGCCCCGCCGCTGAGCAGTCGCGTCTCGCCGAACAGGCCGAGCAGCCGGCCGCCGCCGAGCCGCCCGCAGGCCATCGCCAGGGAGAACCCGGCGTATCCGGCGGCGGCGAGGGCGGGGGAGGCGTGCAGGGTGTCGCGCAGATGCAACGCGCCCCAGTCGGTGAGGGCGCCCTCGCCGTACGCGGTGCAGCCCGCGATCAGGCCCAGCAGAACGATGAGCCCGCGCGGGAACGGGCCCCGGTGCGGACCGTCCGGAGTCGTGCGGGCGGCCCGCGGCCGGGCCGGGTCGGCGGCCGCCAAGGTCGGCCCGATCGATGCGCTGACCAGCAGCCCGGCGCCCGCGACGACGAGCAGGTGCGCAGCGACGGGGCCGAGCGATGAGGCCACGCCGCCGATCGCGGCGCCGGCCAGGCCGCCGAAGCTGAACCCGGCGTGCAGCGACGGCATCACGGGGCGGGCGCGGCGCCGCTCGGCCAGCACGCCGAGGCTGTTCGCGGCGACGTTGACGGTGCCGGTCACCGCGCCGAACACCAGTAGTGCCGCGGCCAGGGCCGGCACCGACGTGGCCAGTCCGGGCAGTGCGATGGCTGCGCAGAGCAGGAGCGCGCCGATCGCGGCGACCATCCCGGAGCCGAGCCGGGCACACAGCGCGCCGGTCAGTTGCATGCTTGCCAGTGCGCCGAGGGAGACGCACAGCAGTGCGACGCCCAGCGTCGATGCGGTGGCACCGACCTGGGTGGTGACGTCCGGGATCCGGGCGGCCCAGCTGCCGAACACGAACCCGTCGAGAGCGAACAGGGCGGTGACGGCGAGGCGAAGCCGGCGCCATGACGGCGGTTCGGCCGGGGGGCGAAGCCGGTGTGCGATTCCGCTGAGGGTGGGGGCACGGGGAGCGAGGACGGGAACGGGCACGGCGGTTCCTCCGGTGGCGAGCGGGGGCACCAGATGGGTGCGGGATCGATTCAGATCGGTGCTGCGCCGTCGGATGACGGCGGGCTGGGGGACGGCACACGACCACGGGCACCGCATCCCATGCTCCCGACCGTGCGGCTCCGGCGCAGCCCGCGGCGGCGGTGAGGTCCCTCACCGTCGCCCGGTGGTCGGGGCGCGCTCAGCCGAGCCGGTCGAGGCGCCCGCGCGCCGCCGCTGCGGACCGGGCGTGGGAGCCGATGTCGGCCCACGGGTCGCCGGTGCGCGCCAACCGGCGGCCGATGCTGGCGACGGTGTGCCCGTCCGGGGCGACGCGGGACAGTTCCCGGAACCGCAGCGGCGTCGCCACCGGGGCGCCGGGGCGGGCCCGGGGCGAGTAGGGCGCGATCGCCGTCTGCCCGTAGGCGTTGCGACCGACATCGAGGTAGATGCGGTCGCCCCGGTCGGCGATCCGGTGCGCGGTGGTCAACCCGGCCGGGTCGGCGGCCTCCAGCCGGGCCGCGACGGCCCGGGCCAGTCCCCGGACCTCGTCGAAGTCCGCGGTCGCGTCCAGCGGCGTCACCACGTGGTAGCCGCTGCTGCCGGTGGCCATCAGGAACGGGACCAGGCCGATCTCGTCGAGCAGGTCCCGGGTGGCGCGGACGGCGCGGCGCAGCACCGTCAGGTCACGGTGCTCGGGCGGGTCGAGGTCGATCACCATCAGATCGGGCCGGTCCAGGGCGCCGACCCGGGACAGCGCCCGGTGCACCTCCAGGGCCGACTGGTTCGCCAGGTAGCGCAGGTCGTCGGCGTCGGTGACCACGATGTGCTCGACCTGCCCGCGGTCGTTGTCCGCCGGTACCTCGACGGTGTGCACCGGCGCCCCGGCCGGCGCCTGCTTCTGGAAGAACCCCGAGGCCGCCAGCCCGTTGGGGAACCGGACCAGCGACAGCGGCCGGCCCTCCAGATGCGGCAGCATCACGTCCGCGACCCGCTCGTAGTACCGGGCCAGATCGGCCTTGGTCACCCCCGGCTCGGGGTAGAGCACCTTGTCCGGGTGCGTGATCGTCGTCCGGGTCATCCCTCGCGCACCACCTCAGTCGCGGGCTTGTCGTCGCGCAACCCCAGGTAACGGGGGTGGCGCAGCCGACCGTCGCGGGTCCACTCGGTGAACCCGATCTGCGCGACGAGCTCCGGCGCCAGCCAGTGCGCCCCGCGTTCGCGCACCGGCCGGTCGAACGGCGAGTCGGCGCGGTCCAGCCCCGCGAAGCGTTCCCGCAGCGCGTGCAGCGTCGCCTCGGTGAAGCCGGTGCCGACCTTCCCGGCGTAGCGCAGCCGGGTGTCGCCGGCCGTCGGGTGGTACCCGACGAGCAGCGCGCCGAACTCCTTGCGGGCCCCGCCCGGGTCGGTCCAGCCGCCGATGACGAGTTCCTGGTCGCGGACGCACTTGAACTTCAGCCAGTCCTTGGTGCGTCCCGGCCGGTACGGCGAGTCCGCCCGCTTCGCGATCACCCCCTCCCAGCCGTGCGCGCACGCGTAGTCCAGGTAGCGCTCGCCGTCGCCGTTGCGGTGGGTGGTGAACCGGACCGGGTCGTCCCAGTGCAACGCCCGGCGCAGCACCCGCTTGCGCCCGCGCAGCGGTACCTCGGTGAGGTCGGCACCGTCGAAGGCGAGCAGGTCGAACAGGTACAGGTAGACCGTGACGCCGGTCTCCCGGGCGCGCTGCGGGTCGGTCAGCCCGAGCCGGGCCTGGAGCCGCTCGAAGCTGGTGCGGCCGTCGTCGAACGCCACGACCTCGCCGTCGGCGACGAGATCGGGCAGGTCCTGCCCGTCGAGCGCCTCGGCCAGTTCGGGGTAGGTGCCGGTCATGTCCTTGCGGTTGCGCGAGTACAACTCGGTGCGGCCGTCGCGGCGCACCACGATCGCGCGCACGCCGTCGAACTTCCGTTCGTAGATCCAGCCGGGATCGGAGAAGTGCTCGTCGGTGAGCGTGGCCAGCATCGGCGGCCGGAACTGCGGTGGTCCCGCGGGGCGCACCTGCGCGCGCTCGTCCGGGTGCAGCGCATCCAGCGCCGGGTGCGTCACGTGTCCGTGATGCCCTTCCCAGGGGGCTCTGAAACCTCGCCCGGGTCCGTGCGCCGGCGGCGGCTCCGGCGGTGCACCGGGTCGTTGGCCAGCACGACCGCGACCCAGGGCAGCGGACCGGTCAGGATGATCAGCGCCAGGCCGACTCCCCAGGCCTTGAGGTAGAGCAGACCGCCGACGAGCAACCCGACCAGGTGCACGACCATCAGCGCGGCGTAGACGCGCTCACGGTGGCGCCGCTCCTCGGCCGGCGACATCGGCACGTCGGTGATCACCGGCGGTGGCCGGCGGCGGAACCTCACGGCGGGCCCCGCCCGTCGTGTCGCGGCGCCGCTGCGCTCACCCGGTAGCCGGTTTCACCCACCACAGCTCGCCCTGGATGCCGTCCGGATCGGTGAAGGACACGAACTCGGCGTACCCGGCGTCGCGCGCCGGGGAGTGTTCCACCCCCAGCGCGTCGAGGTGCTCGCTCCAGCGGTCGAGGTCGGTGCGCTCGGTGACGGCGAGCGCGATGTGGTCCAGGCCGGTGCGGTCCGGATCGAAGCGGTCGCCAGAGCGCTCGTGCGGCTCGTGGATCCCGAACACCAGGCCCGACCCGGGGTGCCGGATCAGGATCCGCGGGTGCCGCTGCTCGCCCTCGGGCTCGTCGACGCGGCGCAGCCGCTCGAAACCGAAGGTCCGCTCCCACCACGCGGCGGTGGCCTCCATGTCCACGACCGTCATCGCGAGATGGGCCACGCCGGTGAATCCCGGGGGAGTCGTCACGTGGTGAAACGGTAGTGGCGGCGGGCGTTGTCGTACATGATCCTGCGGTGCAGGTCGGACGGCACCCGGGTCTGGAACGCCCGGTGCGGGTCGTCGAAGTCCCAGTGCGGGTAGTCGGTGGAGAACATCAGCACGTCCTGGCCGACGTCGCGGATCAGCGGGATCAGATCGGCCGGGTCCTCCGGCTCCTCCATGGGCTGGGTGGTGATCCGGATCCGGTGCCGCAGGTAGTGCGACGGCGGGTGCACCAGGTCGGGCACCTCCGCCCCCAGGCGCCGGTGCAGCCCGTCGAGCCGCGCCATCAGGCCGGGCACCCAGGCGAACCCGCCCTCCATGAGCACGACCTGCAGGTCGGGGAAGCGGTCGAAGACGCCTTCGAAGATCAGGCTCGTGACCTGGGCCTGGAACGCGACGGCCAGCGACGTGTGGTCCTCGATGTAGTACGACGGCCAGCCCGCCGAGGTGATCGGGCCCGGTGTGGTCGACGCGGCGTGCAACCCGACCGGCAGCCCCGTCTCCGCGGCCGCTTCGAAGATCGGCCAGTACGCCCGGCGGCCCAGCGGGTCGCGGGTGCGCGGGTAGAGCAGCACCTGCACGAAGCCGGGGTCCGCGGCGGCCCGGTGGATCTCCGCGGCGGCCAGCTCCGGCGACTCGAACGACACCGTGATCGACGCCCGCAGCCGCCGGTCCCGGGAGAGCCAGTGCTCGACCTGCCAGTCGTTGACCGCCGCCGCGAGCGCCGCGGCGTAGGCGTCGTAGCGCTGCTCGGGGGCCCGGTACAGGCAGTTGAGCACGGCGAACTCGATGTCGTAGGCGTCGAGCAGTTGCGCGCGCATGAAGTCCAGATCGGAACCGGGCAGCGCGCCGCCCGGCGGCCACGCGTCGTGCCGGCTGGCGAACGGCGCGGCCTTGGGATACGCGTAGCCGGTGGTGAACGGGCTGAACGTCCGGGAGCCGACCAGCTCCAGGTGCCGACGCCAGCGGGCGGACAGGTACGGGATCAGCGCGGCATCGGACGGGACGGCGTTGTGCACGTCGCAGTCGATCAACGTGGTGCGTGCCCGGTGCGACCGGCCTGCGGCCGGCGATTCCGTCGTGCCGGTCATCGGGTCACCTCCGGCACGTCCAACCGGTAGAGCTCGGCCGCGTTGGCCCGCAGCACCCGCTCCCGCTCGGCGGGGGAGAGGTGGTCGAGCAGCGCCTCGTGCGGGTCGCGGTCGTGCCAGTGCGGATGGTCACTGGCGTAGAGCAGCAGCTCGACCGAGCCGACCTGGGTGAGGAAACGGTCGATCCAGTCCCGCGGCGGATCCACCGGCCCGTCGAACGGCGCGATCGCGAACCGGACGTGCTCGCGGATCACCTGGGAGGGCGGCCGGTCCACCCAGGGCACCTCGCGTCGCAGCGCCTTCCAGTTCTTGTCGAACCGCCACATGAGCGGGGGCAGCCAGGTCACGCCGCTCTCCAGCAGCACGACCCGCAGCCCCGGGTGCTCGGTGAACACGCCCTCCGCGACGAGACTGGTCAGCTGCGACTGGATCGCGAGGGCGGCGTTCGCATAGTCCTCGATGTAGTGCGACGGCCAGCCCACCGGGGACAGCGCGTTCGCCCCGGCGACGCCGGGGTGTATCGCCACCGGCAGCCCGGCGCGCTCCGCGGCGGCGTAGATGGGCCGGTGCACCCGGCGGCCGAGCGGGGTGGTGGTCTGGGCCGGCAGCAGGACCTGCACGAACCGTGGGTCCGCGGCGCAGCGTTCGATCTCCGCCGCGGCGCCCGCCGGGTCGTCCGGGACGACGACGATCGCGGCCCGCAACCGCGGGTCGGCGTCGAGCCAGGTCGCGGCCTGCCAGTCGTTGACCGCGCTCGCCAGCGCACCGGCCCAGTCGGTGTTGTGCAGGGCCCCGACCGCGTAGAGGCAGTTCAGTACCGCGACGGCGGCCCCGGGACCGTCGAGCACCCGGTCCCGCAGCAGGTCGACGTCCGAGCCGGGCGGGCCGGCGGCCGGGCGGGCCCCCGGGCGGGCGGACAGCGGCATCCCCGGCGGGTAGAAGGCCGGTGCGAAGCCCTCGATGCGGCCCTCGACGCAGTAGTCGATCCAGCGGTCCGGCAGGTGCGGGAACAGCGCGGAGATGCCCGGCACGGCGTGGTGCACGTCGACGTCGATCGCGGCCACCATCGGCGGCACCTCCACACGAGGGGACTGGCGACGAGCGTAGCCACGGCAGCCACTCGGCGGGTGCCTCGATGTGCGACGCGGCGGGCCACCCCGCCGATCGCGCCGGCGGCCCTCCGGGCGCGATCGGCGAGGCCCGAGCCGCCGGCTACCCCGCTGCCGGCTGTTGCGGGATGCCGTTCGCCGGCGGGGTGCTCTCGGCGCCGGTCACC
The DNA here is from genome assembly GCF_012911935.1 of Pseudonocardia acidicola. Classification (GTDB taxonomy): domain Bacteria; phylum Actinomycetota; class Actinomycetes; order Mycobacteriales; family Pseudonocardiaceae; genus Pseudonocardia; species Pseudonocardia acidicola. Next base: position 53,520 of record NZ_JAAXLA010000004.1, on the reverse strand, counting down.
GCGCCCCGGGAGAACCGGGAGAGCAGCTGCTCGCCCTCGGCCTGACGGCTGCCCGTGCGAGCACGTCGCGCCCGGCACGCCGACCCGGCGGCCGGCGCCGTCGACCCCTCGTCCATTCTGGACCCCATGTCGGAGCCGACGGCTGCGGATGTGATCGGCCTAGGCGGGTGGAACCCGCGCTACGCCCGGGTGCTGGCCATCGCGGCCACCGGGCCGTTCGCCGTCGCGTTGATCGACACGAACGGCGACGAGAGCGAGATCGACATCGACCACCTGTGGCTCGACGACACCGGGCGCTGGCGGCCGGGCAGCAGTTCCGGGGTCTACATTCCGCCGGTCGGCGTCGGTGATCACGGGGAGACCACCCACTACCGCTATGCGGTGGGACGGGCGGAGGCCCCCGGCGAGCACCACGTTCAGGTGGCCGGGGCCCCGGTCACGGTGACGGCGCAGGCCGGCGGATGGTGGGCCTGGCTCGCGCTGTGGTGAGCACCGGGCGTGTGCGACGGGTTCACCTGCGGGCCACCCGGACGTGTGCCGACGGACACCCGAGGGGACTGAGCTAGCCCGGATGCGAGTGGCCGTCCTGGACATGGCGGGTACCACGGTGGCTGACGACGGAATGGTCTTCGACGCCGTGCGGACGGCGCTGCGCGCGGTGCGCATCGTGCCGGAGGGCCCACGGTTCCCGGCACTGCGCCGACAGGCCGAGGCGACCATGGACCGGTCGACGATCGCGGTGTTCGGCGAGCTGCTCGACGGCGACATGCACCGTGCCCGCCGGGCCAACGCGGCGTTCGAGGCCTGTTTCGAGACGCAGCTGCGCGCCGGGCGGATCCACGAGGTCCCCGGCGCCCGTGCCGCCATGTCGGCCCTGCGTGCGGCCGGTCTGACCGTCGTCCTGAGCAGCGGGTTCGCCCCGGCCGTGCGGGACGCGCTGATCGCCGCGCTGGGCTGGTCGGACGTCGTCGACCTGCTCGTGTGCCCGGCCGATGTGGACGGTCGTGGGCTGCCCGATCCGGCGATGCTGCTGGCCGCGGCGGCGAGTGTCGACGCCGACCCGGCCGAGGTCGTCGCCGCGGGGGATGCGACGTCCGGAATGCTGGCGGCCCGCCGCGCCGGGACCGGGCTGGCGATCGGGGTGCGCACGGGGGCACACGGGGAGCGGGCGCTGCGGGCCGCCGGCGCCGACGACGTCATCGACTCGGTCGCCGACCTGCCCGCGCTGCTCGGCCTGCCCTCCTGACCCATCAGGCCGCCCCCTCAGGTGGAGAGCTCGCGCTCCAGCGGTGTGCGGAAGCGCGGCGTCACCCGGACCTCGCCCAGGTGCCCGGCCAGCCGCTCGGCGCCGGCCTGCACCGCCTTCTCACCGTCGGCCCCGATGTCGTCGAGCAGCCGCACCGCGACCTCGCCGTCCGGCCGTTGCGCCCAGCCGCCGACGATCCGGCCGTCCCACCACACCGTCGGGCCGATGTTGCCGGTCCGGTCGAACAGTGCCGGCCCGTGGGGGCCGAGGAACCAGCTACGCTCCTGCCACCCCATCGGCGTCGGATCCAGCGCCGGCAGCAGCGCGGCGGCCGGTTCCGGCGCCGGCACCGGGTCGGCGTCCTCGGCGAGCATCAGCCCGGGGGTGCCCTCCAGGTCCACCTCGACGGTGTCCAGCGCGGCCAGCGCGCGGCTGGTCTCGCGGATCCCCCACCCGGCCCACCAGCGCAGATCGCTCACCGGCGCCGGACCGAACGTGGCCAGCCAGTGCCCGGCCAGCGCGATCTGCGCGGCCTCGACCGCGAGCTCGGCGAGCGGGGCGCCGAGCCACGTCGTCATCGGCGACCAGCGGTACCGGGTGGAGGTCCACGAGCCCCGCGGCCTGCCGCGCACGATGTGCCCGTCGGCGGCCAACTGCAGCAGCACCCGGGCCGTCGCGTTCTGTCCGGTGGCCGCGATCCGGGTACGCAGCCGTGGCTCGTCGGCGGCGAGCTCGGTGGCGGCGGCTTCGCCGCGCGCCGCCAGCGCCGCGTGGGTGGCCGCCTCGACGTCGGCCAGCCACGCGGCCGCCTCGTCCACACCGGAGTCGGCGAGGTGGGCCACCAGGCGTTTGCGCTGGGTCGCCGCCACCGCCCGGGCGCACGCGGCCTGCACGATCGGGGCCACGTCCCGGTCGAGCACCCACACGGTCCGGCGCATCCCGAGCATTCGGATCAGCGCGCGGTCGTCGTAGAGGGCGCGCTCGACCGTGCCGACCCGCCCGTCGCGGGTCCGGGCCAGCACCGACAGGAACACCGAGGCCGCGTCGGTGGCGTGCAGCGCGACCAACGACGCCGCCACCGCCGTCGCACCGGCCACCGAGTCGGCCGCCCATGCGGTGGGGCAGAGCCGGTGCCGCACGGTCAGCCGGGCCCGCCGCCCGGCCACCCCGACCCGCCGTACCGCACCCGCCATCGCCGTCCCCCGTGTGCTGTGCCGATGCCGCCCGGCGGCGACAATCCTCCTGACCGCCCGTGCATCGGACCGGAGGAGATCCATGCCGTACTACCAGTTCACGATTCCCGCCGACAGCCCCAGCGCGCGGTACAAGGCCGAGATCGCCGCGGCGTTCACGAAGGTGCACACGACGGTCACCGGCGCGCCCGCGCAGTACGTCAACTGCTCGTTCGTCGAGGTCCCGGCGGGCAGCATCTTCGTCGCCGGCCGGCCGGTGGAGCACGGCCGCATGGTCGGGATCATCCGCGCCGGACGCACCGTCGAGGTGCGCAAGGAGCTGATCACCGCCCTGGCCGAGGCATGGAGCGAGGTGACCGGGGAGCCGAAGGAAGGATTCGCGTTGTTCCTGCAGGAGGTGCCCGGCCACCAGGTCATGGAGGAGGGCGTGATCCTGCCGGAGGCCGGCGAGGACTGAGCACTCAGGCCCAGGCGCGCGCGGAACGGGCGCGCCAGTAGTCCGCCGGCGGCTCGGCGAGCGCGGCCAGCTCGTCGCGCACCGCAGGCGGCACGTCGAGCGCCCGGGCGGCGGCGTTGCTGGCCAGCTGCGCCGGGTCGACCGCGCCCGACAGTACGATCCCGGCCCACGGCTGGGCGAGCGCGGCGGCGAGCGCCAGCTGGTCGACGGGCACCCCCAGCTCGGTGGCGAGCTCCGCGGCCCGCGTCGCCCCGGGCGAGCCGTCCTGCCCACCCGGCGCGAGCCGCCCGTTGGCCACCGCCTCCTTGACGATCACCCGCGCGCCCGCGGCGGCCGCCTCGGCCAGAGCCGGGGCGGCCGAGGTCTCCAGCACGTTCCAGGTCGACTGGATCGAGGTGAACAACGGCGCGCCGTCGACCTCGATCTCCACCGCCCGGCGCACCGTGTCGGCCTGCGTGGGCCCCGACGTCGACACCCCGATCCGCACCCCGGCGTCGCGCAGCCGGGCGAGCGCCCGGTGCAGCGGGGCGTCGTCGAGCACGCCGGTCTGCGGCGTCGCGGAGTGCACGTGGTAGACGTCGAGCCGGTCACCCAGCAGCGCCCGGGTCTGCGCGTACTGCTCGGTGAACGCGGCGAGCGAGTGGTCCTTGATCTCGTGCACCTCGGCGTCGAGGCGCCAGTCGCCGACGTAGCGGTAGCCCCACTTGGACCCGATCTCGACGTCGTCGATCTCCGGGTGGGCGGCCAGCCAGGCGGCCAGGAACTCCTCGGCGCGGCCGTAGGAGCGGGCGGCGTCGAGGTAGCGGATGCCCGCCGCGTAGGCGGCGTCGAGCACGGTCGCGGTGCGGGCGCGTAGGTCGGCGGCGTCGCGCCGGTCACCCAGGTCGGCGGCCCGCCCGGAGTTGATGTAGGCGGGCCGCCCGACGGCAGCCAGCCCGATCCCCAGCCCGGCGCTCACGGCCCCGTGGCCGTCCGGATCACAGCGCTGCTCCCTTCGGCGGACACGGGCGGCCGGATACCGCGCCGACGCCTACCCATCCTGCCTGCTGAGCACCCGTCCGCCCACACTCCCGGCCCTGGCGCCCTCGGCGCGCTCCCCGCACTCTGGTCTGCACGCACGTCAACGTCTGGAGGAGCATCAATGAAGAAGCTCATCAACGATCCGGCCGACGTCGTCGCGGAGGCGCTCCTGGGCATCGCCGCGGCGCATCCGGAACTGCGCGTCGACCACGAGAACAGGATCGTCTACCGCGGTGATGCCCCGGTCCAGGGCAAGGTCGGACTGATCTCCGGCGGCGGCTCCGGTCACGAACCGCTGCACGGCGGGTTCGTCGGCCAGGGGATGCTCGACGCGGCCTGCGCGGGGGAGATCTTCACCTCGCCGGTGCCCGACCAGATGCTGGAGGCCACCAAGCAGGTCGACGGCGGCGCCGGGGTGCTGCACATCGTCAAGAACTACACCGGCGACGTGATGAACTTCGAGATGGCCGCCGAGCTCGCCGCGGCCGAGACCGGCGTGGACGTGATGTCCGTGGTGACCAATGACGACGTCGCGGTGCAGGACAGCCTCTACACGGCCGGTCGCCGCGGGGTCGGGGTCACGGTGCTGCTGGAGAAGATCGCGGGCGCCGCCGCCGAGCAGGGCCGCAGCCTCCCCGAGGTCGCCGACGTCGCCCGCCGGGTCAACGAGAACGGGCGCAGCATGGGCATGGCACTGACCTCGTGCACCGTGCCCGCCGCCGGACAGCCCACCTTCGACCTCCCCGAGACCGAGATCGAGATCGGCATCGGCATCCACGGCGAGCCCGGCAGGCGCCGGGTGCCGCTTGTCCCGGCCGAGCAGATCGCCGAGTACCTGGTCGAGCCGATCCTGGCCGACATCGACTTCAGCGGCGGCGACGGCGTGATCGCGTTCGTCAACGGAATGGGCGGCACACCGCTGCTCGAGCTGTACCTGATGTACCACGAGGTGGCGGGGATCCTGGACAAGGCGGGTGTGCGGGTGGCGCGCTCGCTGGTCGGGCCCTACATCACCAGCCTCGACATGGCCGGCTGCTCGGTGACCCTGCTCAGGGTCGACGACGATCTGCTCGGGTTGTGGGACGCGCCGGTGCGCACCCCGGCCCTGCGCTGGGGTGTGTGAGCCGGTGGCCGACACCTCCGGCACCATCGACCTGGCGGCCCTGGACGGCTGGATGCGCGAGTTCGCCCGGCTCGTCGCCGAGAACCGCGACGAGCTGACCCGGCTCGACTCCGCCATCGGCGACGCCGACCACGGCATCAACATGGACCGCGGCATGACCGCGGCGGTGTCCGCCTTGGACGCCGCGACGCCGGCCGGCGCCGCCGGGATGTTCAAGAAGGTCGGGATGACGCTGGTGAGCACGACCGGCGGGGCGAGCGGCCCGCTGTACGGCACGCTGTTCCTGCGGTTCGGCACGGCCGCGGGCGAGGTCGGCGAGCTGACCGCCGCGACGTTCGCCACGGCGCTGCGCGCAGGTCTGGACGGGGTGGTCCAGCGCGGCAAGGCCGAACTCGGAGACAAGACGATGGTCGACGCGCTGGCCCCCGCGGTCGACGCCCTCGACGCGGGTCTCGCCGCCGACACCTCGCTCGGCGCGGCGCTCGCGGCCGCGCAGGCGGCGGCCGACGCCGGCCGGGACGCGACGATCCCGATGCTGGCGCGCAAGGGCCGGGCCAGCTACCTCGGCGAGCGCAGTATCGGGCACCAGGATCCGGGAGCGACGTCGGTGGCGCTGCTGGTGACCGCGGCGGCCACGGTGCTGGGCACACCGGGGCAGCGGTGAGCGAGGCGCCGGTCGGGCTGGTGGTCGTCGCGCACAGCAGGCCGCTGGCCCGGGCCGCGGTCGCGCTGGCCGAGGAGATGCTGCACGGTGGGCGGGTGCCGATCGCCGTCGCGGCCGGCCTGGACGAAACGACGTTCGGCACCGACGCCACCGCGATCCTGGACGCGATCACCGCCGCGGACACCGGCGCCGGGGTGGTCGTCCTGATGGACCTGGGCAGCGCGGTGCTCTCCGCCGAGCTCGCGCTGGAACTGCTCGACGACAACGCGCGCGCCCGGGTGCAGCTCTGCCCGGCACCCCTCGTCGAGGGCCTGGTCGTCGCGGCCGTCGCCGCGGCGGGCGGGGCCGACCGGGCGGAGGTGGCCGCGGAGGCGGGCGGTGCCCTGGCCGGCAAGACGGCGCAGCTCGGCGCGCCCGCCACGGACGACAGGGCTGCCGGGGCGATCCCCACCGGTGGGGCGGACGCGCTGACCGCGTCGTTCACGGTGACCAACCCGCACGGGCTGCACGCCCGCCCGGCGGCCCGCCTGGTGCAGGAGGTCCGGGCCGCCGGCGGGCAGGTCCGGCTGCGCAACAGGAGCACGGGCTCCGGGTGGGTGCCGGCCGGCAGCCTGTCGCGGGTCGCGACCCTGGGCGCCCAGCAGGGACACGAGGTGGAGGTCGAGGTCGCGGGAGACGGGGCCCGGGGCACGCTGGACCGGCTGCTCGCCCTGGCCGGGCGGCACTTCGACGAGGACACCCACGGCACCGGGACCGCCGAGGTCGCGCAGCCGCGGCCCGCGCGCGGCCCGGTGCCCGCGTCCCCGGGCGTCGTGGTCGGGCCGGCGCGCCCGGTGCGGCAGCCCGCGCTGGACGTTCCCACCGCGCGCACCGACGACCCGGCCGGGGCCTGGCGGGAGCTGAGCAGCGCCCTGGCCGCGGTGCGCGACGAGATCACCGGGGTGCGGGCGCGCGCGGCGCGGGACGCCGGACCGGCCGAGGCCGCGATCTTCGACGCACACCTGCTGCTGCTCGACGACAGCGGCCTGCTCGACGACGTCCGCGCCCGGGTGGAGGCCGGCGAGGCGGCGGCCCCGGCATGGGCGGGCGCCGTCGGCCGGGTGGCGGGGGAGTTCGCGGCGCTGCCCGACCCCTACATGCAGGCCAGGGCGGCCGACGTGCGGGCGGTCGGGGCCCAGGTGCTGCACGCGCTGCTCGGCGCCGCGGCCGCGGCGCCCCCCGCGCCCGGACCGGGGGTGCTGGTGGCCCCTGACCTCACCCCCGCCGAGGCGGCCGGGCTGGATCCGCAGACCGTCACCGGCGTGGTGCTCGCCGGCGGCAGCCCGACCGCGCACAGCGTGATCCTGCTGCGGGCCCGCGGTGTCCCGGCGGTGGTCGGCGCGGGCCCGGCTGTGCTGGACGTCGCCGACGGCACCCCGATCGCCCTCGACGGGGGCGACGGGAAGCTCGTCGTCGACCCGCCGGAGGCGGTCCTGCGCGACTTCCGGGCCCGGGCCGAGACCTTCGCCGCACGGGAACGGCGCGCCCGGATCCGCGCGGGCGAACCGGCGACCACCCACGACGGCGTCCGGGTCCTCGTCGGTGCGAACGTCGGGTCGGTGGCCGACGCCGTGGCCGCGTCCACATCCGGGGCCGACCTCGCCGGGCTGGTGCGCACCGAGTTCCTGTTCCTGAACCGGGAGCGGGCACCGGATGTCGCGGAGCAGGAGGCGGCCTACCGTGACGTCGCCGACGCCCTCGCCGGACGGCGGATCACGCTGCGCACCCTGGACGTCGGCGGGGACAAGCCGCTGGACTACCTGCCGATGCCCGCGGAGGCGAACCCGTTCCTCGGGCTCCGCGGGATCCGGCTCGCCCTCGCCCGCCCGGCGCTGCTGGCCGATCAGCTGCTGGCCGCGGTCCGGGTGGCCCACGACGTGCCGGTGAGCCTGATGTTCCCGATGGTCAGCACGCTCGACGAACTGCTGGCCGCCCGCCGGATGCTCGACGAGGCGATCCTGCGCGCCGGGCGTGGGCGGCCGGCCGGGCTGCAGGTCGGGATCATGGTGGAGGTGCCGGCCACCGCGCTGAAGGCCGCCGCCTTCGCCCCGTACGTCGACTTCCTGAGCATCGGCACCAACGATCTCACGCAGTACGCGCTGGCCGCCGAGCGCGGCAACGACGCCGTCGCCGGGATCGCCGACCCGCTCGACCCCGGCGTGCTGGCGCTGGTGGACGCGGTCTGCCGGGGCGCAGGCCCGGACGTGCTCGTCGCGGTCTGCGGCGAGCTGGCCGCCGACGAGCACGCGGTGGCGCTGCTGACCGGCCTCGGGGTGCGCGAGCTCAGCATGGCGCCGCCCGCGGTGCCCCGGGTGAAGGACGTCGTGCGCGAGCTCGACGCGGGCCGGGCGGCCGCGCTCGCCGCGCAGGCCCTCCGGGTGGGCACCGCGGACGCGGTCCGCACCCTGGTGGCCGGTCACTGACGCGGATGGGGTCGACTCGCGCACCGAAGAGCGCCGACTCGCGGGTCAGCTCCAGATCGTCACGTACACCGGTGGGCGGAACCGCGACGGCGGCACCCCGGCGCCGGGCGCGCGCAGCAGCCGCATCGCCTCCGGGGTGCCGAGGAAGTGCCGCAGCGAGCCGGCCGCGACCGAGCGCCGGTCGGTGGGCAGCGTGGTGGCGTGCCAGACGATGTCCAGCGGCGTGCCCGGCACGTCGACGACCTGCAGTTCGCGGCGGCGCAACTGGTGCACGGCCAGGTGCGCGATCGCCGGTGCGACGCCCGCCCCGCGCGCGGCGGCGTCCCACGCGGCGGTCTGGTTCGGGAACACCCGCAGCCGTGACTCCGGCACGCCGAGCCCACGCAGCAGCCGGCTCACGTCGCTGCCCGGGTCGGTCGCCGCGGACTCGACGAGCCACGGCCACTGCGCCGGCGACCCGCGGAAGCGGGCGTCCGGGGCGCCCAGCACCACGAGCCGGCACCGGAAGATCGCCTCGCTGACCAGGCCGAGGCTGCGGTCGCCGCCGAGATACGGGCCCAGCGCGAGGTCGGCCAGCCGCTGCGAGACCAGCACCGCCATCTCGTCGGTGGCCGCCACCCCGGCGGAGACCTCGATCGACCCCGAGGACCGTGCCGTGAAGGCGTCGGTCAGCGGGCCGGCCACGAACTCCACGATCGAACTCGGGGCGGCCAGCCGCAGCTGCTCCGGGGCACCCTTGGCCGACCGGACCGCGGCCTCGGCCTCCGCGCCGAGGGCGACCATCTGCGCCGCGATCGTCAGCAACCGGCTGCCGCCCGCGGTCATCGTCATCCCGTTCCCACCACGGATGAGCAGCGGATCGCCCAGGTACTTGCGCAGGGCCGCCAGGGCCTGGGACACAGCGGGCTCGCTGACCGAGAGTGCGTTGGCCGCCGCCTTCACCGAACCGAGGCGGGCGACCAGCACGAACGCAGACAGCTGTGTCAACGTCATGAACACAGTGTGACCTGCAGCACCGCCCATCTGGACCTAAGCGAAGGCTTATTTGTGATTTGTGCCTCGCTGCCGGCTGGTCCACGATGCGCAGACCACAACCGACGCGCGAGCGTGCAGCGGGAAGGAGCTCGGGGATGACCGGAGAACCGCAGAACCGACGCCCGGCCGAGGACCGCGCCGACGACGGAGAGCAGGCACTCTCCGTGCTTCGTGGGATCTGGTCGGCCCAGGGGCAGACCAGCGCCGAGCTCGAGGAACGCTTCGGCACCGGACACACCAAGGTCTGCAAGAACATGAAGGACATCGGCTTCGGTGGGATGGCGCCGGACGCGGTCGCCGAGGGGCCTGACGGCACCAACACCCCGGTGGGCTCCGACCTGCGCTCGGCCTGGCGGAACCGGCTCGAGCGCGAAGGCAAGCTGCACCCGCACGCCGTCAGCATCGGCGAGACCATCCGCCGCGACGCCGCGCGCTGATCGATGGGGCCGACCCGCCCGCACCTCGAGGAGATCCCTTTCGTGAACCAACCGGGCTCGGTCGCCGAGCTGACCGAGACGCTGCGCGCGGGCGGGTACCTGGCCGACCGCGGACTGGCCACCGCGGTCCATGTCGCACTGTCGCTGAATCGCCCGATGCTGCTGGAGGGCGAGGTGGGCGTCGGCAAGACCGAGCTGGCCAAGACGCTCGCCGCGGTCCTGGGCCGCAAGCTGATCCGGCTGCAGTGCTACGAGGGCATCGACACCAACCAGGCCATGTACGAGTGGGACTACGCCCGCCAGCTGCTGCACATCCGGGCGCTGTCCGAGCGCGGTGTCGAGGGCGAGGAGGCCGTCGACAAGCTGTTCGGGCCCCGGTTCCTCCTCGAACGCCCGCTGCTGGAGGCGATCAAGGCAGGCGACGGCGCGGTGCTGCTCATCGACGAGGTCGACCGCGCCGACGACGAGTTCGAGGCGTTCCTGCTGGAGGTGCTCTCGGACTTCCAGATCAGCATCCCCGAGGTGGGAACGATCAGGGCCGAGCGCCCGCCGCTGGTGCTGCTCACCTCCAACCGCACCCGCGAGCTGCACGACGCGCTCAAGCGCCGCTGCCTCTACCACTGGCTCGGGTACCCGGCGGCGCAGCGCGAGGTCGAGATCGTCACGGTGCGCGAGCCGAGCGTGTCCGCGGAGCTGGCGGCCAAGGTCGTCGCCGCGGTCAACCGGCTGCGTGAGCTGGACCTGGCCAAGCCGCCCGGCGTGGCGGAGACCATCGACTGGGCCCGCACGCTGGACTTCCTCGGTGAGACCGAGCTCGACGCCGAGGCCGCCGACCTCACCCTGGGCTCCGTCGTCAAGGACCACGACGACGCCGAACTGGTGCGCAGCCGGCTCGACGAGATCACCTCGCGGTAGCGATGACGGGGACTGCGCTGTGACGGCGGCCCCGGCCGGGCTGACCGGGGTGCTCGTCGACTTCGGCCGGGCCCTGCGTGCCGAGGGCGTGTCCGTCGGCTCGGGCGACATCCTCACCTTCTGCGCCGCGATGACCCCGCTGGACCCGACCGACCTGGTGGACCTGTACTGGGGCGGGCGGGTCTCGCTGGTCAGCCGCCGCGACGACATCGTGACCTACGACCGGGTGTTCCGGGAGTTCTTCCTCGACGCCGGCAACCCGGTGCAGGAACTGGTGAAGATCAAGGCCCGGGCGGAGTCCGAGGCGGAGACGGTGCTGGAGGTCGCCGCCGACCCGGGGGCCGAGGAGCCCGACGAGGAGACCGTCCTCGGGCTGATGGCGTCGAACGCCGAGACGTTGAAGGCCAAGGAGTTCTCCGCCTGCACCGACTCCGAACTCGAGGCGGTGCGCCGGATCATGGCCCGGATCCGGCTGGCCCCGCCGCGGCGGCGGACCCGCCGCACCCGCGCGGCGCGCCGGGGTCGCCGGCCCGACCTGCGCGCCACGATCCGCCGGTCGCTGCGGATGCACGGTGAGATGATCGACCTGCACTGGCGCCGCCGCCGGCTCCGGCTGCGCCCGCTGATCCTCATCCTGGACATCTCCGGGTCGATGGCCGACTACTCACGCGCGCTGCTGCAGTTCGCGTACTCGGCCAAGCGCGCGTCGTCGGGGTCGTTCACGGTCGAGGTGTTCTGTTTCGGCACCCGGCTCACGCATCTGACGAAGTCGCTGCAGACACGCAAGCCCGACGACGCGCTCGAGCGGGCCGCCCGGCTCGTCGTCGACTGGGAGGGCGGCACCCGGATCGGGGAGTCGCTCGACGCGTTCGTCCGGCACTGGGGGCGGCGGGGGATGGCCCGCGGCGGTGTCGTCGTGATCTGCTCCGACGGCCTCGACCGCGGCGACCCCGACGTCCTGGCCACCGCCATGGAGCGACTGTCGCGACTGTGCCACCGCATTGTGTGGATGAACCCGCACAAGGGAAACAACCCCGACTACCGCCCGCAGACCGTCGGCATGATGGTCGCCGACCCGCACATCGACGTGTTGCTGTCCGGTCACGACCTGGGCAGCCTGGAAGAGCTGGCCGCACTGCTCCCCGAGCTGGGCTAGCGAGAGAAGGAGAGCCGATGACGATCCGCTGGAGCGTCGGGGTCGAGGCCGAGGGCGACCGCATCTTCTCCCACGACGAGGTCGTCGAGCTGGCCGATGCCGTGGCGCCCCATGGCGGCATCGCCACCGGAATCGGCACGAACCGCTACGGCGCCCAGGTCGTCGTGGTCGCCGAGACCCGGGACGAGGCCATCGAACGCGGCGCCGCGACGTTCTCCGACGCCGTGCGCACGGCCGGCCTTCCGGAGTTCCCGATCGTACGGGTCGAGGCCATGAGTGAGGACGAGGACGGGGACGCGTGATCCGGCTCGGCTCGCTCGCCGGGTACGCGTTCTCCGGCCCCCGGCTGCTGGGCGGGTGGACCCCACCGGCCGAGCCGGGCGTCTACGCGATCTTGTACAAGCCGGACCCGGAGCGGGAGAAGTACGCGGTCATCTACGTCGGGCACGCCGACGACCTGTCCGCGGAGGGCTTTCCGTTCAAGCACCGCCGGGCGCACTGCTGGGTGCAGCGCGCGGGGTCGAAGTGGAAGGTGCACATCGCGACCCTGCAGATCCCCGGCGGCGGGCGCGGGCACCGGGAGATGGTCACGAACGAGCTGATCTCCGTCTACGACCCGCACTGCAACGAGCAGAAGTACGACACGGCGTGGCGCGCCGAGTGGATCGGGGAGTACTCCGACGCCCCCAACACCGCCCCGCTCCCGCCCCCGCGTCCGCCGGAGAAGCGCCCGCGCTGAGGGCCTCCGCTGCTGGCCCGGATGCCGGACGCTGCGATGTGGCGCTCCGGTGCGGTGATCGCCTGCCGTAGCGCAGCGTTCGGCGGCCCTGGGCCGCCCGCTCGTGGACACCGGACGCGACACGGCGCCGCACCCGGGGCAGGGGTGCGGCGCCGGTCCGGATGGCCGTCAGTCCACCGGAGCGAACCCGACGGCCTCGTGCAGACGTGACCGCCGCCGCCCGGAGGCGGGGACGGCCACCTTCGGCCGCTCGACGTTCGGCGAGGCCTTGACGACGATCTTCTCGGCGAACCCGTAGAGCAGCGGCAGCGCGCCGGCCACCGTGCCGCCGGAGCGGTTGATGTGCTCGACGCCCGGTCCGATCAGCGCGGCGTCGGCGTTGATCTGCCGGACGCTGTCCTCGCACGCCTCGAGGTTCGTCGCGATCCGGCCGAGCAGCGATCCGACCCAGAACAGGTAGAACGCGAGTCCGGCGATGAGCGCGGCGATGACGACGACGGTGAGGACGACCAGGGTGGTCATGCCGCCCCTCCGTTCGTGGTGGCCGGGGTCGGGATGCTCGGCAGCACCCGACCGAGGAACAGATGGTGTTGCAGGCCCTCGGCCAGCACCGCGTCGACGGCGTCACCGGTCTGTGGGATGAGCGCCGTGGACGCGGTGTTCCGCGTGATGGCCGACAACGTGTCCCGGATCTCCGCGACGCGCCTGTCGATGATCTTCACGAACCACACCAGCAGGCTCAGCAGTGCCGCCACGGCGAGCACCACGACGAACCCGGCGATGATGGCGATCCACCAGGCGGTGATCTCCTGATCGCTCATGGTTACCCTCCCAGCCTCTCGCGGCCGCGGCGCAGCCCGGCGGTGATGACCTCGGCGTGGTCGATGGTCTGGCGCAGCGCGGCCAGTGGCCGGGTGTTGCGCTCGGACTGCTGCAGGCCTGAGTTGATGACCTGCGCCTGCTCACCGATCCTGTGGGCCAGGACCAGGATCGGGACGACCAGGGCGACGACGACGAGGACCACGACGATCCCGATCCCGAAACCCAGGTACCACCCGAACATGTCCGGCTCGGCGGCTTGCGCGAGCGTCATGACGTCCTCCTCGCTACGGCGACCCGGCCGCCCGAATCCGACGACTCGTGCGCCGGAAAGTGCCGACTCGCGCTCCCGAAAGTGCCGACTCGCGGGGTCATACCGACTCGCAGAAGTCGCGGACCGGCTTGAGGTTGGCGTTCACCGACGGCAGCACGACCGGCACGGTGGACGTCGAGGCGGCGATGGCCTGCACCCCGCCGGTGAGGGTGGCGAGGGTCGTGCTGACGTGGCGCAGATGCAGGATCACCCGGAGCAGGCCCACGCCGGTGATGGCGATGATCAGGCCTGAGATGATCAGCGTCGCCCAGGCGGCTGCGGGCATGGCTGGTTCCTTCCTCGATCGGTGGTCATCACGGCAGCAACTTCGCGACGCTGCCCGCGTAGCGGGTCGCGCCGACCGCGACCTGGTGCACGGTCGCGTCGGTCGTGGCCAGCAGGCCGGGCACCGGTTCCAGTTGCCCGGCGAGGCGCCCGCCGCCGGCCAGGATGTCGTCGGCGGCCCAGCGGATCCGCTCGACCGCGGACAACACCCGGTTGAGCAGCGCGACCACGACCGGGAACACCACGAACAGCAGGATCGCGTTGCCGATCCACCACAGCGTCATGACTGCTCCTCTCTCAGGGGCGGGTGCTCGGGCCGAAGAACCGGCGGATGACCCGCTTGAGCGCCATCACCGCGGCCGACAGGCCGATGCCCAGACCGCTGGCCGGTTTCGCGGTCCGGGTCATGGTGGCGGTACCGCCGCCGCGACCGGCGTCGATGTTGTAGGAGATGCACTCCGCGAAGCTCTTCATCAGCACGCTGCTGACGTCGGAGATCATCCCGCGGCCGTACTGCGCGGCCGCGCCGGAGACCTGCAGGTCCTGGGTGACCTTGACGGTGGTCGCCCCGCCGCTCGCGGGCACCAGGGTGGCGGTCACCGTCATGTCCGCGGTGCCCTTGCCCTTGTCCTCCGAGCCGACCGCGTGGATCGCGATCCGCCGCGCGGCCTCGTCGGCCTCGACCATCCTCGCCGTGCCGGTGAATCCCAGCTTCACCGGCCCGAGCCGGGTGATGACCTTGCCCTGGTAGGTGCCGTCACCGAGGTCGTCGGTCAGCTCGGCACCGGGCAGGCAGGGCGCGAGGCCCGGCAGGTCCTGCATGTAGTCCCACACCTCGTCCACCGGTGCGGTGACCCGGAACTCGTTCTCGATCAGCATCAGTGATTCCCCCGCTCACTCGTTCCGCAACGGCGGCGCGCCGGAGATGTCCTTGCCGGTCCGGATGGCGTCCCAGACCCGGTCGGGCAGCAGCGGCATGTCGATGTTGCGCACACCGCTGTGCTCGATGGCGTTCATGACGGCGTTGACGAACGCGGCCGGCCCGCCGACCGCCGCGCACTCACCGACGCCCTTGGCACCGATGGGGTGGTGCGGGCACGGGGTGACGACCTCGTGCAACTCGAAGCCCGGGGTCTCCCAGGCCGTGGGCAGCAGGTAGTCCATGTAGTTCCCGCCGACGATGTTGCCCTCGGCGTCATAGGTCTGGAACTGCATGTTCGACATCGCGTAGGCCTCGGTGAGCCCGCCCATGATCTGCCCCTCGACGATCATGGGGTTGATCCGCACCCCGCAGTCGTCGACCGCGACCAGCCGCAGCACGTCCCAGACGCCGGTCTCCGGGTCGACCTCGACCGTCGCGATGTAGCAGGCGAACGGCCAGGTCAGGTTGGGCGGGTCGTAGTAGGCGTTGTTCTCCAGGCCGGGCTCCATGCCGTCGGGCATGTTGGTGTACGCGGCCATCGCGCACTCCTGGATCGTCACGCCCCGGCTCTCCGCCCCTCGCACGTAGAACCGGCCGAGCTCCCACTCGACGTCCTCCTCGGACACCTCCAGCAGGTGCGCGGCGAGCTTGCGGGCCTTCGCGCGGACCTTGCGGGACACCATCGAGACCGCCGCCCCCGCGACCGGCGTGCTGCGCGAGGCGTAGGTCCCCATCCCGAACGGCGCGGTGTCGGTGTCGCCCTCTTCGACGAGGACGTCGGAGGCCGGGATGCCGAGCTCGTGGCTGACGATCTGCGCCCAGGTCGTCTCGTGCCCCTGGCCCTGGGTCTTCGCGCCGGTGCGCAGGAGCGCCTTGCCGGTGGGGTGCACCCGCAGCTCGGCGGAGTCGAACATCTTGATGCCGAGGATGTCGTACTCGCGGCTGTTGCCGGCCCCGAGCGGCTCGGTCATCGTCGAGATCCCGATGCCCAGCAGCCTGCCGCGCTTGCGGGCCTCGGCCTGCTCGCGCGTGAAGTCCTCGTAGCCGATCGCGTCCAGCCCGATCTGCAGGCACGTGCCGTACTGCCCGGAGTCGACCAGGAACCCGAAGGGCGTGCGGGCCGGGAACGAGTCGTCGGAGCGCAGGTTGATGCGCCGGAACTCGGCCTGGTCCATGCCCAGATCGGCGGCCGCCGCGTGCATCATGCGTTCCTGGAAGAACATCGCCTCGGTGACCCGGAACGAGCACCGGTAGGCGACCCCACCGGGCGCCTTGTTGGTGTACGCACCCTGCGCGGTGATGTGGCCGTACGGGATGTCGTAGCAGGCGAACGCGGAGTGCACGAGCCCGATCTTGAACTTGCTGGGCTGGGCGTCGGAGAAGAACGCACCCTGGTCGGTGTCGGCGTGGAACCGGATGGCGAGGATCTTGCCGTCGGAGCGCAGCGCCATCTCACCGGTCAGGTACATGTCGCGGCCGAACCCGGTGGAGACCAGGTTGCCGGTCTTGTCCTCGATCCACTTCACCGGTTTGCCGGTGAGGATCGAGCACAGGATCGAGCACACGTAGCCGGGGTAGACGGGGACCTTGTTGCCGAAGCCGCCACCGATGTCCGGGGAGATGATCCGGATCATGTGCTCGGGCAGTTCCGCCACCAGGGACACCGCGGCCCGGATGATGTGCGGGGCCTGGGTGGTCATGTAGACCGTGAGCTTGCCCGTCGCGGAGTTGTAGTCGGCGACCGAACCGCAGTTCTCGATCGGCGACGGGTGGCTGCGCGGGTAGTGCAGCTTCAGCTCGGAGATCTGGTCGGCCCCGGCGAAGGCCCGATCGGTGGCCTCCTTGTCGCCGACCTCCCAGCGGTAGCAGACGTTGTCCGTCTGCCCCTCCTTGTCGTCCCGGATCAGCGGCGCCCCGGGTTCGAGCGACTGCATCGGGTTGACGATCGGCGGCAGCGGCTCGTACTCGACGACGATCGCCTCGACGCCGTCGCGGGCGATGTAGGGGTCGTCGGCGACGACACACGCCACCTCCTGGCCCTGGAAGCGCACCTTGTCGGTGGCCAGCACCGCCTGCGTGTCGTAGGACAGCGTCGGCATCCACGCCAGGTTGCGCTGCGCGGCCATCTCGCCGGTGAGTACCAGTCGCACCCCGGGGATCGCCCACGCCGCCGACGTGTCGATCGACGTGATCCGGGCGTGCGCGAGCGGGCTGCGCAGGATCTCCATGTGCAGCATGCCGGGCAGCACGATGTCGTCGACGTAGTTGCCCCGGCCGCGGATGAAGCGGGCGTCCTCCACCCGCTGCCGGCTCGCGCCGAGACCGCCGATCTTCACTTCGTCCAGTGCCTGTGACATTCCCTGCCTCCTCAGACCGCGACGGCGTTGTCGCTGGTGCCGGCGGCTGCCGCCTCGGCCCGCTGCTTCTGCGCGGCCCACAGCACTGCCTTGACGATGTTCTGGTAGCCGGTGCACCGGCAGAGGTTCCCGGACAGCCCCCAGCGGACGTCCTCCTCCGTGGGGTCCGGGTTCTCGGTGATCAGGGCCTTGGCGGCGAGCATCATCCCGGGGGTGCAGAAGCCGCACTGCAGGGCGTGCTCGCTGGTGAAGCCCTCCTGCACCGGGTCGAGTTCGCTGGGCGTACCCAGCCCCTCGACGGTGGTGACCTCGTGCCCGTCGGCCTGGACCGCGAGCATCGTGCACGACTTCACCGGGCGGCCGTCGTAGAGCACGGTGCAGGCGCCGCAGTTGGTGGTGTCGCACCCGATGTGCGTGCCGGTCAGCCCGAGGCCCTGCCGCAGCAGGTGGGCCAGCAGCAACCGGGGCTCGATCTCGGCGGTCCTGGGCTCGCCATTGACCGTGACGGTGATCCGGCGCTCGTCCACGCCGCCCTCCTTGGAGTTCACAGTGGACATGTCAGGCCGCCAGCGCGGTCCGGGGGCCGCCGAGTGCGCGGCTGACGAAGGTCTCGATGACGTGGCGCTTGTACTCGGCGCTGCCGCGGTGGTCGGGCTTGGGCCGGGCCGCCCCGGCGGCGAGCCGGGCCGCGCGGGCGATCACGTCGGGGTCGAGGGCATTGCCGGTGAGGGCCGCTTCGGCCTCGACGGCCTTGATGTTGTTGGCGCCCACCCCGGTCAGCGCGATGCCGGCTCGGATCACCTGGCCGTTCGCGGTCTCGAGCGCCACCGCCACGCCCGCCGTCGCGAAGTCACCGACCCGGCGCTCGAGCTTGAGGTAGGTGCCCGACACCGCGCCGCGAGCCGCCGGGACGCGGGCCTCGACCGCGATCTCATCGGGCGCGAGCGCGTTCTGGAACGGCCCGACGACGAAGTCCGCGGCCGGGATCGTGCGCCGGCCACGTGGGCCCTGGGCGACGATCTCGCCGTTCAGGGCCAGCATCACGGAGGCCCAGTCGCCCTGCGGATCGGCGTGGCACAGCGACCCGACCAGGGTGCCGCGGGTGCGCACGATCGGGTCGGCGACCAGCGGCGCCGCCGCGGCCATGGTGGGGTACCTGCCGGCCAGCAGCGTCGACCGCTCCAGGTCGGCGTGCCGGCACAGCGCGCCGACCCGCAGCGTGCCGTCGGCGTCCTCGTGGTGGTAGGCGAGCTCCGGGATGTCGTTGATGTCGACGAGCACTCCCGGTGCCGCGAAGCGCAGCTTCAGCAACGGGATGAGGCTCTGCCCGCCGGCGAGGACCTTGGCCTCGTCGCCGTACTCGGCCAGCAGTGCGCACGCCTCGTCGAGCGAGTGGGGAGCCTCGTAGCGAAAACGAGACGGGTACATCTCAGATCTCCTCTTCTGCGGCGCGGTGCCGGGCGGCCCGCTCGGGCTGGGCGGGCTCACTGATCGCCACGGGGAGTGACTCCTCCTCGGGGTCGGGGCGCGGCTGCTGGTGCGGCGGCCACGGTCCGGCCACGGGCTGGCCGGCCACCTTCATGAAGTCGACGATGGCGGGGAAGGACCAGATCGTCGGGCTCTTCCCGGTCTTCGGAGCGTTCTCGATCAGTTCGAACATGCGTGGATTGCGTCGGCTGTGCCCACTGGACTCGATGGCCATCGTCGGCTCGCCCTTTCGGCGGTGGTGCGGAAGTACCGCTGGTCGGTCCGGGTGCCAGTGCGTCACACGGTGTGACGAGATGACCACCCTGAGGTGGTGGGCAACCTCACACCTGTTTCGACTGGCGTGTCAAGTGCCGCCATGCTGCCGCGTGGAGACGCAGAGCACATCCACGCCCTAAGCGAAGACTTAAGTCCGATTTGCTGAGGCGCTGTGATCGGGACCACGATGGCCTCGATACGAGCGACGCCGCCGGACAGGTCGACGGCGCCGGTCGCGGCCGACCCGGGAGTGCCCATGCAGGTGCCCGCCCACTTCGAGTACCAGCGGGCGACGAGCGTCGATCACGCCATCTCGCTGCTGGCCCGGTACGGCCCCGAGGCGCGCATCGTGGCCGGTGGGCACAGCCTGATCCCGATGATGAAACTGCGGCTGGCCCAGCCGGAGATGCTCATCGACATCAACGACCTGGACGAGCTCGGCGAGATCCGTGTCGAGGTCGGTGACGAGGGCGCTGAGCTGCGGATCGGCGCGATGACCCGGCATGCCGACCTGCTCGGCTCCGCGGTCGCGGGCGAGCACTACCCGATGCTGCACGACGCCGAGCGCATGATCGCCGATCCGCTCGTGCGCAACCGCGGCACCGTCGGCGGCTCGGTCTGCCAGGCCGACCCGTCCGAGGACCTGTCCGGGGCGTTCACCGCGCTGCGGGCCACCGCGGTGATCCGCGGCCTCGACGGCGAACGCACCGTGCCGGTGCGCGAGTTCTTCACCGGGCCCTACCAGACCGTGGTCGGCCCGGCGGAGATCCTGGCCGAGCTGCGCGTCCCGCTGCGCCCAGGCGGGGGCAGCACCTACCTCAAGGTCGACCGCCGGGCCGGGGACTGGGCCGTCGCCGCGGCCGCTGCCGCGCTGTGGCTCGCCCCTGACGGCACCGTCGCCGAGGTCGGTCTCGGTCTCACCGCCGTCGGGGCCCCGGACTTCACCGCGGTGCAGGCCGAGGAGTACCTGCGTGGCCGCCCGGCCACGGAGGAGACCTTCGCCGAGGCCGGGCGGATCGCCGCCGAGCACTGCAGCCCGGTGGCCGACCAGCGTGGGCCGGTCGACTACAAGCGCCACCTCGCGGACGAGCTGACCGTCCGGGCGCTGCGCCGGGCCGCGGCCCGGGCCCGGGGCGGGGAGGCCTGATCGCGTGCAGATCACGGTGTGGGTCAACGGAGTCGAGCACGTCCGCGAGGTCGAGCCCCGGTTGCTGCTGGTGCATCTGCTGCGCGACGAACTCGGCTTGACCGGGACGCACTGGGGCTGCGACACGTCCAACTGCGGCGCGTGCACGGTGTGGATGGACGACGTGCCGGTGAAGTCGTGCACGGTGCTGGCGGTGATGGCCGGCGGCCGGCGGGTGCGCACCGTGGAGGGCCTCGAGGGTCCCTTCGGCCTGGACCAGGTGCAGCTGTCGTTCATCCGATGCCACGGCCTGCAGTGCGGCTTCTGCACACCGGGGATGCTGATGACCGCCCGCTGGCTGCTCGACCACAACCCGGACCCGACCGAGGCCGAGATCCGTGAGGCGATCGCGGGCCAGACCTGCCGGTGCACCGGCTACGAGAACATCGTGCGCTCGATCCGGCACGCCGCGGCGGCCGAGAACGCCCGGGACGGTGCCGCGTGAGCGCGCTCGGGGAGTTCAGCGGGTTCAGCGACGTCCCGACGCCGATGGGGCACGGGCGGATGCTGCGCAAGGAGGACGCGCGGTTCGTCCGCGGCCGCGGCCGCTACGTCGACGACCTGCGGCTGCCCGGGATGCTGCACGGCGCGATCCTGCGCAGCCCGTACGCGCACGCCCGGATCACCGCGGTCGACACCAGCGCCGCCGAGTCGCACCCCAAGGTCCGGGCGGTGATCACCGGCGAGACCCTCGCCGGGCGCGGGCTGGCCTGGATGCCGACGCTGTCGCACGACGTCGCGGCGGTGCTGGCCACGGACAAGGTGCGCTACCAGGGGCAGGAGGTCGCCTTCGTCGTCGCCGAGGACCGCTACGCCGCGCGCGACGCGCTGAGCCTGATCGAGGTCGAGTACGAACCGTTGCCGCCGGTGATCGACGCCCGCCGCGCCCTGGACCCGGACGCGCCGCTGATCCGCGACGAGATCGACGGGCGCACCGACAACCACGTCTTCGACTGGGAGGCCGGCGACGCCGCGGCCACCGATGCCGTGTTCGCCGCGGCCGAGCACGTCTCCGGGTGCGACCTGCTCTACCCGCGGGTGCACCCGGCCCCGCTGGAGACCTGCGGCATCGTCGCCGACGCCGACCGGATCTCGGGCAAGCTCACCGTGCACGCCACCACCCAGGCCCCGCACACCCACCGGATGCTCTACGCGCGCATCGCCGGCATCCCGGAACACAAGATCCGGATCGTGGCCCCGGACATCGGGGGCGGATTCGGCAACAAGGTCGGCATGTACCCCGGCTACCTGTGCGCGGTGGTGGGTTCGGTGCTGACCGGGTCTCCGGTGAAGTGGACCGAGGACCGCTCGGAGAACCTGATGAGCACGTCGTTCGCCCGCGACTACCACATGCACGGGGAGATCGCGGCGACGCGCGACGGGCGGATCCTCGGGTTGCGGGTCCGGGTGCTGGCCGACCACGGCGCGTTCAACGGGACCGCGCAGCCGTCGAAGTTCCCGGCCGGGTTCTTCACCATCTTCACCGGCTCCTACGACGTGGCGGCCGCGCACTGCCGGGTCACCGGCGTCTACACCAACAAGGCGCCCGGCGGCGTGGCCTATGCGTGCTCGTTCCGCATCACCGAGGCGTCCTATCTGGTCGAGCGCCTGGTCGACGTGCTCTGCCACGACCTCGGGCTCGACCCCGCCGAGGTCCGGATGCGCAACCTGCTGCGCCCGGAACAGTTCCCGTACGCCTGCGCGACGGGATGGGAGTACGACTCCGGTGACTATCCGCGCACCCTGGCGCTCGCCCTGGAGATGGCCGGCTACGACGAGCTGCGCCGCGAGCAGGCCCGCAGGCGCGCGGCCTACGCCGAGACCGGCCGCGGTGAGCTGCTGGGTGTCGGGATCAGTTTCTTCACCGAGGCCGTGGGCGCCGGCCCACGCCGGACGATGGACATCATGGGCCTGGGCATGGCCGACGGCGCGGAACTGCGGGTGCACCCCACCGGCACCGCGGTGCTGCGGGTGTCGTGCATGAGCCAGGGGCAGGGCCACGAGACCACGTTCGCCCAGATCGTCGCCGAAGAGCTGGGCGTCTCACCCGACGACGTCGAACTGGTGCAGGGCGACACCGACCAGACCCCGTTCGGGCTGGGCACCTACGGCTCCCGCTCGACCCCGGTGTCCGGGGCGGCCGCCGTCATGGTGGCCCGCAAGGTCCGCGAGCGCGCCCGGATCGTGGCCGCGGCGATGCTCGAGGTGTCTGCGGACGACCTGGAGTGGCACAAGGGGCGCTGGCAGGTCGCCGGCGACCCGGCCGCCGGGGCGACGATGGCGCAGATCGCGCTGGCCGCACACTCCGACCTGGAGCTGCCCGACGGCGTGGAGGGCCATCTCGACGCGAGCTGCGTCTACAACCCGCCCAACCTGACCTATCCGTTCGGCGCCTACATCTGCGTGGTGGACGTCGACCCGGGCACCGGGCAGGTGAAGGTCCGCCGGTTCGTCGCGGTGGACGACTGCGGGGTCCGGATCAACCCGATGATCGTCGAGGGCCAGGTGCACGGGGGGCTGGCCGACGGGATCGGGATGGCGTTGATGGAGCTGATGGCCTTCGACGACGACGGGAACCATCTCGGTGCCTCGTTCATGGACTACCTCCTTCCGACGTCGATGGAATGCCCGTCCTGGGAACTGGGAGAGACCGTGACACCGTCACCGCACCATCCGATCGGCGCCAAGGGGGTCGGTGAGTCGGCCACCGTCGGGTCACCCGCCGCCGTGGTCAACGCCGTGCTCGACGCGATCGGGGTCCGGCACGCGGACATGCCGCTGACCCCGGCGCACGTCTGGCGGGCCGTGCAGGGCCGCCCGATCCGTCCCGACCTGGCGATCCGGTGATCACCGTGAGCCGCGGCGAGCTGCTGGCGCGGGTCGACGACCTGCGGGCCGGCCGGACGCCGTTCGTCCTCGCGACGGTGGTCCGTGCCGAACGCCCGACCAGTGCGAAGCCGGGGGACTGTGCGCTCGTGCTGCCCGACGGCACCATCGACGGCTTCGTCGGCGGGGTGTGCGCGGAGTCGACCGTGCGGCTGGAGGGGCTGCGGTTGCTGGCGGCCGGTGAGTCCGGGCTGTTGCGGATCACCCCGAGCGCCGGTGGCGACGACGCCCCGGTGGAGGGGGTGCGCACGGTCGGCAACCCGTGCCTGTCCGGCGGCACCCTGGAGATCTTCCTGGAGGCGATGGTCCCGCCCACGCTGATCTCGGTGTTCGGCGAGGCCCCGGTGGCCCGGGCCCTGGTCCGGGTCGGCACCGCGCTGGACTACGACGTCCGGGCGGGGGCCGACCCGAGCGTTCCCGTCGCGGCGGACACCGCCGCCGTCGTCGTCGCCTCGCACGGGCGCGACGAGGCCGCGGTGCTGCGCGCGGCGTTGCGCGCGGAGGTGCCCTACATCGCGCTGGTGGCCAGCCGCAGACGGGCGGCCGGGGTGCGCGAGGAGCTCGCCGCGCTCGGCGTGCCCGCCGAGCAGCTCGACCGGGTCCACGCCCCGGCCGGGCTGGACATCGGGGCCCGGACGGCCCCGGAGATCGCGCTGTCGGTGTTCGCCGACATCGTGGCCCGCCGGCCCCGCAGCAGCGTCACGGTGCCGGACACGCTGCGCACCGAGCCGCCTGCCGAGCGGGCGCTCGAGGTCCCGGTCCCTGACGAGCCGCCGCCGGCGAAGCCCGCGCCGTTGCAGATCGCGATCGACCCGGTGTGCGGGATGGAGGTCGCGCTGACGCCCGCCGGCGTGTCGGCCCGGCACGGCGGGCAGGGCTACTGGTTCTGCGGCACCGGTTGCCGGCAGGCGTTCCTCGACGACCCGGCACGGTTCACGGGGTGACCCGGGTGCCCGATCTGCCCGCCGTTCCCGACGTGGACGCCCTGCGTGCCGCGCTGGACGACGTCGGGTACCTGGCCGACGACGCGCTGGCCACCGCCCTGTTCCTGGCCATGCGCATCGGCCAGCCGCTGCTGCTCGAGGGCGAGCCCGGGGTCGGCAAGACCCGCGCGGCGACGGCGCTCGCCGAGGCGCTCGACACCACGTTGCTGCGGCTGCAGTGTTATGAGGGGCTGACCGCGGGGGAGGCGCTCTACGAGTGGAACTACCCGCGCCAGCTGCTGTCGATCCGGCTGGCGGAGAGCCGCGGGGAGCAGCTCCGCGACGCCGACCTGTTCACCGAGGACTATCTGCTGGCGCGGCCGCTGCTGGCCGCGATCAGCCATCCGGGGCCGCGGCCCGCGGTGCTGCTCATCGACGAGATCGACCGCGCCGACGACGAGTTCGAGGCGTTCCTGTTCGAGATGCTCGCCGAGTCGGCGGTGACCATTCCGGAGCTGGGCACGCGGCGCGCGATCGTGCCACCGGTCGCGGTGCTCACCTCCAACCGCACCCGCGACCTGCACGACGCGCTGAAGCGGCGCTGCCTCTACCACTGGATCGGGTACCCGGACCCGCGGCGAGTGGAGGAGATCATCCGCCGACGGGTACCGGAGGCGGCGGGCTGGCTCGCGAGCCGGGTCGCCCCGGCGGTGCAGCGGTTCCGGGCCTTGGACCTGCTGAAACCGCCCGGGGTCGCGGAGGCGATCAGCTGGACGACCGCGCTGCACGTGCTCGGTGTGGCGGACCTCGACGTCGCTGCCGCCGAGCGCACGCTGGGTGCGGTGCTCAAGTACGACGAGGACGCGGCCACCGCCCGCGCAGCGGGCCTCGCCACCCTGATCCCCCATGCCTGACCCGCGAGTCGGCGGTTTCGGGTGAGCGAGTCGCCGGTGTGGGGTGACCTGCCGGCGCTGGTCGCCCGGTTCGCCGCCGCCTGCCACGACGCCGGGCTGCCCGTCGGCCCCGAACGCGCGGAGCGGCTGGCCCGGGCCGTCGTCCTCGTGGCGCCGCGGACGGTGCGCCGGCTGTACTGGTGCGCGCTGGCCACCGTCGTGTCCGACCCGGCGCAGATCCCCGTGTTCGACCGGGTCTTCGGTGCGGTGTTCGGCGGACCGGTCGACGTGGCCGAGTCCCGCGGCGACCCGAACGCGCCGGCGCCGGCCGGTGGGCCAGGTCGTGGCGAGCCCCGCGGCGGTGACACCCGAGGCGGCGGCGTGCTGCACCTCGCGCCCGGCACGGCCGCGGCCGCAGGCGGCGTCGAGGCGCCACTGCCGGCGATCGCGAGCGCCGCCGAACGGCTCGCCGGCCGCGACTTCGACGAGCTGTCGCCCGCGGAACTGCTGACGCTGTCCACGGCGATGAGCCGGTTGCGGGTGGCCATTCCGCCGCGGCGCTCCCGGCGCACCCGGCGCGCCTCGCACGGCCCGCGGGTGGACCTGCGGTCGACCCTGCGCACCGCCCGGCGCACCACGGGTGTCCCGATCACCCTGGTCCGTCGCACCCCGCGGCAGCGGCCGCGCCTGCTCGTCGTGCTGTGCGACATCTCCGGATCGATGGCGCCCTTCGCCCGCGCCCTGCTGCAGCTGCTCTACTGCGCGGGCGGCGGCGCCGGCGCCGAGGTCTTCACGTTCGCGACCCGGCTGACCCGGCTCACCCCGGTGCTCGCCCCCAGCACCCCGGCGATCGCGTTGCGGCGGGCCGGCCGGCTCGCTCCGGACTGGTCCGGCGGGACCCGGATCGGGGAGGCGCTCAAGGAGTTCCTGGACGCGCACGGCGCCCGCGGGATGGCCCGCGGCGCGGTCGTCTTGATCATCTCCGACGGCTGGGAGACCGGGGACCCGGCGCTGCTGCGGACCCAGATGGCGCGGCTGTCCCGGCTGGCCCACCGCATCGTGTGGGCCAACCCGCGGACCCGCGTGCCCGGGTACCGGCCGCTGGTCGGCGGCATGGCCGCGGCCTGGCCGTATTGCGACGCCGTGGTCAGCGCGCACAGCCTGGCCGCGATCGACGACCTGCTCGCCGCGCTGGCCGACACCACCCCGAACCGGTTCTCCCGGTCGACAGCCGGCGGTGGCCGCTAGAAGACGTGTCCCGACATCACACCGAGCAGCATCGCGAGGAGGCCGCGCCCGCCGGTGGGGCGAGCTGCTCCACCCGCAGTTCGGTGCGGATGTCGCCCACGGGGCTCCTGACGTCGCGGGCCCCGCATGGGCCCGAGGACGCCCGAGACGTCGGTCAGGGCGATTTCAGTCCTGCGGGCCGGCGTCGAGAGCCACCTCGTCGGGCAGCCCGTCGAGCTCCCAACCGTCCGACCGGATCTCCAGGTCGATCCGCCCGCCCCCCAGCGGCACGTTCTCGATCCGCAACGGGAGCATCCGCTCGGGCAGCACCGGGTCGAAGCCGACCCGCGCGGCCGGTAGGTCCGGGTCCAGCCGCAGCAGGCTGCGGGTGAGCAGCAGCGGGGAGGCGGCCGCCCACGCCTGCGGCGAGCAGGAGGTGGGGTAGGGGACCGGGCGGGAGAACTGCTCGCGGTCGAAGCCGCAGTACAGCTCGGGCAGCCGGTCGCCGAACCGGGCCGAGGCGTCGAGCACCTCGAGCGCGATCCGCTGAGCCTGCTCGACGAAGCCGTAGCGGGCCAGCCCGGCCACCGCGATCGCGCTGTCGTGCGGCCATACCGAGCCGTTGTGATAGCTCATCGGGTTGTAGGCGCCCATGTCGTTCGCCAGCGTGCGCACGCCGAACCCGCTGTCGAGCCGCTCGCCGGACAGGTGCCGGGCCACCGCGGGCGCCTTCTCGTCATCGACGATGCCGGTCCACAGGCAGTGCCCCATGTTGGACGTGACCGCGTCGACCTGCTCCTTGTCCCCGTCGAGTGCGATCGCGAACGCCTCCCGGTCGTCCATCCAGAACCAGTGGTTGAACTCCGACTTGAGCGTGGCCGCCCGGCCTCGCCAGTACGACTCCGCCGCCGGGTCGCCGAGCGTCGTGGCGATGGCGGCGCGGGCGCGGAACGCGGCGTAGGCGTAGCCCTGCACCTCGCACAGTGCGATGGGTGGGACCGCGAGCCGGCCGTCCGCGTGATTGACCCCGTCGAAGGAGTCCTTCCAGCCCTGGTTGGCCAACCCCCGGTCGGTGTGCCTGCGGT
Source organism: Pseudonocardia acidicola (assembly GCF_012911935.1). Lineage (GTDB taxonomy): Bacteria > Actinomycetota > Actinomycetes > Mycobacteriales > Pseudonocardiaceae > Pseudonocardia > Pseudonocardia acidicola. The sequence goes on along the minus strand of NZ_JAAXLA010000004.1, from coordinate 26,434 downwards.
ACTCGACGAACCCGTCGCCGTCGAGATCGCCGTAGTCGGCGATCCAGGTCAGCGCCCGGTCGACCGCCGGCAGGAGCGCCCTGAGGTCCTCGTCGGGCAGCTCGCCCCAGCGGTGCAGCTCGCCGACCAGCATGACGAACAGCGGGGTCGCGTCGACAGTGCCGTAGTAGACGTTGCCGCCACCCAGGGCGAGCCCGGCCTCCCGGCCCATGCGCACCTCGTGCAGGATCCGGCCGGGCTGCTCCTCGGTGAGTGGATCGGACTTCCGGCCCTGGAGCCGGGCCAGCGTGCGCAGGCTGCACCGAGCCAGCCGCGGGTCAAGCGGAAGCGCCATCCAGCTGGTCAGCAGACAGTCGCGGCCGAACAGGGCCATGAACCACGGCGCCCCGGCCGCGACGACGGGACAGTCGGGGTGATCCGGGTCCTCGATCTGCAGCGCACCCAGGTCCCGGGCGCTGGCCCGCAGCGTGTCGGCGAGGACGGTGTCCGGGGTCCGGATGCTCGGGGCGGCCAGCCGCCAGGCCTGCATCCGTCGCGCCGGGGGGCTCGTCTGCACCGGTGCCCCGCAGCGGTGCCGCGGCGGGATGCGGCGTCCCCCGACCAAGGCCTCGACGCTCAGGCAGGTCGACCATTCCGAGCGGGCCGGGATCACCAGGTGAAAGGTGAACCGGCCCGGCGAGATGCCGGGGTCGCCGGTTGCGGTGATCCGGGAGCCGCGCACGTCGGTGGGGGTCTCGAGCTGGTAGGTCAGGGCGTCCGCGCCGACGTCGACGACGACCCCGTGCGCGGGGTTCACGCGGCGTTGCTTCACCTCGAACAGGTCGGCGAAGTCGGTGGTGACGGTGAGGGACAGGGTCACCCCCGTCGCCTCCCGGCCCAGGTTGCGCAGCACGACGTCCTCGCGCATACCGTCGCCGACGTAGCGGTGGCGCAGGACGAGCACCGTGCTGTCGGCGTGCCCGCTGTGCGGCGCGGTGCGGCCCACGAAGGTCACCCGGTAGGGCTCGGTGGGGTCCTCGAGCGCGGTGAGGGTCTCCACGGCCTGGCCGTCGACTGCGAGCTTCCAGCACGACACGATCCGGGTGTCGGCGACGAACAGCCCGTGCGGGAAGTCGCGCAGCATGTCTCCGGAGGTCGAGGACACGCAGAACGTGGAGCCCTCGACGGCGGTGACGGTGCCGGTCTCGGCGGGCGGCACGGGCGGCCCGGCTCCGGTCGCCCACGCGTCGGAGGTCTCGGCGTCGACCAGGGTCATCGGCACACCACATCCTCATAGAGGGCCAGATGGTCGGCGACCATTCGCGAGGTGGAGACCGTGATGTCCGGGGCGCGGGCCACCTGCGCGTTCGAGATCGCGCTGACCGGCAGCCGCGTGCCGTAGCGCTGGTAGATCTGCCGGAAATCGCCGTCCAACGGGCCGTGGCACGTGGTCACCACCCGGTCGTGGCCACCGGCGAGAGCCCAGGCGGGGCCGGCCAGGGTGTGGTCGTGCACGATGTCGCAGCCGGCGAGCGCCTCGTACCCGTGCATCACGTGGTGCAGCTCGACCGGGGTCCGGCCCATCTGATCGCCGGCCGCGTCGTCGCGCGTGTAGGCGGTCGGCACCGGGGCCGTGCTGTCGCCGGTCGCGAACAACGTGACCTGGTGCCCCGCGGCGGAGAGCCCGCGAGCCAACTGGTCGATGACCGATTCGGTTCCTCCGTAGGTCGGTGGTGGCACCGCCGCCCATGGAGGCGCCAACAGCCCGATGCTCAGCGTGACGCTCGGCATCGGCCCATGCTGCAGAACCGGTCACCGACGGCGATTCGGCCCCGCGGCGCGAACGGCGGTGGCGCGCCCGGACCTGCCGGGTCAGACCTGCGGGGTGATCGCGGACAGTGCCTTCGAACCGCGGACCGCCGTGGCCAGGTCGACCAGCGCGGCCCCGTGGGTGGCGGCCAGCGCGGCGCTGTCCTCGGTCAGGGTGGAGCGGTCGGCGTAGCCGGAGTGGTCGACGTACAGGCCGGGGGAGAGGACCTGCATCGCGAAGAACCCGGCCAGCACGTTGCGCAGGTCGTTCATCGCGAGGAAGTGGTGCCCGCTCGCGCCGGTGAGCACGGTGGCCGCGGCCTTGCCCTGCAGCGGGGCGGTGGTCTCGCCCCACTTGCCACGCTCGGTGCGCTCCAGCAGGTCCTTGAGCAGGGCGGTATAGGTGGCGCGGTAGACCGGGCTGCCGAACACGACGGCGTCCGCGGCCTCGAGGGCCGCTGTGACGGCGGCCGGCTCGGCCTGGCTCAGCTCGATCAGCGAGGTGGTCGCTCCGGCCGCCTCGGCGCCGGCCAGGATGCCCGCGACGGCGGTGCTGGTGCGGCCACCCGGGTCGGGCCCGCCGACCACCCCCAGCACGACGCTCATCGGCTCTCCTCCTCGGTGGCGAGGGCATCGGGCGCGGTGATGCCGTAGCGGCCGCGGTAGAACAGCAGCGGCAGCCGGGCCGAGTCGGCGCCGAGGTCGGATACGCGGGCCACGACGATGGTGTGGTCGCCGCCGTCGTACTCGTTCCACAGCGCGCCATCGATCCAGGCACTGACCCCGTTCAGCACGGGCGCCCCGGACGGGGCCGGGGTCCAGTCCACGCCGGCGAACTTGTCCACGCCGGAGCGGGCGAACCCGGCGCTGTAGTGCTCGTGGTCCTCGGCCAGCACATTGATGGCGAACGTGCCGATCTCGCGGATCCTCGGCCAGGTCGACGACGTGCGCGACGGCGAGAAGCTGACCAGTGGCGGATCCAGCGACAGCGAGGCGAAGGACTGGCAGGTGAAGCCGATCGGCCCGTCGGGGCCGTGCGCGGTGATCACGACGACACCGGAGACGAAGTGGCCCAGGACCTCGCGCATGACGGCCGGGTCGACCGGACCGGGGGGCGCGCTGGCACTCGACGGGGAACCAGACATGGACGCCAGGTTAGGCACGGTCCGGCGTTCTTGACCATCCGTTCCGCGCAGTAGCCGGTTGCTGGTGCGCGGAACGGCCGGCGGGTCTGCACTCGGCGGCTGCCCGGCTGCGCTGGGCGGATAGATCCGTTTCGCCGGCCTGCCTACCGTCTCCTCCCGGCAGGCGGGTGGCACAGGCCACATCGCGCGGGAACCCCGCAGGTCGGCGCGGGGCGACGAGGAGGTGCCATGACTGCGGCAGCGCTCGAGTTGAATCCGACGGCCCCGCGCCCGGTGGAGGAGTCCCGGCCGCTGGTCGACGGCCGGCAGACCCACCCGCTCTACAACGACCAGAAGATGAAGCTGGGCCTGTTCGGCACGAACTGCTCCTACGGGCTGATCATGAGCCACGCCGAGAGCACCTACAAGGCGACCTGGGAACACACCCTGCAGGTGGCCCGCACCGCCGAGGCCATCGGCTTCGAGGCGCTGGTGCCGATCGCCCGGTGGCGTGGCTTCGGCGGCACCACGAACTTCAACGGCACCTGTTTCGAGACCTATGCCTGGGCTGCCGGGCTCGCGCAGGCCACCGAGCGGATCGGCATCTTCGCCACCTCCCACCTGCCGACGATGCACCCGATCGTCGCGGCCAAGGCGGCGACCACGATCGACCACATCTCCGGCGGCCGGTTCGGGCTGAACCTGGTGATGGGCTGGTTCTCCCCCGAAATGGAGATGTTCGACGGCTCGCAGCGCGAGCACGACGAGCGCTACGTCTTCGGCCAGGAGTGGCTCGACCTGGTGCTCAAGCTGTGGAGCGAGGAGGGCTCGTTCGACCACAGGGGCGAGTTCTTCACCTGCACCGGTGTCGAGTCCTACCCCAAGCCGCACCAGGCCCCGCGGCCGATCCTGATCAACGCGGGCAACTCGAAGGCGGGCGTGGAGTTCTCCGCCCGCAACGTGGACATCAACTTCGCGTCGCTGACGACGCTGGAGGAGATGAAGGCCTACACCGACACGATCCGGGCCAAGGCGCGCGACGACCACCAGCGCGAGATCACGACCATGACCTACGGGCTGATCGTCTGCCGGGACACCGAGAAGGAGGCCAAGGCGGCCTTCGACAACGTGATCGAGAAGGGCGACTGGGGCGCGGCGGAGAACGTCATGAAGATCGCCGGGATGCAGTCGCAGTCGTTCAACGAGCAGATCAAGCAGTTCCAGGAGCGCTTCATCGCGGGCTGGGCGGGCTACCCGATCGTGGGCACCCCGGAGCAGGTCACCGAGGAGCTCGGCCGGCTGCACGCGGCCGGCATGGAGGGCATGATCATGGGATTGATCGACTACAACGAGGAGATGAAGTACTTCGACGCCAACGTGATGCCGCTGCTCAAGCAGGCCGGTCTGCGGCACTGAGGCTGCAACCCGCGGCGTCGGGTGGCTATCGTTCGGTCCCGTCAGCCGTGCATCACAACGCCGTGGTGGAGGTGGCCGGGTGAGCGTTCCGCTCAGCTCGTTCCCCGTGCTGGAGACCGGAGACCTGGAGCAGGCGCGGGACGCGGTGACCCGCGTCTACCTGCCCCACGAACTGGTCCCCGACCGGGCCGGCGGCGGGAGCGGCGACCGGCTGGGCATGGTGCTCAACGCGATCGAGGACCGGAACTTCACCCTCGGCTTCCTGACCTACGGGGCTCCGACCCGGCTGTCCATGCCGGCCACCGAGAACTGCTATCACGTCAACCTCACCATCCGGGGCCGGACACACGCCGACCGGCAGGACGGCAAACGGGCCAAGACGGCGGCGCGGTCCAGCGGTGTGGTGCTGCTGCCCGACCAGCTCAACCGGGTCCGTTGGACCCCCGACGCCGAGCAGCTCATCCTCAAGATCCCCCGCACCGCGCTCGAATGTCATCTCGGCGGCCTGCTGGGACGGCCGGTGCACGAGGTCGTCGACTTCGACTTCCAGATCGACCTGACCACTCCGCGCGGGCGCGGCCTGCTGGCCTCGGTGGAGTTCCTCGCCGCCGAACTGGACCGCCCCGGCGGGCTGGCCGACATGCCGCTTGCCCGCGAGCAACTGGAGGCGTTCGTGCTCACCCAGCTGCTCAGCGCGGTCGGCCACCGGTGGGCCGACGAGCTGCACCGCCCGGTCGAGCCGGCCCGCCCCGGCCGGCTGCGGGCGGTGGTCGAGTACATGGAGAGCAACGCCGACGACCCGCTGACCCCCGGCGAGCTGGCCCGGGTCGGCTGCATGTCGGTGCGCACCCTGCACGCGTCGTTCCAGCAGGCGTTCGGCGAATCGCCGATGGCCTACCTGCGGCGGATCCGGCTCGACCACGTACGCGCCGAGCTGACCGGAGGCCGGGACCCGGATGTGCGGATCACCGACGTGGCGATGCGCTGGGGGTTCTTCCATCCCAGCCGCTTCGCCCAGCAGTACCGGAAGCGCTTCGGCGAGCTTCCCTCGGCCACCGTGCGCCGCTGCACCGGCTGAACCCGGCGGGACGCCGGCGCGCGGCGGCTGTCGCGATGCGGCACACGGATAGCCGCGGGGTGGGCGGCACTCGTAGCGTGACCAGCCAGAGCAGGCCTGAGTGTGCAGTCGAGGAGGACGGACCAATGGCTGATCTCGAGCAGTTCCGGATGCTGATCGGCGGCAAGGCCGTCGATGCGATCTCCGGGAAGACCTTCGAGTCGCAGAACCCCTACACCGGCAAGCCGTGGGCGGTGGTGCCCGACGGTGGCCCGGAGGACGTCGACGCCGCCGTCGCCGCGGCCCGGGCGGCCCTGGAGGGTGAGTGGGGCGAGATGACCGGCTTCGCCCGCGCCGCGCTGCTGCGCCGGCTGGGTGATCTGGTCACCGAGAACGCCGAGCGGCTGGCCCGGCTCGAGGTGCAGGACTCCGGCAAGCTCTACCGGGAGATGATCGGCCAGCTCAACGGGCTGGGCGCCTGGTACCACTACTACGCGGGCCTGGCCGACAAGCTGGAGGGCCGGCAGATCCCGTCGCCGAACCCGAACTACCTCGTCTACACCCGCCGGGAGCCGGTCGGTGTGGTCGCGGCGATCACGCCGTGGAACTCGCCGCTGCTGCTGATGACCTGGAAGCTGGCGCCCGCGCTGGCCGCCGGCTGCACGTTCGTGATCAAGCCGTCGGAGCACTCGCCGGCCTCGACGCTGGGGTTCGCCGAGCTGATCGAGCAGGCCGGGTTCCCGCCGGGGGTGGTCAACGTCGTGTCCGGGCTGTCCCGCGAGGTCGGGGCCGCGCTGGCCGGCCACCCCGGGGTGGACAAGGTCGCGTTCACCGGCTCCACGGCCACCGGCCGGGCGGTCGCCAAGGCGGCCGCGGAGAACATCAACAAGGTCACCCTGGAGCTGGGCGGGAAGTCCCCGCAGATCGTGTTCCCCGACGCCGACCTCAAGGCCGCCGCGAACGGGCTGGTCGCCGGGGTGTTCGCCGCGACCGGGCAGACCTGCATGGCCGGGTCCCGGCTGATCGTGCACGAGAGCGTGCACGACGAGCTGGTCCGGCTCGTCGCGGAGCGGGCCGCGCAGATCAAGCTGGGCGACCCGAACGACCCGGAGACCGAGATGGGGCCGGTGGCCAACCGGCCGCAGTACGAAAAGGTCCTCGGCTACCTGCAGACGGCACAGTCCGAGGGCGCCACGGTGGCCTACGGTGGCACCGCCGACGAGGGCCTGGGCGGCTACTTCGTGAAGCCGACCGTGCTCACCGGTGTCGGCCCGGACTCGACCGTGGTCAAGGAGGAGATCTTCGGCCCGGTGCTCTCGGCGTACACGTTCACCGAGGAGGCCGGGGCGCTGAAGCTGGCCAACGACACCCCGTACGGGCTGGCCGCAGCGGTGTGGACGAAGGACGTGCACCGGGCGCACCGGGTCGCGGCGAAGTTGCGGGCCGGCACGGTGTGGATCAACGCCTACCGGGTCGTCGCCCCCAGCGTGCCGTTCGGCGGGTTCGGGGCCAGCGGGCTGGGCCGGGAGAACGGCATCGAGGCCGTCAACGAGTACACCGAGAACAAGTCGGTGTGGGTCGAGCTGACCGGTGGCACCCGGGACCCGTTCACCCTCGGCTGACGTCACACCCGCTCGCCCGATCGGGGAGCCTGTCGGGCCGGTCGTCGGGACCGGACTCCGGAGAAGATGATCGGACCGGCGCCACCCGTTGAGATCGTGGGGAGCCCACGGGTGGCGCCGGCCTGATGTCACCGGCGGGCCGGGCGGGGTGGACCGGCCGTGTCGGTCAGCTCAGCTGGCGTAGGCGCGGAGCCGGTCGGCCCGCTCGCCGATGCGCAGCTTGGCCATGACCTCGCGCTCGATCTGCCGGACGCGCTCACGGGACAGCCCGAAGCGGCGGCCGATCTGGTCCAGCGTGCGCGGCTGCCCGTCGTCCAGGCCGTAGCGCATCCGGATCACGTACTGCTCGCGGTCCTCCAAGGTGGCCAGCACCCGGCGCAGGTCGTCGTGCAGCAGGTGCGAGATCACCGTGTTCTCGGCGTCGGTGGCCTCGGCGTCCTCGATGAAGTCGCCGAGCGGGGCCTCCTCCTCCGAGCCCACCGGCATGTCCAGGCTCACCGGGTCGCGCGCGTGGTCGAGCAGGTCGGCGATCTTCTCGACGGCCAGGCCCGACTCCTCGGCCAGCTCCTCGTGAGTGGCCTCGCGGCCCAGGCGCTGGTGCAGGTCCCGCTTGATCCGGGCCAGCTTGTTGACCTGCTCCACCAGGTGCACGGGCAGCCGGATGGTACGGGCCTGGTCGGCCATGCCGCGGGTGATGGCCTGGCGGATCCACCAGGTCGCGTACGTGGAGAACTTGAAGCCCTTGGCGTAGTCGAACTTCTCCACGGCGCGGATCAGCCCGAGGTTGCCCTCCTGGATCAGGTCCAGCAGCGGCATGCCACGGCCGGTGTAGCGCTTGGCGAGCGACACCACCAGGCGCAGGTTGGCCTCGAGCAGGTGGTTCCGGGCGCGTTCGCCGTCGCGGACGATCGCCCGCAGATCGGCGGCGTACTGCTTGTCGAGCTGGGTGTCGTCCTCGCGCGCGGTGTCGAGGACGTGCTTGGCGAACACGCCCGCCTCGATCCGCTTCGCGAGCTCGACCTCCTGCGCTGCCGTCAGCAGCGCGGTCTTTCCGATACCATTCAGGTAGACCCGCACGAGGTCGGCGGCCGGGCTCTGGGCGTCGAGGTCCTCGGCGGACAACTCGACGGCAGTGGCGGCTGCAGCCTCGTCGGGCGCGGTCCGCTGGCCGGGAATGGTCTGCGGCGCTGTCATCTGCGTTCCTCCCCTACGGGACCCGGGCGGTGGCGCTGGTGGCGGCCTCCCGCCGGGGCTCTCATAGGGTTGAACGCACGGCCATCGGTAAACGTTCCCGCCCGCGCGCATCCGCCGGGCGGGTGAACGTGGATCACATTCCCCGCCCGGAATCGATCAGGGAGCCGGCACCCGGCGGGTGCCGCGCGGGTCGGCGACGGCGGTCGCGGCGGCCAGCGTGCGCTCGGCCGCTCCCGCCCCGCCCGCGGCCGGGTCGGCCCGTGGCACCGAGTGCTCGTAGACGGCCTCGAGCAGCGGCGGCCAGTCCTCGCGCAGCGCGTCCCGCCCCATGAACAGGCCCAGGTGCCCGCCGTTGGCCGTGCGCCGGGTGATCTGCTCGCGCGGGGTGCCGACGGCGTCCGCGGCGGCGAACAGCTGGGCCGGCGGGGTGATGTGGTCGGTCGACCCCGCCAGCAGGAACAGCGGGCAGGTGATCGCGGCCAGGTCGGCGCGGCGGCCGTCGATCACGAGATCGCCGGAGATCAGCTGGTTGCGCCGGAACAGGTGCTCGACGAGCCACAGATAGAAGCTCCCGGGGATGTCCTGGGTGTGCTTGAACCAGTCCTCGAACACCCGGTAGCGCTCCACGTGCGCCGGGTCGTCGATGTTCTCCAGCAGCTGCAGTTGGCGGGCGATCTCCGAGTGCGGCTGGATGCCGATGAAGTTGCCCAGCACCGCGCGGCCCGGCATGTTCCCGCCGCCCACCGCCACCAGCGCCCGGTAGGGGGCCAGGCCGAATGCCCTGGTCAGCGCGATCGTCGACGCCGCGATCACGGACTCGCCTGCGTGGAAGTCGATCGGTGCGCCGGCCAGGGTCAGGGTGTGCACCCGCTCCGGGTGCAGCGCCGCGTAGATCGCGGCGAGCCACCCGCCCTGGCAGTTGCCCACCAGGTTGGCCCGCCCGCCCATCCGGCGGATCGAGCGGTCGATGACGTCGAGGTAGTCGGTGATGGTGACGTGCCGGGTGGCCGCGGTCGCCGCCCGCCATTCCAGCGAGTACAGCCGGGTCAGGCCGGCCGCCTTGATCACGGCGAGCTGACTCTGGGCGGGGGAGAAGTCGACGACGGTGGACGAGTGGCCGGCCTGGGGCGGCAGCACCAGGGTGGGGACGACGTCGGTGGCGCGATGGGCGTCGTCGGTGAAGTCGCGCAGGTGGGCGAACGGGGTGCTGAGCACGATGTCGTTGGGCAGGTGCCAGTCCGGCGCCCGCCGGTCGCGCATCGCGGTGAGCCACAGCAGGCCGCGGGTGGCCGCCTCGAGGGGAGTTGCGGCCCGGGTGAGGGTGTCGACCCAGGCGGTGCCTGCGGCCCGGGTGAACTCGGCCAGGCTGCGTGCGGTGCTCCTCGCGTTGTAGCCGAACAGGTACCGCAGCGGGTCGGCGGATGCGATGTCGCCGCCGGACGCGGCGGTCGGCGCGGGGAAAGCCACGGGGGGCATGCATCTCCCATCAACACTGATGTCCGAAACTCGGAGATCCAACGTTAGGGTCGGTGCACATCCCGAGCAACAGCTGAGTTACTGCCGGGTAGTGCTTGCTTTTTCAAGCGCAGGTGACGGGGCATACACCTGACCGGGAACGGGCATGCACCCTTACCGGGGAGTCCCTCGAGACGATGGGGTGCTCATCCGGCCGGGACCGTTCGGCCGAGCGGCGGTCGGAACGGTGACATCGAGCAGGGAGGCGAGACGTGGTCCGGTCGACCGACCTGAACGACGCCCTCGGCGACGTCCTCGGCGACGTCCTCGACGGCAGGGCGAACGATGCCGCCGCAGCGCTGCGCCGGACCGCCGCCGACATGGTGACGAGCCTGCGCGATCTGCTGGATCCCCGGGAGGCGGCGGCTCAGGTCGATCCGGTGGGCCTCGCCGGCGCCGGGCTCGAGGCGCTCCGCGCGCTCGCCTCGAGCCCGGCGGCCGCGGTCCGCGCGACGATCGCCTTCGGCGGCGACACCGGGAGAGCCGCGCTCGCGGCACTGCTCCGCGGCGCCGGGGCGACGTCCGAGGGGCCTGCCGAGCTGACCCCCGAGGACCGCAGGTACGCCGACCCCGCCTGGGAGCAGAACGCCTGGTACTACCTCTGTCGCCAGGAGCACGCGCTGTTCGCCGATCACCTGCGGGCGGTGTCCGGCGAGCTGGAGCTCGGTCCGACGGCCCGTCGCAAGATCGACTTCATGGTCCGGCAGGTGGTCGAGGCCACCGCGCCGGTGAACTGGCCGTGGTCCAACCCCGCCCTGCTGAAGAAGGCCCTGGAGACCGGCGGGCACAGCCTGGTCCGCGGGGTCCGCAACATGCTGCGCGACGCGGTGACCAACAACGGCATGCCGCGCCAGGTGGCACCGGGACAGCACGAGGTGGGCAGGGATCTGGCGGCCACCCCGGGCAAGGTCGTGTTCCGCAACCGGCTCATCGAGCTGATCCAGTACGAGCCGCAGACCGAGCGGGTGCACGCGATCCCGCTGCTGCTCAGCCCGCCGTGGATCAACAAGTACTACATCATGGATCTCGCCCCGCAGAAGAGCCTCGTCGAGTGGGCGGTGCAGCACGGGCACACCGCGTTCATGATCAGCTACCGGAACCCGGACAGCGGGCTGCGCGAGGTGACGATGAGCGACTACCTGTGCGAGGGCCCGCTCGCCGCGCTCGACGTCGTCGAGGAGATCACCGGCTCGCCCACCGTGAACGTCGCCGCGCTCTGTCTCGGCGGAACGCTCGCCACCGCGGCCGCAGCCTGGCTCGCGGCGCGCGGAGACGACCGGATCCACTCGCTGACCCTGATGAACACGCTGCTGGACTTCACCGAGCCCGGCCCGCTCGGCGTCTTCACCGACGAGAAGACGGTGCAGCGTCTCGAGCGCTCCATGGCCCGCGACGGCTACCTGCCCTCGGAGAGCATGAAGACCACGTTCGACCTGCTGCGGGCGACCGACCTGGTGTGGAACTACGTGGTCAACGACTGGATGCTCGGCGAGGACCCGGCGCCCTTCGACATGCTGAGCTGGAACTCCGATTCCACCCGGATGCCGGCTGCCATGCAGGTCGAGTACCTGCGGACCTGTTACCTGGAGAATCAGCTCGCCGAGGGCACGATGGAACTGGCCGGGGAGCGCCTCGATCTGTCCGCGGTGCGTCAGGACGCCTACGTGGTCAGTGCGGAGGCCGACCACATCGCGCCGTGGACCTCGGTCTACGAGGGAGCCCGGCGGCTCGGCGGCATCGTCCGGTTCGTGCTGTCGAACTCGGGGCACATCGCCGGCGTGGTCAACCCGCCGTCGCCGAGGTCCACGCACCGGTTCGGCGAGTCCGACCACCTGCCGGAGGGCGCGCAGGGGTGGCGCGACAATGCCGTCGAGCACAAGAAGAGCTGGTGGGAGGACTGGACGCCGTGGATCGCGGAGCGCGCCGGGGAGCAGCGGATCCCGCCGCCGATGGGCAGCTCGGCACACCCCGTGCTGGAGTCGGCGCCCGGCAGCTACGTGCTGCGGGGCTGAGGGCTGTTCGCCGGTCCGCGGCGGTGCGGCGCAGGGGCGCGCCGGCGGCGTGGCCGGCGACGTGCCCGACGTCGCCAAATTTCCGGCGTGCCCTGGGCGACGCGGCGGGTGATCGGCGGGACAATGCGGCCATGGGCCCACAAGGCGTCGGTGTCGAGGTCGCGGCGTGAGCACGTCGCAGTCGACTGACGGATCATCCGAGCGGGATCAGCAGGGCTGGTCGGCGCAGATCAACGCGCTGGGCGGGTTCATCCGCGCGCAACGGCAGATGGCGAAGCTGTCGCTGCGCGAGATGGCCTCGCTGACGAGTGTGTCCAACGCGTATCTGAGCCAGATCGAGCGTGGCCTGCACCAGCCCTCGCTGAAGGTGCTGCAGGCCATTGCCGACGCTCTGCAACTGTCCACCGAGCAGATGCTCAAGCAGGCGGGGTGGGCCTCGGGCGCGCCCATGAACGGCGCCGTGGAGCGGGAGCGGGCCGACGAGCCCCGGGCCGCCGGCACCGAGGAGGCGATCCGCTCGGACCCGCGGCTCACCGAGGAGCAGCGCACCGCGCTGCTGGGTGTGTACCGCAGCTTCGTGGAGGGATCGGGGTCACAGTAGGTTCCGGCCCCCGGACTGCTTGACATACTTAACGGCCCTGCTTAGTTTAGGTAGCGGACATCCAACCGAGTCACGAAAGGACGAGTTGATGACCGCGCCTACCGACCAGTTCGTCGACTTCGCCAAGCGCAGCCAGGAGGCGGTCACCGCCGCCGTCCGTACCTGGGCCGACACCGTGCAGTCCTACACCGGCAGCCTGACCGGCGGCCAGCCGAAGCTGCCCGACGCACACGCGGTCGTCGACCGCACCTTCGACTTCGCCGAGAAGGTGCTGGAGAACCAGCGCCAGTTCGCGCACACCTTGTTCACGGCGGGCTTCCAGACCGTCGAGACCGTCACCGACCAGGCGGCCCGGGCCGCCCAGTCGGTCACGCAGCACACGGTGAACGCCACCGAGACCGCGGCCGACAAGGCCGCCACGGTTGTGGACGAGGCCGGCGACAAGGCCGCCTCCACCGCGCGCACCGCGCGCAACGCCGCCAAGAGCTGATCTCGCAGGGGGTGCCGACGGCCCCGCCTGGTCCCTCGTCCGAGGAGGCCGGGCGGGGCCGCCGTCGTCGTCGGGGACCGTCGGTGATGCGGCCAGTGGTGCAGATCACCTAGGGTCACTCCATGGTGCGCGCACTGGTGACCGGGTCCGGAGACCGGGTGGCGGAGGTGGCCGACCGGCTGTCCGCCGAGGGGCTGGAGGTGCTGACGGCGGCCGACGCCGCGCAGCTCGACGACCTCGATCTCGATGGCCCCATCGATCACTACGTGCAGCTGCCGGTCACCGTGCGCCCGATCGGGGACACCCTGGTCGGGAGGGTGCGCTCCTTCCTCTCCGACGGCCTGCTCGGCCGGTTCGCGCTGGTCGAGCGGGTGCTGCCGGCGCTCGCCGACGGGGCCAGCGTCGTGCTGGTCTCGGGCAACGTCCCGGCGGGCGCTGCCCTCCCCGACGACCAGCACTCCCGGCTCGCGCTGCTGCACGTGCTCGCCCATGCCACCCGTGCGGAGCTCGCCGCCCGCGGCGTCCGGGTCACCGTGGCGAGCGGTTCGCGGACCGATCTCGAGCTGGTCCGGTTCGCGCTGCGCGGGGGAGAGGACCCGGCCGCGCGGCTCGTCGCCGAGCCCAGCGAGCAGATCAGCGCCAAACAGTACGAGGACTGGCGCACCGAGGTGATGGGCCTGGTCCAGGCCCACGGCTGACTGTCCGGTCAGACCTCCACGATCACCGTGAACGGGCCGTCGTTGACCGACTCGACGGCCATCTGCGCGCCGAACACGCCCGTCTCGACGTGCGCGCCGCGACCCCGCAGCTCGGCGACCACCGCGTCGACCAGCGGTTCGGCCTGCTCCGGGCGCGCGGCCGCCGACCACGACGGCCGGCGGCCCTTGCGGGTGTCGCCGTAGAGGGTGAACTGGCTGACCACCAGCAGTGGCGCGCCGGCCTCGGCGCTGGACCGCTCGCCGTCGAGGATGCGCAGCTCGTGCAGCTTGCGGGCCATGGTGCGCGCGGTGTCGGCGGTGTCGTCGACATGCACGCCCAGCAGCACCAGCAGCCCGGGACCCTCGATCTCGCCGACGACTGCGCCGTCCACCCGCACCGCCGCCCGGCCGACCCGCGCCGCGACCGCCCTCATCGCGACCGGTCCGCAGCCGGCCACCCGTCGACGGGCAGCAGCATGCCGTGCCGGACGAACTCGCGGACGGCCGGCAGCGTCGCGGCGACCAGTGCGTCGAGCGGCACGTCGTGGGCGAAGGCGAGCAGGGTCAGCAGCTCCTCCAGCGGCAGCTCGCCGCGGCAGCCCGCCAGCAGCGCCGCGGCCGGCGCGTCGATCTCGTGCCGCCAGCGTGGTCCGTCGGAGCGCATCACGGCGGCGCCGGCGTCGGCCCAGCCCTCGTCGCCCGGCACCGCGTAGCGCTCCAGCACCGCGGTCGGGGCGAGCGCCAGCCGGGCACCGAGCAGGGCCTCGTCGGATGCGTGCGCGCGGAGCCAGTCGACGCGCTCGAGCCAGCCCGCCATCTCGGGGCCGAGCGGGTCGTCCACTGCGCCGAGCATGTCCTCGACCACGACCGTCGGCTCCGCGGTGGGGTCCTCGAGCCGGCGCAGCAGCAGGTACCCGAACCCGACGGCCTCGACGTCCTGCTCCTCGAGCCAGTCCAGCCACTCGCCGGCCTGCCGGCGGGCCTCGGGCGAGCTGAGGTCGAGCCCGGCGTCGCGCTGCCACGTGCCGACGTGCAGCGCCGGATCGGTGACCTCGCGCTGCACGATCCACGCGTCGACGCCCGGGGGCAGCCAGGAGCGCACCCGGTCGGGCCAGTCCTCGCCGCGCACGTGCAGCCAGGAACCGAGCAGCTGGGCCACTCCGCCGGGGTTGAGGTGCTCGGGCAGCGCCCGGATCAGCCCGGCCAGCGCGGCGTCACCCGCCTGCCCGGAGTCGCGGTAGACGTAGTCGACCCGGGCCGGGCCGGGCACGAACGGCGGGTTGGAGACGATCTGGTCGAACCGGCGCCCGGTGACCGGCTCCAGCCACGGGCCGTCCAGGAGCTCGACGTCGACCTCGTTGAGCGCGAAGGTGGCCGCGGCCAGGGCCAGCGCGCGGGGCGCCACGTCGGTCGCGGTGACGGCGCCGGCGTGCCGGGCGGCGTGCAGGGCCTGCACGCCGCAACCGGTGCCGAGGTCGAGCAACGTGCCGACCGGCCTGCGCGCGGTGGCCGCGGCCAGCGTGAGCGACGCCCCGCCGACGCCGGTCACGTGGTCGCGGTCCTGCCGCGCGGCTGGGGTGTCCAGGTCCGACAGCACCCACCACTCGCCGTCCTCGTCGGCGTAGGGGCGCAGGTCCAGTCCCGCGACCAACCCCTCGGCGTCGCGCCGCAGCAGCCCGGCGCCGACCAGATCGGCGGCCGGGGCCGGCGCGAACGCCGCGGCCACCGCCGCCTCCGGTTCGGACTCGCCGAGCAGCAGCAGCCGGACGATGACCCCGAGATCACCGGCGTCGCGGGTGGCCCGGGACGCGGCCTCGGGCTCGCCGCGGCTCAGCGCAGCGTGCGCGTCGGGGCCGAGCAGCCCGCGCACGCCGTCGGTCGTGTAACCGGCTCGGGTCAGGGCGGTGCGCAGCGCATCGGTCAGGGCGGGCTCGAAACGGGGGAGCACACCGTCGATCCTCCCCGATCCCGCTCGGGCGCCCCTCGTTCGCCCCCGCCGTTAAGCTGCCCCGGTGAGCATCAGCCTGGCCCAGGACGCCGACGCCGACGCCGTGCTCGACCGGGACCCGCTGGCGTTGCTGATCGGCATGCTGCTCGACCAGCAGATCCCCATGGAGCGCGCGTTCGCCGCCCCGGCCGAGCTGGCGCGCCGCCTCGGCGCCGACACCCTCGACGCCCACGAGCTGGCCGGTCACGACCCCGACGAGCTCGTCGAGCTGTTCAGCCGTCAGCCCGCGCTGCACCGCTTCCCGAAGTCGATGGCCGGTCGGGTGCAGGCGCTTGCGGCGGCCCTGGTCGAGCAGTACGACGGCGACGTCACCGCGGTCTGGAACGACGTGGACAGCGGCAAGGAACTGCTGCGCCGGCTGGGCGCGCTGCCCGGGTTCGGCAAGCAGAAGGCGCAGATCTTCGTCGCCCTGCTGGGCAAGCAGCGCGGGGTGACCCCGGACGGCTGGCGTGAGGCCGCGGGCGGTTACGGCGAGGCGGATGTGTACAAGTCGGTGGCCGACGTGCTCGACGGGCGCTCGCTGGCGAAGGTCCGCGAGTACAAGCAGCAGATGAAGGCGGCGGCCAAGGCCGGGAAGTAGCGCGTAGGGCTAGCATCGGGCTCGTGCACAAGGTCCCGATCCCTCGCCGCGGCCTCCGGGTGATCGACCCGGACCAGGTGTGTGACGCCACGGCGGTGCTCGCCGACAGCGAGCAGGTGCAGCACTCGGCGACGGTGCTCGACGCCTTGGGTGAGGTCAACCGGCTGAGCATCCTGCTCGCGCTGTACCACGCCGGTGACCTGTGCGTGTCCGATCTGGCCGTCGCGGTCGGGATGAGCGACAGCGCCGTGTCGCACGCGCTGCGGTTGCTGCGCGCCCACGGCCTGGTCACCGCGCACCGGGAGGGCCGGCTGGTCCGCTACCGGATCGCCGGCGGCCTGGCCCGCCGGCTCCTCGAGGTGGTCTCGCAGGAGGCCGTGCACCCGGTCCGGTTGCACGCCCACGGGCACGCCGACCCCGACGACACCTCGCTCGCCACCCCCTGATCCCGGCGCGCCCGGTCACCGGCGCCGCGCCGGACATCAAAGATTGATTACCTGTTCAGTCTTGAACCCGAATCCGGTCGCACCGTAGATTCCGCACGACATCGGCGACGGCGGGAGGAACGGGATGCACATCGCAGAGGGCTACCTTCCCCCGGTGCACGCGGTGGCCTGGACGGTCGCCGCCGCGCCCTTCGTGATCCACGGCGGCCGCGCCGTGGTCCGCCGGGTGCGCGCCGAACCCGACTCGAAGCTGCTGCTCGGCGCGGCCGGAGCGTTCAGCTTCGTGCTCTCCGCGCTGAAGATCCCGTCGGTCACCGGGTCCTGCTCGCACCCGACCGGCACCGGGCTCGGCGCCGTCCTGTTCCGGCCACCGGTGATGGCCCTGCTCGGCACGATCGTGCTGTTCTTCCAGGCCACGCTGCTCGCGCACGGCGGGCTGACCACCCTGGGTGCCAACGTGTTCTCCATGGCGATCGTCGGGCCGTGGGTCGCGTACGGGGTGTTCGCGGCGACCCGCAGGCTCGGTGGCGGGCTCGCGCTCGGGGTGTTCCTGGCCGCATCGGTGGGCGACCTGGCCACCTACTGCGTGACCAGCGCGCAGCTCGCGCTGGCGTTCCCGGACGCGTCGTCGGGCGTGCTCGGCGCGGTCGCCAAGTTCGGGGCGATCTTCGCGGTCACCCAGATCCCGCTGGCGGTCAGCGAGGGGCTGCTCACCGTGCTGATCGTGCGGCTGCTCATCCGGGTCAGCCCGGCCGAGCTCACCCGGCTCGGATTCCGCACGGCGGCCCCGGCACCCGCCGCTGCGAAGGAGGTCGGCGCGTGAAGCGGTCCACGCTGGTCAACTGGCTGCTGGTGCTCGCCGTCGTCGCGCTGGCGGGGCTGCCGCTGCTGGTCGTCGATGGCGAGTTCGGCGGCGCCGACGGTGTCGCAGCCGAGCAGATCGCCGCCGACCACCCCGACTACCGACCCTGGTTCGCCCCGCTGTTCTCCCCCTCGGCGGAGGTGGCCTCGGGCCTGTTCGCGCTGCAGGCCGCGGTCGGTGCCGGGTTCCTCGGCTACTACTTCGGGGCCGCCCGCACGAAGCGTCGACTCGGTACGGGCCGCAGCACGGCCGCCGAGCCGGCGCCGCCCACGGGCGACACCACCTGATGCTGCCGTTGGACGCGGTCGCCTACACCAACCGCTGGCGCCCGCGGCATCCGGCGGAGAAGGCCTTCCTCGCCCTCGGGCTGCTGGCCTGCGCGGTCGCGCTGCCGCCATGGCCCGGCGCGCTCGTCGTGGGTGCGGTGGCCGGCGCGGTGCTGCTCGGTCCCGCCGGGGTCGCGCCTCGGCAGGCGTGGCGGGCGACGAGAGTGCCGCTCGGATTCGTCACGGTGGGATCCGTGCCGCTGCTGGTGGCGGTCGGCGGCTCGCCGTGGATCAGGTTCGAGCCCTCCGGCCTCCCGACCGCGCTGCAGGTCGCCGGACGGGCGACCGCGGCGCTGCTGTGCCTGCTGCTGTTCGCCGCGACCACGCCCCTGGCCGACACGTTGCCGCGGCTGACCAGGCTCGGCGTGCCGCCGGCGATCACCGAGGTCGCCGCCCTGATGTATCGGTTCCTGTTCCTGCTGCTGGAGTCGGTGCGGACGGTGCGGGAGGCCCAGGCCAGCCGGCTCGGGTTCCGCACCTGGGTGACGTCGTACCGGTCGCTCGCCGGCCAGGCGGGGGCGATCTTCGTGCGGTCGTTCGACCGGGCCCGGCGGATGGAGGAAGGGCTGGCGTTGCGCGGTTACACCGGGTCGCTGCGGGTCGAGGTGGAACCGCGGCCGGTGTCGCGGCCGTTCGTCGCTGCCGTGGCGGCGCTGCTGGTGGCGGTCGTCGCCGGGACGTGGGCGCTGCACGGGACGCTCGCGTGAGCCCGCCGCTGCTGCAGGCCTGCGGGCTGCACTTCGGGTACGAGGCCGGCCGCCCGGTGCTCGCCGGTGCCGACCTCGCTCTGCACGCCGGGCGCCGGCTCGCCGTGCTCGGCCCGAACGGCGGGGGCAAGACCACGCTGTTCCGGCTGCTCGTCGGGGCGCTGGTGCCGGACGCCGGGGAGGTGCTGCTCGACGGCGCCGCGGTGAGCCGCACCCGCCGCGGCCTCGCCGAGCTGCGCGAGCAGGTGCAGCTGGTGCTGCAGGATCCCGACGACCAGCTGTTCGCGGCGAGCGTCGGGCAGGACGTCTCGTTCGGCCCGGTCAACCTGGGGCTGCCGCCCGACCAGGTCCGGTCGCGGGTCGCGGCGGCCCTGCAGGCGCTCGGGATCGCCGAGCTGGCCGACCGGCCCACGCACCTGCTGTCGTTCGGGCAGAAGAAGCGGACCGCGATCGCCGGCGCGGTGGCCATGCGCCCACGGCTGCTCGTGCTCGACGAGCCCACCGCCGGACTCGACCCGGCCGGTGTCGAAGAGCTGCTGGTCACGCTGGCCGAGCTGCACGCGGCGGGGACGACGCTGGTGGTGTCCACGCACGACGTCGACCTGGCCTACCGGTGGGCCGACGACGTCGCCGTCGTGGCCGGGGGCCGGGTCCGGGTGGCCGGCGCCGACACCGTGCTCGGCGATCCGCAGCTGCTGCGCTCGGCCCGGCTCGGGCCGGCCTGGGCCCCCGCCGCGCACCGGCTGCTGGAGCGCGCCGGGCTCGGCGCCGGGCCTCGGCCGCGGACCGCCGCCGAGTTGTACGCGGCGCTGGACACCGGCGGTGCGCCGAGTGGCAGGGATTGGACCGAGGGTCGGCAGGCGCGCACCGGAGCCGAGTGACACGATGGACCGCGGAGGTGGTCCCGTGGCCGACCCGCAGCGCGAGCCCGATCCTGTTCTGATCACGGACGCGGCTCTCTCCTACGAGGAGGAGCTGGCGGTCCGCAAGAAGCGTTACGCGCTGATGATGGGCATGCGCGTGCCCTGCTTGATCCTGGCCGGGGTGTTCTACCAGATCCCGTGGCTCGCCGTCACGATGCTGCTGCTCTCGGTGCCACTGCCCTGGATGGCGGTGCTGATCGCGAACGACCGGTTGCCGAAGAAGGCGGAGAACGCCAACCGCTACCGGGGCGAGCGCCCCGAGCTGGAGGCCCGGCCGCACCCGGTCATCGAGAACTGACCGGGCGCGGCCCGCGCTGACCGGCGACGAGCACGGCGGCCGGCCCGGTCACCGGGACAGCTCGACGGCCACCCGGGCGGCGAGCTCGGCGTTCGCCTTCACCAGGGCCAGGTTCGTGGCCAGGCTCGCGCCGCCGCTGCCGGCGTGGAAATGCTCGAGCAGCGCCGGGGTGACGTCCTTGCCGGTGATGCCGCGCTCGGCCAGCAGCGCGAGCCCGTCGGCGAGCAGCCGGTCGTGCAGCGCGCCGTCGAGCTCGTCCGCCGCCGGCACCGGCTGGGCGAGAACGAGGCCGGCGGCCGAGCCCAGCCCGCGGTGCGCCCGCCACACGGCGGCGACCTGCGCCGGGTCGTCCACCCGCCATGGCACCGGATGGCCCGAGTCGCGGCGGTAGAAACCCGGGAACGAGTCGGTCCGGTAGCCCAGCACGGGCACCGACCCGGTCTCCAGCACCTCCAGCGTCGCGGCGACGTCGAGGATCGACTTCACCCCGGAGCAGACCACGACGATGCCGGTCCCGGCGAGCGCCGCGAGGTCGGCGGAGACGTCCCAGGACTCCCGCGCCCCGCGGTGCACGCCGCCGAGTCCCCCGGTGGCGAACACGACCACCCCCGCGGCGGCGGCCAGCGCCGCGGTGGCGGCGACGGTCGTCGCGCCGTCGCGACGCAGGCCGACCGCCACCCCGAGGTCGCGCACCGACAGTTTGGCCAGGCCGGCGCCGCAGACCCGGTCCAGTTCGTCGGGGCTCAGGCCGACCCGCGGCACGCCGTCGAGCACCGCCACGGTCGCCGGCACCGCGCCGTGCGCGCGGACCGCCGCCTCCAGCTCGTCCGCCGCGGCGCGGTTGCGCGGGGCGGGCAGGCCGTGGGCCAGCAGCGTGCTCTCCAACGCGACGACCGCGCGGCCGTCGGCCAGGGCGGCGGCGACATCCGCGGACAGCTCGGGAGACACGGCGGTGGAGCGGACGGTGTGCGGCACGTGCGGCATCATGGACGACATGGCGACCCAGGTGCTGCCCGACGTCGAGACCCGCCCCGAGGGCACCGACACGACGGGCAACGACGAGCCCAAGATGTTCCACTACGTACGCAAGGCCAAGATCGCGGAGAGCGCGGTGCTGGGCAACCTCGTGGTGGCGCTGTGCGGCGAGACCTTCCCGGTGACCAAGTCGCCGAAGCCCGGCTCGCCGGTCTGCCCGGAGTGCAAGAAGATCTACGACTCGCTGCCGTCCGGCGGCGACAAGGACTGAGGCCAGCACGAGCTCCGAACGCCACGCGTGGCGCTTCGCGTGTGCAGCACGCGCACCTGAAGCGCCATGCGTGCGTCAGCGCGGGTCGGGCCCGGTGAGGAAGCCGTCGATCACCGGGGCCAGCTCGTGCGCCTCGGTGAGCAGCGCCAGGTGGCCACCGGAGTAGAGGTGCAGCCGCGAGCGCGGGATGCCCCGGTTCATGATCCGGGCGTTGACGGCCGGGACGATCGGATCGTCGTCGCCGGCCACGATCAGCGTGGGCTGGCGGATCAGGCCCAGGAACGGCAGGCTGCTCCAGCCCGCGCCGGCGAGCAGCTGGTAGTAGTAGCCGCGCTGGGGGCCGCCCCGGGTGTAGGCGTGCAGCACATCGGCCGCCCGTTCCGGGTGGGTGCGCATGGTACCGCCGTAGATCTCCCCGGCGATCCGGGCGGCGTAGGCCGGGTCGCGGTGCCGGCGCGGGGTGAGCATCCGGCCGAGCACCTGCGGGCGGGCGGGCACCATCAGCGAGCCGGTACCGGTCGCGGCGAGCACCAGCCTGCGGCACTGACGGCGCTGCGTCACCGCGAACTGCTGCGCGAGCCCGCCGCCCCAGGAGAAGCCCAGCACGTCGACCTCGCGGTGGCCCAGCCGCGTGACCAGCGTCCCGACCAGCGGCGCGAACGTCGACATGTGGTACGGCACGACCGGCAGCGGGGAGCCGCCGATTCCCGGCACGTCGAACCGGATGACCTCGAGATCGCCCGGCAGCTCGTCGACGAACGGCTGCAGCAGCTCCAGGCTCGCTCCGATGCCGTTGAGCAGCAGCAACGGGGTCCTGATCGGTCCGGTCCCGGCGGTCGCCCGCCGGACCGACACCCGCAGGCGCCGGCCGCGGACGGTGGTCTCGAACAGGTCGTCGGTCTCCGGGAACGTCATCGGGCGTAGACGTACTCACCCGGCGCCGGATGCACGGCGTGCAGCCCTCGCCCGCCCAACTCCGGTGGCGCGTCACGCAGGCCGCCGCAGCGTTCGCCCAGCCAGTCCAGCAGGTCGGGCCACCACGATCCGGACTCGGTGCCGGCCGCCTCGAGCCAGGTCTCCGGTTCGGCCGGGTGTCCGGGTGTGACCGGTTCCGGGGCGACCGTGAAGCCCGCCGTGTCGTTGCCCGGCGGGGTGACCATGGCGGCGACGTGTCCGCTGCCGGCCAGCACGAACCGGCTCCGCCCGCCGAGGAGCTGGGTCGTCCGGTAACAGGCCTGCCAGGAGCACAGGTGGTCGGCGCTGCCGGCGATCAGGTACACATCGCGATCGATCTTGGACAGGTCCACCGGCGTGCCGAGCAGGGTCGCCGCACCCGGCGTGACCAGCGCATTGCTCAGTGCGATGTCGATGAGGTCGCGGTGCAGCGCCGCGGTCATCCGGGTGCTGTCGGCGTTCCAGTACCGGATGTCGACGGGCTTGGGCGCCCTGCCCTGCAGGTAGTTGTCGACCCAGTGGGGCCAGATCAGGTCGTTGGGACGCAGCCAGGCGAACGCCTCGGCCACGGTGCGGCCGTCGAGGTAGCCCTGCGCCGCGGACGCCTCGGTCGCGGCGCGGGCGGTGGCCTCGTCGAGCAGTGCCCCGGCTGTGCCTGCCGTGTCCTGGTCGAGGACCGTCGCCGCCAGCGCGACGGCGGCGACCCGGTGCTGCTGGCCGATCGCCGCCAGGTGGGCCAGCAGCATCGAGGTGATCGTGGCACCGGAGCAGAACGCCATCAGCGCGGTCCGGTCGACCCGGGTGATCCGCTCGCAGGCGTCCATCGCGTCGAGGACGGCCTGGCCGTAGGTGTTCAGGTCCCAGTCGGCGTGCTCGGCCTCGGGGTTGCGCCAGCTCATCGAGAACACCTGCTGGCCGCCCCGGACGAGGTGCTCGACGATGCTGCGCCCCGGGGCGAGGTCGGCCAGGTAGTACCTGTTGATCGTCGACGGCACGATCAGCACCGGCACGTCGCGGACCTCGCGGGTCTGCGGCAGGTACTGGATCAGCTCGAACACCGGGGTGCGCAGCACGACCGCGCCGGGCGTGGCGGCCAGGTCCTCGCCGACGGTGAACGCGTCGGGCTCGACCGTCGACGGCACCCGCGGCGGGGTGGACAGGTCGGTGACGAGGCGGCGCAGACCCTCCACCGCGCTGCGGCCGCGGGTGTCGATCGCGGCGCGCCACGCCAGCGGGTTGAGCAGCGGATTGTTGCTCGGCGCGAGCGCGTCGCAGAGGCCGGAGACGGCGAAGCGCACCTGCTCGTCGTCGGCCCGGTCCAGCTCGGCGTCGTCGACCAGGCCGGTGGCGGTGCCGGTCGCGGCGATGTGGGTCTGCACGGCCCGGCGCAGCAGCCCGTTCTGCGACCACGCGGGATCGGCGAACCGGCGGTCGTTCTCCTGCGGTGCGAGCTCGGAGCGGCCGAGCCCGATCTTGCCCAGTTCGGCGAGCAGGCCCGCGCTGCGGCGCAGCACCGCCGCCGGCCGGGCGGCCAGCGAAGCGGCCAGCCGCATCCCGGACGCGGCCGGCAGCATCCGGCGCAACGGGCCCAGCGCGCCGTCGGGCAGCAGCATGTCCAGCCCGGTCGCGATGTCGGCGTCCGGCTCCTCGGGCGGGGACTGACGCTGTCCGGTGCCGGGGTACTGCGCCGTCACGAGCTCTCCTTCGAGCGGGCGGGTGGGGTGACTGCAGGATGGGCGGAGCGGCCGTCTCCGGGCAACTCCCGGTTCACCCTGTCGTGATCGGGCCTCGACGTGGCGGGCCCGGCGTCGGCGGGGAGGGCCAGGGCGGCGGCCCGCTGCGCCGCGATCCGGCGCATCGACAGCAGCCGGTCCAGCCGGCGTTGGCGCCGGCTCGGCCGGGCCGGCCACACCTCCTCGACCGCGTTGTTGAGCTGCGCGCCGAGCACGACCGAGAACCCCAGCAGGAACGCGAACAGCAGGAACGCGATCGGCGTGGCCAGCGCGCCGTAGGTGTAGCCGGTACTGGTGATCACCGAGATGTACACCCGCAGCCCGGTGGTCGAGACGATGAACACGACCATCGCGAGCAGGGCGCCGGGCAACAGCCGCCGCCACGGCAGGCTGTGCGGCAGCGCCACCTTGTACAGCGTGGTCAGCACCAGCACGAGCAGCAGGCCCACACCCGGGTAGTAGAAGGCGTCGATGATCGAGATCGCGGTCGGCCGCCACGACTCCGGCAGCACCTCGGGCAGCAGGTCCGGGCCCAGCGCCACGATCGGCAGCGTGAACACCGCCACGACCAGCGCGAACAGGTAGATCAGCAGCGAGAAGACGCGCTGCCAGACGGGGTGGCGGACGTCGTACTGCCCGTGCGCCTCGGTGATCGAGTCGACCAGCGAGGAGATCGCCGACGAGCCCGCCCACAACGAGATCACGAACCCGATGGAGACCACGTCGGCACGCCCGATCGTCAGGATGCTGGCCGCGGTCGGCGCGATGATCTGGTCGACGACCTCCGGCGTGAACACCTGCCGGGAGAACTGGACGATCTTGCCCTCGACGATCTCCACGGTCGCCGGGCCGAACCAGCCGCCCACATAGCCCAGCGAGCCGAGCAGGGCCAGGAACAGCGGCGGCAGTGAGAGCGCCTGCCAGAACGCGGCCTGCGCGGACATCGAGAAGATCCCGTCGGCCCACGCCTTGGCCAGGGTGCGGGCGACGACCCGCCGGACCCCGCGCCGCCGGCGGCGCGGGGAAGGCGGAGGGCCGGCAGGCGCATCGTCCCGCGCCGCGTGCTGCTCGGCGGGGCCGTCCGTCGCCGGGAACACGGTCGTCTCGGTAGCCATCGCCCCATCAGGATGGACCACGCGATGCCGATCATCGCAGCGTGGCGGGTCACGACGCGCCGGACGATGCGCCCCGGTTACCCTGATCGGCGCCCGCACGGTGGGGGGTCACTCGGCCGCGCGGGGGAGTCAGTCGTGCCTCGCGGCGTCGCGTGGCCGGCCCCGTCCGCACGAGCCGGACCGAGCCGTACTCATCCGACCAGGGGAGTTGTGTGTCGCAGGCCCTCACTCCGCCCGAAACCGGACCGTCGTCCCGGCCGCTGCGTGCCTGGCAGCGCAGCGCGCTGGCCCGCTACCTGGCGGCGAAGCCGCAGGATTTCCTCGCGGTCGCGACGCCCGGCGCGGGCAAGACCGCGTTCGCGCTGCGCGTCGCCTCCGAGCTGCTCGCCGACCGCACGATCAACGCGGTGACCGTGGTGGCGCCCACAGAGCACCTCAAGTACCAGTGGGCGCAGTCGGCGGCGCAGGTCGGGATCGCGCTCGACCCCGAGTTCCGTAACTCCGCGGGCGGCACGTCGTCGGACTACACCGGCATCGCGGTGACCTACGCGGGCGTGGCCGCCCACCCGATGCTGCACCGGGCCCGCACCGAGAACCGGCGGACGCTGGTCATCCTCGACGAGGTGCACCACGCCGGTGACGC
Source organism: Pseudonocardia acidicola (assembly GCF_012911935.1). GTDB lineage: Bacteria > Actinomycetota > Actinomycetes > Mycobacteriales > Pseudonocardiaceae > Pseudonocardia > Pseudonocardia acidicola. The sequence continues at coordinate 1,076 of NZ_JAAXLA010000004.1, read as the reverse complement.
GAAGTCGTGGGGCGACGCGGTCAAGGAGGCCTTCGACCCGGCCACCCGGCGGCTCACGTTGACCGGGACGCCGTTCCGCAGCGACGACAACCCGATCCCGTTCGTCGACTACCTGCCCGACGCCGAGGGCGCGCTGCGCAGCCGCGCCGACCACTCCTACGGCTACGCCGAGGCGCTCGCCGACGGCGTCGTCCGGCCGGTGGTGTTCCTCGCCTACTCCGGCACGTCGAGCTGGCGGACCAGCGCGGGCGAGGAGATCACCGCCCGGCTCGGCGAGCCGCTGACCGCCGAGCAGACCGCGCGAGCCTGGCGGACCGCGCTCGACCCCGGTGGCGAGTGGATCCCGGCCGTGCTGGCCGCCGCGGACAAGCGGCTGAGCGGGCACCGGGCCGGCGGCATGCCCGACGCGGGCGGGCTCGTCATCGCGTCGGACCAGACGACCGCGCGGGCCTACGCCGGCATCCTCGCCGACATCACCGGGACGCCGCCGGTGGTCGTGCTCTCCGACGAGGCGGGCGCGTCCGACCGGATCGCGCAGTTCTCCGCCTCCGACGACCGGTGGATGGTCGCCGTCCGCATGGTGTCCGAAGGCGTCGACGTTCCCCGGCTCGCCGTCGGGGTGTACGCCACCAGCGCGTCGACCCCGCTGTTCTTCGCCCAGGCCATCGGCCGGTTCGTGCGGTCGCGGCGGCCGGGGGAGACGGCCAGCGTGTTCGTGCCCAGCGTGCCGGTGCTGCTCGGGCTGGCCAGCGAGCTGGAGGCGCAGCGCGACCACGTCCTGGGCAAGCCGCACCGGGCCGAGGAGAAGTGGAACGACGAGGAGCTCGCGGCCGCCCAGCGCCAGCAGGACGAACCGGGGGAGGACGAGAAGTCCTTCACCGCGCTGCACGCCGACGCCGAGCTCGACCAGCTGATCTACGAGGGGACGTCGTTCAGCGCCGACGAGGAGGACTACCTCGGGCTGCCCGGGCTGCTCGAGCCCGACCAGGTGCGGCTGCTGCTCAACCAGCGCCAGCAGCAGTGGCTCGCCAAGGGCCAGAACCGGACCGGTGCGCAGGCCCGGGCCACCCCGCCCC
>NZ_JAAXLA010000049.1 GCF_012911935.1 Pseudonocardia acidicola | reverse complement strand
GTCGGTGGTCATGGCGGAGGGGAAACGCCCGGTCCCATCCCGAACCCGGAAGCTAAGCCCTCCAGCGCCGATGGTACTGCACTCGCCAGGGTGTGGGAGAGTAGGTCGCCGCCGACATCAAACCCGACAAATCATCAGTGGGCCCCTGCCGCAGGCAGGGGCCCACTTTTGTATTCTAGAGATATGAGTATCGCGGATGGTTCCGGCGATAACCGTCCGCGACGCGACGAGCGCGACGGTTCCCGGGATCGCAACGACCGGTCCCCCCGCTCCGACAGCCGGCGGTCAGACCGCCGGGACGAGGGCGGACGGCAGAACGACCGACGCGGCTTGCCCGCTCGGGGTGAGCGACGTGGCGACAGCGGACGTTCGGGCGGTTTCGACCGGCGGGGCGGGACACCGGGACGAGACCGGTCGTCTGGCGCCCGGGTCGGTAGTGGCTGGAGTGGTCGCGGCGAGGAGCGCGCGGATCGCGGCGACTCGCGCCCCGATCGGCACCGCGGCGAGGGAGGGTTCCGGCGCGGAACCGACACCGGTGGCTCCGGGCGCAGCGGTGGCGCCGGGGCTCGCGGTCGCTGGCAGGGCGACCAGGCACGTGGTGGCCGGCGCCAGGAGGGCCAGTGGCGCGACGGGTCCGCGCGCGGTGATGACGCCTCCGCCGGCCGTCGGGGCGACGACCGCCGTGATGACGACCGGCGGTCCTACCGACGCAGCGACGAGTCCGGCGGGCAGGACCGCGGCCGGTGGTCCGGCGGCGGCTCGCAGCGGGGCGACGCCCGTGGTGATCGTGACCGTGGCGACGCCGGCGCGCGCGGCGGGTGGGGCAACCGGTCCCAGGACGACGGCCGCCGCGGCGGTGGCCGGCACGGCGCGGACGAGCGGCGCGGTAGCGGATGGCGCGGCGATGACCGCCGCGGCGGTGACCGTCGTTCCGACGACGCCCGCCCGCGACGCGACCGGGAGCAGGGACGGGACCAGGCCCGCGGTGGCGACTCCGGCCGGCCGGATCGGGGCTTCCGTTCCGACGACCGACCGCGGGGTGAGGGCGGTTCGGGCCCGCGGCCGTACGGCGCCGCGCCGCGGCGGCGTGCGGAGGGCCGAGGAGGATCCGACGAGCGCGGCGCGCGGAGCGATCGGGACTCCGCCCAGCGACGTGACAACCGCGACGACCGTGGGGGTCAGCGCGCGTTCCGTCGCGACGACCGTGGCGGGAGCAAGCCGGCGTACCAGCGCGACGAGCGCGGCGGTGAGCGTTCCCCCCGCAGGGATGAGCAGAGCGGAGATCGGCCGTCCTCCCGGCGTGACGACCGCGGCGCAGACCGCGCCGCGTTCCGCAGCGGAGACCGCCGCGACGACCGCAGCGGAGACCGCCGCGACGACCGCGGCGGAGACCGCCGCGACGACCGCGGCGGAGACCGCCGCGACGACCGCGGCGGAGACCGCGCTGCATTCCGCCGTGACGACCGTGGCGGGAACCGTTCCGGCTTCCGTGACGACCGGGGCGCAGACCGCGCGGGTTCCCGCGATGACCGTGGCGCAGACCGCTCCGGCTTCCGCGATGACCGCGCAGGACCGCGTCGCGAGCAGCGTTCCGGGGGCGACCGTCGTGGTCAGGACCGGGCCGGTGCGCGTCCCGAGCGCGGGACGTCCGCCGGTGGTTCCGGCCAGCAGCGGTGGAACCGCGAGGAGAGCCGTCCGCGGCGGGTCCCGGAGCGGGCGGAGAGCACCTTCGTGCCCGAGCCGCCGCTGACCGACGACATCGCCGCCGCCGGCCTCGACGCCGAGGTCCGCCGCGACCTGCGAGGCCTGCAGAAGGACACCGCGGACAGTGTCGCCCGGCACCTCGTCGCGGCGGGCATGCTCCTCGACGAGGACCCGGAACTCGCGCTGCAGCACGCCCGGTACGCCCGCCGTCGCGCGTCGCGGATCGCTGTGGTCCGGGAGGCCGCCGGTATCGCCGCGTACCACGCGGGCGAGTGGTCCGAGGCCCTCGGTGAGCTGCGCGCCGCCCGGCGGATGGGTGGTGGACCCGGCCACATCGCCGTGATGGCCGACATCGAGCGGGCACTCGGCCGCCCCGAGCGGGCCCTCGAGCTCGCCCGTGGCCCCGAGGTCGCGGAGCTCGGACCGGCCGAGCAGATCGAGCTCGCGATCGTGTCCGCCGGTGCGCGCCGGGATCTCGGTGAGCTCGACGCAGCGGTCGTCGGGCTGCAGATCTCGGCGCTGGACCCGCGCCGTCGCGATCCGTGGAGCGCGCGGCTGTTCTACGCCTACGCCGACAACCTGCTGGCCGCCGGGCGCGAGTCCGATGCGCTGCAGTGGTTCGTGCACGCGGCCGACGCCGATGCCGACGCCGAGACCGACGCCGCCGTGCGGATCGCCGAGCTGACCGGCGAGCCGCTCCCGGAGGAGGACGTGATCTTCGGCGAGGACGAGGTGCCGGACGAGCCTGCCGCACCGGCTGACGAGGCGACCAATGCCGCAGCCGACGTCGAGGAGGACGCCGACGCTGCCGAGGCCGGCGCGACCGGCGACTCGGCCGCCGAGGAGGGGGCCGACGCCGACGTCGAAGACGCCGACGTGACCGACGACTCGGATGCCGGGGCGGACGCCCTCGAGGACGGGGCCGGGGCCGAGAACGCCGACGCGACCGCGGACTCGGACGCCGGGGCCGAGACGGACACCCTCGCCGTCGGCGCCGAGGCGGAGAACGCCGACGCGCAGAGTGACACGGACGCCGAGGAGGACGAGGAAGACTCCGAAGGCCGTGCCGCCGCCGGCGCCGACCCCGGCGCAGGCGGTGCGCAGACCTCCGGGAACGCCGCTGAGGCCGAGCCCGCCGACACCCCGGCGCCGGACAGCACCGCATCCCGGCCGGGCGGGGACGCCCCTTCCGCGAAGGACGGCAGCGACTCGTGAGCGATCTGCTCGATGCCCACGATGTCCTGCTGGCCGACCTGGACGGCACCTTGTACCGCGGCCGGGGCGCGGTGCCGGGGGCGGTGGACGCGGTGACCGGCGCCGCCCGGCGCGGCACCCGCACCGTCTACGTCACCAACAACGCGTCGCGACGCCCGGTCGACGTGGCCGGGCACCTGGCGGAGTTGGGCTTCCCGGCCACCGAGCAGGACGTGATGACCAGCTCGCAGGCCGCGGCGGCGATGCTCGCCGAGCAGTTGCCGGTCGGCTCGCCGGTGCTGGTCGTGGGCACCGAAGCGCTCGCCGAAGAGGTCATCGGCGTCGGTCTGACCGTCACTACGGACCCTGACGGGGCCGTCGCTGTCGTCCAGGGGCACTCGCCGGACACCGGGTGGCGCGCGCTCGCCGACGCGACGGTCGCGGTGCGCGCGGGCGCGGTCTGGGTGGCCTGCAACATCGACCCCACGCTGCCCACCGAGCGCGGCCCGCTGCCCGGCAACGGCTCGATGGTCGCCGTGGTGCGCACGGCGTCGGGCCGGGAACCGCAGGTTGCCGGCAAGCCGGCGCCGCGGCTGCTGCGGGATGCGCTGCGGCGCAGCGGCGCCCGCAGCGGGCTGGTCGTCGGTGACCGGCTGGACACCGACATCGAGGGCGGCAACGCCGTCGACCTGCCCACGCTGCTGGTCTTCACCGGGGTCTCCGGCCCGGCCGAGGTGCTCGCCGCGCCGCCCGCGCTGCGCCCGACGTATCTGGCCGCCGACCTGGCCGCGCTCACCCGGCCCGCCGCCGAGCTCGCGCCCGCGGCCCGGCCCGGCTGGCAGGCCCAGCCCGGCGACGACGGCACGCTGGTCCTGTCCGGCGACGGCGCGGGCTCGCCCGAGCCTGCACTCGACGCGCTGCGGGCGTTGGCGGCCGTGCACTGGGCCGGCAAGGGCGGCGAGGTGCGGGTCCAGCCCGACGGCCCGGCCGCCGAGCGGGCGGTCAACGAGCTGGGCCTGCCGACCGGAGCGGACGCCGGCACCGGTGGCTCGACTACCGTGGCGAGTGCCTGACATCCGACTGGGAGCCCACTGATGACCGTCCCGCCGCAGCACCGACCGCGGCCACCGCACGACGCACCGCGTCCTGGCGACCCCCGGCCGGCCGCCGCCCGTCCGCTGGAGGCCGTGCAGGCCGCCGTCGGGGCCGCGATGGCCGGGCTCGACGCGCTCGAGGGCCGCCCCGCGGCCGAGCACGTGCCGGCCTTCGAGCGCGTGCACGCCGCGCTGGGCGAGGCACTCGCCGCCGGTGCTCCCACCGATCAGGCCACCGGCCGGGCGTGAGGGCGGTGGTCACCCGGGCCCGCCTCGACGCCGAGCTGGTCCGCCGGGGTCTGGCCCGGTCCCGCCAGCAGGCGGCCGAGCTGATCGAGCAGGGCCGGGTCCTGGTGCGCGGCGTGCCCGCGGGCAAGCCGGCGACGCAGATCGACCGGGACACCCCGGTCGTCGTCAAGCAGACCGACGAGCCGGAATGGGCGTCCCGCGGCGCGAAGAAGCTGATCGGGGCCCTCGACGCGTTCGACGTCGGCGTGCAGGGGGCGCGCTGCCTCGACGCCGGCGCCTCCACCGGCGGCTTCACCGACGTGCTGCTCAGCCGCGGTGCGGCGGAGGTCGTCGCCGTCGACGTCGGGTACGGCCAGCTGATCTGGCGGCTGCGCAGCGACGAGCGGGTCCGGGTGCACGATCGCACCAACGTCCGCTCACTGACCCCCGAGGCCATCGAGGGTCTCGCCGCGGTCACCGTCGCGGACCTGTCGTTCATCTCGCTGCGCACCGTGCTGCCGGCGCTGGCCGCGTGCACGGCCTCCGGCGGCATCCTGCTGCCGATGGTGAAACCGCAGTTCGAGGTCGGCCGGGAACGGCTCGGCGCCGGCGGGGTCGTGCGCGACCCGCAGCTGCGGCTGTCCGCGCTGACCGGGGTCGCGGCGGCCGCGCGCGAGCTGGGCCTGACCGTGCGCGGGGCGGTGGCCAGCCCACTGCCCGGGCCGTCGGGCAACGTCGAGTACTTCCTGCTGCTCGTCCGCGGCGACTCCGGAGGCCCGGACGTCGGGGACGCGGTGCTGGCCCAGGCCGTCGCGGAGGGTCCTCAGTGAGGGCGGCGCGGTGAGGGAGGCGTTGCTCGTGCTGCACGCCGGCCGTGAGACCAACCGGCGGACGGCGGCCGCGGTCGCCAAGCGCCTGGCCGCGGAGGGGATCCGGCTGCGGATGCTCGCCTCGGAGCTGGCCGAGGTCGGCACCGACCTGCCGGCCGGGCTCGAGCCGGTGCCCGTGGAGGACCGCCCGGGATCGGCGAAGGGCGTCGAGGTGGTGCTCGTCCTCGGTGGCGACGGCACGTTCCTGCGGGCCGCCGCGCTGGCCCGGCCCTGCCGGGTGCCGCTGCTGGGGGTGAACCTCGGCCGGGTCGGCTTCCTCGCCGAGGCCGAGCAGGAGTCGCTCGACGAGGCCCTGGACGCGATCGTCGCGCGCAACTACGCCGTCGAGGAACGCATGACGATCGACGCCGTCGTCCGCTCCAACGGGCACGTCCTCGGACGTACCTGGGCGCTCAACGAGGTGGTGGTCGAGAAGAGCACCCGCGAGCGGATCCTCGAGGTGGTGCTCGAGATCGACGGGCGGCCGGTGTCGAGCTTCGGGTGCGACGGCGTCATCTGTTCCACCCCGACCGGCTCGACCGCGTACGCGTTCTCCGCGGGCGGCCCGGTGGTGTGGCCGGAGGTGGAGGCGCTGCTGGTCGTGCCGAGCAACGCGCACGCGTTGTTCGCGCGGCCGATGATGATCTCCCCCGACAGCGAGGTGGCGATCGAGGTGGACCCGACCGGGCCGCCTGCGGTGCTCGACGCCGACGGCCGGCGCACCATCGTGCTGCCGCCCGGTGCGCGGGTGGAGCTGTTCCGGGGCCACCTGCCGGTGCGCATGGTGCGGCTGCACGCTCATCCGTTCGCCGACCGGCTGGTGCGCAAGTTCGACCTGCCGGTGCGCGGCTGGCGCGGTGCCCCGAGCCATCCCGAGGACGCCGCGGACTGGGAGGACATCGACCACGGCGCCGACCGGGACCCGCGGACCTGATCCGGCGATGTCGGGAACCGGAACGTCGGGGCGGCGCCGTACGCTGCGCCCCATGCTGGCCGAGATGCGGATCCAGGGCCTCGGCGTGATCGATGACGCGACCCTCGAGCTCGACCCGGGCCTGACCGTCCTCACCGGGGAGACCGGCGCGGGCAAGACGATGGTGGTCACCGGGCTGTCCCTGCTCGGGGGCGGCCGGGCCGAGGCGTCGCGGGTCGCCGAGGGCGCCCGCCGCGCGGTCGTCGAGGGCCGGTTCACCGCGGGGGAGCAGGCGCTCGTGCTGGCCGAGGAGGTCGGCGCCGAGCCCGACGACGACGGCACGCTGATCGCGGTGCGCACGGTGTCCGCCGACGGGCGGTCCCGCGCGCACCTGGGCGGGCGGTCGGTGCCGGTCGGAGTGCTGGGCCGGCTGTCCGAGGCCAGCCTGGCCGTGCACGGGCAGAACGACCAGCTGCGGCTGCTGCGGCCCGCCGACCAGCGGGCGTTGCTGGACCGCTACGCCGGCGACGCGGTCGGGAAGCCGCTCGCGGCGTACCGCGAGGTCCGGGCCGAATGGCAGCGGGTGTCCGCCGAGCTGGTCGAGCGCCGTGACGGGGCCCGGCGGCTGGCCCAGGAGGCCGACATGCTGCGCCACGGGCTCACCGAGATCGAGGCGGTCGACCCGCAGCCGGGCGAGGACCGCGAGCTCGTCGAACAGGCCCGCCGGCTCGCCGCCGCGGACGACCTGCGCGAGGCCGCGAGCGCGGCGCGGGCAGCACTGGCCGGGGCCGACGACGCCGCCTCGATGACCGACGCCGGGGGCCTGGGCGCACTGGGGCTGATCGGGGAGGCGCGGCACCGGCTCGCCGCCGCAGGCGACCCCGAGCTCGCCGCGCTCGATCCGCGGCTGGGCGAGGCGCTGGCTGTGCTCGACGACGTCGCCGGCGAGCTGTCCGGCTACCTCGACCGGCTCGACGCCGACCCGGAGCGGCTCGCCGTCGTGCTGTCCCGGCAGGCCGAGCTGAAGGCGCTGACCCGCAAGTACGCCGCCGACACCGACGGGGTGCTGGCGTGGGCCGAGCAGGCCCGGGAACGGCTCGAGCACCTCGACACCTCCGACGAGGCGCTCGCGGCGCTGGCGGCCCGGCGGAACGAGCTCGCCGGCGAGCTGGCCGGGCATGCCGCTGCGGTGACCGCCGCCCGCGCCGAGGCCGCGACCCGGCTGGCCGCCGAGACCACCGCCGAGCTCTCCGGCCTGGCCATGCGCGACGCGACGCTGCAGGTCGGGGTCTCACCGCGGGCGGCCACCGGTCCGGACGCCGCCGACGCGGTGCTCGTCGACGGCGTCGCGCTCGTCGCGGGCGCCGACGGGGTGGACGAGGTGGAGCTGCGGCTCGTCCCGCACGCCGGATCGAGCCCGCAGCCGCTGCACAAGGGCGCCTCCGGCGGTGAGCTGTCCCGGGTGATGCTGGCTCTGGAGGTCGCGCTGGCCGGCGCCGACCCGGTCCCGACGATGGTGTTCGACGAGGTCGACGCCGGGGTCGGCGGCCGGGCAGCGGTCGAGATCGGGCGCAGGCTGGCCCGGCTCGCCGCGCGTCACCAGGTCATCGTCGTGACCCACCTGCCGCAGGTCGCGGCGTACGCCGACCGGCACCTGGTGGTGCACAAGGCAGGCGAGGGCGGCGTCACCCGCAGCCGGGTCCGGACCCTCGCGGAGAGCGACCGGATCGTCGAGCTGGCCCGGATGCTGGCCGGGCTCGACGACACCGACACCGGGCGGGCGCATGCCGAGGAGCTGCTCGCGTCCGCGCGGGCGCACCGGGAGGCCGACCGTGCAGGCGCGGGGACCGGTGCCGCGGCCACATCCCGGCGCCGACCGCGGAAAGCTTCCGCGAAGGCGTAGCCGCGACTCCACCCGTTCGGGCGCCCCTTGCTCACCCCCCGTTCGTGAGAACCCGGGGGTGTGTGCGCCCGTCGACGGGTAGCCGACCTCGGTGACTGTGTGATCACTGTCCGGCGTGCCTTCCTCGCAACATGCGTCCCAGGTGTCACAGTGCGTGCATGAAGCTCTCCGGCCTGCTTCACCGTTCGCGACCGGAGCTACCCGGGCTCACCGGGGTGGCCCGGGTCGACCGCCGCACCGACGCACTCCTACGCCGGCTGCGCCCCGGCGACATCGTGGTGCTCGACCAGATCGACCTGGACCGGGCCACGGCCGACGCGCTCATCGCGGCGCAGGTCGCGGCCGTGGTCAACGCGTCGCCGTCGATCTCCGGGCGGTTCCCGAACCTCGGCCCGGAGGCCCTGGTCGACGCCGGCATCACGCTGGTGGACGACGCCGGGCCCGAGGTCGTGCACGCAGTCAAGGACGGCAGCCGGGTCCGGCTGCACGAGGGCGTCCTGTACGCCGGCGAGACGGTGGTCGGCGGGGGCGTGGTGCAGACGGCCGACTCGGTGGCCGACGCGCTGGTGGAGGCCAAGTCCGGGCTGACCCACCAGCTCGAGGCCTTCGCCGCGAACACCATCGAGTTCATGCGCCGCGAGCGGGCGCTGCTGCTGGACGGCGTCGGGGTCCCCGAGGTCGACCTCGACCTGGCCAACCGGCAGGTCCTCGTCGCCGGGGCCGGGTTCGACCACGCCGCCGAGTTGGCCCGGCTCAAGAGCTACATCAAGGAGTATCAGCCGGTGCTGATCGGTGTCGGCGCCGGCGCGGACGCGCTGATGGCGGCCGGGCACAAGCCCCACCTGATCGTCGGCGACCCGGCCGAGGTCTCCACCGAAGCGCTGACCAGCGGTGCGGACGTCGTCGTGCCCGCGTTCGCCGACGGGCACGCGCCCGGACTGCACCGGGTGCAGGACCTCGGGGCCGGCGCGGTGACGTTCCCCAGCTCGGCCAACCCGGAGGACCTCGCGCTGCTGCTGGCCCAGCACCGCGGCGCCGCGTTGATCGTCACGGTCGGGCTCACGGCGAGCATGGCCGAGTTCCTCGACCGTGGTCGCTCCGGCAGCAACGCCTCGACGTTCCTGACCCGGCTGCAGCTGGGCGGCACCCTGGTCGACGGCCGGGTGATCGCGGCGCTGTACCGCAGCCGCATCTCGTTCGGCGCGATCGCGCTGATGATCGGCGCCGCGCTCGTCGCGGTGGTGGCCGCGCTGCTCGTCTCCGACGCCGGGGACGCGGTGCTGGCGTGGTTGTCCCAGGGCTGGCACGGAATCGTCGATCAGATCAGGGGCCGGTCCGCGTGATCTCTCTGCGTTACCACGCGGTGTCGATCACCGCGGTGTTCCTGGCGCTCGCGATCGGGGTGTTCCTCGGGGCCAGCGGGCTGTCCGACCGGTTGCTCTCCGCGGTGTCCGCGCAGCGTGACAGCCTCAGCACCCAGGTCGACAAACTGACCACGGAGCGCGACAACCTGGCCGCCGCCCAGCGCGCGGCCGACGAGTTCGCCGCTCGTGTCGGCCCCGCCGCGGTGCGTGGGCTGCTGCCCGGCCAGACCGTCACGCTCGTCACCGTCGACGCCGACCAGGCCGACCGGGACGCCGTCGTCGGGCTCCTCGGGAAGGCCGGGGCCACGGTGACCGGACAGCTCGCCCTCACCGACGCCGTCGCCGACCCGGCCCGGGCCGACCAGCTCCGCGAGTTGACCTCGCAACTGCTGCCCAGCGGGGCACAGCTGCCCGCCGCCTCCGACACCGGCAGCCTCGTCGGCGGCTTGCTCGGCGCGGTGCTGCTGAACCGTGGGGGGCAGCCGCAGACCAGCCCGGACCAGGCGCAGGCGGTGCTGTCCGGGCTCACCGGCGCCGGGTTCGTCACCCCCGGCGACGCGCCGCGGCCCGCGAATCTCGTCGTCGTGCTGACCGGCGGCGCGCTGACCGGGGTCGACGCGGGCGACGCCGCCGCGGTGACCGCGCGGATGGCCACCCAGCTGGACCGGTCCGGGGCGGGTGCGGTGCTCGCCGGGCGCACCGGGTCGGCCGACGCCACCGGTGCGGTCGGGGTCGCGCGCGCCGACCGGGGTGCGACGGCCGGCCTGTCGACCGTGGACGACGTCGACACCGGCTCCGGGCGGGTGGCCACCGTGCTCGCGCTGCGCGAGGAACTGGACGGCCGCGCCGGGCGGTACGGCTCGGCGACGAGCGCGGACAGCGGGGCGGCCCCGGCGGCGTGAGGCCGCTCGGCCGCCGGGCGGTGCGGCTTTCGCCGCACCGTGCGCAGCACGAGCCACAATCGCCCCAGGGGGACGGCCGGCACACGGGGGGGTCAGCCGCGCCGGCGGTTGATCGGCGGGTACCCTGGAGACCCGTGCAGCCACGCGCGACCCGTCATCTGTTCGTCACCGGCGGGGTAGCGTCCTCGCTGGGTAAAGGCCTCACGGCGTCCAGCCTGGGCCAGTTGCTGACCTCCCGGGGCCTCCGGGTGATCATGCAGAAGCTGGACCCGTACCTGAACGTCGACCCCGGGACGATGAACCCCTTCCAGCACGGCGAGGTCTTCGTGACCGAGGACGGGGCCGAGACGGACCTCGACATCGGTCACTACGAGCGCTTCCTCGACCGCAACCTGCACGGCCGGGCCAACGTCACCACCGGCCAGGTGTACTCGTCGGTGATCGCCAAGGAGCGCCGCGGCGAGTACCTCGGCGACACCGTGCAGGTCATCCCGCACATCACCAACGAGATCAAGGACCGCATCCTCGCGATGGCGGAGCCCGACGACGACGGGGTCATCCCGGACGTGGTGATCACCGAGGTCGGCGGGACCGTCGGCGACATCGAGTCGCTGCCGTTCCTCGAGGCCGTCCGCCAGGTCCGCCACGACGTCGGCCGGGACAACTGCTTCTTCCTGCACGTCTCGCTGGTGCCGTTCCTGGCGCCGTCGGGAGAGCTGAAGACCAAGCCGACGCAGCACTCCGTCGCGGCGCTGCGCAACATCGGTATCCAGCCCGACGCGCTGGTGCTGCGCGCGGACCGGGATATCCCCGACGGCATGAAGCGCAAGATCAGCCTGATGTGCGACGTCGAGCTGGACGGCGTGGCCGCGGCACCGGACGCGCCGTCGATCTACGACATTCCGCGGGTGCTGCACCGGGAGGGCCTCGACGCCTACGTGGTGCGCCGGCTCGGCCTGCCGTTCCGCGACGTCGACTGGACGGTGTGGGGCGACCTGCTCGACCGCGTGCACCACCCGGACGAGGCGGCCCGGATCGCCCTGGTCGGCAAGTACGTCGACCTGCCCGACGCGTACCTGTCGGTGACCGAGGCACTGCGCGCGGGCGGGTTCGCGCACCGGACCCGGGTGGAGATCGTCTGGGTGCCCTCCGACGAGTGCGAGACCCCGGCCGGCGCCGCCGCGGCTCTGGAGGGCGTCGACGGCGTGCTCATCCCGGGCGGGTTCGGCATCCGCGGCATCGAGGGCAAGCTCGGCGCGATCCAGTACGCCCGCACCCACGGCATCCCGACGCTCGGGCTGTGCCTGGGCCTGCAGTGCATGGTCATCGAGGCCGCGCGGAACCTGGCCGGGCTGCAGGACGCCAGCTCCACCGAGTTCGACCCGCGGACGCCGCACCCGGTGATCTCCACGATGGCCGAGCAGGTCGACGTCGTCGCGGGGGAGCGGGACATGGGCGGCACCATGCGGCTCGGTGCCTACCCCGCGGTCCTCGGTGAGGGCACCGTGGTGGCCGGTGCGTACGGCACCCGGGAGGTGTCCGAGCGGCACCGGCACCGCTACGAGGTGAACAACGCCTACCGCGGCCGGCTGAGCAAGGCCGGGCTGGTGTTCGGGGGGACGTCGCCGGACGGGAAGCTCGTCGAGTTCGTCGAGCTGCCTGCCGACGTGCACCCGTTCTTCGTCGGCACCCAGGCGCATCCGGAGCTGAAGAGCCGGCCGACCCGGCCGCACCCGCTGTTCGCCGCGTTCGTGCAGGCCGCGCTGAAGTACCGGGCCGCCGACCGGCTGCCGGTCGAGCTGCCGGGCCGGGACCGGGCGGCGCTGCCGGCACCGTCGGCGAGCGGGGCGGACACCCCGGCCAAGGCGGACGAGGCCGCGGACGCGGTGAGCACGGTGGGGTCGTGACGGCCTCGGGCCACACCTTCCCGGTGGTCGACTCGCGCGACATCTACACCGGACGGGTCCTGGCGCTGCGCGCGGACGAGGTCGAGATGCCCGGCGGCCGCGCCGCCACCCGGGAGATCCTGGAGCACCCGGGGGCCGTCGCGATCGCCGCGGTCGGCGCGGACGACCGGATCATGCTGATCCACCAGTACCGGCACGCGGTCCGGCGGCGGTTGTGGGAGATGCCGGCCGGGCTGCTGGACGTGGCGGGGGAGGACCCGGTCGAGACGGCCAAGCGCGAGCTGGTCGAGGAGGCCGGCCTCGCCGCGAGCGACTGGTCGGTGCTGCTCGACCTGGTGCCTTCGCCCGGGTTCTCCGAGGAGTCGGTGCGGGTCTACCTGGCCCGCGGGCTCACCGAGGTCGGCCGCCCGGCGCCCGCCGACAACGAGGAGGCGGACCTGGAGCGGCGCTGGGTGTCGCTGCCGGACGCGGTGCGGATGGCCTTCGACGGGACGATCGTGAACGCGACCACCGTGGCCGGTGTGCTGGCCGTGCACGCCGTCGCCGACGGGGCCGCGGACCCGCGTCCGCTCGACGCCGAGTGGCCGGACCGACCCACCCGCTTCGCGGCCCGCAACCACTGAGCGCCCGCCACTCCCCTGGGGGACCGGCCCGCTCCGGACCGCCGGACTAGGCTTCGGATCATGGCTGGTTTGCGATGTGGACTGTTCGTTCCCCAGGGCTGGCGGCTCGACCTGGTCGGCATCGAGCCGTCCGCCCACTGGGACACCATGCTGGGGATCGCCCGGCACGCCGAAGCCGGGCCGTGGGAGTCGATCTGGGTTTACGACCACTTCCACACCGTGCCCGCGCCGACCGACGAGGCCACCCACGAGGCGTGGACGCTGATGGCCGCGTTCGCCGCCGCCACCGATCGGGTGCGCCTCGGCCAGATGTGCACCTGCATGGCCTACCGCAACCCCGCCTACCTGGCGAAGGTGGCCGCGACCACGGACCTCATCTCCGGTGGCCGCGTCGAAATGGGTATCGGCGCCGGCTGGTACGAGCAGGAGTGGCGCGCCTACGGCTACGGGTTCCCGCCGGCCCGGGACCGCCTCGGGATGCTCGACGAGGGCGTGCAGATCTTCAAGCAGGCCTGGGAGACCGGGCACGCGACGCTGGACGGCAAGTACTACCAGGTCAGCGACGCGATCGTGCAGCCGCGACCGCTGCAGGACGGCGGGATCCCGCTGTGGATCGCCGGCAGCGGTGAGAAGGTCACCCTGCGCATCGCGGCGAAGTACGCGCGGTACACCAACTTCGACGGCACACCCGAGGGCTTCCGGCGCAAGTCGCAGATCCTGGCCGAGCACTGCCGGGCCGTCGGCACCGACTTCGACGCGATCGTCCGCTCGGCCAACTACAACGTGGCCATCGGGGCCACCGAGGCCGAGGTGGAGGAGCGGCTGCAGGCGCTGAAGGCCCGGCTGGAGCCGATCGTCGGAACGGAGAAGGCCGAGGCCTCGCTGAGCGGGTTCCGCGGGATGCCGGCCTGCGGCACCCCGGAGCAGATCGTGACCAACCTGACCAAGCTCCGCGAGGACGGGCTGGGCTACGGGATCTTCTACTTCCCGGAGGCCGCCTACGACCGCTCCGGGATCGAGCTGTTCGAGCGCGAGGTCGTCCCCGCGCTCGCCTGAGGACCGCAGGTCCCCGGCGGGTCGCGCGCGCCTTCGCGGCCGCGCGACCCCCGTCGGGCACGATGATCGCCGTGACCGGCGCGGACGTGGCAGTGGGCGGGGTGGCCGCCGTCGTCGAGGCGTACCTCGCGCACCTGACCGTCGAGCGGGGCAGCTCGGCGAACACGCTGCGTTCCTACGCGAACGACCTGCGTCGCTACCTGGAGCATCTGCACGACCGTGGCCTGGGGGAGCTGGCCGCGGTCGGTGAGGCCGATGTCAGCGGGTTCGTCGCGGCAATGCGCACCGGCCCCACCCCGCTCGCCGCCTCGTCGACGGCCCGGGCACTGGCCGCCGTGCGCGGGTTGCACCGTTTCGCCCTGCGCGAAGGACTGGTCGCCATCGACGTGGCCCGCGCCGTCGCACCGCCCGCGCTGCCCAAGCGGCTGCCCAAGGCGCTACCGGTGGACCAGGTGGAGCAGTTGCTCGCCGGCTGCATCGGTGACGGCCCGGCGCCGCTGCGCGACCGCGCGCTGCTCGAGCTGCTCTACTCCACCGGCGCCCGCATCTCCGAGGCGGTCGGCATCGACCTCGACGACCTCGACGTCGCCGAGCGCACCGTGCTGCTGCGCGGCAAGGGCGGCAAGGAGCGGATCGTGCCGGTCGGGCGTCCGGCGCTGGCCGCGGTGGAGGCCTACCGGGTGCGCGCCCGCCCGGAGCTGGCCGCCCGCGGCCGCGGCACCGCCGCGTTGCTGCTCAACGCCCGCGGGGCCCGGTTGTCGCGGCAGAGCGCCTGGCACGCGTTGCGCGGGGCGGCCGAGGTGGCCGGGGTGGACGCGGAGATCTCGCCGCACACGCTGCGGCACTGCTTCGCCACGCACCTGCTGGCCGGCGGCGCCGACGTCCGGGTGGTGCAGGAGCTTCTCGGGCACGCCTCGGTGACCACCACGCAGGTGTACACGCACGTCACGGTGGACGCGCTGCGTGAGGTGTACGCGCTGGCGCACCCCCGCGCCCGCGGCTGACGCGCGGCCGGCACCCGGTCGGGACCGTCCGAATCGTCCCGCTACGGTCTGGCCGCGATGAGATCAACGCAGCCGCCCCGTGCCCGGCACGTCGCCGCGGCTCCACTCGCGGCGCTGCTCGCCGTGCTGCTGGCCGGCTGCGCCGGCGTGCAGCTCAGCGGTAACACCGTCGGCACCGGGTCGGGCAGCTCGGTGGGCGTCGCGGGTGATCTGCAGACCGAGACCGGGCGGCAGAGCCACCCGGAGCAGATCACCCGGCTGGAGATCGACTCCGACAGCGGCGACGTCGTCGTGCGCCCCGGTGCCGGCCGCGGGGCCGTCGTGCAGCACACGCTGCGGTGGTCCGGGACGAAGCCCGAGCTGACCGAGGTCGTCCAGGACGGCGCGCTGCGCATCACCGCCCGCTGCCCGGACGGCGACGGCGACGGCGGCGACCGGTGCCAGGCCGACCTGACCGTCACGGTCCCGGCCGCGACCGCGGTGCGCACGCAGTTGGGCGCCGGGGGCATCACCGTCTCCGACCTGGCCGGCGATCAGGACCTCGGCTCGTCCGCCGGAACGGTGACGGCGTCCGGGTTGCGGGCGCCCACCGTGACCGCGCGGTCCCGGGCCGGCGCCGTCGAGCTGGAGTTCGCGGCGCCCCCGCAATCGGTCGACGCCGAATCGTCGGCCGGCGCGGTGCGGGTGTTCGTGCCCCGCGAGGGCCCGGTCTACCGCGTCCAGGCGACGACGAACGCCGGCAAGGTCGACGTGCAGGTGCCCGACGACCCCGGCGCCGGCCCGGGCATCACCGCGCGGAGCAGCGCCGGCAGCGTCACCGTCGGGTACCGCTGACGGCGGCGGGTGCGCGTCGGGTTGAACCGGTCGTCACCGGGTCCGGGACGTCCCCGGGTCCGGCAGGCCGGTGAGCACGCTCTACCGTAAGAGTTCAGTTCGACGCCACACGGCGGGGCGTGTTGCCGCTCGTCCGGGCTCCCTCCTACTCTGCGTGCCTGGATCGTCCCCGGCTGGGGCCGCCCACGAGAGACCGGAGCCCGCATGACTACGCCGCGGCCCTTCGACCCCCGATCGGAGCCGCTCATCGACGAGGCTGACGACGAGACGGATCGGTACAGCCATCTCGACATCGCGGGACGGCGTCGGCGCAGCGTGCCGGAGCCGGCCCCGCCGACCTCGCACGGTCCGGCCCGGGTCATCGCCGTGGCCAACCAGAAGGGCGGCGTCGGCAAGACCACCTCGACGATCAACCTCGGCGCCGCGCTCACCGAGTACGGCCGCCGCGTGCTGCTGGTCGACTTCGATCCGCAGGGCGCGTTGTCGGTCGGTCTCGGCGTGCAGCCGCACCATCTGGAGACCACGATCTACAACCTGCTCATGGAGCGGGGCGCCGAGACCGACGAGGTGATCCGGCCGACCAGCGTCGAGGGCATGGACCTGCTGCCCAGCAACATCGACCTGTCCGCGGCCGAGGTTCAGCTCGTCAGCGAGGTCGGCCGGGAGCAGGCGCTGGGCCGCGCCCTCAAGCGGGTCCTCGACCGCTACGACGTGGTCCTCGTCGACTGCCAGCCCTCGCTGGGGCTGCTCACGATCAACGCCCTGGCCTGCGCCGACGCCGTGCTCATCCCGCTGGCCTGCGAGTTCTTCAGCCTGCGCGGCGTCGCGCTGCTGATGGACACCATCGACAAGGTGCGCGAGCGGCTCAACCCCGACCTGGAGATCCTGGGGATCCTGGCCACCATGTTCGACCCCCGCACGCTGCACACCCGCGAGGTCCACCAGCGGGTCGTCGAGGCGTTCGGCGATCTGGTGTTCGACGCCGTCATCAACCGGACCATCCGGTTCCCCGAGACCACGGTCGCCGGGGAACCGATCACCACCTGGGCCCCGACGTCCAACGGTGCGGAGTCCTACCGGCTGCTGGCCCGTGAGGTCCTCGCCCGGTGACTCTGGTCGAGAACGACCCCCTCGTCCCGGCCGGTGCGGAGAACCCCTCCGGGGAGAACGGCGCCCGGCCGCGGTTCACCGTCCGGCTGGACAACTTCACCGGACCGTTCGACCTGCTGCTGCAGCTGATCGGCAAGCACGAACTCGACGTCACCGAGCTCGCGCTGCACCGCGTCACCGACGACTTCATCGCGCACCTCACCGCGCTCGGCGACGACGCAGACCTGGACGAGACCACCGAGTTCCTCGTCATCGCGGCGACCCTGCTCGACCTCAAGGCGGCCCGGCTGCTGCCCGACGCGGAGGTCGAGGATGCCGAGGACCTCGCCCTGCTGGAGGCCCGGGACCTGCTGTTCGCCCGGTTGCTGCAGTACCGCGCGTACAAGCAGGTCGCGGCGCTGTTCGTGGAGCTGGAGGCGACCGCACTGCGGCGGTTCCCGCGCTCGGTCGCGCTGGAGGACCGGTTCGCCGCGTTGCTGCCGGAGGTGCTGCTCGGGGTCGACCCGGGCAGCTTCGCGCAGTTGGCCGCGACCGTGTTCCGGCCCAAGCCGCCGCCCACCGTCGGGCTCGACCACCTGCACGGCCCCAAGGTGTCGGTGGCCGAGCACGCGGCGCTGCTGCGCGAGCGGCTCGCCGAGCTGGGGGAGGCGACGTTCGCGGAGCTGACCGCCGACTGTGTGGGGCCGTTGGAGGTCGTCGCCCGGTTCCTCGCCATCCTCGAGCTTTACCGGGAGCAGAGCATCTGGTTGGAGCAGCCGGAGCCGTTCGGCGAGCTGACAGTACGCTGGACCGGCGGGGCCGAGAACCTCGCCGACAGCCCGCCGGCGGATGCCGAACCCGATCACGACGAATGAGCGACCCCAGCACTGTGAGCACCCCCCGCACGACCGGCCCGGCCGTTGCGCCCGCACCCGCCGAGCCCGAGCCTGCCGAGATCACCGACGACCCGTCGGTGCTGCCCGCGCTGGCCACCGACAGCGAACTGGACGCCGCGCTGGAGGCGCTGCTGCTAGTGGTGGACGCGCCCACCGAGGAGCAGGCCCTGGCCGGTGCCCTGGACCAGCCCGTGGACCGGGTCCGCTCCGGCCTGCGCCGGTTGTCCGAGCGCTACACCGCTGCCGGGCGCGGGATCGACCTGCGCCGGGTCGGGGAGGGCTGGCGGTTCTACACTCGCGACACCTACGCCCCGTACGTCGAGCGGCTGCTGCTCGACGGCCAGCGCGCCCGGCTGACCCGCGCAGCGCTGGAGACCCTCGCCGTCGTCGCCTACCGGCAGCCCGTCACGCGGGCGCGGGTGTCCGCGGTGCGCGGGGTGAACTGCGACGGGGTCCTGCGTACTCTGCTGACCCGCGGGCTGGTCGAGGAGGCAGGGGTGGACGGCGCGACCCAAGGGACCCTGTTCAGAACCACCGAGCTGTTCCTGGAACGGCTGGGCCTGGCGTCGGTGGACGAGCTGCCACCGCTGGCCCCGCTCCTCCCGGACGTGGATGCGATCGACGAACTGTGATGAGTGTGAACAATCCTGAAACCCGCAACGACGGCGTCCGGCTGCAGAAGGTGCTGGCGCAGGCCGGGGTGGCGTCCCGCCGCGCCGCCGAGGACCTGATCGCGGCCGGGCGAGTGAGCGTGGACGGCAAGGTCGTCCGTGAGATGGGTCGCCGGGTCGACCCCGAGACCGCGGTCGTGCACGTCGACGGGTCCCGCATCGTGCTGCGCGAGGACCTGGTGCACCTGGCACTGAACAAGCCGAAGGGCATGCTGTCGACGATGTCCGACGACCGGGGCCGCCCCTGCGTCGGCGACCTGGTGGCCAACCGCACCGAGCGGCTGTTCCACGTCGGCAGGCTCGACGCCGACACCGAGGGCCTGCTGCTGCTCACCAACGACGGGGAGCTGGGACACCGCCTGATGCACCCGTCGTTCGAGGTGGAGAAGACCTACCTGGCCGAGGTGGCCGGCCAGCTTCCGCGGGACCTGGGCAGGCGGCTGCGCGCGGGGATCGAGCTCGAGGACGGTCCGGTCACCGTGCACTCGTTCCGGATGGTCGACTCGCACGCCGGCCGGTCGATCGTCGAGCTGGTGCTGCACGAGGGCCGCAAGCACGTCGTGCGCCGGCTGATGGACGAGGTCGGGCACCCGGTGCAGCGCCTGGTGCGCACCGCGATCGGGGAGGTCCGGCTCGGCGACCAGCGGCCGGGGCGGATCCGGCCGCTGAACCGGGCCGAGGTCGGCGCGCTGTACCGCACCGTCGGGCTCTAGGGCTCGAGCCGTCGGGGCTGCGCCTCATGGCGGTGCGTGCGGTGCGGGGCGCGATCCAGGTCGACGCCGATGACCGGCAGGAGATCCTGGAGCGGTCGGCGGAGCTGGTCACCGCGGAGTTCCCGGCGTACGCGGCGCGGCTGCTCGGGTTGACCGACGTGCCGCTGCTGTGCGCGACCGAGATCGCGGTACCGGGTGCGCTGCCGCGCACGCTGCGGCTGCTCGCGCACGTCGAGACGGATCGGCCGCGGGCGCAGATCCGGCACGTGTACCTGCGCGGCGCGGCCGCGCTGCGGACGGATGTGCCGCAGTAGCGCGGATCGCGCACGACCGCGCGCGCATGCCCCTGCCGGGGCGGCGTCGCGCACCCGGCACAATGGAAGCGGACCGCGACTGCCGCGGAGCACGGCCGGTGACGCGGCGCAATGGGCCGCGAGGCCCGGGGAAGGAGTCGGGTCGGTGGCCGAGCCGGGAACGTTGCGCGGGATCGTGGCGATGGACGGTCCGTCCGGGACGGGCAAGTCCACCGTCTCCCGGCGGCTCGCGACCACATTCGGTGCGGCCTACCTCGACACCGGCGCGATGTACCGCGCGGCGACGCTCGCCGTGCTGCGCGCCGGTCTCGACGAGAACAGCCCGGCCGACGAGGTGATCGCCGCCGCGGTGGGCGCCAAGGTCGGCTCGGGTACCGACCCGCAGGCCCCGGCGATCGAGCTGGACGGCGAGGACGTCGAATCGGAGATCCGTGGCGGCCCGGTGACCAAGCTGGTCAGCGCGGTGTCCGCATACGTGCCGGTGCGCGCGGCGCTGGTCGAGCGCCAGCAGGAGCTGATCGCCGACGCGCTGCGCGAGGGCCCGGGCGGGATCGTCGTCGAGGGCCGCGACATCGGCACCGTGGTCGCCCCGGACGCCGGGCTCAAGGTGTACCTGACCGCATCCGACGAGGTCCGGGCGGCGCGCCGGCACCGGCAGGACAGCAAGGCCGGCCGGGCCACCGACGACGCCACGACGCTCGCCGACGTCCGCCGCCGCGACCGGCTCGACTCGACGCGTGCGGTGTCGCCGCTGCACGCGGCGGCCGACGCGGTCGTCATCGACACCGACCATCTGAGTGTGCCCGGGGTGCTGGAGGAGCTGATCCGGCTGGTCACCGAGCGGGGGCTGGTCCGGTGAGCACGGCGATCCCCGCGGACCTGCCGCCGGGAGCGTCGCCCCGGCTGCACGACGTCGCCCGCTGGATCGGTACCTGGTGCTTCCGCCCGGTGCTGCGGGTCCGGGTGCACCATCGCGAGCGGATCCCGGCCACCGGACCGGTTGTGCTGGTCGCGAATCACAGCGCGCTCGTCGACGGGCCGCTGCTCTACGGACTTTTGGGGCGCCGCGCGGTGTTCCTGGTCAAGCAGGAGATGTTCACCGGGCCGCTCGGCTGGCTGCTGCCCCGCATCGGGCAGCTGGCCGTGCGCCGGGGTGAGCCGGACCGGCGTCCGCTGACCGCGGCGCTGGCGGTGCTGCGCGGCGGCGGCCTCGTCGGCGTGTTCCCCGAGGGCACCCGGGGCAGCGGGGACGTGGCCGCGGCGCAGCAGGGGGCGGCATGGCTGGCCCGGGCGTCCGGCGCGGCCGTGCTGCCGATCGTGTGCCGGGGGACCCGGCGCCCCGACGGAGCAGGCCGCCGCTTCCGGCCGCAGGTGGACGTGTGGGTCGGGGAGCCGCTGGCGCCCCCGGCCGGGAAGGGCCGGGCGGAGCTGGCCGCGGCCACCGAGACCATCCGGGCCGCGCTGGCCGGGCTGGTCATGGAACTTGATGACGTACGGAGCAGGACGTGAGTACAGACGACCGCGCCGCGATGGCCGAGCTGGGGATCGACCCCGCCGACTTCGTGGCCATGGACGACGGAGTCGACGGTGCCTCCGCCGACGGGACGGCGGGTCTGGGCGGTGATGAGACCGCCGGGCCGCCCGCCCCGGTGCTGGCCGTGGTCGGTCGACCCAACGTGGGCAAGTCGACGCTGGTCAACCGGCTCATCGGCCGGCGCGAGGCCGTCGTACAGGACGTTCCCGGGGTGACCCGGGACCGGGTGGCCTACGACGCGCTGTGGAACGGGCGCCAGTTCACCCTGGTCGACACCGGGGGCTGGGAGCCGGACGCGACCGGGCTGCAGGCCGCCGTGGCCGCGCAGGCCGAGATGGCGATGCAGACCGCGGACGCGGTGTTGCTGGTCGTCGACGCCAGCGTCGGCGCCACCACCACCGACGAGGCCGTCGCCCGGGTGCTGCGCCGCTCGGACCGGCCGGTGCTGCTGGCCGCGACGAAGGTCGACGACGACCGGCTGACCGCCGACACCGCCGCGCTGTGGCGGCTCGGGCTGGGGCAGCCGTACCCGGTGAGCGGGCTGCACGGCCGCGGCTCGGGTGACCTGCTCGACGCCGTGCTCGAGGCGTTGCCGGAGACCCCGCGGGAGACCTTCGGCGTCGCCGCGGGCGGCCCGCGCCGGGTCGCGCTGGTCGGCAAGCCGAACGTCGGCAAGTCGAGCCTGCTCAACCGGGTCTCCGGGGAGCTGCGCTCGGTGGTCCACGACGTCGCCGGTACGACGGTCGACCCGGTCGACTCGCTGGTCGAGCTCGACGGCGAGGTGTGGCGCTTCGTCGACACCGCGGGCCTGCGCAAGCGGGTGAAGACGGCCAGCGGCATGGAGTACTACGCCAGCCTGCGCACCCAGGCCGCGATCGAGGCGGCCGAGGTGGTCGTCGTGCTGATCGACGCCGCGGAGCCGATCGCCGAGCAGGACCAGCGCGTGATCACCATGGTCGAGGAGGCCGGCCGCGCCCTCGTCCTGGTGTTCAACAAGTGGGACCTCGTCGACGAGGACCGCCGGTTGGCCATGAAGCGTGAGCTGGAGCGGGACCTGGTTCGCGTGCGCTGGGCCGAGCGGGTGAACATCTCTGCGCTGACCGGGCGGTCCGTGCAGAAGATCGCTCCCGCGCTGCGCACCGCGCTGGAGTCGTGGGACAAGCGGATCCCGACGGGGCGGCTCAACGGCTGGTTGTCCGAGGTCATCGCGGCGACCCCGCCGCCGGTGCGCGGGGGCAAGCAGCCGAAGGTTCTCTTCGCCACCCAGGCGCAGACCCGCCCGCCGACCTTCGTGCTGTTCACGACCGGTTTCCTGGAGGCCGGATACCGCCGGTTCCTGGAGCGGCGGCTGCGCGAGGAGTTCGGCTTCACCGGCTCGCCGGTGCGGCTCTCGGTGCGGGTGCGGGAGAAGCGCCCCCGCAAGCGCTGACCCGGGGCCGGATCCGGCATCCGGGCCGCATCCGAACAGACGAGTCATCGCGCGGCCAGTAGGCTCACGCTCATGCGGCCGGAGGCGGGAGCGCACGGTCCTGCACCGGTGCGGGTGGTTCTGGCCGACGACGAGCCGCTGCTGCGGGCCGGACTGCGTACGGTGCTGGAGATCGGCGGGACGATCCGCGTCGTCGGCGAGGCCGGCGACGGCGACGCGCTGCTCGCGGCCGCCGACCGGCACCGCCCCGACGTGGTGCTCGCCGACGTGCAGATGCCCGGCACCGACGGGCTGACCGCGCTGCGCATCCTGTGCACCCGGCCGGACGCGCCCGCCACGGCGGTGCTGACCACGTTCGACCTCGACGACTACGTCGCGGAGGCGCTGCGCATCGGTGTGCAGGGGTTCCTGCTCAAGGACGCCGATCCCGAGGCGCTGGTCCGGGCGGTCCGCGACCTCGCCGCGGGTGGTGCGGTCCTGGACCCGCGGATCACCGCCCGGCTGCTGCCGCGGCTGGCGGCGTCGCCGCCGGCGCCGTCGCGCCCGCCGGACCTCACGCTGCGCGAGAGGCAGGTGCTCGAACTGCTCGCGGCCGGCGAGTCGAACGCCGCCATCGGGTGCCGGCTGGGCCTGGCCGAGGCGACGGTGAAGAAGTACGTCTCGGCCCTGTTGGTGAAGCTGGGGGCCCAGAACCGGGTCCAGGCCGCGCTGCTGGCACAGGGCTGGGGGACCGGATGATCGCCACACCGAGCATCCGCCGGGTGGGTCTGGAACTGCTGGCGGTGCTGCTGCCGGCGGCCGCGGTGCTGCTCAGCCACCCGCCGTACGGGTACTCGGTGCCGGCCGGCCTGGTGGCCTGCGCACTGCTGCCGTTGCGACGCCTGTGGGCGCCGCTCGGCGTGCTCGGGGTGCTGTGGGGGCTGACCGGGGGGCTGGGCCTGCCGGCGGGCCTCGTCGCGCTGTACACGCTTGGCCGGCGCGGCGAACGGCTGTCGCGCACGGTGCCGTGGCTGGTGCCGGCCGGACTCGCCGTGGTGTTGCCGGTGCTGATCCTGCAGCGGCTGCCGTTGCCGGATGCGATCCTCACCGTCGCGTTCGCCGTGCTCACGGTCGGTGGGCCGGCGGCGCTGGGGCTGCTGATCAGCACCCGGGAGCGGCTGACCGCGAGCCTGCGCGAGTTGGAGCAGGCCCGTGAGCAGACCGTGGCGGCCCGGGAGGCCGCGGCCCGGGCCGAGGAGCGGTCCCGGATCGGCCGCGAGATCCACGACGCGGTAGGCCACCATGCGACCCTGATCGCGGTCGGAGCCGCCGCGCTGGCCGCGTCGACCGGCGAGGAGCAGACCCGGGCGGGCGCCGAGCGGTTGCGCCTGCTGGCCAAGCAGGCGCTGGCCGAGATGCGCGCGGCCCTTGGGCTGCTGGGCGGCAGGCCCGATCAACCGGCCGGGGTGGCGGAGCTGCCCGGGCTGGTGGCCCGCTCGTGTTCGGCGGGGATGCAGGCCGACCTGGGGCACGACGGGGACCCTGCCGAGCTGCCGGCGGCCCTCGACCGGGCCGTCTACCGGGTCGTGCAGGAGTCACTCACCAACGCCGCGCGGCATGCGCCCGGTGCGCCGGTGCGGGTGGAACTGCATTGGCGCGACACCGCCCTGCGGGTGCGGGTGCACAACGGCCGGGTCCCCGCTTCCGGCGGTCGTCGGCGGGGGCCCGCCACGGAGGCGTTCGGAACCGGCGGGGCGGGGTTGGTCGGGCTGGCCGAGCGGGTCCGCGCGGCGGGGGGCGAGCTGGCCACCGGGCCCGGGCCGGACGGCGGGTTCGTGGTGCAGGCGCTGTTCCCGCTGCGCGGCATGCCCGGGAGGCGCGCGCCCGTCTGCGTGGCGGAGCCCTCACCGGCGCCGCACGGGTCGGCAGCGCCGGCCGGCCGCCCGCGCTGACCGCCGGCGCGTGACATGGTCGTCTGCGGCGCTCAGCCCAGCCGCTGAGCCAGCCTGCTGAGCAGGTCCAGCAGGTGCGCGGCGTCGTCGGCGCCGAGCTCGGCGGCGATCTCCTGCTCGACCTGGGCCACCTCCGAGGTCAGTCGCCTCCGCAGGTCGCGGCCGTGCTCGGAGAGGAACACGAGCACCCGGCGCCGGTCGGCGTCGTCGACCCGGCGGTAGACCAGCGCGGCGTCCACCAGCCGATCCACGATCTTCGTCAGGGTCGGGGCCGGGACCATCGCGTATCCGGCGATCTCGGTCATCGGGTGGCCCGCGCCGTCGGCGAGCAGCTCGAGCACCCGCCACTGCTCCAGCGTCGGCCCCCCGGACGCCGACCCGAGCGCGGCTTCGGTCCGGCGGGCGACGTGGTGCTCGACATGGTCGAGCAACCGGCCCAGCGCGGGCTGCGCGGTGCCGGACGAAGCGGCCGGCAGCGTCGGTGACGACACGTGCTCTCCCGGGTAGAGCCGAAGCGGAGGGTGACGAGATCCCTCTCATCGTAAACAGTGTCGTGCGGAAACGTACCGGCGCGTCGGCGCTGCCGTGACCGGCTCGCGGGACCCCGCGGCGGCCACCTCCTCCTTGACCGAACCTGTCGCTCAGAATAGTTTCGCGTGATAGTAATCACGCAGGGCTGTTCCTTCCGGGAGGTGCCCGTGCCCACCTACACCTACCGCTGCCCGAACTGCGGCAGCTTCGATCTCGTCCGCCCGATGGCTCAGGCGGATGCCCAGGCGAGGTGTCCGGACTGCGGCAGCGAGGGCCGCCGCGTGTACGGCGCACCGGCGCTGCGCGCCATGGAGGCGAAGCTGCGCCGGGCCTTGGACGCGGGGGAGCGCAGTGCCGATGCCCCCGAGGTGGTGACGTCGGTGCCGTCGCGGGCGGCGGACCGGCGACGGGGCCGGGCGACCCGCTACACGACCGACCCGCGGCACGCCCGGCTGCCGCGGCCCTAGTCTCGTCCGTTCTCAGCGTCGGAGGTTCCCCATGCCCGATGTCGTGTTCACCGTCGACCAGGCCAAGTCGATGCGCGACCAGGCGGTGCCCGGTCACAACCGCTGGCATCCCGACATCCCGCCGGCCGTCACCGTCCGGCCCGGCTCGTCGATCCGCGTCGAATGCCGGGAGTGGACCGACGGGCAGATCGGCAACAACGACTCGGCCAACGACGTCCGCGATGTCGAGCTCGACGGCGCGCACATGCTGTCCGGGCCGATCGCGATCGAGGGTGCCGAGCCCGGTGACCTGCTCGTCGTCGACATCCTCGATCTGGGTCCGGTTCCGCAGCAGGTGGGCGATGCGCCCGGCCAGGGCTGGGGCTACACCGGCATCTTCGCCAAGCACAACGGCGGCGGGTTCCTCACCGACCAGTACCCGGACGCGTACAAGGCGATCTGGGACTTCAGCGGGCAGAAGGCGACGTCGCGGCACATCCCCGGGGTCGGCTTCACCGGCATCACCCACCCGGGTCTGTTCGGCACGGCGCCGTCGCCGGAGCTGCTCGCGCGCTGGAATGCCCGGGAGCGGGCGCTGATCGCGACCGACCCGGACCGGGTGCCCCCGCTCGCACTGCCCCCGCTGGACGCCCAGGTGCTCGGCGGCACCGCGACCGGGGAGGCGCTCGCCGCGATCGGCCGCGACGGCGCGCGGACGATCCCGGCGCGGGAGAACGGCGGCAACCACGACATCAAGAACTTCACCCGGGGCTCGCGGGTGTTCTACCCCGTGCACGTGCCCGGGGCGCTGTTCTCCGGCGGCGACCTGCACTTCAGCCAGGGCGACGGCGAGATCACGTTCTGCGGCGCGATCGAGATGGGCGGCTTCATCGACTTCCACGTCGACCTGATCAAGGGCGGCATGGAGACGTACGGGGTCACGACCAACCCGATCCTGATGCCCGGCAACGTCGAGCCGCGGTACTCGGAGTTCCTCACGTTCATCGGGATCGGCGTCGACCACGAGACCGACACCCAGCTCTACAACGACGCCACCGTGGCCTACCGCAACGCGTGCCTGAACGCGATCGAGTACCTCAAGAAGTTCGGCTACTCCGGGGCGCAGGCCTACCTGCTGCTCGGGGCGGCGCCGATCGAGGGCCGCGTTTCCGGGGTGGTGGACATCCCGAACGCGTGCTGCTCGCTGTATCTGCCCACGGCCATCTTCGACTTCGACATCACACCGTCGGCGGCCGGCCCGGTGCATGCGGACCGGGGCAGTTGCGCGGTCTCGTCATGAGGGGCTTGCGGCGTGACGGTTCAGCGCAGGACCATCAACCGGGGGGCCAGCCAACCAGGAGACGCCATGACCGGTCCTGACGCGCCGTACAAGGTTCACGAGATCCCCGACTTCACCCTCGTATCCGGCGAAACGCTGCGGCCGGCCAGGGTGGCGTACCAGACCTACGGGTCGCTGAACGACGACAAGTCCAACGCGATCGTCTACCCGACCTGGTACTCCGGGCGGCACTGGGACAACGAGTGGCTGATCGGATCGGGCATGGCGCTCGACCCGGAGCGCTGGTTCATCATCGTGCCGAACATGCTGGGCAACGGGCTGTCGTCGTCACCGTCGAACACCCCACCGCCGTTCGACCGGGCCCGGTTCCCGCGGATCACGGTGCGCGACAACGTCGAGTCCCAGTACCGGCTGGTGACCGAGGTGTTCGGCATCGAGACGCTGGCGCTGGTGCTCGGATGGTCGATGGGCGCGGGCCAGACCTACCAGTGGGCGGTCAGCCACCCGGAGATGGTGCAGCGCATGCTGCCGTTCTGCGGATCGTCGAAGACCGCGCCGCACAACAAGGTCTTCCTGGACGGCGTCCGGGCCGCGATCACGACCGACGCCGCGTTCCGCGGGGGCTGGTACCCGCCGGACGAGTGGCCGGTCGCCGGGCTGCGGGCGGCCTCCCGCGTGTACGCCGGGTGGGGGTTCTCACAGGCGTTCTACTGGGACGAGGTGTGGCGGGAGCTGGGCTACACGTCACTCAGCGACTTCCTCGTCGGGTTCTGGGAGGGCTTCTTCCTCGACGGGCGCGACCCGAACAACCTGCTGACGATGCTCGACACGTGGTGGAACGGCGACGTCGGCACCACGCCCGGGTTCTCCTCGACCGAGGAGGCGTTGGCGTCCATCCGGGCGCGGGCCATCGTGATGCCGGCGGAGAAGGACCTGTACTTCCCGCCGGAGGACGAGGCATGGGCCGTCTCGCACATGCGCAACGCCGACGTCGAGCTGCGGGTCATTCCGGGGGTGTGGGGCCACTTCGCCGGCGGCGGGGCCAATCCGGTGGACGTAGCCTTCATCGACGCCGCAGTTGCGGAGCTGCTGGACTCCAAGCCGCGCATCTGAGTGTGTTGTTACTGTCCGGTACCCACCAAAGTCGCCATTGATGGGGCGACCGAGGGCGGTGGTGGTCGGTGGCTCGATCGTCGAGACTGAACCTGACGGTCACCGGGGCCAGACGTCCCGGAGACCGCCCAGCGGGTGCTCTACCTGCGTGAATGGGGGGAGCGACGACCGGTCGATCGGGTCCGATCGGGGTGCGGTAAGCTGATCGGGCCTCCTCGGGGGCGGCCGGGACGTGGCGCAGCTTGGTAGCGCACTTGACTGGGGGTCAAGGGGTCGCAGGTTCAAATCCTGTCGTCCCGACGGCCGGAACGGGCGGTTCCCTTCGACGGGGGGAGCCGCCCGTTCCGCTTTGTGACCAGCGGGAATGCGTGTAATGCCGATCTTGTAGACGATTACTGGATCGGGATCTTGCCCGGTCGGTGGCGACCCCTTGAAGGGCTCTGACAGCGGCGAGAGCGGCTTTTGACAGCAACGCTATTCGCGTCGATGCCGGTGCGGCTGGCCCGCACGCCGGCGCGACGGCGCCTTTGACGGCCGGTCGAGGTGCTGCGGGGACTGATCACGGCATGCGGTGACGTCCGCTGATGCCAGCGGGGCCGGGGCCACTCGAGGGGTACTGCTGGGGCCTCCCGGGGCCGCACGGTCGGGATGCGCACCACGGCCAGCCGCGCTCGGCACGTGCACGCTTCCGCCATGAGGGCCGCCAGCGCATCCCTGCTCGGAAGCACCCTCGAGTACTTGGACTTCTTCATCGAAGATGGTAGCGGGCCTGCTGGGTGGTCGGTCGTTCTTCGTTCACCATTCATTGCGGGCAGCTCGGGCAACAAGTTGTGCGCGTTGCGGTGTGCCGGTTTTGGCGAGAAGTCGTTCGACGTGTTTCTCGACCGTGCGGGTCGACAGGGTCAGCCGTTGGGCGATCTCGCGGTTGGTCAGGCCCTGAGCGACGAGTTGGAGGACCTC
This sequence comes from Pseudonocardia acidicola, assembly GCF_012911935.1. GTDB lineage: Bacteria > Actinomycetota > Actinomycetes > Mycobacteriales > Pseudonocardiaceae > Pseudonocardia > Pseudonocardia acidicola. The sequence continues at coordinate 22,351 of NZ_JAAXLA010000049.1, read as the reverse complement.
CATTTCGCGGCCGGTGATGCTGGAGCCCACGAGGCCTGCCGGTATCGGAGGTCCCGGGGTTCGGCGCGGCACGGGCTTGCCGGTGCGTCGGAGGAGCCCACGGCATGCCGCTGCGAGGAGGTGATGTCCCTTGTCCCGGAAGTAGACCTCGTCCTCATGCAGCCATTGGTGTGGGCTGCCCCAGCCGTCGTGGATCGCGGCTTCCGCGACGTGGCGGCGGGCCAGGTGCTGGAAGTGGGGCATCGGCACGGGGTGGTTCATCGTGCGGTCGGCGGCCGTGAACGCGGCGGTGGCGGCTTCGGGGCGGTGCTGTCGGCCGAGGGAGACGGCTTCGGCGTATCCGAGGTAGCCGTTCGTCCATCGGGCGAGCCGTATCCCGGGCAGGGTCGAGACGTGGTGGAGCGGGTCGTCGCCGCGTTCGATCGTGGCCAGGAGCGTCCACAGAGCGAGGGGCGGACCGGATGTGGTCTCCAGGCGGTCCCGGTAGCTCTCCATGCATGGATCGAGGGCGGCGAGGGCTCCGGGTCGGTTCTCAGCCAGTAGGAGGCGGGTGGCGTGCACGTGGGCGACGGCGGCGTGGACGTGAGGATCGTCGCCGGCTGCGGCGAGTGCGTCCTCGCAGAGCGAGTCATGACGGCGTCCGGTTGTGGCTGTGACGAGCGCCTGCATGGTGAGCACCATCGGCAGGAGGGGTAGGTGCAGTGATCGGCAGAGGCGTTCGCAGTTCGTGAGCAGCGCTGATGCTGCGTCGTGCTCGTCGCGCCAGCAGTGCATGACGGCGCGGTGGAAGTCGGAGAAGGCCACGAGGCTGACCGCGCCTCGGCGCTCGGCCTCGGTACCTGCCTTCTCTGCCCGGCCGACGTCGAGGCTCCACAACAGGTCGATGGTGGAGAGTTCGTGCAACGCGCGCAGCCGCCAGACCGGCAGGTCGTGCAGTTCGGCCGTGTCGAGCGCGAGGCCGAACATGTCCGCGGCCGCGGTCAGGTCGTGTCGTCGTGCCAGCCGCCCCAGCAGTTCGAGGGCCTCGCAGGCGAGCTCGTGCGGTCCGGTCCGTTCGGTCGATCTGTGCACGGCCCGGGCCAGCCTCTCGGACCGCTCGAACTCCTCGTGGCCGAAGGCGACGACCGCATCCATCAGGTCGATCTCCCGATCGACCGCGGGATCGGTCGACGCTGCCCGGGCGGCTGCCGATTCGCGGGCGGCGTCGGTCCATCGTCCGGCAGCTGCCCACGCCTTGGCCAGCCGGAGTCGCACCGGCGCCATCCTGGCACTGCGCCGCTGGATGCCTCCGTGCTGTTCTAGCAGGGTGGTGGTGACGGCGGCGGCCTCGACCGGGCGACCTGCCCGGACGAGCACCTCGGCAAGCAGCTCGTTGGTCTCGATGATCTGCGACGTCGTGGTCTCGAGAGCAGCGGCGCGGCGCAGCGCCGCTTCGGCGGTGGCCAGCGAGCCTCGATCGAGGTCGACGCGCGCGCCGGACTGCAACAGGGCGACGGCAGCCTCGTCCTTGCCGGCGAGGACCGCGAACTCGGCTGCCGATGCGCACCATGTGCCGTCGTGGTCCCCACCGCCGGGTTTCAGGGCTTCCCATGCACGGCGGGCGACGGCTGCCCGCTGCGGCCGGAGCATGGTAGCGAGGACAGCATCGCGGGTGAGTGCGTGGCGGAACCCGAAGCCACCGCCGGGCACTTCATGGATCAGACCAGCATCCACTGCCTCACGCAGTGCGCTGATCACCGCCGTCGGGTCGTGATCGACGACGGCGGTGAGCATGTCCCAACCGAAGCGTGCACCCAACACGGCTGCCGCCTCGATCACGGCCTGTGAACAGGGGTCCAGAGAGGACAGTTTCGCGGACGTGACCTCCGCGACCGTCGACGGCACCACATCCGCGTGTGGCGATGCCGGGTCTGTGGCGACGAGCTCCTCGATGAGCAGCGGGACACCCTCGGCTCGGCTCCGCACGAGATCGTTCAGCTCAGGGGACGGCGAGTGCCCCAGGCAGCCGGCGGCCATGAGCTGCGTGTCCTCGTCGTTCAGCGCAGGCAGTGCCAGATCGCGGAGGACGCCACGTGCGGTGAGCCGTCGGCGCAGGGCGTGAGCGGCTCCTGGCGCGTCGCGGGCGGTGATCACGACGAGGAGCCCCGTCGTGGCGACGTTGTCGGCGAGGTACTCGACGACGGCGAGCGTGTCCGGGTCTGCCCACTGCAGGTCCTCGAGCACGAGAATCGCCGGAGTGCGACCGGCCACCGAGGACACCAGCCGGAGGACGCCCTCGGCGACGACGATCGGCGACCTGTCGACGGGCCTCGCCACGGTAGGCCACAAGGGCACGACCGAGCTCAACGCAGGCAGGAAGGGAGCGAGGTCGGGTCCTGTCGGAATCTCCATGACGCGCAGACCGCTCAGCAGGGCCTCGGTGAGTGGGCGCAACGCCGGCGGCGATCCGTCCTCGACGCACCGGCCGACGAGCACGACGGCGTCGTCCCTGGCCGCCGCGGTGAAATCGCCGACCAGACGTGACTTCCCGATCCCGGGCGGGCCGAACACCCCGATCGCCGAACCGCGACCGGACCGTGCCATGGCCAGGGCCGCACGAAGATCACCCCACTCGGACTCCCGGCCGACGATGACCGGGCAGCGCAGGAAGGGCACCGTCGAAGTATCGGCGCCGGCGTTGCCCAGGTCGAGTGCTTCATGACGGCAGCGAGCCTTCCTGTCTACGTACCGCAGCCGCCGCTACGTACGTGGTGATCCGCTCCCGACGTCAAGGGCCGATGCGGAGGCTGATGGGACCCACAGCCACTACCTGTGCAACGAGGAGAACAGATGCGACGGCAGACATGGCAGCTCCGGTTCGAACCGCAGGCCACAGCCCCAACGGGGGAGCCACCGACGTTCGAGGTCAAATCCGGCCCCGGCACGGTGGTCCTGCTCGAAGGCGACGGCTCGGGGCTTCCCACCGAGGCGAGCTACGTGACCCGAGTGACGATGCTCGATGCCACGGCGTTGCTGGAGGAGGGCACGATGACCCTCGACGGGGGAACCCTGCGCCTGTCCACAATCGGCACCGGGATCATGGAACCGGCACCGGTCGAAGGACTACTGCGCGGTGCGGTGATCTGGAGGGTCGAAGGAGCCGGACGATTCAGCGGTGCGACCGGCATACTCGCCTCGGTCTTCAGCACCGACCCCGCCAAGGGCACCGCCGTCGAGAACCAGGTCGCACAGCTGTTTCTCCCCTAAGTTTGGTGCCCTCAACGACGTACGGATGCGCAAGAACCGCCGGTAGATGGGCGGGATGACAGAGCAGCGTGACAGCGATGCGTCACAGCAACGCTATCGGCAGTTGATGGACGCGCTCCGATCTACAGACGTCACCCGTCCCAGGCCAGAGACTTACCTAGACGGTGACCTCTGGCAGGGCCGAGCCTGGGGGGCAAGGAGTCGCAGGTTCAAATCCTGTCGTCCCGACGGTCTGATGGGCGGTGTCTTTGACGCGGGGGTCCCGTGACGCGTCCTGGGGAAGCCATGCAAGAGGACGACCGGCGGTCGAGCGGTGAGTTCCCGGCGGACATGTCAGGACTGGATGTTCTCGAGGTCTTCCAGGAGGCTCGGCTGGGTCGGCTCCCAGCCGAGTGCTTGGCGGGTGTGGGTGCTGGAGGAGGGCTGGTCGGTGGCGAAGATCGGGCCGAGGGGGCCGAAGGTCTCCTGGGGCATCGGCTTGACCGGCAGGCTCAGTCGTCTGCCGATGACCGCGGCGATGTCGCGAACCTTGTCGCCCTCGTCGGCCACGGCGTGCCACGAGGTTCCTGCCGGTGCCTGCTCCAGGGCCAAGCGGAACAGGACGGCGGCGTCCTGTGCGTGCACGGCGGGCCAGCGCTGGGTGCCGTCGCCGGGGTAGCCGGACACGCCGGTTCGGCGTGCGATCTCGGTCAGCATTCCGGCGAAGCCGCCGTTGCCCTCGTTGTGGACGGTGCGCGGCAGGCGTACCGCGCTGCTGCGGACGCCACGAGAAGCCAGGTCCAGGACTGCCGTGACGGCGCGGCTGCGGCCACCGACGGGCCCGTCGGTCGGCAAGGGGTCTGTTTCGGTGGAGGCACGGCCCGGCACCGGCGGGGTGCCGGAGACGATGACGAGGGGGCGGTCACTGCCGAGGAGCTCCTCGCCGAGGACCGCGAGGGCCGCGCTCTCCTCGGCGATCGCTCCGGCGATGGCGTCGGGGCTCCTGAAGTCGTTGCCGAACGCCAGGTGGATCACCCCGTCGGCCTGGGCGGCGCCGTCGCGGAGGGCGTCCAGGTCGGCGAGGTCTCCCCGGAGGGGCACGGCGCCGGCCTTGTCGAGCGCCCCCGCGGAGGCGTCGGAGCGTGCAAGCGCGAGGACGGTGTGACCGTTGCCGAGGAGCTCGGCGACGACGGCGGAGCCGATCCGGCCGGTGCCGCCGGTGACGAAGACGTGCACAAAACCCTCCTGACGTTGATGGGACCCTTGTCTCATCAACGTAGCAGAGTGATGGGACGGATGTCCCATCACTAGAATGGTCACATGGCCAGGTGGGAACCGGGAGCGCGCGAACGACTCGTCGTGGCGGCCGTGGACCTGTTCACCGAGCAGGGCTACGACGCCACGACCGTGGCGCAGATCGCCGAGCGCGCCGGGGTCACGAGGAGCACCTTCTTCCGGTACTTCCCCGACAAGCGCGAGATCCTGGTGGCCGGACAGGAGACCCTGAGCCGGCTGCTGACCGAGGGGATCGCCGAGGCTCCCGTGGGCGCCAGCCCGCTCCAGGCGGTCGCGGCCGGCCTTGAACGCGTCTCCAGTGCGATGGGCCCGATGAACCGCGAGCTCGGCCCCCGCATGAAGGCGGCCGTCGCAGCCAGCGCCGAGCTCCGGGAGCGGGACGCCCTCAAGAGCGTCGGCCTCGCCGTCGCCATGACCACGGCCCTGATCGCCCGCGGCGTGCCCGACCCGACGGCCCATCTCGCAGCTGAACTGGGTGTCCTCGCGTTCAAGCGAGGCTACTCCCAGTGGTCCGACAGCGACCGCGAGACCGAGCACGATCTCGCGCACTACACCCTCGCAGCCCTCGACGAACTGCGGAGAGCGACCGCATCACTCGAGTGACCATCGCCGGGCAGCGTATGTGCGACGCGGATCGGCACGGTTGCGATACGAGACAGGTTCGTATCATAATGTAGGAATGAGCGGCGAGGGACAGGCGCCGGGCGCCCCGCCGCGGCGGGGGCGGCCACGGGACACCACGCGCGACACCGCCATCCTGGACTCCACAGTGGCCCTGCTGTTGGAGGTCGGTTACGACCAGCTGTCCGTCGAGTCCGTCGCGGCACGGGCGGGTGTCGGCAAGGCGACGATCTACCGGCGCTATCCCGATAAGGCCGCGATGGTCGCGGCCGCGGTCGACCGTCGCGGGCCGGGGGACCCGCCGAATCTGCCGAATGAGGCGAATGGAGCCTCCCGGGAGGCGCTCCTGGCGATGGCGGGCTGGCTGGCCCGGCAGATCGGCGAACAGGAAATCGGTCTGCTCGGCGCGCTGTTCGCCGGGATGCGCAGCGATCCCGCCCTTGCCGCGGCCATGCGCCGGGTCCTCGGCCGCGACCAGGCCGCGATGATCTCCGATGGATTCGGGCGAGTTACGCCTGATGAGCGCACCGCGGCGCTGCTGACCGAGGTCGCCACCGCCCTGATCGTCCATCGCGTGGTCGTCGTCGGCGAGCCGTGCGACCGGGGCTTCGTCGAGCACCTGGTCGACGACGTCCTGTCCCCCCTCGTCCGCCTGCCCTCCATCTCCTCCCGAGCCTCGGGACACCGAGACTCCCCACCCGATCGAGGAACATGATGCGAGTAGTGCGCTACGACCGTTTCGCAGGCATCGACGGCCTGTACCTCGAGGACGCAACGATCCCGGCCGCCGCACCCGGCCATGCCGTGGTGCAGATCCGCTCGACCTGCATCAATCCCGGCTCGCTGTCGGCGCTGCACGGGTCGTCCTACGTGCCGGTCCGAGACCTCGCCGGCATTGTCGTGGCCGTCGGCGCGGACGTGTCGGGGTTCGAGGTCGGCACCGAAGTGCTCGGCTGGCTGCAGGGCTGGGCGGCCCACGCCGAGTACGCCGCGGTCCCCGCCGACCAGCTGATCGAGAAGCCCGCCGGACTGCCCTGGGACGTCGCTGGATCGCTGTTCGTCACGCCGATGGCCGGTCTCGCCGGCGTCCAGGCCGTACAGCCACGAGAGGGCGAGACCCTCGTGGTGGCCGGCGCGTCCGGCGGCGTCGGTCTCACCGCCGTGCAGCTCGCCCAACGCAAGGGGGCGACGGTCGTCGGCATTGCCGGCCCGGCCAGCGCAACCCGGCTCGCCGACCTCGGCGCCATCCCGGTCGTCTACGGCGACGGGGTGGCAGCGACCATTAGGGATGAGGTCGGCGGGAAGGTCGACGCGTTCCTCGACGCGTATGGACCCGGCTACATCGACCTCGCCCTCGAACTCGGCGTCCCCCCGCAGCGCATCGCCACCGTCGTCGACTACCGCGGCGCCCAGGACAAGGGGGTGCGAGCCACCGGCACCATGGACGCCGGCGGCCGCACCGCCCTGCGCGAACTGGCCGAACTCGCCGCGGCCGGCGAGCTGCAGATCCCCATCGCCGCGACCTACTCGCTGGCGGACGTGCAGACGGCCTACCGTCGGCTCTCCGAGGACCGCCCCTTCGGCCGCGTGGTGCTCCACCCGCACGACCCGGGAGTGTCCGTCGAATGACATGCATCGACCGTTCCTCACGTTCCGAGCTGCGGGTGCTCCGGTAGGGGACCGCGGACGGCGTGGAGAACAGCGGGTCCGACGACGCAGCTGGCGCGGCCGCGCACGGGTGGGGCTCTCACCGAGTACGCGGGTTCGCCGCCCACGAGACCCCGACGCAGCGCAGACCTCCGCTGCGTACGCCCTGATCCACCTCGCCCAACAGCGCCGTGGAGTGGGTACCCCGTGAACGGGTCAGCGCGATCGCTCTCGGCGTGATCCGGGCTGGGAGGGCCGAGAAGCCGCTGCGAACGCCGCAGCCCTCCTCGGGCGCTTCGGAACGGTCGACGAGGTCGCCGCGGCGGTCTGCTGTCTGCTCTCCGACGCCGCCGCGTCGATCACTGCGAAGGCGCTTGTCATGGACGATGGTGAGCGGCTGGCCGTGCACGGCGGGTGACCGGGACCGAGCGGTAGTCGGGGAAGGTCTCGGCGCCGATGCAGAGCTTGCCGATCGCGTTGTGGCGGTCATGAGGGACCTGTCCAATGACCGGACCCGGTGAGCTCGGCCTCTCGCCGGTGGCTACGGGCGACCATCTACCCGCGCCGCGCATCGACGCGGGCAGCGCCAAGGTCACCGTCGAACGCACGGACGGTCAGTGGCTCCTCTCGGGATCGGACGCGTCATGAGACTCCGTCTGCACGACCGCAGGGCCGAAGCGGTGGATGACCCGCCCGCCGAGACGGCCGCGGCCGGCGCCTCGTCGGACGCCGACGCCGACGCCTCACCGGAGTCGGCACCCGATGCTTCGGCGGTGGCGGCCGCCGTCCTCGGCGTGCTCCTGGTGCGCGAGCACGACCGCGCCGCCGACCGGGCCGCGGCGACCGCCACCGCGGAGGAGGTGTCGTCGGAGCTGCTCGCCCTGGGCTTCCAGGACTCCCTCGCGGCGATCGGCCGGATGCTCGACCGGTCGACCGGCCCGCTGCGCAGCCAGCTCACCGCCCTGTCGTCCACCCTGACCTCCCTGCTGCAGCAGGGGCGGGTCGCCTCGGACGGGCGCGTCACGTCGTCGGCGATCGAACGGATCGACGCCGACACCGCGGTAGTCCTCGTCGCCGCGGAGGCCCTGCTGAAGAACACCGAGATCCCGAACGGTCAGCAGCGCACCTACCGCATCGCGGTGTCGCTGGAGCACCAGGGCGACCGCTGGCTCGCCTCGTCCGTGGACTTCGTCGGATGAGACACCCTCTGTCAACCTCGGGGTCAGGCTGCTCGGCCGAGGGCTCGGTTGCGGTTGGCGACGTGGACGTTCTCGTCGTAGGGGATGCCTCGGGTGAGGCAGTACCAGAGGATCTCCAGCCAGCGGTTGCCGAGCGCGCGCAACGCGTTGTGATGGCTCTTTCCCGCGGTGATCTTGCTGTCGTAGAACTCGCGGGCCCAGCCGCTTCGGGTGAGGCTGCAGAAGGCCCATTGGTGCACGGCGTCACCGAGATGTCTGTTGTGCGTGAGACGTCGGGCGACGACGAAATCGCTCTTGCCCGAGCGTCGGGTGACCGGGGCGCGCCCGGCGTAGCACTGCAACCCGTTCTGCCCCGGTTTCTGAACCCGGGACTGACGACGCTGGCCGGGCGGATGCCACCGCTGGCGGTCATCCACCACCGGGGGAGGCGCAGCGGCCGCGACTACGCGACGCCGGTGCAGGCCTACCCGACGTCCAACGGCTTCATCGTCGGTCTCGCGTATACCGACGATCCGCAGTGGGCGCGCAACATCATCGCGTCCGGCACGGGCAGCTGGCCCGATCCGGAAAGACGTACACGCTCAGCAACCCGGGCAAGCGCGGCGCCGAGGCCCGCACCGACCTTCCGGCGCCCGTGGCCATGATGATGGGGGCTCTGGGGATCGAGCACTTCGTGGAGTTCGACGCCGTCGCCCGGCCTTGACGGTCATGTCCCGGCCCGCCCGGGCACGACGCACAGTCCGTGCGTGCCAGCGAGAGTGCCCGCGGGGGCGGGCCGGTTCATCACGGTGGCCCTCACCTCGTGGGTGCCGAGGTCCACGACGGTGACGGTGCCGGTCTTGACGTTGGCGACGAACGCCGTGGTGCCGTCGGTGGAGAACCGGCTGGTGAACGGAAGTTCGTCGGTCACCACCGACGCCAGAAGCGTCATCGTCGCCCCGTCGACGACGTGCAGCCGTCCACGGATCGGCCCGTCGGGCGCGGCGTCGGCTGCCGGGAGCCGGAACTCGCTGACCAGCACTCGCCCGTCCGGGCCCGCTCGGACCGCGGCCAGGTAGTCGTCGAACTCCAGCCGGCCGAGCTCGGTACCGCTCGCGGCGTCGAGCTTCAGCAGGTGTGGGCGGGGGAGGCCGGACGCGGGCGCGGCCTTCGCCAGCCGTCCCTGGGCGACGTTCATGACCAGCCGCATCGTCGGCGCCGCGGCGTAGACGTGGCGGCCGTCCGGCGAGCAGTCGATCTCCTCGGCGCCGCCGGGTGCGGTGATGCGCGCGACCTGGCGTCGCTCGAGCAGGTCGACGACCGAGAGCTCCTGGGCGTCCTTGTGTGCCAGGTACGCCCGGGTCCCGTCGGGCGAGAGACAGAACCAATGGGTGTTGGGTGCGTCGACCGGGATGTGGTCTATCACCCGCCGGCTCGCAGCATCGACCACGACCAGACCGTTTCCGGCCTCGCCCGCCTCGACCCCGGCGTACACGAGGTCGGCGGCGGGGTCGTGGTGCACGTCGTGCGGTGCCTCGAACGGCCCGATGTCGATGACGTCGACGACCTCACGGCGATCGGGATCGACGACCGAGATCTCGTGCGCCTTCGGCTTGCCCTCGCGGTAGCCGCCGGAGCGGTAGGTGTGCGCCACGTACACCAAGCGCCGCCGCCCGTCCCACGCCATCTCGTGCGGCTGGTCGACCAGGCCGGTGAGCGTGTGGAACCGCTCGAGGGTCGACGCGTCGACGAAGTCCAGTGTGGACTGCTGCTGGTTGGCCACCAACAGCAGGTCACCACTCGGCTCAGGCATGGTCACCCGACCCCGGGGAGATCGAGAACGGCGCGCAAGAAGGTCATCGTCGCCTGATGCACCTGCGGCTGGTCGAAGTGCGGGGATGCGTGGTCCGCACCGGGCACCACCACGAGCTCGGCATGCGCGCCCGCTGCGGTCAACGCGCCGTGCAGGCGGCGGCTCTGCCCGAGCCCGACGCGGTGGTCGTCGTCGCCGTGGAAGATGAGGAACGGCGGGGCGTCGGGTGCGGCGTACCGCAGGAGCCCGGCCTCATCGGCCCGCTCGGGCTGCTCAGAGGGGACGTAGCCGAGGTAGCGGGCGATGCTGCTGCCGGGGGCATCCATCAGCTCGACCGCGTCGGTGGGCGCGTCGTCGTCCATGTGCAGGAAGTCCGACGGCCCGTAGTGCTCGACCACCGCGGCGAGCTCGCACGACACCCCGGGCGTTGGGCCGAGGTCGCCGACGAGGTCGGGGTGCTTGTGCATGAGAGCGGCGGCGGAGACGAGGTAGGCGCCCGCGCTCGAGCCGAAGCCGACGATGCGAGCGGCGTCGAGGCCGAACTCCTCGGCGTTGGACCGGACCCAGCGGATCGCCGCGACCGCGTCCTGCACGCCGGTCGGGAACACGCCCTCACCGCTGAACCGGTAGCCCACCGACGCCACGGCGAGCCCGGCGTCGAGCAGGAAGCGCCACGGCCCCATCCTCCGGGAACCGATCATGAAGCCACCGCCGTGGCAGTAGACCGCGACCGGCGCCGGGCGGCCGTCCACGGGCTCCGGGACGTGCAGGTCGAGCGTCAGCGGCCGGAATCCCACCGGACCCGCGTACTGGATCTCGAGGTGGCTGCGGACGCCCGGGAACACGGTGAGCGGCCCCACCGCAACGAGCTCGGGCACCTGCATGGCGCGCGTGTCGACGTCGGCGGGCAGGAACGAGGTCACGTCAGACCCGGATGAACGAGGTGACGGGCGGGAGCTCACCGGTGACCTCGAACGTCCCGATGTAGACGTTCTTCGAGTCGGTGGAGTCATGGGAGGCGAAGGTGCGGGCGTTGCGCCAGAACCGGTCGAGCCGGTACTTGTTCGAGGTGCTGCGGGCGCCGGTGAGGTCGAACAGCGACCCAGCGGCGTCGAGCGCGGCCTCGATCGCGGCGACCTTGGCGCGGAAGCCGTCGACGGTCACGGTGGCGGCCTCGCCGCCCTCGCCCAGCGCCTCCACCTTGTCGGCGGTCTCGCCGAGCAGCGCCCGTGAGGCGGCGAGCCGTCCGGAGAGGGCGCCGATGCGGCGCAGGATCAGGGGATCTTCCGCGGCGGTGGTGAACTGGCTCATCGTGGCGCGGTTGAGGGTGCGGACGTACTCGACGGCCGCGTCGAGCGCGCCCTCGCCGATGCCCTGCTCGAGGGCGCCGTGCAGGAGCATGATCGCGCCGAACAGCAGCGGCGACGGTGCCGGTGACGGATAGTGCCAGCCGTCGGGCACGAAGACGTCGTGGTAGGTGATCGTCTGGCTGTCGGTGCCGCGCTGGCCCATGTTGTCCCAGTCGTCGTGCAGCTCGACGTCGGGATGGGTCAGATCGACCAGGAGGTGATGACGCCCGGGAACCCCGTCCAGCGGGCAGCCCACGTTCGCCATGCCGCGCCCGCCGCTGTTGGTGTTGAACGACTTGCTTCCGCTCAACACCACGCCCCCAGGGACCGTCCGGGCGGCGGCCTTCTGCGCCACCCCGGTCTCGGCGGCGGAGGCGACCAGGCGCAGACCCTCGTTCAGTACCCGGTCGGCGACCTGCCGGCGGGTCTCCTCGGGCAGGCCGGCGCGCGGATCGAAGATCTCCCGGCACACCAGACCGGACGTGAGCCAGTTCTGCCCGGTCGGGCCGTCACCGGCGGAGACCTCCATCGCGGCGCGGATGAACGTGCCCCATCCGCCGAACATCGAGCTGCCGTCCCAGACACCGCCGTGGTCGCGGGGGAGCAGCAGGCGAGCGGCCCCGGCCTGACCGAGGAGGGTGAAGTTCTCCGCCGGGTCCGCGTTGTCCCGGTCCGCCGCTGCGCCGATCTTCGCGAGCTGGGGTCGCAGTGATCGCAGCGCCTCGAGGAGCGACCGCGACTCGGGCTCGGTCCACGATGGGAGGGCGTTCATCTCGCAGGCTCCTTCGGGTGGGAAGAGTTCGGTAGGTCGAACGTGCGACGCTGATCAGCGGGTCGTGTTGGTCAGCCCGCCGTCGACGACGATCTCGGTGCCTGTGACGAATCGGGCGTCGTCAGAGGCGAGGTAGAGGCTGGCGCGGGCGACGTCCCAGGCGTCGCCGGTGCGCTGCAGTGGTACGGCTGCCGCCCGGGCCTGTTGCTGGGCGGCGCGCGCTTCCTGGTCGAGGGTGCGGTAGGCGGCCGCGACGGTGGGGGTGTCGACGTAGCCGACGACCACGGTGTTGGCGCGGATGTTGTCAGGGGCGAACTCGACGGCGAGGGCCCGGACGAGCTGGTCGGCGGCGGCCTTGCTGGACGAGTAGGCCGCGAAGGGCCGGCCGACGCTGCGGCGACCGGCGATCGAGGAGATGTTGACGATGGCGCCGCCGCCGCGTCGGCGCATGTGCGGGATGACGGCCTGCGCGGCGAGGAACAAACTGGTGACGTTGACCCGGTACATCAGCTCCCAGCGCTTCAGGGGGCAGTCCAGCAGCGCGCCGACGGAACCGATGCCGACGTTGGCCTGCAGCACGTCGATCCCGCCGAAGCTCTCGATGGCGGCGTCGACGTAGGCCTGTACGCCGTCGGGGGTCGCGACGTCGGCGGTGACGGTGACGTACTTCGCGCCGTGCTCGGCCACGAGGGCCGCTGTGCGGTCGAGGGCCTCCCGGTCGCGGTCGACGAGGACGAGCCGGGCGCCTTCCTGCGCGTAGAGCACGCTGGTCGCGCGCCCGTTGCCCCAGCCCTCGCCGATCGAGCCGGCGCCGGTCAGCACGACCACCTTGTCGTGGAAGCGGCTCATCGCTCGATCGCCGGCCAGTCGCGGCCGCGGAGGGCCTTCTTGTCGACCTTGCCGACGGGTGTCTGGGGTAGTTCGTCGACGAAGACGACGGCCTTGGGGGCCTTGACCGGGCCGAGGGCCTGGCGGGCGTGGGCGATGACGAGGTCGGGGTCCGGGGGGCGGTCCTCGGCCGCGACGACGACGGCGACGACGGCCTCCCCCCATTTCTCGTGCGGGACGCCGACGACCGCGCACTGGCGGACCTGCGGGAGCGCCGACAGGGCGGCCTCGACCTCGGCGGGGTAGACGTTGAAGCCGCCGCTGATGATCATGTCGCTCTTGCGGTCGACGATGTAGGCGTAGCCGTCGGCGTCGAGGTAGCCGATGTCGCCGGTGTGGTGCCAGCCGTGTGTGCGAACCGCGGCGGTGGCCGCGTCGTCGCCGATATAGCCGGGCGTGACCAGCCCGCCGCGGGCGACGAGCTCGCCGCGCTCACCCGGGGGGAGCAGGTTGCCGTCGTCGTCCATGATCGCGACCTGGGAGCCGAAGGTGGCGCGCCCGCAGCTGCGCAGCCGCTCGGGGGCGTCACCGCTCGCGGCGGCCGCGAGGTCCTCCGCGGTGAGGTAGGTCAGCACGAACGGGGCCTCGGACTGGCCCCAGCACTGCCCGATGCAGGGCCCGAACTCCGCGACGCCCTGGGCGAGCCGGTCCGGGGCCACCGGTGCGGCGCTGAGTAGCAGCATCGTCAGGCTGGAGCAGTCGCGGGGGCGCGCCTGCTGGCGTTCGAGCAGGCCGTAGAACGCGGTCGGCGGCAGGAACAGGTGCGTGACCCGGTCGTTCTCGATGCGGTCGAGCACGTCGTCGGCGTCGAAGCCGGGGCGCATGACGATGGTGGCGCCCAGCGCCGCGTAGACGATCGCCATCACCCCGGCGGCGTGGGTGATGGGCGCGACGAGCAGGTTGACCGGCCGCTCGGCGGCGGGCCAGTGCCGGGTCGCGGTCTCGACGAGGTTGCTCCACACGCTGTTGGTCCACGCGACGGCCTTGCTGCCGCCGGTGGTGCCTCCGGTCGGCCAGGCGCAGGCCTCCATCTCGGGCCGGCCGTACGGGTCGTTCCAGTCCGGCACCGTCATCGACGACCCGGAGTCGAGGAACGCGGTGATCGTGAGCGCCCCGTCGAGCTCGGTGCCGTCGAGGGCGATCACGAGCTCGAGGCCGGGCACCTCGTCGCGGATCTGCTTGAGCTCCGCGTCGAAGCGGGGGTGGACGAACAGGGCGCGGCAGCCGACCTTGTTCATGAACGCGACCGTGGCGGCCACGGCGTTGCGGGTGTTGAGCGGTACCCAGGAGCAGCCGGCCCGCCACAGCCCGAGCATCGCGAGGAACGCCTCGGGCACGTTCGGCGCGAGCACCCCGACCCGGGCACCGAGCCCGATCCCGTGATGGTGCAGTGCCGCCGCGACCTGCCACGAATGGTCGGTCGCCGCTGCATAGGTGACAGCACCGGAGTCGGAGAGCAGGACCGTCCGCTCCGGGTCACGGGCCGCGCCCTTGTCGAAGAAGTCGATGACACGCACCGTTGCAGCGCCCTCCCGATCAGGTGGTGGAACCAGGTCAGTCGCGGCTGAGGACGGTGGTCACGCAGGTGGCGTAGTCCTCGCCCATCCACCCTCCGGCGTTCACCGCCATGGCGTGGCGGGCGCCGACGACCTGGCGGCCGTCGGCGTTCCCGCGCAGCTGCCGGGTCAGCTCGACGATCTGCGCGATCCCCGTGGCGCCGAGCGCGTGTCCCCGGCTGAGCAGACCGCCGTCGGTGTTGACCGGGCTCGGGCCGCCGGGACCGGTTTGCCCGTCGCGCACGGCGTCGACGGCGCGGCCGGGCTCGGCGATGCCGATCTGTTCGTACTGCAGCAGCTCGGCGAACGCGCAGGCGTCGTGCAGCTGGAAGACGTCGATGTCGTGCACGCCGAGCCCGGTCCGCTCGTAGGCGCGCGCGGTCGCAGTGGCGACGACGGATGCCCCGGCGCGATAGCTCGCCATGGTCGTCGCCGCGATCCGCACTCCACCCGGCCGGTCGTTTCCCCCGGCCGTCAGCACGACCGCCGCTGCACCGTCGGTGAGCGGCGAGCAGGTCAGCAGCCGCAGCGGGTCGGCCACCGGCCGGCTGGCCGCGACCTGCTCGGCGGTGATGGGCTCGCGGAACTGGGCGTCGGGATTGGCGGCGGCGAAGCTGCGGTTCTTGACCGCGATCGCGGCCAGCGCCCCGGTGATCTCGCCGTGCGCGGCGGCGTAGGCACGCGCCTCGGCGGCGTAGGCGCCCATCATCACCGACCCGCCGCTCACGGACTCGCCGTCGTGGGTCAGCGAGAGGTCGGTGCCGGACTCGATGGCGGCGAACGAGCGGGCCTTGTCGGGGTGGAACAGCTTCTCCGCCCCGACGGCCACGGCGACGTCGACCAGCCCCGACGCGACCGCGAGCCACGCCAACTGCACGGCGGAGCTGCCGGAGGCGCACGCGTTCTCGGTGTTGACGATCGGCACGCCGGCCAGCCCGGTGTCCTTGAGCGCGACCTGGCCGCGGATCATCTCCTGGCCCGAGAGCACGCCGGCGGCCGCGTTGGAGAACACGGCCTGCTCGACGTCGCCGGCGTCGACGCCCGCGTCCTTCAACGCCGCGGCCAGCGCCTCGTGGCTGAGCGAGCCGAGCGACCGGTCGAGGTGCTTGCCGAAGCGCGTCGTGGCGACACCGGCGACGTGCACGTCGCGGAGCAGAGGAGTGCTCATGCGTGATCTCCCGTGGTCGAGAGCGCCGCCGACGCCGACGCGTCGTCGGGCCAGGTGGGCAGATACGGCTCCGGCTGCACGCCGGTCACGTTGAGGAAGCCCCCGGCCATGCGGTAGAGCCCCACGAGCATCACCAGCTCGAAGGTCTCCTCCACCGTGTGGCGGGCGCTGAGGGCGTCCCAGGTCGGGTCGGTGACGTCGGTGAAGTCGACGAGCTCGTCGACGAACCGGACCAGCAGCGCGTCGGCGTCGTCGCTGTCCGGTGCGAACGGCTCGGGTCGGGCGAGCCGTGCGATCTCCGGCTCCGTCAGGCCCGCTTCGCGCGCGATCAGGACGTGTTGTCCCCATTCGTACCGGCTGTTGATCCGCCACGCGGTGCGCAGCACGACGATCTCGCGTGTCCGGGCGGGCAGCACGCCGCGGGTGCGGAAGAACCCGGCGATGACGTTCCAGCGCTTCAGCAGCGGCGGGTGGTGGGCCATGGTCCGGAAGATCGCCAGCGGCGCGCCCTCCGGATCGGCCAGGGTGTGGCGCAACAGCTCGGCCGCCTCCGGCCCGGGATTCTCGACCGGCTCGACACGAGGGTTGTCACGGTGTGGCAGCACCATCCGAGATGTCGCCCTTTCTTTCTGTTGTGATCGAGCGGACCGACGGTCCCGAGGCCGTGGGGACCTGTGCTCGACCAGGTCCCCACGGCCGGCCGTCGGGTCAGGTCGTGACGGCGCGGAACGCGTCGCTGGTACCGACCTCGCGGCCGTGTGGCAGGTAGGGCTTGACCAGCTGCCACAGGTCGTCGGAGGTGATGACCTCCTCCGGCTTGAGCTTGATCACCTTGCCGGCTTCCATCTCGTAGACGTTCTCGCCGATCAGGCGGGCGTCGGAGTCGTAGAGCCAGTACATCGCGCACGGGGTCTGGACGACGTAGTGGGCGTCGGGATCGTCGACCTCCACGCCCTCGGCCTGCAGCTGGGCACCGGTGCGGAAGAGGTTGATCTTCAGGAACGACGAGAAGCCCCAGTCGGCCACGGACAGCAGCTCGTCCTGGTTGGTGAGCACACCGCCGTCCTTGAGGCCGGTGTAGAAGCCCTTGACGGCGTCGAGGCCGTCGAACACGACCGTCTCGGGGGTGCCCCACTTGACCTTGTAGACGGGGTGCTCGATCGTCCGCTCCGGGGTGAAGATCTCCGGCCAGCGGTCGGTGTACTCCAGCGCGGCGTGTTCGAGGTAGTTCTGGCAGATCTTGCGGCGATGCGCGCTGGGGTTCTCCCGCCCCTCACGTGCGATGCTCTCGTACCACTGCACACAGGCCTCGTAGTAGGGGTTCACGTCGTCCTCCGCGTCGTTGGGGGGTGTTGGTGGGAACGTGCCGTCAGTTGCTGGGTGACGCCGTCGTCGCGCAGCTGCGCGAGTTGGGCGACGGTCAGGTCGAGACACCTGGCCAGGACGTCGTCGGTGTGCTCGCCGAGCTCGGGTCCCGGCCAGCGCACCGCGCCGGGGGTGCGGGACAACATCGGCAGCGCGGCGGGCATCGACCGGTCGCCCCGTGTGGTGGGGACGCGCACCACGCTGCCCCTGGCCTGGACGTGCTCGTCGGCGATGATCTGGGAGGCCGTGTTGACGCCGCCGGCGACGACGTTGTTGGCCTGCAGCTCCTTGGTCGCGGTGGCCTGGTCGCGCTCGGCGCACCAGCGGCGCAGCGCGAACACGGTCGCCGTACTCGAGGTCTCGGTGGCGGGGAGCTGGCCGGCGGTCACGAGCAGGGCCTGCAGGGACGCGATCGACGTGGAGGTCGCGGCGGAGACGACGACACTGCCGCCGTCGCCGGTGGCGCAGATGTCGGTGATGAACGCTTCGTTGAACGGGAACTGGTTGCCGTTGCGGGAGGGTTCGTGGCCCTGGGTCTCGGCGAACGGCAGCTGCCATTCGATCATCCGCAGCAGCGGCTCATACAGGGCGAGGTCGATGACCTGGCCTTCGCCGCTGCGTTCGCGTTCGAACAGGGCGAGCATCAGGCCGTAGGCGCCCATCAGTCCGCTCGTGGCGTCGGCGAGCGAGTAGCCGGGGTGCAACGGGGCCTGGCCGCGGTTCCCGGTCAGCTCGGTCGCCCCGCTGAACGCCTCCGCGATCTTCCCGAACCCGCCCCGCGCGCTGTACGGGCCGGTCTGCCCGAACCCGGAGACGCGCAGCATGACCAGCCGCGGGTTGACCGCGCTCAGCTCCTCCCAGCCCAGGCGCGCCCGCTCCAGCACGCCGGGCCGGTAGTTCTCGACCACGGCGTCGCAGCTCCCGACGAGCCGCAGGACCAGTTCCCGGCCGGCGGGCGCCTTGAAGTCGATGGTCACGGAGTGCTTGTTGCGGCCGCCGACCGACCACCAGATGCTGTTTCCGTCGATCCGGGGACCCATGCGGCGCAGGCTGTCGCCGACGCCGGGCTGCTCGACCTTGATGACCTCGGCCCCGAAGTCGGCCAGCAGACTGGCGGCGAAGGGGCCGGCTACGGCGTGCCCCATCTCGAGGATGCGGATCCCGTCCAACGCCGACGCCATCGTCCCGGCCTCCGAACTCTCAAAAATTGGGAGTAACTCTCAACCAATGAGTACGATGCCAGCTCGGCGATGGGGTCGTCAAGAGACGGTGTCCCCGTCGAATCGGGCACCGTGGCGGTGGGGGAGCGCGGCGGAGCGTTCCGGCCGGGTGTCGAGTCCTACTGTCCCGACAGGGCGCCGGGCGCCGGGGTGGAGCCGTCAACCCGAGCTGTGATCTCGGTGGTGACCTGCACGAGGGCCTCGACGCACGCCTCGGCCCGGATCCGGTCGAAGCGCGAGCTGGGCCCGGAGATGGACACGGCGGCGCGCACCTTCTTGCCGACGAGGATCGGCGCCGAGACGCCGGTCAGGTCGGGTATCCATCCGGACTCGGCGATCACCCAGCCGTTGCGGCTCGCCTGACCCACGAGATCCCGGAACCAGTCCCGACGCTCTGCGGGGAGATCCTCGAGCAGGTCGGCGAGCTCCTCGGCCGGGGTGTCGGCGAGCAGCACGGCGCCGGTGGCGCTCCCCGCCACCGGCTCCGCGGTGCCCACGGGGATGACGCGGCGAAGCGGCTGCGGGCTCGGCACCTCCACGACACAGACCCGCTGCCGCCCGCGCAGGACGTGCATCGAGACCGTCTCGCCGAAGGTGTCACGCAACCGTTCGAGCAGTGGCCTGCCGATCGACTCGAGATCGAGACCGGACTCCGCGGCCCGGGAGAGCGCATAGATCTTCGGCCCGAGCGTGTAGCGGCGGTCGCGCTCGCTGCGGTGCAGCAGGCCCGCCTCGGCGAACTCGATCATCAACCGGGAAACGGTCGAGATCGACAAGCCCGTCGTCTCGGCGACCTCCGCCGCGCTGGCCGGATGCGGGCTGGCGCTGACGGCGTCGAGGATCATGATCAGTCGATCAAGTGACGGCACCGGTGCCTCCCTCCCCGCCGGCAGATCGCGCCATGGTCGGCGGCCCACCGGGAAGGATAGTTGCTCGCCGCGCTGCGCTGTCCGTCGATCGCGGTGAGCCGCTCGGCACGGTCTCGGCGAGCGTCTGACGCTGGCCTTCCCGGGCCCGTGGGAAGACCCGGACGGCGCCGAGTCGATCCTGGCTGTCGTCTGCCACGAGCATGGGACCGGCTGAGCCGGTTTTTGCCATGAGCATGGGACCACCTGTTTGCCAGTGATGGGACCACCCTGGCGTGGCTCCCGCCGGTTGGTCGTGCGGCCGCTGTGGTCGTCCGCATGAGCTACCGGGAGGTGTCGGTGATCGAGGTGAAGGAGATCCTGCGGCTGTGGCTGGACGGCCGGTCGCTGCGGGAAGTGACGACGCTGGCCGGGGTGGACCGCAAAACCGTCCGCCGCTATGTCGAAGCGGGCAAAGCGGCCGGGCTGGACCGCGACGACGGCCCCGCGCAGCTCTCCGACGAGCTGCTCGGGGCGGTGGTGGCCGCGGTGCGCCCGGCCCGCCCGCGCGGCACCGGCGCCCTCTTGGGGGAGGATCGCTGGTGAGCGGGACCGGATCGAGGGCTGGCTCAAGCAGGGATTGACCCTGGTCAAGGTGCATGTGCTGCTGGAGCGGCACGGGGTGGTGGTGCCGTATCGCACGCTGCACCGCTTCGCCGTGGCCGAGCTCGGGTTCGGCCGCCGCCGCGCCACCGTCCCGGTGGTCGACGGTGACCCGGGGGTGGAGGTGCAGGTCGACTTCGGCCGGCTGGGGCTGATCCCGGACCCGGCCCGCGGCACCCGTCGGGTGACCCACGCGTTGATCTTCACCGCCGTCTACTCGCGGCACCTGTTCGTCTTCCCCACCCACCGCCAGACCCAGGACGAGGTGATCGCCGGGTTCGACGCCGCATGGGCGTTTTTCGGCGGCGTGTTCGCCGTGGCGATCCCGGACAACCTGGCCCCGGTGGTGGACCGCGCGGATGCGCTCTACCCGCGGTTCAACGACGCCTTCCGCGAGTACGCCCAAGACCGCGGTTTCGCCATCGACCCGACCCGGGTGCGCCACCCGCAGGACAAGCCGCGTGTCGAGCGCGCGGTGCAGTACGTGCGCGGCAACTTCTTCGCCGGCGAGGATTTCCTCGACCTGGCCGACTGCCGGGCCCGCGCCGCGCACTGGTGCACCCATGTGGCCGGCACCAGGGTCCATGGCCGGACCCGGGCGCGCCCGGGTGAGGTGTTCGCCGCCGAGGAGGCCCCGCTGTTGGGCCCGGCGCCGAGTGCGCTGTTCGCGATCCCGCAGTTCACCCGGCCCAAGGTCGCCCGGGACCGGCATGTCGAGGTGGCCCGTGGGCTCTACTCGGTGCCCGGTGAGCTGATCGGCCAGCGGATCACCGCCCGCGCGGATGCGACCACGGTCAAGCTCTACCACCGCGGCCAGCTGCTCAAGGTCCATTCCCGCCAAGAACGCGGACGCCGGCGCACCGACCCGGCCGACCTGCCCGACGAAGTCTCCGCCTATGCCTTGCGTGACCTTTAGTGCATGCCTTGCACCGCTCACCGAATATCCGCCCACTTTTTGGGCAAAAGTTGCCGAACGTCGTGCCGCTGTGGTCGTTTACGGTTGGGCGATGGTTTTCGGCGACCGAAGACAGGGCCTGCTACGCAGCGACGCCATCCATCGTTGGCTCGGGCAGGGACCGGACCGATGAGCCGGGTGAGCGCGAGCACGCTGCTGGAGCAGGTGCTGGACGGTGGCACGTTTTCCTCGTGGGACACCCCTCCGGTGGATATCTGCCCGAGTTCGGCGTACGCCGCAGAGCTGCGGCATGCTCAGCAGAGAACCGGGATGGACGAGGCTGTGCTCACCGGCGAGGGGCGGCTGCGCGGCCGGCGGGTCGCCGTGCTGGCCTGCGAGTTCGGCTTTCTGGCCGGGTCCATCGGGGTGGCCGCCGGCGAACGCCTGGTGCAGGCGGTCGAGCGGGCCACCCGCGAGAGACTTCCGATACTGGCTGCACCGGCGTCGGGGGGGACCCGCATGCAAGAGGGGACTGTGGCCTTCCTGCAGATGGTGAAGATCGCCGCGGCCCTCGCCGCGCACAAGGCCGCGCTTCTGCCCTACCTGGTCTATCTCCGCAACCCCACCACGGGCGGCGTGCTCGCCTCCTGGGGCTCGCTCGGCCACCTCACCCTAGCGGAGCCGCGAGCGCTCATCGGGTTTCTCGGGCCCCGGGTGTACGCGGCCCTACATGGCGCTCCCTTCCCCGAAGGTGTGCAATCCGCGGAGAACCTGCACGCTCACGGCATCGTCGACGCGGTCGTCCCCCCGGAGCAATTGGCCGAGATCGCTGGACGGGCGCTCACCGTTATGACCGCCCGCTCGCACCTTCCGGCCGCCGCGCCGAGCCCGGAGCCGGAAAGTGTCGCTGTACGCGACGTGCCGGCGTGGGACTCGGTGCTGGCCTCCCGCCGCACTGGGCGGCCGGGCGTGCGACAACTCCTGCAGACCGCGGCCACCGACGTAGTCCCGCTCGCCGGCACCGGCCAAGGCGAGGTCGACCCGGGGGTGGTGCTGGCACTGGCCCGCTTCGGCGATGCGCCGTGTGTGCTGCTCGGCCAGGACCGGCAGGGACAGAGCGTCGAGCATCCGCTGGGGCCCGAGGCGCTCCGCGTGGCCCGCCGCGGCATCCGTCTGGCCTCCGAGCTTGCGCTGCCGCTGGTCACCGTCATCGACACGGCCGGCGCCGCGTTGTCCCAGCAGGCGGAGGAGGGCGGGCTGGCGGGGGAGATTGCGCGCTGCCTGGCCGAGCTGGTCACTCTCCGGGCGCCGACGGTGTCGCTGCTGCTCGGCGAAGGGGCCGGTGGTGCAGCGCTCGCTCTGGTGCCCGCAGACCGGGTGCTCGCGGCGCAGCACGGCTGGCTCTCACCGCTCCCGCCGGAGGGGGCCAGCGCGATCGTGCACCGCGACGTCACCCACGCCCGGGAGATGGCCGCGGTGCAGGGCGTCCGCTCGATGGATCTCGCCGCGGCCGGGATCGTCGACGTGGTCATCGGGGAGCGCTGCGACGCTGCAGACGAGCCGGTGGAGTTCTGCCAGCGGGTGGGCCGGACGCTGCAGCGCGAGCTGGCAGAACTGACGACCGAGGACCCGACGCAGCGCACGGCGCGCCGCCTGCAGCGCTACCGCCACATCGGACTCAAGCGGCGCGGCACTCAGCCCTTCGCGGCGACGGGCACCTCGGTCTAGGTGTAGTGACCCGGCACCTTGTTGACGGTCATGCGGCGAGTCGGGTGGCCGGGGGCCGGCCGCCGAGGGCGGAGTGGGCGCGTCGAGTGTTGTAGTCGTGCACCCAGCTGTCCAGGGCGGTG
>NZ_JAAXLA010000048.1 GCF_012911935.1 Pseudonocardia acidicola | reverse complement strand
CACGTCCGCCGCCCCGGCGCCGGCAACCACGTCCGCCGCCCCGGCGCCGGCAACCACGTCCGCCGCCCCGGCGCCGGCAACCACGTCCGCCGCCCCGGCGCCGGCAACCACGTCCGCCGCCCCGGCGCCGGCAACCACGTCCGCCGCCCCGGCGGCCACCCTCACCGCTGCGGCCCCTGTCCCCTGAGTACCGGTACCGCTGCGATACGGGGCGTGTCAGGGCATCACTCGACTGGTCTAGAGAAAACCGGTCTCTCGCGCGCGTCAGCTGTGCTATATGGGCATGAACTTCGCGAACTTCACCGTCGAGCGTGGCGTAACGACGACCACCCATCACCCGATCGAGTGCTTGAGGGTGGCTGCGTCTGATTGAGCCGGGACGCGTTCCTCCCTCTCGTGCACCAGCGGGTCGACCTGGGGGGGACGTTGTCGAACGAAGGCGGAACAGCGCTGCATGCGGGGGACGCCGCGTCCGCAGCGCTGCGGGGCTTCACCGAGCTCGCGGGCCCGGTGACCGATCCGCCCGAAGGGGAGTACCGCGTCCGCTACCGCAGCCTGATCAGCGCGGGCGGCCGGGGGGCGGTCGTGCGCTCGACCCTGCTGATCGTCGTGAACGTGGTCTTCGAACTCGGGTTCGTGCTGTGGCTGCTCGCACCCTGGCACCACCCCGAGGTCGACGGCGGCGGGTGGGCGCTGGCCGCGAACGTGCTCGTGATCGCGTCTATCGGGCTGGTCGAGGGGCTGCGGCTGGTCAACGTGTTCTCGCTGTCGCTGGCCTCGTTGCTGGCCCGCGACCCGATCCCGGTCCGGCCGGACCCCGGGATGCGGGTCGCCTTCCTCACCACGATCGTGCCGGGCAAGGAGCCTCTGGAGATGGTGCGGGCGACGCTGCGGGCCGCCCGCAAGATCCGCTGCCCGGGGACCCTGGAGGTCTGGCTGCTCGACGAGGGCGACGACCCGCAGGTCCGCGCGATGTGCGCGGCGGAGGGCGCCCGGCACTTCAGCCGCCGCCACCGGGAGGAGTACAACCAGCCGTCGGGGCCGTTCAAGGCGCGCACCAAGCACGGCAACTACAACGCCTGGATCGACGCGTACGGCCACCGCTACGACGTGTTCCTGTCCGTCGACCCCGACCACGTGCCGCTGCCCGGCTACGCCGAGCGGATGCTCGGCTACTTCCGCGACCCCGACGTGGCGTACGTCGTCGGCCCGCAGTGCTACGCGAACTGCGACAACTTCGTGACCAAGGCGGCCGAGTCGCAGCAGTTCCCGTTCCACAGCGTCATCCAGCGCGCGGCCAACGCCTACGGCGCGGCCATGCTGGTCGGTACGAACAACGCGGTGCGGCTCGACGCGATCCGCTGCGTCGGCGGGTTCGCCGACTCGATCACCGAGGACATGGCCACCGGGCTGGCGCTGCACGCCCGGCGCAACCCGGCGACGGGTTCGCGGTGGCGCTCGGTCTACACCCCGGACGTCGTGGCGGTGGGTGAGGGCCCGTCGTCGTGGAGCGACTACTACAGCCAGCAGCTGCGCTGGTCGCGCGGCACGTTCGAGCTGCTCTCGGGCACGTTCTGGCGGCGGTTGCGCCGGCTCGCCCCGGGCCGGGCGCTGCACTACGTCCTGATCACGACCTTCTACCCGTCGATGGCGCTGGGCTGGCTGCTCGGCGGCGCCAACGCGGTGCTCTACCTGGCGTTCGGCGTGTCGGGCATCGTCGTGCCGCCGGAGCTGTGGCTGGCGCTCTACGTCGACGCGACGCTGTTCCAGCTGTGGGTGTACGTGCGCAACCGGCGCTACAACGTCAGCCCGTACGAGCCGGCGGGCTCCCCGGGGATCCGCGGGATGGCGATGTCGGTGCTGGCCGCGCCGATCTACGCGTCGTCGCTGATCGCGGCGCTGCTGCGGCGGCCGGCACGGTTCGTCGTGACGCCGAAGCAGGGCGCCGGCAGCCGGGACGGGCTGGCGACCTTCCGCCGGCACCTGCTGTGGGCGGGCGCGCTCGCGGCGGCGCTGGTCGCGGCGGTGCTGCAGGGCTACGCGAACGTCGACGTGATGATGTGGCCGGCGCTGGCGCTGCTGATCAGCGTGGCCCCGGTGGCGATCTGGTGGCTGAGCGACGACGCCCCTCCGCCCGCCGACGGCACCCAGCTCCCGGCCGCGGCGCTGGTCCAGGCCGCAGCCGAGGTGAACACGGTGGTGATCGCCGCGCCCCGGGCGGCGTCCGATGAGATGGGGGCGGTGGCGTGACGCGCTCGTGGCTGCGGCGGGGGATCCGGCGCGCGGGCAGGTCGCTGCAGCGGCGACGCCGGGTGCTGGCGCTGGTGGCGTTGCCCACCGTGCTGCTGGCGGTGAACGTGCCGCCGGCGATCGCGTTCGTGCAGGACTTCCGGCACCAGATGCTGATCAACAGCCCGGAGTACCAGGCGCGGTACGGCAAGTGGGACGTCGTCGAGCTGCCCGCCGACCTGAAGGTCAACGCGATCCACGCGGCTCTGCTGCCCACCGGCAAGCTGCTGATCGTCGCCGGATCGGGCAACGACCAGCAGAGTTTCGACGCCGGTACGTTCCGCACCCTGCTCTACGACCCGGGCACCGGGCAGAGCCGCCTGATCCCGACCCCGGCCGACCTGTTCTGCGGCGGGCACGCGTTCCTGCCCGACGGCAAGCTGCTCGTCGCGGGCGGCACCCAGCGCTACGAGATCCTCGACGGCGCCGTGACGCGCGCGGCCGGCGCGATGGTCGTCAAGAACGAGTTCCCCGACGCCGGGCGCGACTTCCCCGAGGGCACCGAGTTCGTCGCCCAGGACGGCCGCAAGTACCGGGCCACCAACGCTTTCTCGTTGCCGCCGGCGACGAAGACGACGCCACGGAAGGGTCCGGTCACGGTCACGGCGAGCCAGACGACGGTGTGGGTGGAGTCGGAGGACACCGGCCGGGCCGGGGTCACGACGACCCCGGCGCAGTACGCGATCACGGGCCTCACCGGCGCGGATGCGAACAACCTGTACGGCCTCGCGCAGAAGATGACCCTCGACAAGCAGGACTTCCAGGGCATCGCCGACTCCTACGAGTTCGACCCGGTCAGCGAGCGGTACGTGAAGGTCGGCGACATGGCGTACAAGCGCTGGTACCCGACGCTGACCGGGTTGCCGAACGGCGAGGTGCTGGCGGTGTCCGGGCTGGACGGGACGGGCCAGATCCTGGCCGGGCAGAACGAGGTCTACGACCCGGCCACGAAGTCGTGGACCGAGCGCCCGGATCTGTTCCGGTATTTCCCGACCTATCCGGCGCTGTTCCAGACCGGCACGCCGGGGACGCTGTTCTACTCCGGCTCCAACGCCGGGTACGGCCCTGCCGATGCCGGCCGCACCCCGGGCCTGTGGAACCTGGAGCACAACACGTTCACCCCGGTGCCGGGGATACGTGACGCCGACCGGTTGGAGACCTCGGGCTCGGCGTGGGCCGGTCCGGTGCAGAACCAGAAGATGATCGTCGTCGGGGGTGGTGGGGTCGGTGAGTCGCCGCTGTCCACGGCGCGGATCGACGTCATCGACCTGAAGCAGCAGGATCCGCGGTTCACCGCGGGCCCGGATCTGCCGTTGCCGACGCGGTACCCGAACGTCGTCCAGTTGCCCGACGACAGTCTGCTGATCACCGGCGGGTCGCGGGACTACCGGGGCAAGGGCACCAGCGACAACCTGGTGGCGACCTTCTACCACCCGGACACGAACACGCTGACGGCCGCGGCCGACCCGACGGTGGGCCGGGACTACCACAGTGAGGCGTTGCTGCTGCCGAACGGCCAGGTCGTCACGATGGGCGGGAACCCGCTGTTCGCGGACAAGGACAACCAGAAGCCGGCGCCGTTCGAGAAGCGGCTGGAGATCTACACCCCGCCCTACCTGCTCCACGGTCCGCAGCCGGTGATCGCCGACGCTCCGGCGGAGGCGAAGCCGGGTGGGTCGATGACGGTGTCGTCGCCGGACGCCGCGACGATCGCCTCGGCCCGGCTGATCCGGCCGAGCGCGGTCACGCACGCGACCGACGTCGAGCAGCGTTCGGTGGCTCTCGACATCACCCGCAACCCCGACGGGTCGCTCGGGCTCGCTCTCCCGGGCGAGCCGACGCTGGTGCCTCCGGGCTATTACATGCTGTTCCTGGTGAACGAGGCCGGGACGCCGTCGGTGGCCCGATGGGTGCACGTCACATGAGGTCGTCGGCGCGCGGCGGCCGGCGCCGGATGTCAGACTCGCGACCCATGGCGCGCACGCGACGGGTCCCGCTGCTGGTGGCCGCAGCAGCCGCGGCGGTGGTGGTGCTCGCCGGGGCGGTCGTGGCCTACGTGTCGTCGGCCCCGGAGCCCGGGACCACCGCGCCGCGGAGTACGGCCGACGTGGTGGCGCCCTCGGGGTTCTTCGTGGACCCGCAGACCGCCGCGGCCGCGCAGGTACGGCAGTGGCAGGCCGACCGCCCGGACGACGCCGCGCAGATCCGCAAGATCGCCGACCGGCCGTTCCCGCTGTGGGTCACCGGCGACGCGGCCGAGGTCACCGCGCAGGTGCGCGCGTTCACCGATCGCGCCGCCGCGGCCGGGCAGCGGCCGCTGCTGGTGGCCTACAACATCCCGCACCGCGACTGCGGGAGCTTCTCCGGCGGCGGCGCCCCCGACGGGGGCTACTACCGGACGTGGACCTCGGGGCTGGTGGCCGGGCTGGCCGGGCGGCCGGCCACGGTGGTCCTCGAGCCGGACGCGGTGCCGCACGAGATCTCGGGCTGTGTCGACGGCGCGTTGCGCGACGAGCGGTACGTGCTGCTCGGTGAGGCAGTGGACGCGCTCAAGGGGGCCGGCGCCACGGTGTACCTGGACGCCGGCAACCCCGGCTTCATCTCCGACACCGGCGCGCTGGCGGGTGCGTTGCAGCGCAGCGGTATCGGGCGGGCCGACGGTTTCAGCCTCAACGTGGCGAACTTCTTCCCGACGCCCGACGTGATCGCTTTCGGCACCGAGCTGTCCGACAAGCTCGGCGGCGCGCATTTCGTGATCGACACCAGCCGCAACGGGCAGGGCCGGCTCACCGGTTCGACGGTCGACGGCGCCCCGTCGTTCTGCAATCCACCCGGGCGCGGGCTGGGCGAGGCGCCGACCACGCAGACCGGCAACGCCCGGGTCGACGCGCTGTTGTGGATCAAGCGGCCGGGGGAGTCGGACGGTGCCTGCCGGCCCGGCGAGCCGTCCGCCGGGCAGTGGTGGCCGGAGTACGCGCTGGGCCTGGCGCGGCGCAGTGTCGGGTCCTGATCCGGGTCAGGCCGTCGGTGTGGCCCCCGGCGCCTCGGCGAGGGCCTCGAGGGCCGAGGTGAAGCACGGCATCGAGGCCCGGACCTTCCCGGCCCCGACCATCCCGATGCCGCGCTCCTTGTGCATGACGGCTGTGGTGATCAAGGGGGCGATCCCCGTCGACACGACCTTGCGGACGTCGATCCCCACGGGCACGCCGGTGAAGTCCCAGTTCGGGATCGGCATGTTCGGGTTGTGGGTGACCACGATCTCCGACTGCTCCTCGCTGGTGGCGAGAGCGTCGGCGAAGCCGCCCTGGCCCGTCCCGACCATCTGCTGCACGGCGGGAGCCGCGACCGCCACCAGGCCGCCGAAGCCGTAGGCCTCGATGATGGCGCTGTCGCCGCAGTCCGGGCAGGCGTCCGCGTCGGTGAACCCGGGGAAGTACAGCGTGTCCAGCTTCTCCTCGGGTCCGGTGAACCAGCGGTCACCGAGCCCGCTGACCCGGATCGCGAACTCCCGGCCGTTTCGTGTCATGCAGGTGACGACGCTGCCCGCGTTGACGGTGGCCGCGGCGTCCAGGGCCGCCTTGCCTGCTGCCATCCCGAGCGTGAGGAAGAAGTTGACGTTCCCGGAGAGGAAGTCCAGCACGGATTCGAGGTGTTCCTGATCCATGCCGACCCGCACCAGCTTCGGTGCGAGCTCTCGGAACAGCAGGCTCGATGCGGCCGTGATGCGCACGTGGAAGTCGTCGCCCATGGTGACCGCCTGGGCCAGAACGGGGTTGATCGCCAGTCCGCCGTCGGGGAGCAGCTTCAGCGCCTCCGAGAGGCCGGCGCCGAGGACGTCGCGCATCCATACCAGGTGGTCGCCCACGGACCGGTCGTACACGCCGAAGCGCAGCACCTTGCCTTCGCCCTCGTGCATGCTCGTGTAGGCGCGATTCCCGTCGGTGGCGTTCTCCACCACGAACACGGGGATGTTCCCGGTCAGGATGCCGCCCATCGCCCCGACCGCGCGATAGTCATTGTTGGGGGCGAGCCGAACTTCTTCGGCGCACACCCGGCGTGCCGATTCCTCGTCCTGCGCCCAGCCTTCGAACAGTGCCGCCCCGATGGCCGCTCCCTGCACCGGGTCCGGCATGTCCTCGAATGCGATCGGTGGGCCGGCGTGCAGAATGAGTCGTTCCTCCAGCGCGGGAATGACGGTCTTCGCGGGCACCACGTCCACGAGCCGCGGCTGCGCGTCGATGATCTTCTGGGCGACAGCTGCATTCGCGTCGTCGATGGAACTGTATGTCGCCATGACGGGTTTCTCCGTTCACTTCAGGGCGTCGATGAGCGCCTGGAGTCTGCGATCGCCACCGGCGACCGGCTGCCAGTCGTAGTGGACGACCTGCGCACCCAGCCGGATCAGGGGTTCGGCGAATTCACGCAGACCGATGTTGACGATCCGCGGCGGTTCCGCGAGCAACCGGCGGATCGGCTCGGGCGTGGCGGGCAGGGTCGCCGTCGATGCGTCACGTCGCTGCAGGATCGCCATGGCGTGGCGGACCGCGGCGGCGTTGCCGGGCAGGACGGTGACGCCCGCCTGTTCGAGGATCCGTGTCTGTGCACTCAGGCACTGGGGGTCGTCCTCGGTGCCGCACACCGACGCCACCACGGCGAGATCCCGGCCGGTCGCGTGCAGCCTGGCCAGGCCGTCGGCGATGACTGCGGCGAGCGGTCCGGCCGGATCCGGGTGGGCGCCGTGACCGAGCACCACGTCGAGGAGCAGGACCGCGTTCTGCGGGTCGTCGAAGACGGCGGGGATGCGCTCGGTGCGCAACGAGGGATCGATCATCGGGTGCGGCCGCCCGCGGGTGTACACGTCGTCGCCGAGGTCGATCACCTCGTGGCCGGTCGAGCCGGGTGAGGCCCCGACCAGCATGGCGGCCTCCGCCGCCAGGGTCCCTCCGGTGTAGAGGGCCGTGATCCGCCGCTGCCCGGGGCGGAGCGCCACCGGGCGGGAGGCGCGCGTGCCCGCCAGTTCCACGGCCACCTGTGCCGTCTCCTCCAGGGTCCGCGCGTAATGGACGTTGCCCTCGACGTCCGTCTCGGGGCGTTCCCCCAGCAGAATCGCGACGACCGGTGTGGACAGCGTGCCGGCGACGCCGATCACCTCGTCGCGCACGCTCGCGGCGGGGGGTTTGCCGACGAGGACGACGACGCCGGTGGCCGCATCGGCGTCCAATGCCCGCAATGCCTGCAGGCACGTGATCGCGCCGACCTCCGCGCTGAGATCGCGTCCGCCGAGGCCGATCGCGTGCGACACCCCGCCGCCGAGCCGGTCGATGTGCACCATGACCTCTTGCAGCCCGGTACCGGAGGCTCCGACGAGGCCGATCGACCCGTCGCGGACCGCATTGGCGAAGCCCAGCGGAAGCCCGCCGATGCGCCCGGTTCCGCAATCAGGGCCCATCACGAGCAGTCCGCGTTCACGCGCCCTGTTCTTGAGCGCGACCTCGTCGGACGTGCTCACGTTGTCGCTGAAGATGAAGGCGTGGATGTTCCGGTCCAGGAGTCGATGTACCTCGGATGCCACGTACTGCCCGGGAATGGAGACGAGTGCGAGATTCGCCTGGCCGAGGATGCCCACCGCCCGTTCGAGCGAGCGGGCCGAACGCAATCCCGATCGGCCGGACACCGGCGCCCGGTAGCTGAGGAATTCGTCCACTTTTGCGAGCAGTGAGTCGCCGACCGCGGTGCCGGTGACATCGGCCACGATCACGAGGTCCGTCGGACCGGCATCATCGAGGGTGGGGGTGTCGAGTCCGGCGCCGCGAAGAATGTCTTTGTTGGTCGGCGTCCCCATCATGACAGACACCCGATTGATTCCGTTGGTGCCGTTGAGGGCGTTGCTCAGTTGCATGAGCCGCAACGAGTCCTGGTACGTGTTCGGCTTGATGATCGAGTAGAGCATTCCGCGCGCCTCGGCCTCGGTTGCATCCGGAGCTAGACCGTCGGCGCAGAGCCCAGGCCTGCGTAGGGCTGAAGGTCCCACGCGGCACGCCGGAAGGCCCTGCTCATCTGCGAGTCGCAGACACGGCTCGCCAGACCCGGCGGCCCGGCCCGCCCCCACCCCGGCTGTGGTGCCGCCTGCGCCGTCCGCGCCCGTGCCCCGCCCACCGGCTGGTCGACCCGGCCCGCCGCACTGCCCGGCTCCTCGGGCCGCCGCCGTCTCCCGTCCATGGGCCCGCCGGGAGCCTGGGTGGGGCCGGCGTCACGCGCTCCTGGTCCCGGACCGCTGTCGCTGTTCTTCGTGGATCCGGTTCTTCCGGTACCGGGTGCCCCAGGTCGCGCTGCGCACCGTCTCGGTCGACTCCAGGCCGGATCCGAGGGCGCCGCCGATGGTGGCCAGCGAGCAGACCAGCCAGGCGAGCCGAAGGTGGTCGACGAACCCCGCCGGCCGTCCGATCGCGTTGGAGAGCACCCGCGGGACCACCACGAACCAGCCGGTCAGGGTGGTTCCGGCGAAGAGCACCAGGTACGACACCAGGACGCCGATCGCGAGGGTCAACAGCGTCGCCGCGTTGTAGAGCCGGATCCGGCGGCGTTCCCGCGGGTCGTCGCTCCCCGGGTGCTGCCACAGTCCGTGGTTCAGGATCAGCCAGCCGATGATCGCGGCGAGGGAGACCACCATGGCGACCCACAGGCGGGCCGTGCTCATGGCCCCGCTGACCTGCCAGACCGGGCTGTTCACCAGCCCGAAGGCCGCGGTGGCCAGGGCCGCGGCGAGCGCACTGCGCAGCCCGAGCACCAGTCGCCACGGCCGGTTCACCCGCACCATCCCCGCGAGCATCCGCAGTTGTCCTGCCGAACTGGTCAGCCGCAGGTCGATGTCGTCGTCGTCGGGCTCGACCCGATGCAGGCCCGGCACCCGCTCCTCGAGTCGCCGAAGGGGCTCGTCGGTCTCTCCGGTCGCCCATTCGAGGATCAACCCGGCGACGACGTCGCGGGCCTGTTCCACCGGGTGCAGCACCTTCAGCGCCGGCACGACGAGCAACGCCGCTCCTGCGTCCCGGCTCAGCTCGGCCACGATGGGATGGCCGTCCTTGTGCACCGGCAGGTCGGTCAGGCAGATCGCGACGTCCCAGCCTTCCCGCTCGCGCCGGGCGGCGGCCAGGTCGATCAGCCGTTCCCCGCGGGCGTCCCCGCGACGGCGCAGCGTCTCCGAGACCACCGTGAACCTGTAGCGCATCCCCTCTCGGGGCTGGTCGGCCAGCATTCCCGGCAGCTCCCCGGCGAGCTGCTCGGCGATCTCGGTGGGAAGCCCGGGATCGGCCAGCAGCCCGACGACCACGGTGCGCTCCCGGCTGTCCTCGGTCTCCCAGCGGATCGGCCTCTCGAGCGTCTTCTGCTGTGCCATCGCCGCCCCCTTGCGTCCTGTCGGCCTCGTCGCCCGTTGCTGTGCACGCCCGGGGGCCGACTCGCCCCGGCGACAAGGCCAACCTCGGCCGATGGGCCGGCCCAGTCCTCGACCCCGGGGAACGGGGCGTGGTCGACGGATTCAGCCGTCCGGACCGACAAGCGACGGCCCGTGGATGTGCGTGTCAGCACCTCGCGTCCGGATGACAACAACCGATGCGGGTCCGGGGCGTTGATCACCACGTGTGGGGGATCGCGCAGCAGCGGCATGGGGACGATGCGGCGACAATGGGTGACGTGGGGCGGCACAGCCGGCGGGCGACGAGCTTCCGCCTGCTGTACGTGTGTACGGGCAACATCTGCCGGTCGCCGTTCGCGGAGATCCTGACCAGGCACCTTCTCGTGGGCCGGCTCGGTGGCCGCGCCGCGGCGGAGTTCGACGTGTCCAGCGCGGGGGTGCGGGCCGTGGTCGGCGCGCAGATGCATCCGGACACCCGGGACGAGCTCACCCCGTGGGGTCTCGACGGGGTGATCGCGGGCCGGTTCGCGGCCCGCCAGCTGCGCTCGACGATGATCGAGGAGGCGGATCTGGTGCTGGGGGCGAACCCGCGGCACCGTTCCGCGGTGGTGGAGCGCGCGCCGGTGGCGCTGCAGACGACGTTCGGCCTGCGGGAGTTCGCCCGGCTCGCCGCCGCGGTGGACCCCGGGGTGCTGCCGGTCGACGACCCGGTGGAGCGGGACCGGGGGACGACGAGCCCGGCGCCGGACGCTGGCAAGGCAACCGTCGGTGGACGCGGTACCAGCCCGTCGGAGGTGACAGACAACGCACGCTGCAACTGAGAGTGTGACGTCATGAGCGATGGCGACGCGGAGTCCCGAAGGCCAGGTCCCACGGCGGCCGAGGTCAGTGCCCACTTCGATGCCCTGTACGCCGGCGACGAGGCGGTGTGGAGCGGTGAGCCGAACGGCGCCCTCGTTGACGAGGTCTCGGACCTGCATCCAGGCCGTGCCCTCGATGTCGGTTGCGGAGAAGGCGCGGACGCCATCTGGCTGGCTCAGCGGGGCTGGCATGTGACGGCTCTGGACGTCGCGAAGGCAGCGCTGACTCGGGCCGAGCAGAATGCGCTCCAGGCGGGTGCTCAGGTTCAGTGGTTGCATGCCGGGCTGCTCGAGGCGCCCCTGGCCGGCGAGGCCTTCGACCTCGTGAGCGCTCAGTACCCGGCCTTGCGACACACCCCCGACAACGCTGCGATCCGGACCCTGATGCGCCTGGTGGCGCCGGGCGGCACCCTTCTGGTGGTGCATCACGCCGACGTGGACGTGGAGGAGGCCAGGGCGCACGGGATCAACCCTGCCGACTACGTCAGCCCGGACGATGTGCACCTGGCGCTCGATGAGGACTGGGTCGTCAAGGTCAACGAGCGGCGGGCGCGACACATCAGTGGCGGTGCGGGTGCCCGCCACACCCACGACCTCGTTCTCAGAGCCCAGCGGGTCGGCTGACGAAGCCGGCGAGCGGTTCTCGCCGCGCCCGAGTGCACTGGTCCGCCGCCGCAGGCGGCCGCCGGGCTGGGCGTGACGGAGACCGTGACCGTCGTGAGCCGCCTACAGGGCGAACGTCGGATGATGCGGCATTACCCGGAGCCCGCCTGGCGGACGCTGCGCGCCGCTCGTCGTCCCTTCTGGACCGCCGGACGACCGAGCCTGTGATCGAACACATGTTCGAGTAGAATGGCCCGTATGACCGAGTTGTGGCAGGCCTCCGACATGGAGTTGCTGGCCGCGCTCGGTGCGCTGCAGACCGAGTTGAATACGACGTGGGCGCGGATGCTGGGGTTCGTGCGTGAGGTGCAGAGCCGGGGGCTGGCCGAACGGCACGGCTACGGGAGCGTGGCCGATCTGCTGCGCGACACCCAGAACGTGACCCGGTCCACGGCCGCGGCGCGGGTCCGCGCGGCGCGCGATGTGCTGGCGGCCCGTGGGTTGTCGGGGCAGGCGCGGGCGGCGGGGTTGCCGGTGACCGCAGAGGCGGTGGCCGAGGGGGCGGTCTCGGCCGAGCATGTGCGGGCGATTCAGGACACGCTGGCCGGGTTGCCGGCGCATCTGGAGGGGCACCGGGCGGGCTTGGAGGCCGAGTTGGCCGGGTTCGCCCGGGCCCTGGACCCCGACGCGGTGCGCAAGCTGGGCAAGGCCGCGCTGGCCGGGCTCGACCCAGACGGGCCACGCCCGCGCGACGGGGACCCGACGCGGACCCGGTTCGCGTTGGTGCCCCGCGGCGCAGGCTTCGAGGCGCGCGGCTGGTTCGCCCGCGAGGACGCCGCGATCCTGCGCACCGCGCTGTCCCCGCTCGCCGCGCCGGCCCCGGCCGCGGGTGGGGTGCCCGACGAGCGCACCATGGCGCAACGCCAGGGTGATGCGGTGGTCGACCTCGCCCGCCGCTCGCTCGACACCGGGACGCTGCCCACCGAGGGTGGGGAACGCCCGCACGTCACCGTCACCGTCCCTCTCGAGGTGCTCGAGCGCCGTATCGGGGCCGGGCTGTTGGATTTCGGTGACGGCACGCTGGCGTCCGCGATCGCCGCGGAGGACGCGCGGCGCTGGGCCTGCGACGCGCAGGTGGTGCCGATCGTGCTCGGCGCCACCGGCGAACCCCTCGACATCGGCCGCACCACCCGGGTGGTGCCCCGCGGGATGCGCCGGGCGCTGGTCCAGCGCGACGGCGGCTGCGCCTTCCCCGGCTGCGAATGTCCCGCGCAGTGGGCCGACGCGCACCACATTCTCCACTGGGCCGACGGTGGGGTCACCGCGCTGCACAACCTGGTGCTGCTGTGCCCGCGGCACCACACCCTGATCCATTCCGAGGAATGGGCCGTCAGCCTCAGCCAGGGCTTCCCGATCTTCCACCCGCCACCCTGGATACCGGGCGGGCCGCGGCGCAACCCGCTGCACCGCACCGACCTCATCGCACGACCACCGGGTTCCACACCGAACGCGCCCGGATCCGGCGAGCTCGCACGCCTGCTCGCCATCTGACGCACGCCGGGTCCGCGGCAAGGCCCGTCACCCGAGTTGATGAATCCGGCCCCCGTGTCCGGTTCGCGGCCCACGAGGTGCTGAGATCCCCCGAGAGGGGGCAGACGCGATCGTGCCCGGCGCACCGGGCGGGACAGGGGGAGCGGAACGTGAGTATGGACGCGGCGGCGGGTGGCCAGGAGCCGGTGCTCGTCGGCATCGGCGACATCGCGGTCACGCAGTCCTGGGTGATCACACCGTCCGGCACCCGACCGGTCGGCAGCGTCCAGTGGCTGTTCACCGACATGTCGCGCACCACCGAACGGATCCCGACCTGGGCCATCGTCTGCGCGATCATCTTCTTCGTGTTCTGCCTGCTGGGCCTGCTGTTCCTGCTGGTCAAGGAGACGCGGACCGAGGGATCGGTGCAGATCGTCGTGCAGGGCCCACAGCTCGTGCACACCGTGCAGCTTCCGGTCTACTCCGTCGACCAGGTGCACGACTACAACGCGCGGGTCAACTACGCGCGTGCCGTGAGCGCCGCCGGGCCGCGGTGAGCGTTCGCTACGACCGGCGCGCCGCGTTCACCATGCTGCGCCTCTACGTGCTGTTCGCCGCCTGGACCGGTCGCCGCGACCTGCCCGGCGCGTGCGTCTACCGCAGACTGACCGGTCGGCGTTGCCCACTCTGCGGGCTGACGCATGCCGTCGCGCATGCGGTGCGCGGTGACCTCCGGCGGTCCACCGTGGAACACCGGCTCGCCGTCCCACTGATCCTGCTGACCGCCGGGGAGATCGTCGTCGCCGTCGGTCGGGCTGCCCGCCGACTGCCGCCCAGCGGCCACCGCCCGTGACGCCTCCATCGGGCAGTTGTCGCCCCCAATTCGCAACGTTACGTTCCGCTGGGCATCGGTCCGGCGGCCCCGTTCGAAAGGCATCACTGTTGTCTTCTGCTCCGCGGGCGGGCCGGTGCCGCAGCGGATCGAGCGTGCGCCCGGCCTGGCGTTCCCGGACGCGGCAGGACGGCAGCCGGCTGATCCGGTCGACCCGGCCGGCCGTCGTCGCACTGCTCACCGCCCTGCTCACGGCCGCGACGACGTCGGCGGCATGGGCGGCGTCCCCCGCGCCGGCCAAAGCCCTCGGGTACGACGTCTCCTATCCCCAGTGCGGCAAGCCGCTGCCGACCGGCGGCAGCTTCGGGATCGTCGGCGTCACCGGCGGCCTGGCCTTCTCGAAGAACCCCTGCCTCGCCACCCAGTACCGATGGGCCACGCGCATGCCGAACAGCGCGGCGGTGTACGTCAACACCGGCAACCCCGCGCCGGCGAGCAACCACTACTGGCCGGCGTCGGGGTCTCATGACCCGGCGCTGTGCAAGGACAACCGTTCCACCACCGACCCCGGATGCGCCTACGACTACGGCTGGCACGCCGCCGCCGACGCGGTGGCCACCGCGACATCGGTGGCTCCCGCGACGCTCCGGCTGACCTGGTGGCTCGACGTGGAGACCGCGCCGAACTGGCACGGCGACGGCCCCTCCAACGCCGCGGACCTGCAGGGCGCCCTCGACTACCTGCGCGGCCACGGCGTGCCGACCGTCGGGCTGTACTCCACGGGGTACCGGTGGCAGGCCATCACCGGCGGCTACACCGCGTCGTCCGCCGGCCGGTACAAGGCGGCCTGGGCGCCGGAGTTCGCCCCCCAGCAGCCGATGGAGTCGGTACCACTGTGGATCGCGACCGGAGGCGACGCCGCCGCCGCGTCCGCCGCGTGCCCCACCACCTTCACCGGCGCCCCCGCCTGGTTGGCGCAGTATCGCGACGGCGGCGGACGCGATGCGAACCTCGTCTGCGGATAGCCCGCCCCTCGACGGCCTTCCGGGCGGGCGCCGGGCCCATGTGCGGCCCATGATCGGTACCGAATGACGTGGAACGCAGTGTCTCGCCGGCGCGGAGCGCAACCGCTCGACGGAGGTCTCGCGTCCTCAGGAACCCGGCACGCCCCCGTCCCCGTTGTCAGGGAGCCCCGCCGACCGCGATCGGGTCGGCGCCGGCACCTCCACCGTCGGGGCGTGCCGCAGCATGGTCCACGGGAGGAGCCCATCGATGTTCCGGCAGCGCCCTGCGTCCCTTCGCCGCCCGGACCCGCCCGGCGCGAGGCGCCGTCGCCTCCGCGCGGGTCTCGTCGCGGCCGCCGGTGGCGCGGCGGCGATGGCGGTCCTTCCCGATCGGCTCCGGCTCGACCGCCGGTTCCCGTTCGTCGACGTGGCGGCCTGGCGGCCGCACGCGGCGGTGACGGCGGCGGCGGGTGCCGCGGTCCTCGCCACCGGGAAGGGTTCCCGCCCGGCCGCCGCCGTGGTCGGGACGGTGGCGCTGGCCGGGATCTCCGCCGTCGCGCGCCGGGCGATCGCGGCGCCGGCTCCCGCCCCCGGCCCCGGCGACCTGACGATCCTGAGCGCCAACGTCCTCAAGGGACGAGCCGACACCGGCGAGCTCGCCAGGCTGATCGAGCGGGAGACCCCGGATGTGGTGGTGCTCCCGGAGGCCGGACCCGACTTCCGCGACAAGCTGATGCCGCTGGTCGCGGACCTGGGCTACCGGTCGTGGGTGTCCGCGGAACCGGGCACCGCCGACCTGTGGGGCGTGACGCTGCTGGCCTCGGCACGAGCCGGGGATCTTCGCGTCCGCACGGGGTACGAGATGCGGTGCCACTACCTGCAGGCCACCGGCGGGATCCTCGGCCGCCGGGACCTCTTCGCGGTCCATGCCGCGTCCCCGCTCAAGCCACGGTGGACGCCGGTGTGGCGCAGCGACCTCGAACTCGTCGCGGGCTGGTGCGGTGCGCCGGTGCCGCCGATCGTGGCCGGCGACTTCAACGCCACGCTCGACCATTCGCTGCTGCGAGCGGGTCTCGGTGGGTGCCGCAGCGCCGCGACCGGGACCGGGCGCGCCCTCGCCGGCACCTACCCGTCGTCGCTGCCGCGGTGGCTCGGCATCCAGATCGACCACGTGCTGGTCCCGGCCGACGCGGTGACCACCCGGTTCGAGATCGTCGACGTCGCGGGGAGTGACCACCGGGCGGTGCTCGCCCGCGTGCGCCTCGCACCGGCCTGAGCCATGGATGGCGATGATGTCGGCATGGACCAGCGCATCAGCCTCGTCACCCTCGGCGTCACCGACCTCGCCCGCGCCCGCGCGTTCTACGAGGCGCTCGGCTGGGGCGGCGCCCGGCAGCCCGACGACGAGGTCTGCTTCTTCCAGGCCGGCGGGATGGTGTTCGGGCTGTGGACCGCGCTCGGCGGCCACGGCGCGCCGGGCATCGAACTCGCCCACAACGTCCGCTCGGCCGGGGAGGTCGCCGCGGTGCTCGCGGAGGCGCAACGCGCCGGCGGGACGATCGTGCGGCCGGCGGCGCTCGCCGAGTGGGGAGGCACGTCCGGCGCGTTCACCGATCCGGACGGCTACGTGTGGGAGGTCGCCCACAACCCCGGGTGGACGCTGGGCGAGGACGGGACCGTCCACATCTGACCGCGGGCGTCAGATCCGGCGGGCCCGGGCGAGCCGGGCGGGCAGGTCGACGAGGTCGCCCATCGGGCGGCCGAGCAAGGCGGCGTGAGCCTCGCGGACGATGACCCCTCGATACCGGCTCGGTCGCAGGTCCTCCAGGGCCCATCCGGCGCCGAACGCCTCCCGGATCACGGTGTCGCCGACCTGAGGCCCGAAACCCGGCCCGGTGTCGGACAGGGCGAGGACGTGGACCAGAGCGCCGGGGCGGCAGGCGCGGTGCAGGCTGTGCAGGTACCGGCTGCGGTCCGCGGGGCCGAAGATGTGGAACAGGGCGCTGTCGACGACCGTGTCGTAGAGCGGGTCATCACCCAGCTGCAGCGCGTCGGCGATCTCGAAGCGGGCCGCGACGTCGTGCTCGGCGGCGTTGGCGCGAGCCTGTTCGATCGCGTGCTCCGAGGAGTCGATGCCGCAGACGTCGTAGCCGAGCCGGGTGAGGTGGATGGTGTGCTCGCCGGTGCCGCACCCGGGATCGAGCACCCTTCCGCGGATCCAGCCGTCGCGTTCCAGCGCGACGATCGCCGGTTGCGGCTCGCCGATCACCCACGGCGCGGTGCGGGAGGTGTACGCCTCGTCGAAGGTGGAACGTGACGGGGCCGGCTCGGTGGAACTCATCAGCCGACCGTAGAAGCTCAAGCGCAGTTCAGGTCAAGCGCACGCGTCCGGTACGGCCGGCCGCGTGGACGCGTGCGGGGTCGGGTAGACAGAGCCGATGGCAGCGTTTCGACTGCGGCGGCCCCGGTCCGACGGACATCCGGGCGGACGGGCGGCCGCAGCCCTCGACGTCCTGGACGCCCGGATCCGGCCCGACCTCCGCCGCGCCGTCGTGGCCGGCGCGCTCGCCCTCGCCGCGCTGACCGCAGGCAGCAACCTCGGCGGGCTGAACGCGACCGAGTTGCACACCAGGCTGATCGTCATCGGGCTGGCTGTCGTCTTCGTGCTGCTCGGCATCGTCGCGACCCGGAGCACCGCCACCCAACTGGGGCGCGCGGCCGGCCACGCCGGCCCCGGCGCGGGCTCCGCCACCAAGGTGCTGTGCCTGCTCGTGGGCTATCTCGTCGTGTTCGTCGGCGCGCTGGGCCTGCTGACCATCCCGCTGCAGCAATTGCTCGTCGGCGGCGCGCTCACCGGGGTCATCGTCGGCATCGCCGCCCAGCAGCCCCTGAGCAACGTGTTCGCCGGCCTGCTCCTGCTGCTGGCCCGGCCGGTCGTCGTGGGGCAGCGAGTCTGCATCCACTCCGGCGCGCTGGGCGGTCCGCTCGAGGGCACGGTCGCCGACATGGGCCTGATCTACACCACCCTCACCACCGAGGACGAGGTCCTCAGCATCCCCAACGCCGCGCTGCTCAACTCGGCGATCCGCGCTCCGGCGGTGCGCTGAGTTCGCCGCTGCTCATCACGAATTCACAGGTCGGCGCAGTGGCCCCGCCCCCGTTTGCGTCATCCGTTCCCTTCGTCCCCCGGTGGTGCGCCGGTGGGCCCTGCGGGGATCGGATGAATGGCGTAGTTCGAGACCCCCGAGTGGCGGCCGGTGCGCTCGTTCCACTGCCTCCTATTTGTGACGCAAATAGTCTGTGAATCGGACGACGGTGCGATTCCACGCCATTCGAGGCCGGCGGTACAGGCTGATGGTGTAACAACTCGTCGACGCAGGTCGAGTCGCAACACAGGAGGGGAAGCCCTGGTCACGGCCGGTTTGCGCGCAATTCCGCAGGGTTGTGGTGCCGTGCGGGACGGCCGACCGAGCCGCGAAAAGGCTACGCCGCCCTTTCTGCTTCACCGGCATGACGAATCGGTCAGTGAGCGCGAGAAGGGGGAGCACATGTTCGCACGGCGGGTCGTCGTGGTCGGAGCAGGCTATGTCGGCCTGACGACGGCGGCATGCCTGGCCTCATTGGGCCATCGCGTCATCTGCGCCGAACTCGATCCCGCGAAGGTCGAGCGACTCGAGCAGGGCGATATCGGCATTCTCGAACCCGGCCTGACCGACCTGGTCGTGGAAGGTGCCGCTGCCGGTCGGCTCTCCTTCGTCGTGGGAGTGGCGGCCGCGCTGGCCGAGTTCGAGCGGGACTGGGACCCCACCGAGATCGTCTTCCTCTGCGTGCCGACCCCGATGGGGGTGGGTGGGATGGCCGACCTGAGTGCTGTCGAGAGTGTGGTGGAGGAGGCCCGCGACCTGCTGCCGGAGGGCTGCGTCGTGGTGAACAAGTCGACCGTGCCGGTCGGGACCGCGGCGCTGACCTCCGAACTGCTGGGCCGCCCGGACGTCGCGGTGGTGAGCAATCCGGAGTTCCTGCGCGAGGGCTCGGCGGTGCACGACTTCCTGCATCCCGACCGCATCGTCGTCGGCAGCGACGACCAGAACGCCGCCGAGCGGGTGGCCGCCCTCTACTCCCGGCTCGGCGCGTCCACTGTGCTCACCGATGCCGCGAGCGCCGAGATGATCAAGTATGCGGCCAACAGCTTCCTCGCCATGAAGCTGTCCTACGTGAACGCCGTCGCCGAGCTGTGCGAACGGTTCGGCGCCGATATCTGCGACGTCACCGAAGGTATCGGCTACGACCGCCGCATCGGCCAGGCCTTCCTCGCGCCCGGACCGGGATGGGGCGGATCCTGTCTGCCGAAGGACACGCAGGCGCTGCTGCAACTCGCCGACGCCGCAGACTTCGAGTTCCGGCTGCTGCGCGCAACGATCGACACCAACACCCGGCAGTTCCAGCGCATGGTCGACAAGGTGCGCCTCGCCGTGACCGGCAGCCGGACCGGCTCGCTGGCCGGTCGGCGGCTCGGGCTGCTGGGCCTGACGTTCAAGGCCGGTACCGACGACCTGCGCGACTCCCCGGCCCTGGGGGTCGCCGCGCTGCTGCGGCAGGCCCGGGCCGAGCTGGTCGGCTACGACCCCGGGCTGGGGCCCGACCGGCTCGATCTCGACCCGTCGTTGCTCACCCTCGTCCACGACCCGTATGCGGCGGCCAAGGACGTCGACGCGATCGTGATCCTCACCGAGTGGCCGCAGTTCCGCGGCCTGGACTGGCATGCCGCGGCGGGTCTCGTGCGGCATCCGGTGGTCGTCGACACCCGCAACCTGCTCGATCCCGACGTGCTGCGCCGGGCCGGATTCGCCTGGGTGGGGGTGGGCCGGCGGACGCCTGCCGCATGGCCCTTCCGATCGAACGGCGCGGGGGAGAGGAACGGACGGCCGTCGTCGCCGATGGCGCGCACTCCGAACGGCCCGGGCTGATGGGGCGTGTCGCCTCTCAGCCGGATACGGACCGGATCCACGCCAGGGTGCGGGAGATCCCCTCCCCGATCGCCGTCGGCGGCGCGAGCCCCAGGTCGCGCCGCGCCCGGGTCACGTCGAGGCAGCTGCGGGCCAGCTCGCCGGCGCGCGGCGGGGCGAAGACGGGGTCGAAGCCGGCCGGGTCGACGCCGGCCTCGGCGGCGATGATGCCGGCCAGTTCGAGCACGGTCACCTCGATTCCGGTGCCGATGTTGTACTCGGCGTGGGGCAGGGCGCCGGCGGTGGCGGCGGCGACGTTGGCCGCGGCGACGTCCTCGGCGTAGACGAAGTCCCGGGTCTGCCGGCCGTCGCCGTAGACGGTGGGCCGGCGGCCGGCGAGCGCGCGGTCGCAGAACAGGGCGATGACGCCGGCGTCGCCGCGCGGGTCCTGGCGCGGGCCGTAGACGTTTCCGCAGCGCAGGGTCACGACGTCGACGCCGTGAGCGCGGAACCAGCGGGCGTAGCGCTCGGCCGTCAGCTTGCTCAGCCCGTAGGCGGACACCGGCTCCGGTGTGGTGATCTCCGGTGTGGGCACCGGTGCACCCTCGCCGTAGATGGCGCCGCCGGTGGAGGTGTTGACCACCCGCCGCACGCCGGTCTCCTGCGCGGCGGCGAAGACGTTGATCGAGCCGCGGATGTTGATGTTGGCGTCGTGTGCCGGGTCGGCCATCGAGTGCCGGACGTCGATCTGCGCGGCGAGGTGGAAGACGAGGTCGGGCCGGAAGTCGCGGAAGGCCTGCCGGACGGCCTCGCCGTCGCGGATGTCGATGGTGGCGAGCTCCACGCCGTCGG
This sequence comes from Pseudonocardia acidicola, assembly GCF_012911935.1. Classification (GTDB taxonomy): domain Bacteria; phylum Actinomycetota; class Actinomycetes; order Mycobacteriales; family Pseudonocardiaceae; genus Pseudonocardia; species Pseudonocardia acidicola. The sequence goes on along the minus strand of NZ_JAAXLA010000048.1, from coordinate 30,974 downwards.
CGAGGTTGGCCTTGGTGCCGCGGCTCAGATCGTCGATCACCAGGACCTGGGCGTCGTCGCGGGTGACGGCGTCGACGACGTGAGACCCGATGAAGCCGGCTCCGCCGGTCACGACAGCGCGCACGTTGTGACTCTACGGGCCGGGCGCAGTGTGCCCTCAGCTCGGTGGTCCGGGCCGGCCGGACCGGGATCTCGTGCGCATCTTGCCGAGTACCTGCCCCGCCGTGCGGAGGACGATCTTGACGTCCAGCCAGAGCGACCACGACTCGGCGTAGAGGTTGTCGTAGTGAGCGCGGTCGGGGATCGAGGTGTCCCCGTGCAGGCCGCGCACCACGGCTAGCCCGGTGAGCCCGACCGGCATCCGGTGCCGGTGCGGGTACCCCGGCACCGTGCGGCTGAACTCCTCGACGAAATGCGGTCTCTCGGGGCGGGGGCCGACCAGGCTCATGTCGCCCCTGAGGATGTTGACCAGCTGGGGGAGTTCGTCCAGCGCCGATGTCCGGATGAACTTCCCGACCGGACGCAGCCGCGCGTCCTGGTCGATGTTCCAGCGCACCTCGCCCTCATCACCGACGGGCGTGAGGGAGCGGAACTTGTAGAGCGTGAACGGGCGTCCGCGCAGCCCGATGCGTTCCTGCCTGAAGATGACTCCGGGGCCGGACTCCAGGCGCACGGCCAGCGCCACGATGCCCAGCACCGGTGCGACGAGGACCAGGCCGACCGAGGCCAGCAGGATGTCGAGGGCCCGCTTCACCCGCCAGGACAGCCGCCGGAACGCCGGTCGGCGCAATCGGTCGAGCGGCAGGTCCGCGACGATCTCACTGTCGCCCGCCCGATCGTGCAGTTCGTGGAACCTCGGGAGCACGTACACCTCGCAGCGCTGCCCGTGCAGCAACCGCATCGGGTCCACCGCGGCCGCGCACGAGCCCCGCCAGTACGCGACCACGATCACGTCGATCCGCTCGCGGACGATGAGGTCGGGCAGGTCCGCCAGGCTCCCGATCGGCACCACCGACGGGGCTTCGTCGAACTCGTCGTCGACGAACCCGACGAGTTCAACGCCCCCGGTGGGGTCGGTGGTCAATGCATCGCCGATCCGGCGGCCGGTCCGGCCGGTACCGATGACCAGCGCCCGGGCGAGCCCGCAGCGGTGGCGGCGCTGCCGGCGCACCGTCGCGTAGGCGGCGAACCGGCCGGTCGTGGCGAGGACGAGCAGCACCGCCCCGGTCAGCACGGCGTCGTCGACGTACCCGAACGGGTCGGCAGAGCCGTGTACCAGCAGCGGGACCACCGCGACGAGCAGGGTTGCGCCGGCGGTCGAGCGCAGGATCGTCGGGAAGTCGTCCAACGCGGACGGATGGAACCGCCAGTCGAGGCCGCCGGTCATCGTGGTCCGGACGACGATCGCTGCTGCGATGCACAGGGCGATCCATCCAGCGCCGAGAACCGAACCGGCGAGCACCCCGGCGCCCAACGCGGTGAGCTCGGCGACCGCCACGGTCCAGGAGAACAGGGTCCGTGCGCTCACCCGCTCGGCCAACAGCCGCGCACTCTCCGCGGCCCTGCCCACAGTGGAGCCGGGGGCTCCGGGGACCGCGTGCAGGGGTGCCGAGCCGGCCGCGACCCTGCCGGCCCCGCCGATCGACGGAGCGGCAGGCTGCGGCTCGATGGGCTCGGGTCGCCGAGCCACAGCCTCACTCATCGCATGATCCCATCCTCGTGGCGCGCCAATGCGCCGGGAACTCCTTCACCGAAATCAGGCGCGACACGTTCGTCGATCTCCCTCGTACCGAACCCTCGATAGGCGTCCGTCGAAGTACTGGCTGCGCTACCGATATCCCCAATTTGTGGCGGTGATGTCGCTTCGGACTGCTCCAGAGTTACGCCGATGTTGGGCCGAAATCACCAAGCGGTGTCCGACCGTGCTGCCGCTGCCGGCGACAGTGAGCCGGGGGATGCCCGAATAGCCCGCTTTTTTGATCGTTGTTCGCGCGGGCGCGGGCGTAGACTGGTTGATCCGACGACGCCCCAGTCGTCGTCACGCGGCATCCTGGACCAGGAGAACCGCCAGCGCAACCGGGGGGAGTTCGCCACGATGGGCGCCGTTGCATGTCCAGGGTGGACCCGGCGCAGAGGCGGGGCAGCGCGATGACGACGGTTCTGATCTGGATCGCGGCCTGGATCGCGGTCGCCGCGTTGCTCGCGTTCCCGATCGGCTGGATCATCCGGCGCTCCGGCAGGAACGGCATCGATGCCGCCCGTCCGGTGGTGGAGCCGCCCGGGACGGGCGACGAGGCCGGCCCGTCCCCCGCCTCGTCGCGGACGGCGGCCTCCTCCACCGACCCCCGTCCGCCTGGTCGTTAACGCCTGGCTGCCTCCGCACGAAGACCCCTACCGGAATACGCCCGACACCCGCCGCAGATGTTCTGAGCTGCGGCGGAGTGCCGATCGCGGGTTCCGCTGAAGCGAGTGCCTCCAGCAGTTGAGGCCCACAAGGGGACGACATGCGCCACGCCATTCCGCCACCGTCACGTCGCGTGGTTCCGGGGCCGCGGACGGTGATACCCGAGGGGCTGACGTCGTCCTCCAGCCGGCCGCCGGCCGTCGTCGCCGCCCCGGAGATCGGGGATCTCATCCCACAGCAACGGCCGGAGCCTGCGCCGGGAGTGGCCCCTCCGTGTCCCCCGGCGGCCAGCCCCACCGGTGCTGCCGCCCTGTGCGTCTGCGGACATCCCCGGGATGCACACGAGCACTGGCGTCCCGGGCGCGACTGCGGGCAATGCGGTGCCCAGGGGTGTTCGGCATTCCGTTCCGCCGAAGGTCCGTGGCGCCGGTTGCGACGAAGGATGCGACGACCGGACGCCTGATGCGGTGCCGTGCCGCCGGATGGCCTACCCCCATTCAGGGGTAACGATAATCCGATCGCCGCCGACTCCCAGGCGAACTCAGCGCCGTGAGGGGAGAGCACGTGCAGGACGACGATCACGTCGATGAGTGTGGGAGAACGGGCGGTGTCGTTACCGGCACCTATCCGACCGGGGGAGTGCCGGGAAGTGGGTCAGAACCGGCGTGACAGTTACGCTCAGGCGACCTGAGATCGACGCGGCGTACACGGCGCACACGATTTCGGGCCGAGTTCCCACTGACTCCCGGCGATTCGCCGGACTTCGCGATCTGTTCATGCGGCCGAGCGTCTTCGCGGCGCTGACCATCGCTCTGGTCTGCCTTCCGCAGGGCGCGAGCGGCGACCCCACCTCGGTCACGGTGACGCCGGCGGATGTCAGTTCGCTCCTGCTCGTCGCCGCCGCCATCCTGCGGTTGCTGCGAGGCCGGCTGGCCCTGCCGCGACGCGCGGTCGTGCTCTTCGGCGCCGTCACCGTGGCGCTCGCGATCGCGTCGGTCCATGCCGACGACCTCTCCCACGGCCTGGTCGGTTTCATCCGGTACTCGCAGGTCTTCGTGTTCGTCCCGCTCGCCATGGTGATCGCGCTGCGGGATCGTCGAGACCTCGCGCTCCTCGGCTGCACCATGATCGCTTCGGGCGTCTTCGAGGGCGCGGTCGGTGTATGGCAGTACGCCACGGGCAGCGGAGCCACCTACGCCGGCACGACCGTCCGCGCCGTGGGCACCTTCGCCGCGACCGACGTGATGGGAATGTCGGTCGTGGTCAGCTACGCGCTCGTCGTCGCGGTGGCCGGGGCCGTCGCGCTGGGTGGCCGGCGGCGGGTGGCCCTCGGTGCCGTCGCGGTCTTCCTGCTGGTCCCGCTGATCTTCTCGCTGAGCCGCGGAAGCTGGATCGCGGTGGTGTGTGCGGTCGTCGTGGTGCTGGCCCTCGCCGGCTGGCGGGTGCTGCTGATCACCGCGGTGGGCGCGGCGGCCATCGGGGTCCTGCTGGTCGGAGGCCTCGGGATCGGCTCCGCGACGATCGGCGACCGCATCGCGTCCATCGGCTCGTCGACCGCGGCCCCGGACTCGTCGGTGAGCGACCGGTACGACCTGTGGGCGACGGCCGAGGGCATCTGGCGCGACCATCCGGTCACCGGCGTCGGTATCAAGGGCTTTCCGCAGTACCGCGACGCCTACTCGCCGATCGAACTGTCCTCCGGCAGTGACACCTACAAGGCGGGTGGCACCTACTACCGGGAACCGCTGCTCTCCCCACACAACTTCTACCTCCTGGTACTGAGCGAGCAGGGCATCATCGGCGCCGTCGCGCTGTTCGGCTGGCTCCTCGCGATGCTCGTGCTGGCGCTGCGCCGGGTCCGGTTCCCCGCCACGGCGCCCTGGCGGTGGGCGGGTCTCACCGCGGTCGCGTTGATCGTGTGGCACCTCGTCGACTACGCCTACTCCGATATCGGCGGCAGCACGACGGTCTTGACCTCCGCCGCGCTGGGCCTGGTGGCGTGGTGGGCGTTTCCCGTACGTGAGCGCACCGGACCGGCGGTGCGTGTGCAGAGCGCGCCGAGCACCCCGGTGGCTGCGACGGGCCCGGCTCCGGCCGGGGCCCGGGCCGGTGCCACCGGAGCGCGGCGTCTCGTACGCGCCTCCGCGGTCTCGGCGCTGCTCTACGGTCTCGGTTCGCTGCTGGGTGTCGGCCGGGACCTGCTCCTCGCCGGCCTGTACGGCGCCAACGGCGGTACCGACGCGTTCCTCGTCGCCTGGACGGTTCCCGAAACCGCGGCTCCGCTGCTGCTCGACGGGGCCCTGGCCCTGGTCGTCGTGCCGGCCGTCGCCCACGCGCTGACCCGGCGCGACCGTCCGGACGCGGTGCGCGCGGTGGCCGAAGCGATGCTGCCCCGGATCTGCGCCGTGCTCGCGGTGGTGTCCGCGGCCATCGCGCTGGGCGCTCCGCTACTCGTCGGAGTGCTCGCCCCGGGCCTGACCGAACCCGCGCTCGCCGTGCAGTGCACCCGGATGGTCGCGATCAGCGTGCTGCTGGTCGGTGTCACCGGCTACCTCAGCGCTGCGCTGCGCGCGCTCGACGTCGTCGTGACGCCGGCGGCGATCTACGTCGCCAACAACGTCGGCATGATCCTGGCGATCCTGCTGCTGCACCGGTCCCTGGGGCTGCTCAGCGCGGCCATCGGCGTGGTCGCGGGCAGTGTCCTGATGCTGGGCGTCCTGCTGCCCGGTTACCTGCGCCGGGTCGGGCTGCCCCGCCGCATCGTGCTGCAGTCCGACGTGGTGACCTTCGGCGCCTTCGTGCCGATCGTGGTCTACACGCTGGTGCGGCAGGCGCAGACCTTCGTCGAGCGGTTCCTCGCCTCGGATCTGCCGCCGGGCACCATCACGTACATCAACTACGCGCAGAAGATCGCGCAGATGCCGATGATGCTCGCGTTGATGATCGCGCTGGTGACCTTCCCGGCGTTCGCCCGCAGCGCCGACACCGACGAGGCCGACGGCGCCCGGGTCCGGATGGAGACCGACCTGCTCGTGATCGGCGCGGTCACCCTGGCGGCCACCGCGTTCCTGGTCGTGTTCGCCGAACCCGTTGTGGCGCTGCTGTTCCAGCGTGGCGAGTTCACCGCGGCCGACAGCGTGGCCACCGCCGACGTCATCCGCGTGTACGTGGCAGGCCTGCTCGGGCAGGCCCTGGTCAGCGCCCTGTCGCGGGCGTTCTCGACCGACCGCAGGCGCTGGTGGCCGGTCGCGGCGATGGCGGTGGGGCTGGTCGCCACAGCGGTCATCGGCGGGCTCGTCGTCGGGTTCTGGGGAGCGCCCGGCATCGCGCTGGCGAACGCGGCCGGCATCAGCATCAGCGCGGTACTGCTCCTAGTGCCGTTCGGCGGGCGCAGGCCGGCCGCCCGGGCGTCCGTGCTCCTCGGGTACGCCCGCTGGCTCGTCCCGCCGACCGTCGTCGCCGTCGTCGCGGGGACGGGCCTGCAGCACCTGCTCTCCGGGCTCCCCACGATCGTGACGGTGCTCGCCGGCGGAATCGCCATCGTGGCGATCTTCGCGGCGGCGCTGGCTGCGATGGGACGGGTGCGCTCACGTCGGGTGCCCGCTGCCGGCTCTGCCCCGACCCCGCCCGCAGCCCCACTCACCCAGGAGGTCGACCGGTGACCAGACCCAGCACCGGCAGCACGATGCCGGTCACCCTCATGTATCACTCGGTCGCGGAGTACGAGTCCGACCCCTTCCTGGTCACCGTCACCCCGGGCCGGTTCCGCCGGCAGCTGAACTGGTTGCAGCAGCGGGGGCTGCGCGGGGTGAGCATGCGCGAGCTCGTCGCGGCCCGTCGTCGCGGTGACACGCGCGGCCTGATCGGCCTGACGTTCGACGACGGGTACACCGACTTCGCGACCGAGGTGGCCCCGACCCTGCTCCGGCACGGCTTCACGGCGACCGTGTTCGTGCTGGCCGAGCGCCTCGGCGGCACCAACGACTGGGAGTCGCACGGGCCGGTCAGGCCGCTGATGACCCTCGACGAGGTACGCGCTGTCGCGGCGCAGGGCATGGAGGTCGCCTCGCACGGGCTCGGCCACGTGTCGTTGCCCGATGTACCGGTCGAGGTGGCCGCAGCCGAGATCCGGCGCAGCCGCTCGACGCTGAGCGCGCTGCTCGACCAGGACGTCGCCGGCTTCGCCTACCCCTACGGCCACGTCGGCCGGCGCGAGGTCGACCTGGTCCGCGAAGCCGGCTATACGTACGGGTGCGCGATCTGGCCCTCGGCGCAGACGTCGGTCCACGCCCTGCCCCGCGCCTACGTCGGCGAACGCGACGGGGCGGCCCGGCTGCTGGCCAAGATCGTGAAGCAGCGCATCGTGGGCCGGGCCCCGGCAGTGGCGCGATGAGGGTCCTGCACGTCATCACCGGTCTGGCCGCGGGCGGTGCCGAGCAGCAGCTGCGGATGCTGGTGGCGCGCTCGGAGGTCGAGGCGGAGGTCGCCTGCCTGACGAATCCCGGCATCGTCGCCGACGCCATCCGCGCCGACGGCGTCGCGGTGCACCACCTCGGTATGCGGGGCAACACCGACCTCGCAGTGCTCCCGCGGCTGGCGTCGCTGATCCGGCGCGGCCGGTTCGACGTCGTGCACACCCACCTCTACCGGGCCTGCCTGTACGGCCGGGTCGCGGCCCGGCTCGCGGGTGTCCGCAGCATCGTCGCCACCGAGCACTCGCTCGGCGCACGTCTGCTGGAAGGCCGCGACCCCGGCCGGCCCGGGGTGCGCGAGCTGTACCTGGCCACCGAGCGGCTGGGCGCCGTGACCATCGCCGTGTCCCGCGCTGTCGCCGACCGGCTCGCCGGATGGGGGGTGCCCGAGCACCGGCTGGTGGTCGTGCCCAACGGCATCGACGCACACGCGTTCGCGTTCGACCCCGAGGCCCGCCGCCGCGTCCGGGCGGCCCACGGCATCGCCGAGCACACACCCGTCGTCGGGGCGGTCGGCCGGCTCGACCGGGGCAAACATTTCGACCTGCTGCTGCGAGCTCTGGCCGAGGTACCCGACGCGGTGCTGTTGCTCGTCGGCGAGGGCCCCCAGCGGGAGCCCCTCACCGCGCTCGCCGCGCAGCTCGGCATCACCGAGCGCGTCCGATTCACCGGCGAGTCCGCAGCGGTGCCGACACTGCTGTCGGCAATGGACGCGTTCGCGTCCCCGTCGGAGTCCGAGACGTTCGGACTGGCCGTCATCGAGGCGCTCGCCGCGGGCCTGCCCGTCGCGTACGCGTCGTGCCCGGCGCTCGCCGAGCTGCCCTCGAGCGCAGCCCCGCAGGCCCACGCGATCGAGCCCGACACGCAGGCCCTACGGGCCGCACTGCAGACCATGCTCGTAGCCGGCAGGCGGCACGAGCCCCCGTCCGCGGTCACCCGGCACGACATCGCCGAGGTGGCGCGGACGATCGACCGGATCTACGAGCGCACCGCTGGTGGGGAACAGGTCGCGGCGACCGCGACCCAGGAAGGTGGACGTCATGGTTAGTCTCCGCGCTCGGCTGACGGCGCCGCTGAGGCGCGTCTGGCCGTTGCTGCTCGCGGTGGTGCTCGGCCTCGGCGCCGGGCTGGCCTACAACGCGCTCACCGCGCCGACCTACTCGGCGCAGGCCGTGGTCATCGTGACCGCCACCGACACGACCGTCGCCTCCAGCCGCGACGTCAGCTACGCCGCGGTCTTCGGCCGCATCTTCAACCAGCCGGAGATCCTCACCCCGGCGGCAGCGGCCGCCGGGGTGGACGCGAACCAGCTGCGTACCCGCGTGCAGGGGACCGCGGCGACGGACTCGCCGTCGATCCAGCTCACGGCCACGGCCACGACGGCCGATGCGGCCGCGGCCGAGGCCAACGCGGTCGCGAAGGCGCTGATCGACTACGGCAACAGCCGGACGGCCGACACCGGGGTCCGGCTGGCCCTGCTCGGCAGCGCCTACCCGCCCGCGACGCGGTCGGCGCCTGTCCTGGCGCTGTCCCTCGGCGTCGGTGCCGCGGCCGGGATCGTCGTCGGCGGTCTCGTGCTCGCAGCGGATGCGGGCAGGCGCCGACGCGCCGCCGGCTCGCCGGGTCCTGACCACCGCAATGCGATGCCGGCCGGTGTCCTGGCGGCGGAGGGCAGGTACGGCCCGGCACCGCGTCCGTCGGCGGACACCGTGGGAGTCAACGGGAGCGGACAGTGACCGGCCCCGAACGCTGGCCGTCGGCCCTCACCCGCCGGCTCCGCGCCCGCGACCTGAGCATCGTGCTCGGGCTCGAGGAACTGGCCGGCTCCTGGGACGCTCTGGCCGCCGCCCACCCGACACCGATGCAGTCGCTGGCCTGGGCCACGGCGGCCGACGCGGCGGAGGGCGACGGCGCGCAGGTGCTCAACATCGTGCTCGGTGACCGCCGCGATCCCGACGCCATCGCGTCCCTGCGCCGGGTCAGCAGACGGCCCACCGAGCTGGCGCTCACCGCGTTCGGCGAGCCCATCGACGTGCTGTACCGGGACCGCGCGGCACTCGCGGCGCTGTGCGACGCCATCGCGGAGCTGCGGCTGCCGGTCAAGCTGCGCCGGCTGCTCGCGTCCTCGCCTACCGCGGACGAGTTGACTCGGGCCTACGCCCGCCGCGGCGTGGTCGTTCGGCGCGACACCAATCCGTACCCGGCCATCCGGCTCGACGAGACCTGGCTCGAGCCGGAGGGCAGGTTCAACTCCGGGCGCCGCTCGGACCTGCGGCGGGCCCGTCGACGCGCGGAAGCGCTCGGCACCGTCACCGTCGATCTGACCGCGCCGGGTCTCGACCAGGTCGACGCGCTGCTGGCCGACGCCGTCGCGGTCGAGGCCGCGGGCTGGAAGAGTCGGGCGGGCACCGCGCTGGCCGCCGATCACCGTCAGCGGGAGTTCTTCCGGCACTGGACGGCGCTGGCCGCGCAGGACGGGTCGCTGCGGATGGCGTTCCTGCGGCTGGACGGGCGTCCGGTGGCCATGCAGCTGGCCGCCGAGGCGGCGAACCGGTTGTGGCTGCTGAAGATCGGCTACGACGAGGAGGTGGCCCGGTGCTCACCGGGGAACCTGCTCATGCTCGAGGTGGTGCGGGCCGCCGCGCAGCGCGGACTCTCACACGTCGAGTTCCTGGGCCGGTCGGAGGCCTGGACCGCGCTGTGGACGACCCAGACGCGGGCGTGTGTCGGCATCGCGGCGTACCCGTACGCGGTGGGCAGTGCGCCGGTGCTGGCGAAGGACCTGCTGGCGTTCAGCCGAGCCCGCCGCAGCGCCGTGGCCGCCGTGTCCAGGGCGGGCTGAGATGGGCCGGCACACAGTGGACACCGCGGCGTCGTTGCGCGCACGCGGGCGGGCCGGCCTCGTCTCGGTCCGCACCCGGATCGCCCGGCGCTACATCGCCGGTGAGGGCCTGGCCGACGCGGTGCGCGTCGCCGACGAACTCGCGACGAGCGGTGTCAGCGCCACGTTCGGGTTCTGGGACGGTCCCGCCGACACCCCCGGGACGGTCGCATCCGAGTACCGGATGGCCTTCGACGTCGCGACCGTCCGGCCGGGTGACTACATCTCGATCAAGCTGCCCGGCCTCGGCTTCTCCCCGGAGCTGTTCGACGAGTGCGTCTCGCGCGCCGGTGCGGCGGGCTGCCGGGTGCACCTCGACTCGCTCGATCCCGGATCAGCAGACCGCACTCTCGCGATGGCCGGGCAGGCCCGGGCGACGCGCCCGGACGTCGAGGTGGGCTACACCGTCGCGGCCCGCTGGCGGCGCGCCGTCGGCGACGCGCACCGAGCGTGCGAGCTCGGCCTGCCGGTCCGGGTGGTCAAGGGGCAGTGGCCCGATCCGGGCGGCGACGAGGGTGATCTCCGGCTCGGCTACCTCCGGGTGATCGACGCGCTGGCCGGACGCGCCCGGCACGTCGCGGTCGCCACGCACGACGTCGAGCTCATGACCGAGGCGGTGCGGCGGTTGCGTGCGGCCGGTACACCCTGCGGTGTCGAACTGCTCTATGGCATGCCGATACGGCACAGCCGCCGCGACGCGCAGCGGCAGGGCCTGGACGTGCGCCTCTACCTGCCCTATGGCAAGGCCTACCTGCCGTACGCGGTGGCGCATCTGCGCAAACAGCCACGGATGGTCGGCTGGATCGCCAGGGACCTCGTCGCGTCGGCCGTCGGATCCGTCGTGCGGGCAGGACGGGAGCAGCGATGACCACGGCCGATGGGGGAGTGATGCGTACCGGGAGCCGCCGATGGCTGCCGGCCGGGAGGCTCGACCGGCGTCTGCTCGATGCCGGGCGCGGCCGCCTGCTGCGCGGCGTCATCGTGCTCGGCGCGCTGGTGGGCACCGGAGCGGCTCTCGGCGCCACCTACGGGATGGTCGCCGAGCCGACCTACACCGCGAACGCGTTCGTGGTCGTGACGGCGACCAGCGATCTCGGGCTCTCCCGGGAGACCGGTTACGCGCAGGCCTACAGCCGGATCGCCGCGACACCGGACGTGCTCGCCGCCGCGACGGCGAGCACGGGGAGCGCACCGGCGGCGCTCGCGGGTGAGGTCGTGGCGACGGCGTCCCGGGACGCACCGATGATCGAGATCTCGGTCAGTGGCCGCGACGCACAGCGGACCGCCGCCATCGCCACGGCGGTCACCGGCGCCCTGATCGACCACGGGAATCGGCAGAGCGCCGCGACCGCGGTCCGGCTCAGCGTCTTCAGCTCGGCGACGGTTCCGGTGACCCCCTCGTCACCGACGCCGTCGCTGCTCGCGCTCGCCGGTGCCGGGGCGGGGCTGCTGCTCGGCGGATTGCTCATCCTGGGGCCACCCGCCCCGCTGCCGGCCGAAGCGCGGCCGCGGATCCCGGTGGTCTTGCCAGGCGGGGCCGGCCGATGACCGGCGCGGTGCGGACGATCGCCGACACGGGCGTGTGGGCCACGCGGTGGGTGCGCGACGTGGCCGGGTTCGCGGACCTCGCGCAGGAGTGGGACGCGCTGCACAACCGCTGCCCCGGCGCGACCGCGTTCCAGCGCGCCGGTTGGCTGACGGCCTGGTGGGCGGCCTACGGCCGCGACGACCTCCGGGTGCTGACCGTCCGGCGCTCCGGGCAGCTGGTCGCCGGGGCCGCGGTGATGCTGGAGCGTCGCCACGGCGTCCGAGTACTCACGCCGGTGGGGCGTGGAGTGTCCGACGTCAGCGAGTTCCTGGTCCAGGCAGGCGACCTGCAGGCTCCGGCGCTGGGCCGGTTGTCCGCGGCGCTCGCCGCCGAGCCCGGGTGGGACGTGCTGGATCTGCCCGAGGTGCGTGCGGGCGGGATCGCGGCACAGGTCGAGGCGGCGTGGCCGGGCCGGCGCTGGTCGAGCCCGTCCTCGGTCTGCCTCGAGCTCCCCGGGCGCCCCCTCGACGAGCTGTTGCCGCAGCTGCCGACGCGCACACGCGGCACGATCCGGCGCAAGCTGCGAACGATCGACCAGGCCGGCGTCGCGGTGCGGACCGCGGCCCCGGCCGAGATCGCCGACGGCGTCACCACCCTGCTGGCGCTGCACGAACGGCAGTGGCGCGGCCGCGGCGGCAACCCCGAACACCTCACCCCCCGTTTCGCCCGGCTGTTGCGGCAGGCCGCGACCGCACTGGCGGCCACCGGCAACGCGCGGCTGGAGCAGTACCGGATCGACGGCACGGTGCTGGCCGCGGAGCTGCTGCTCATCGACGGCGACTCGGTGGGGGGTTACCTGACCGGTGTCGACCCGGCCCTGCGCGAGCGCGTCGACACGGCCACGTTGATGGTGCGGCACAACCTCGCGCTCACCGCCGAGCTGGGGAAGGACCGGCTGAGCCTGCTGCGTGGCGAGGAGGACTACAAGCTGCGGTGGCGGCCGATGCGCGTCGAGCAGCATCGGGTACTCCTCGCGCGGCGTGGCGGCCCCGTCGCCGTCGCCTACGCCGGCCTGGTCGGTGCGCGCGCGACCACCGGCCGGTGGCTCGCCGACCGCCACCCCGAGCTGCGCGACACGCTGGCCGACGCGTTGCAGTGCGCCCGCCAGGAGGGGCCGGCCGCCGGCGCGCGCGCTCTGCGCACCCGGGCGAGGACGCGGCGATGACCCTGCGCGTCCTGCACGTCGCGCAACCCACCGACGCCGGGGTCCACCGCTACGTGCTGGCAGCGGTCGCCGACCAACTGGCGCGGGGCTGGTCGGTGACGGTGGCGTGCCCGCCCGGCGGCCGGCTCGCCGGCGACCTCACGGGACTCGGCCGTCCGCCGGTCCACTGGCCCGCCGCCCGCAGCCCCGGCCCCGCCACCGCCGGGGAGGCGCTGCGACTGGCGCGGATCGTCCGCCGGCACGATCCGGACGTCGTGCACCTGCACTCCGCGAAGGCGGGGCTGGCCGGCCGGTTGGCGATCCGTGGGCGGCGGCCGACGCTGTTCCAGCCGCACGGCTGGTCCTGGCTGGCCGCGACCGGCCCGACGGCGCGCGCGGCCATGGCCTGGGAGAGGGTCGCCGCGCGCTGGGCCGCGTCGCTGGTCTGCGTGGGGCCGGGGGAGCAGGCGCAGGGGCGCGCGGCCGGGATCCGCGGGCGCTGGGCCGTCGTGCACAACGGTGTCGACCTTGCGCACTTCGCACCGGCCGGCGAGCAGGAGCGGGCCGCTGCGCGGGCATCGCTGGGCGTCGCGCCGGACGTGCCGCTCGCCGTGTGCCTAGGCCGGGTGACCCGGCAGAAAGGTCAGGACGTGCTGCTCGACGCCTGGCCTGCCGTGCGCGAGCGCACCCCCCGGGCGGAGCTGCTCGTCGTCGGCGATCACGACGCCGGCCCCGAAGCCGGACGGCGGATGAGCACGGCGCCCGGTGTGCGATGGCGCCCGGCGGTAACCGACGTGCGGCCGGTCTACGCGGCGGCCGACGTCGTGGTACTGCCCTCGCGGTGGGAGGGGTTGTCGCTCACCGCGTTGGAGGCGCTGGCCAGTGGCCGGTCGCTGGTGGCGTCGGACATCCCCGGCCTGGCCGAGATCGTCAGCCCCGGCACCGGGGCGCTGGTGCCGCCGGATCACGCCGGTGCGCTCGCCGCGGCCGTGGCCGCGCGGCTGGACGATCCGGACCGGGCCCTCGCCGAGGGTGCCCGGTCCCGGGAGCGGGCCGCGATCTTCGACGAGCGGCGCACCCTCGACGAGCTCGCCACGCTCACGCTGTCGATCCCGGGCCGAACAGCTTCTGATAGAGCGCCGCGGACTTCGGGTTCTGCGCACCGCACTGCCACACGCCGTGCGGGCAGTAGTCGGTGACCGTCTCGTACACGACGTCGTGGGTGGCGATCCAGTCGTGCATGCCCTGGATGAAGGCCGGGTCGTCGCCCCGGCGGAACAGCCCCCACTCCGGGTAGGACACCGGCTTGCCGTGAGCGGCGGCGAACTCCACCTGGAACTTCAGGCCGTAGGGCTGATCGATGTAGTCCTGGAATGTCGTGCCGGGATCCTGGTCGTAGGTGTCCATGCCGATGATGTCCACGTACCGGTCGCCCGGGTAGCACTGCGGCCATGCGACGGCGTCCTCGCCCCGGCTCGGCGCGAAGTCGAACCGGAACGCCGCACCCGGAACCTGACGCATCGTGGTGACGATCCGCTGCCAGTAGCTCTGCCAGGCCTGCGGGTCGGGACCGCACCGTCCGGAGTACGTGTCGCCGTTCATCTCCCAGCCGAGCACGATCACCGTGTCACCCGCTCCGGCGGCGACCAGACGCTGCGCGAGCACCTGGTAGTGCTGGTCGAACTCGCCGGCCGCGCCGCGCCGGAGTCGATCGGCGACCTGGGCGTCGGTCAGCCCGGCCTCGTTCGCGTCGGACATCGGCACGTTGAGCACGAGCAGTCGGTTCGGATCAGCGGTGCGCCATGCCGCCCACGGCTGCACCAGCCAACTCGGTCCCTCGATGTCCGACCAGGACCCACCGGGCAGATAGGTGTGCCCGACGGCGGACACCCGGCCGCCGCGCCAGGCGTCGAACTGGGGCATGAGTTGGATACCCGTGGCGTCGGAGCCGAGGAACGCCCCGGACGCCGTTGCGTGCTGCGGCGGGGCGGCCGGGGCGGTCGCCCAGGCCGGCGCCGCAGTCGAGCTGTTGCCGAGGAGCAGCCGATGTGCCGGAGTCAGTCCGAGGGTCGCGACCAGCGCAGCCAGGACGACGAGCCCCCCGACCAGCCGGGCCTGTCGGAAGCGCCGGCTCCGGCGCCCGATGGACGACTGCGGGGAGAGCAGCGATGCGCCGCTTCGATGCCGCCGGCCGGACCGGTGAAGTGAGAAAACGCGGGGCGGCACCTGCCCAGCATAAACAGAACGGCGCACGGAACCACTGCGAGGGGACAGGTTCACATCAAGTTCAGAAGGTGAACGACGAGTCCTGCGCATCCTATTCAGAATTGGTCTCAGGTCTGCGATGAGCGTCGTGAACGGGCCTCCCACCACTGCAACAGCAGCGACACCCCGCCCACGGCGGCAACCGCCGTGCAGAACCCGCCGAGCACGTCCGTCGGATAGTGGATACTCAGCGCGATCAACGCAATGCCCATGGTGACGGCAACCGCCACCGCTCCGAGGAGCATGAGGGACAGGACCCGGCCGCGGAGTCGAGGGTCGACGACGTTCGCCACGATCAGGGCCACCACGAGCGCAATGGCAGTGATGCCGCCGGTGTGCCCGCTCGGCATCGACAGATCCCCGTGGAAGGTGCGGCCGACCAGCGGCTTCAGCGCCGACGTCAACAGGCCGGTCACCGCAGGTCCGAGTACGGCGAGAACCGCGAGCAGTCGGCGTCGCAGCGCGAGACAGGTCAGAGCCAGGACCCCCGCCATGACGATGACCGATGTGGGCTCACCGAAGTGCATCACCGTGTTCAGCGCATGACGGTGTCCCGCGGTGAACGCGTGGACCCGACCCGCCAGCGAGCCGTCCAGCGCTCCGGCCGCAGTGGTGTCTGCGTAACGCATTGCGAGCACGGCCAGTATCGCGGACGCGAGAAGCGCCACCGCGGCGGTTGCGCGAACTCCACTCTCCGGAATCAGCGAGGCCGGTCGTTCGATCTTCGAGCGGGTCACTCGGCCACGGTACGTGAATTCGCTGAGCGAGCGGCGATCGATTCCGGCCACCCCGGACGGTTCGGCGCGTGGGCTCATTGCCAGTCCGGCGGCCGGGCGAACTCACAGCACCCGCGTTTCACCCGAGGCCCCGTCGTTCCCCGGCTCCCGATCCGGCTCCGCGGCACTCGCCATTCCCCGCCCCGCGACCACTCCCGGACCGGTGGGCTGCACGCGGACCGTGATCGTCCAGGTCGCGCCGGCCGGCAGCCGCGGGGTGTCGCAGCGCACCCGGTCCTCCTCGGCGAACACCGCGCAGCCGTACCCGCCGGCGCCGGGCGGGGTGCCCGCGGTCGCCGCGGAGATGGTCGCCGGGCCGGTGACGACGTCCTCCACGACGACGCGGGTGGCGTCGCGCGGTCCGTGGTTGGTGACCGCGAGGGTGTGCTCGAAAGGGGTGGCGGAGTCGGCCGGGGTGGCCAGGGTGAGCCCCAGGTCGGTGGCCGGGACGGTGACCTGGTCGGCCGCGGACAGCTGCGCGGCGGCCGTGGCCGGGAGCGGGGTCCGCAGCACGGCGGGCGACAGCCCCTGGCTCAGGAACTGCCGCGGCTCGCCGCTGCCGTCGGCCGGCGCGACGAACACCGCGCGTGCGGAGTCCGGGCTGCCGTAGAGAACGTGCTGGTCGTCGAGCCATTCGACCTGGTCGTCGATGCTGCGGGTCTCGGCCAGCGGCGTCTCGCGCATCGTCGCCAGGTCCAGCACGTGGAACCGCCACACCGGCGACCCGAGCCCGTTGTCCATCCGCTTCTTGAACGCCAGCCGGGTCCCGTCCGGCGACAGCGACGGGCACTCCACGTTCTCCCGCCCGACGACGACGCGCCGCGCGGCGATGTCCCCGGCGACCAGGAAGGTGCGCCCGCCGGTGGCCATCGTCGCGTAGAAGTGGTTGCCGTCGGCGGCGAACGTGACGCCCCAGAAGTTGACGTCGGGGGAGTGGAAGGCGGCACCGTCGCGGACGATGGCGAGCTCCTCGAGGTCGGCCAGCTTCGTCCCGGCCGCCATGTCGATCAGCGTGGTCCGGGTGGAGAACCCGTGCTCGGCATAGGAGTGTCCGGTGACGAACACCGTGGTCGCGCCGTAGCGCCCGTCCGGGGACACCCGGGCCCGGCTGGGCAGCCCGCTCAGCGGGATCTCGTGGCGGACCGCGAAGTCCGGCCCGAAGATCAACGCGTACTCGATCGGCGGGAAGCCGCCCCCGACGGCCAGGCACAGCCCGCTGCCTGCGGCGAAGTGCACCCGGTCGCAGCTCAGGCCGGTCACGCTGCGGGCGCCGTTCGGGTCGGCGAGCGGGACCAGACCGACCCGCCCGCGGGCGTCACCGTCGGTCAGGTTCTGGAACAGCAACGCCGGCGCGCCGTCCGCGACCCGCACCGGGACGCCCGGGCCGGGGACCGACGCCCGCCACCCGGACCAGGCCACGTATCCGGCGGCGAGCAGCACGCACATCGCGGCCAGCGCGCCGAACAGCCACGACCGGGCCTCGTCGCCCCGCGGGGCCCGCAGCCGCGTCCCCGGCTCATCCGGCGGCGTCGCCATCGGTCACCTCCCGGCGCCCCCGGCCCAGCACGACGACGGCGACGACGAGGGCCGGGACCAGGAACGCGACGAGGACCCCGACCGCGAGCCGGGTCCCGGCCACCGTCCACAGCAGACCGAACAGCAGCGAGGAGACCAGCCGGGCGAGGCTGGTGGCCGTCGTGATCAGGGCCATCCCGCTGGTCCGCAACCGCGCCGGCAGCACCGCACCGGCCAGCGCCATGAGCACACCGTCGGTGGCCGCGTAGTAGCCGCCGAGCAGGACCAGGCAGACGACGACCCAGCCCACCCCGGCCCAGGGGGTCAGCAGCAGCAGGTAGATCAGCAGCAGCGACCCGTACCCGGCGGTGAAGACCCGGGGCCTGCCGTGCCGGTCGGCGAGCCGGCCGACCGGCACGGCGAGCACCATGAACACCAGCGAGGTGGCCACGTACAGCAGCGGGAAGAACCCGATGTCGAACCCGAGCCGGTCCTGCAGCGTGAGGTAGACGAACCCGTCGCTCAGCGTCGCCAGGCCCAGCAGCGAGCCGGCCACGACCAGCCCGGTCACGCCCGGCCGCCGCAGCAGCCGGGCCGCCGCCCGCAGCGAGACGCCGGCGCCGGACCCGGCGGCAGCGGGCATCGGCGGGTTGCGCACGAACAGCGCCACCACACCCAGCCCGATCAGCCCGGCACACAGGCTCACCACGAACACCGCGTCGTACCCGCCGGGCACCGCGGCGAGCACCGCGAAGGCCAGCACCGGGCCGCCCATCGCGCCCACCATGTCCAGCGCGCGGTGCGCTCCGAACGCGGCGGCCCACTGCTCCCGCGGGGTGGCGAGGGAGATCATCGCGTCCCGCGGCGCGGTGCGGATGCCCTTGCCGACGCGGTCGATGAACACCAGGCCGGCCAGGGCCGTCCACACGTTGCCCACCGCGAGCATCCCGAGCCGGGACAGCGTCGAGAGCGCGTAGCCGGCGACCGCGGCCTCCTTGTGCCGGCGCGCCCGGTCCGCCCATAACCCGGCGAGCAGCCGGACGGGCGCGGTCGCGCCGGTGTAGAGCCCGTCGACCACCCCGAACACCAGCGGCGACAGCTGCAGCCCGAAGACCAGGTACAGCGGCAGCACCGTGGTGATCATCTCGGCCGAGACGTCGGTGAAGAGGCTGGTCAGCCCGAGCGCGAGCACGGTGCGGTTGACCCACGGGCGGGCCGGACGGGAGCCGGGCGCCCCGCGGCGGGCCGCGAGCACCTGCGCGGAGTTCTCGATCTGGTACAAGGACCGGCCCTTCGCTCACCGCCGGACGCAGACGTCGAGGTGGTGAGCGTAGGAGGGCGCGGCGTGGGTTCCGTCCTCAATTCTGAGGATGTCCGCCACCGTCGCGGCGATCTGCGGGTGGGCCCCGGCCGGCCGCAACGGCGGATCCCTCAATTCTGAGGATGAACGCCCGGCCGCGACGCGGGCAGGCTCCTCGTCGCGGTGGGCCGCTGTGATTGCGCCCCTCCCGGCTCACCGCCCCCATTCATCGGCCCCGCCCGCAGGGGAGGACCCATTGTTCGACAACGCCAGCGGTCATCTGCCACTCGAGACCGTGTCGCACACATCGCCACCGGAGCTCACCGTCGTCGTGCCGACCCGCAACGAGTCGGGGAACATCGGGCCGCTGCTCGACCGCGTCAAGGCCGCGGCCGGGCCGCGCCGGATCGAGGTGCTCTTCGTCGACGACAGCGACGACGACACCCCGGAGAAGGTGCTCGCCCGCTCGCTGGCCGAGCGGCTGCCCGTGCGGCTGCTGCACCGCGAGCGCGGGGATCGCACGGGCGGGCTCGGCGGCGCCGTGGTCGCCGGGTTGCGGGAGGCCCGCGCCGACTGGGCCGTGGTCATGGACGGCGACCTGCAGCACCCGCCCGAGCTGGCGCTGCGGCTGGCCGGCGTCGGGCGCTCGCGCGACCTGGACCTGGTGGCCGCGAGCCGGCACGTCGGCGGGGGCGACGCGGGCGGCCTCGGCACCACCACCCGGCACGCGGTCTCCGGCGGCGCCACCGCCGTGGCCAAGACGATGTTCCCGCGCCGGCTGGCCCAGCTATCCGACCCGATGAGCGGGATGTTCGCCCTGCGCACCGCCGCGATCGACCTCGACCGGCTGGAGCCGCACGGCTTCAAGATCCTCATGGAGATCGTGGTCCGCAACCCGCGGCTGCGGGTGGCCGAGGTCCCGTTCTCCATGCAGCCCCGGCACACCGGGCAGAGCAAGGCGTCACTCGCCGAGGGCGCCCGGTTCACCGGCCACCTCGCCCGGCTGCGGCTCGCGGTGCTGGCCCGGCAGGTGGCCCGGTCCGCGGAGAGCGCCGGGCCGCGGCAGTGGCTGCTGCGCGCGTTCCTGTTCGGTCTCGTCGGTGCGTCCGGACTGCTGGTCAACACCGCCGTGCTGATGCTGCTGGGCATCCAGGCACCCCGGCTGCACTACCTGATCGCCGCGGTACTGGCCACGGAGGCGTCGACGGCCTGGCTGTTCCTGCTCACCGAGAGGCTGGTGTTCCCCGGCGCCAAACCCGGCACCCGGCGCGGCCGGGCGGTGCGCTTCTTCCTGCTCAACCACATCGCACTGCTCGCCCGGCTGCCGTTGCTCGCGCTGCTGGTCGAGGCACTGGGCATGAACGTGGTATGGGCCAACCTGATCACGCTGCTGCTGCTGTTCGCGGTGCGCTTCCTGGTGGCCGACGCCGCGATCTACGGCACCGCGGCCGCGGCCGCGCCGCCGCGGGAACCGATGAAGATCGTCGTCGATGTGTCGGTCCCGCCGGACGGCGCCGCGGCCGACACGGCACCGGCACCCACGCCGCGCGTCGCGGCGCCGCGCACCGCCGCCAGGCCCGGGCAGCGCTACCTGCCCTACCGCTACGAGATCCCGGACGTCGCCACCGTCGGCTCCCAGGTGCGGCTGCCCGAGCTGGAGTACTTCCGCGCGCAGTACCTCGGGCACGACACCGACATCCAGGTGCGCATCCAGCCCACCGGCACCGCGATGCCCCGCACCCGCGCCACGATGACCCAGACCACCACGCCGCCGAGCGTCGCCTACTCCGAGCACCTCGGCCGGCTCGGCGCCAACTTCCACGTGCAGCTCGGCGAGCCGATCGTGGTCACCGTGGCCCCGCCGCTGGCGCACTCGCCGCACGTCGTCTACACCAACATCCTCGAGGCCCTGCTGCGTTTCGTCGCGGTCAGCCGGGGCGTGATGCTGCTGCACTCGGCGTGCCTCGAACTCGACGGCCTCGGGATGCTGATCTCCGCGGAGACCGACACCGGCAAGACCGGGACCGTGCTGCGGTTGGTCCGCGAGCGCGGCGCGCGCTTCCTGTCCGACGACATGACGATCCTGCACCCCGACGGCCGGGTCGGCTGCTTCCCCAAGCCGCTGACCATCTCCCACCACACGCTGCGCGCCGTCGGCTCCGACGAGCTCAGCCGCAGGGAGTGGCGGCGGCTGCAGCTGCAGAGCCGGCTGCACTCCAAGGAGGGCCGGCAGTTCGCGATGCTGCTCAGCCGGCTGAACATCCCGATCATGGGCGTGAACGCGCTGACCCAGCGCCTGGTCCCACCACCGAAGTACACGGTGGACCGGCTGCTGCCGTGCACGATCGTCCCGAGCACCGTAGTGAGCGAGCTGTTCCTGATCTCCCGCGGCGCCCACGGGGCCGGCGAGCTGAGCCGGGCCGACGCCATGCGCAACCTGCTGGCCAACACCGAGGACGCCTACCAGTTCCCGCCGTTCCGCCAGCTCGCGCCGTCC
The DNA here is from genome assembly GCF_012911935.1 of Pseudonocardia acidicola. Taxonomy (GTDB): domain Bacteria; phylum Actinomycetota; class Actinomycetes; order Mycobacteriales; family Pseudonocardiaceae; genus Pseudonocardia; species Pseudonocardia acidicola. The sequence goes on along the minus strand of NZ_JAAXLA010000048.1, from coordinate 10,132 downwards.
GTCGTGATCGGTGCGGACGATCATCTGGCGCTGCGCCGCAAGGAGCACGCGATCCTGGCCTCCGCGCTGGACGGGCTGCGTTGCCGGTGGATCTCCACACCGGACTTCACGTGGGCCGACGAGATCCCGCGGGCGCTCGGCGCCCCGGCCGTCGCCGCCGCGAGGGCGGGGTGAGCGAGGTCCGCCTCCCGGCCTCGATCGTGCTGGACCGGCCGGCCGTCGGCGATCGCGCCGGCAGCCGGCCGCCGGGCCGGGCACTGCTGCGGCTCCCGGATGCGCTCGCCGCGCGCACCGCCGGGTGGCCGGGGCCGGTCCGTCGTCTGGGCCCGCCGGCCGTGATCCTGCTGGCGGGCACGGTGCTGCGGGTGTGGCAGCTCGGGGCCGTCGGTTTCAACAGCGACGAGGCGGTCTACGCCGGCCAGGCCGCCGCCCTGGCCGGCGATCCGGCCGCCTCGCAGCTGTTCCCGATCTTCCGGGCGCACCCGCTGCTGTTCCAGACCTCGCTCTCGCTGCTGTACCGGCTGGGAGCGGGCGACGTCGCCGCCCGCGCACTGGTGGCGGCCTTCGGGGTGGCCACGATCGGCGTCGTCTGGCTGCTGGGGCGGCTGCTGTACCGGCACCGGGTCGGCCTGATCGCCGCGCTGTTCTTCGCGCTGATGCCCTACCACGTCGGGGTGTCGCGGCAGGTCCTGCTCGACGCCCCGATGACGTTCTTCGCCACGCTCACCCTGTACCTGTTCGCGCGGTTCTGCGTGCACCGCTCGCCGCTCGCGCTGTACGCCGCGGCGCTCACCATGGGGCTGACCGTCCTGGCCAAGGAGACCGCCGTCCTGCTGCTGGGCGGCCTGACGGTCTTCGCGATCCTCTGCCCGGCGGTACGGCCGCGGTGGCGCCCGGCGGCGGTGGCCGTGGCGATCACCGGACTGGTCGTGGCGGCCTACCCGCTCTCGCTGCAGTTCTCGGGCCGCCGGTCCACCGGGCAGAACTACCTGGCCTGGCAGCTGCTCCGGCGGGCGAACCACACCGCGCTGTTCTACCTCGAGGTCGTTCCGATCGCGATGGGGCCCGGGGTCGTCGCGCTGGCGCTGGCCGGGCTGTGGTTCCTGCGCCGGCACGGAAGCTGGCGGGAGGCGCTGCTGCTGTGCTGGGCCGGGGTCCCGACCGTGTTCTTCGAGGTCTGGCCGACGAAGGGCTACCAGTACCTGCTGGTCACCACGCCGGTGGTGGTGATCCTCGCGGCCCGCGCGGTCGCGGCCCTGCAGGTTCCGCGGCTGCGCGGGCCGGCCCGGGCCCCGGCCACCCGGCTGGTGCGGGCCGGCGTCGTCGCCGTCGTCGCGGTGAGCCTGGCGGTGCCGAGCTGGCGACAGGTCGACCCCGAGCCCACCACCACGTTCCTCGCCGGATCCGGCGGGCTCCCGGCGGGCCGGGAGATGGGCCGCTGGATGGCCCGGAACCTGCCGGAGGGGGCCCGGGTCATGACCATCGGGCCGTCGATGGCCAACATCGTCCGCTTCTACGGGAACCGCCCCGCGGTCGGGCTCTCGGTGAGCCCGAACCCGATCAGCCGCAACCCCTCCTACGAGCCGATCGACAACCCGGACCGCGAGCTGCGCCGCGGCACGATCCACTACGTCGTCTGGGACGCCTACACGGCGGGCCGCACGGCGTTCTTCGCCGACCGCCTGCTGCGCTATGTCGAGAAGTACCACGGGATCGTCCTGCACACGGAGTCGATCACGGTCCGGTCCGATGACGGGAGCGAGGTCAGCAAACCGGTGATGATCGTCTACGAGGTCCGGCCGTGACCCGGCGCGCGATGCTCGTCGTCGTCGCCGGCCTGGTCGCGCTCGCCGTGACGCCCGCCGCCGCGGTGCCGTCCGCCGCCCGCGGCCCGGCGCCGTCCGCGGCCGCCGCCCCGGCGGACCGGTCACAGCCGCTCGGGCCGTCCACCACCACCACGCCGATCAAGCACTTCGTCGTGCTCATGCAGGCCGACCACTCCTTCGACAACTACTTCGGCACCTACCCCGGCGCGAACGGCATCCCGCCGGACGTCTGCCTCCCGCTGAGCACCGACAAACCCGACCCCACCGAGTGCGTGCGGCCCTTCCGGCTCGGCAACGAACCGCCCGAGGACCTCGCCGACGGCAGGCGGGTGCAGACCCGCCAGTACAACGCCGGCCGGATGGACGGCTTCGTCGACGCCTACCGCAGGCAGGGCCTCGACGGCACCACGGCGATGGCCTACTACGACGGCCAGGACCTGCCCTACTACTGGAACGTCGCCGACGAGTACACGCTGTTCGACAACTGGTTCAGCTCCGCCCGCTCGGGCAAGCGGCTCAACCACTTCTACTGGGTGGCCGGGGTTCCGACCCCGGATGGGCTGGCGCGGGTGCCCGCCGGCGGCTACGGGGACATCCCGACGATCTTCGACCGGCTGCAGGCCCGCGGCCTGTCCTGGAAGTTCTACGTGGAGAACCACGACCCCGCGGTCAACTTCCGCACCGCGGCGTCGAGCCCGGAGACGACGAAAGTCCCGCTGCTCAACTTCGCCCGCTTCGTCGACGACCCGCAGCTCGCGGGCCACATAGTGGACCTGTCCGAGTACTACCGCGACCTCGCCGAGGGCACCCTGCCCGCGGTCTCCTACGTCGTCTCGTCGGCGTCGAACGAGAACTCGGCCGGCCGGGTCGCCGACGGCCAGTTCCTGGTGCGCCGGATGGTGAACGAACTGGCCAAGAGCGGTTCCTGGTCCGGCTCCGCGTTCCTGTGGACCTACAGCGGATGGGGTGGCTGGTACGACCACGTCGCCCCGCCCACCGTCGACGAGTACGGCTACGGCTTCCGGGTGCCCGCGTTGCTGGTCAGCCCCTACGCCCGGCGCGGGCACATCGACAGCACCCCGCTCGACCACACCGCGGCGCTGAAGTTCATCGAGGACAACTGGCAGCTCGCCCCACTCGGCACCCGCGACGCGGCGTCGCCCGGGCTCGGCTCGGCGTTCGACTTCGCCGCGCCGCCGCGGCGGCCGCAACTGCTCGGCCTCGACCGCGTGACGCCGCCGGTGGGCACCCGGGCGCGGCTGGTGGTGTACGCGAGCTACGGCGGTGTCGTCGCGTTCGCGGCCGCGGCGGTCGTCGTCCCGGCGGTGCTGCGCCGGCGCCGCGAGCTGCACGCCGCGGCTCCGGAACCGGTGCGGGCGAGGGAGGCCGTCTCATGATCCACCTTCGATTCCTGGCGGTACCGCTGCTCGTGCTCGTGGCCTGGATCGGCCTGGCCGGGCCGGCTGTGGCCGCGCCCCCGGCGCCACGGGACAAGACCGTGGAGATCACCACGGTGCCGTCCACCCCGGACGCGCGGTTCGCGCTCGACGGCGTGCCGCTCGTGACCGACCCGCGGGGCATCGTCCGCTTCACGGTGCCGCGGTCGAAGAAGCCGCACCGGCTCGAGCTGCAGAACCCGACCATGGAGTCGCCGGGGACGAAGGCCGAGTTCGTCCGGTGGCACGGCTACGGCGGCGGCGAGCAGGGCTACAACCCGGTGATGGCCGATCTGGTCATCGACCGCGCGCTGCGGTTGCAGGTGGCGTTCCGGGTCAACCGGGTCGTGCAGTACTCCTTCGTCGACCAGGCCCGCCGCCCGGTGCCACCGGAGCGGATCGAGTCGATCACCCTGCGCAGCGACCTGGGCCGGACCCAGACCCTGGCCGGCGGCCGCCCGGTGCTGCTCACCGCGGTCCGGCCGACCCTGGGCGACGGGCAGCTGGTCGCGAAGGAGAGCACCTGGTCGGTGCAGAGCGTCATGATCGACGGGACCAACGTCGTCACCATCGGCGAGCAGCGCTTCCGGCCCAGCCAGGTCGGGGAGCGGCTGGAGATCGTGGTACTGCTGCGCTCGGCGCACTTGCGCGTCCGGGACCGGCTGCTGGGCACGCCCGTCCAGGCCGTGGTCCACCTCACCCTGCCCAACGGCGTCGTGCTGCCGGTGCCGACCGACGACGGTGGCGAGGCGGTGGTCAACAACCTCGCCCGCGGGACCTACACGGTCACCGCCCAGGGCCAGGCGTACGCCGTCGACCAGGAGCTCGCGCTGTCACGCAGCCAGTTCGTCGACGTGCGGGTGCTGACCCACCTCGACGCCGTGATCCTCACCGGGATCGGCGTCGTGGCCGTGACGGTGCTGTGCGGGCTGGGCCTGTGGCGGTCCCGGCTGCACCGGCGCCGGCTCGCCGAACCGGCGCCCGCGCCGGCCGCCACCACGGGGGCCGGGCCGCGGGAGGAAGTCGTGGTGAACCGGTGAGACGCGCGCTGTCCGGGCTGCTCGCCGCGCTCGCCCTCGTGCTGTGCGGCGGCGCGGAGGCCGGCGCCGGCCCGGCGGCGGCCCGCCCCGCCCTGCCTGTGCTGGCCTACTACTACATCTGGTTCGAGCCGTCCTCATGGGACCGCGCCAAGACCGACCGCCCGGCACTGGGCCGGTACTCCAGCGACGACCCCGAGGTCATGCGCCAGCACGTCCGGGCGGCGAAGGCGGCCGGCATCAGTGGGTTCATCGTGAGCTGGAAGAGCACCGAGGTGAACAACCGGCGGCTGCGCCGGCTCGCCGACGTGGCGCGCGCCGAGCGGTTCACCCTGTCCGTCATCTACCAGGGGCTGGACTTCGAACGCCACCCGCTGCCCGTCGACCGGGTGGCCCAGGACCTGCGCTACTACGCCGACGCCTACGCCCCCGACCCGGTCTTCCGCGCCACCGACCGGCCGCTGCTGATCTGGTCGGGCAGCTGGATGTTCTCGGTGGCCGACATGGAGCGGGCGATCGCCCCGATCCGCTCGACCGTGCGCGTGCTCGCGTCCGAGAAGGACGAGGAGGGCTACACCCGGGTGGCGCCCGTGGTCGAGGGCAACGCCTACTACTGGTCGTCGGTCGACCCGGCCCAGAACCCGGACCACGCCGCCAAGCTGGCGTCGATGGGCCAGGTCGTGCACCGCGACCGCGGGCTGTGGCTGGCGCCCTTCGCCCCCGGCTTCGACGCACGCCTGCTCGGCGGCACCCGGGCGGTCGACCGGCGCGACGGCCAGACCCTGCGCGAGGAGTACGCGGCGGCCGTCGCCTCCGCCCCGGACGCGCTCGGCCTGATCAGCTGGAACGAGTTCAGCGAGAACACCCACGTCGAACCGAGCGAGGCGTTCGGCAACCGCTACCTCGAGGTGCTCGGCGACCTCGCCGAGGCCCCGCTCGCCGTGCTGGGTGAGCCGGCGCTGGACTCCAGCGCCTCGTCGGGGTCGTCGCCGTCACCGGTGGGCGGCTATGTGCTGGCCGGCTTCGGGGGCGGCGGCGCGCTGCTGCTCCTCGGTCTCGCGCTGCTGCGCCGCCGCCGGTCCGGAACCGATCGGGCACCACGCCGGCGGCGGCCCTCGACGCGGACGGTGCGGGCCGGCACCGCCATCGTGCTCGTGGGCGCGGCCACGGCGGCGCTGCTCGCCGTCCGGGCGGCCCCATCCGGCGGCAGGGCCGGCGTGGTGAAGGCCGCGACCACCTACTTCGCCGGGGACAAGCCCGTCCGCGACCCCGCCGGGGTGGTCGTGGCGGCCGCGGGCGACATCGCCTGCGCCCCGGACACCGCGGGCCCGGGCAGCGAGGAGCAGAACAGCGCCACCCGGTGCCAGGAACACACGACCGCCGACATCGTGCGCTCGATGCAGCCCGACGCGGTCCTGGCCCTCGGGGACCTGCAGTACCCGAACGGCACCCTCGAGCGGTTCCGGACCGGCTACGACCTCAGCTGGGGGGCGTTCAAGAACATCACCTATCCGGTGCCGGGCAACCACGAGTACGGCACCCGCGGGGCGGCGGGCTACTTCGACTACTTCGGACCGGCGGCCGGGGCCCGCGAGGCCGGCTACTACAGCTACGACCTCGGCGGCTGGCACATCGTCGCCCTCAACTCCGAGTGCGGCCGGGTCGGCGGCTGCGGGCCCGGCTCCCCGCAGGAGCGGTGGCTGGCCGCCGACCTCGCCGCGCACCCGGCCGGCTGCACGCTCGCGTACTGGCACCGGCCGCGGTTCTCCTCCGGCCACCACGGCAGTGACCCGAACTACGCGGCGTTCTGGACCACCCTGCACGCCGCGGGCGCCGACCTGGTGCTGGGCGGGCACGACCACGACTACGAACGGTTCGCCCCGCTGGCTCCGGACGGCACGCTCGACCAGCGCGGCATCCGCCAGTTCGTCGTGGGCAGCGGCGGGGACAGCTTCTACAAGCTGCACGAACCGCAGGCCGGCCGGGAGGTCGGGATCGCGTCGGCCCCCGGCGTGCTGCGGCTGGTGCTGCGGCCCGGCGGCTACGAGTGGGCCTTCCAGACCGCCGACGGGGCGCCGGACCGGGGCACGGGCGAATGCCACTAGACGAGCACGCGGACAGGACAGCACGCAGGACACGGCACGGACGTCGGCACGGACGAGAGGTGGTGTCGCGATGACCGATCACACCGACGACAGGAAGGTCCGGAGTGGGCGGTGGCGCCGGGTGCGGGGCGCCGCGCTCGCGACCGCGGCACTCGCGGTGTGGGGTGCCGTGGTGTTCGCGCCGGTGCCGGCGTCGGCGGCCCGGGACGGTGCCCCCGGGGCGACGCACGCGGGCGTGCATCCCGCCGCGGTGGGCGCGCCCGGGCAGGTGCCCGGCGAGCAGCCGGGCGTGCAGCGCTGGCTCACCCTGCGCGAGGGCCTGCAGATCGAGCTCAACAACGCGATCGTCGCCGTGCGCACGCTCGACCGGAGCGACCGGGCGGGCGCGACCGCCCGATGCCAGCGGCTGCTGCGGGTGGCGGGCGCGCTCACCGTGTTCGCGGGGGCCCCGGCGGCGAACGTCGACCGGTTGGCCAAGGCGGGCATGCAGAAGTTCGTCACGGGCGCCCAGGCCTGCCTCGGTGGGAACTACGACAGCGCGCTGGCCACCATCCAGGCCGGGCTCGACGAGCGGACGGCCGCGCAGGACGCGCTCGACGCCACACTGATGGGTCACTAGGCGGGCCGTCGAGATGATCCGCCGACGCACCACCCTCACCCTGCTGACCGTCGCCGTGGTGGCGGCCGCCCTGCTCACCGGCAGCACGGGGGTCGCGGCCGCCGCGAGCACCACGTTCACCGCGGACGCCGACACCTACGTGCAGGCCGACCAGCCCACCGTGAACCGGGGAACCGCCGTCGACCTGCGGGCCGACGCCTCGCCGGTGTACAACGGCTTCCTCAGGTTCACCGTCTCCGGGCTCACCGAGACGCCGAGCCGGGTGACGCTCAAGCTCTTCAGCCGGTCGACCGGCAGCGTGAACGCCCGCCTTCAGTCGGTGGCCGACAACTCGTGGACCGAGACCGGCGTCACCGCCGGGAACGCCCCGGCGCTCGGCCCCGTCGTCGCGACGTCCGGCGCGCTCACCGCAGGTCAGTACGCCTCGTTCGACCTGACGTCGCGGGTCACCGCGAACGGGACGTACTCGTTCGCGCTCACCACGGGCAGCACGGCCGTGCGCATCTTCGACAGCCGGGAGGGCGCCAACCCGCCGCAGTTGGTGGTCGAGTCCGGCGACCCGTTCCCGCCGTCGAACGACCCGTTCGTGCTGGCCGCCGGCGACGTGGCCTGCGCGCCGGACGAATCCGGCTTCAACGGCGGGCTCGGCGTGCCCGGGCAGTGCCACATGAAGGCGACCTCCGACCTGCTCCTGGCCAACCCGGCCGCCGCGGTGCTGGCCCTCGGCGACACCCAGTACAACAGCGGGGATCCGGCGGCCTACACCGCGAGCTACGACCCGTCGTGGGGCCGGGTCAAAGCGATCACGAAACCTGTCGTCGGCAACCACGAGTACGGCCAGAGCGGGGCGAGCGGGTACTTCGGCTACTTCGGGGACGCGGCCACCCCACGCCAGCCGGGCTGCCGCAAGGCGTGCGAGGGCTACTACAGCTTCGACGTCGGCAGCTGGCACATCGCGATGATCAACACCGAGTGCACCCGGATCGGCGGCGGCACCGGGTGCGCGGTCGGCTCACCGCAGTACCAGTGGCTCGACGCCGACCTGGCCGCGCACCCGAACAGGTGCACGATGGTCGTCGGACACCGGCCCCGGTGGAGCTCGAACAGCTTCGCCAGCGCCGACATCGCCCCGCTCGTCGACGTCATGTACGCCCGCGGGGTCGACATGATGCTGACCGGGCACGCGCACAGCTACGAACGGTTCGCCCCGCAGAACCCCTCGGGCCAGCGCGACGACGCCACCGGGATCCGGCAGTTCGTCGTCGGGACCGGTGGGGAGAACTCCAGCGGCTTCGGCACGGTCGTGGCCAACAGCGAGGTGCGCAAGAACACGATCTTCGGAGTGCTCAAGGTGATCCTCCACCCGGCGGGATACGACTGGACCTTCCGACCCGATCCCGATACCCCGTTCGCCGATTCGGGGAGTGGGGTCTGCCATTAATCGACGCCGGACGGCTGAATGCCCGGATCCGGAGCCGGCGAACTCGGCTGTGCAGACATCCGGCGACCCTTCGGATGAGTTCCTGACCTGGACAGGAGCACTCTGCATTAACCTTTCGGCCAGCTAAAGGATGTTCACCGTCCTTCGGGACGTAACGATCCTTCCGTGCGTGTCGACCACTTCTCCGGAAACGGAAGCAGACCGGTTCCAGGGGAGGGCGGTGCCGAATGCCCGCTAACGGACGTGGCGGACTTCTGCGGCGGCTGCCGCGGAGGCCCGGCCGTCGAATGGCCTTCGAATCCGCCACCGTGCTGCTCGGCGCGGCCCTCGTGGCGTCGTTCTCCGGAACGCTGTCCACGGTGCTGGGGGTGGACGACACGTCGGCCCGCTACCTGCTGGCCCTGCTGTCCGCCGGCGTCGGCGCCGCCGCGGTGGGCTTGGGGGAGACCGCCGGGCGGCTCTCCGGCAACCGCCGCGCGGCGTGGCTGATCCCCGCACTCGCGCTCTACAGCGTGGCGGTGCTGCCGGGCACGGCGCCGGCACCGGACGACAACGGTGCGGCCGAGCCGCCGCACCCCGGGCTCGTCGTCACCTATCTGACGCTCGTCATCCTGCTGCTCGCCGCCATCCGGCCCCCGGGGCGGAGCGGAACCCGAGCGGGGTGGATCGTTGCCGTTGCCGGTGGGCTGCTCGCGGTCGTGCTCCGCGAGCTGGGTGGGGTCCTGCCCGTGAGCGGTCCCCTGTTCGGCTCGCCGGTCCCGGTCAACCTCGTGGCGTTGCTCGGCTGGTGCCTGGTGTCGACGGCCGTCGTCGCCGCCGGGTGCCGGCTGCGGAGCGCGCCGCTGTGGCGGCTCGGGCTGGGCTTCGGGGTGATCGCCGCGGCCCACGTGTACCGGGCGTCCGAGCTGGACGGAGCCGACGCGGGCGTCGTCTTCTCCATGCTGCGGCTACTGGGCATGGTGGTCGTGCTGCTCGGCATGGCCCAGCTGCTGCGCCGCGCGCTGCGTACGGTGCTCGCCGAACGCTTCGCCCACGAGGAGGAGCTGCGGTTGGCCGCGGTCCACGCCGAACGCGTCGCCCGGCGGGCGGCCGAGCGCGAGCACGAGCTGCGCAACGGGTTGTCCGGCCTGAGCGGCATGGCCCGGCTGCTCGACGGTGACCCGGGCGACGAGGGCCGGCGGCGGGCGAGATCGGCCGTGCGGACCGAGCTGCGCAGGCTGAGCGACCTGCTGGAGCGCAAGGGCCATGCTCCCCCGGGCGGGGTGTACGACGCCGGTCGGACCCTCGACGAGCTCGTCGCGCTGTGGCGGCTCGCGGGCCTGGACGTCGAGGCCTCGGTCGAGCCCGGGCTGCTGGCCACCGGGCGCCAGTCGGACTTCTCCCAGGCGATCACGAACCTGCTGACGAACTGCTCGCGGCACGCCCCGGGCGCCCGGGTGTGGGTCATCGCGCGCCGCACCGGTGCGGTGCTGACGGTGCAGGTCCGCGACGACGGGCCCGGGCTGGTGGCGCAGGCCCCGCCCGCGCCCGGCGACCCCGAGCGCCCGCACGGCATGGGGCTGCAGATCGTCGAGCGGCTCGTGGCGGGGGAGGGCGGCCGGCTGCGGCTGCACCCACCCGACCCGGCGCGGCCGGGCTGCACCGTCTCGGTCGAGCTGCCGGCCGCGC
>NZ_JAAXLA010000047.1 GCF_012911935.1 Pseudonocardia acidicola | reverse complement strand
GGTCAGGGCTGAGGGCGGATCAGCCCTGCTCGTCGGGGAGGCGGCCGTTGAGGTAGTCGTCGTAGGCCGACAGGTCGAGGAGGCCGTGGCCGCAGAAGTTGAACAGGATCACCTTCTCCTCGCCGGTCTCCTTGGCGGCCAACGCTTCGTCGATCGCCGCGCGGACGGCATGCCCGGCCTCCGGGGCCGGGATCTTGCCCTCGGTCTTGGCGAACTGCACCGACGCCTCGAACACCGTGCTCTGCGGGTAGGCGACGGCCTCGATCCGCCCGTCCCGGACCAGCGCGGACACCAGTGGCGAGTCGCCGTGGTAGCGCAGCCCGCCCGCGTGGATGGACGGCGGGACGAAGTCGTGCCCCAGGGTGTACATCGGCAGCAGCGGGGTGAATCCGGCGGTGTCGCCGAAGTCGTAGTCGAATCGGCCCTGGGTGAGCGTCGGGCACGACAGCGGCTCGGCGGCGACCAGCCGCACGCCGGTGTCGGGGACGAACGGGAACGCGATCCCACCGAGGTTCGATCCGCCCCCGCAGGGCGCGATCACCACGTCCGGCAGCCGCTCCCCCGCGAGCTCGAGCTGCTCCCTGGCCTCCAGACCGATCACGGTCTGGTGCAGAAGCACGTGGTTGAGCACCGAGCCGAGCGCGTAGTGCGTGTCGGCGCGACCGACGCAGTCGCGCACCGCGTCGGAGATCGCGCTGCCCAGCGAGCCGGGGTGGCCCGGCTCGTCGACCGGGGACGCGACGACCGATCCGCCCCAGGTCTCCATGGCCACCCGCCGGTACGGCTTCTGCTCGTAGGACGCACGCACCATGTAGACCTGCAGGTCCAGGTCGAACTGGGAGCAGGCGAACGCGAGCGCGGTGCCCCACTGCCCGGCGCCGGTCTCCGTGGTCAGCCGGCTGATGCCCTCGCGCTTGTTGTAGAACGCCTGCGCGACGGCGGTGTTGGGCTTGTGGCTGCCGGCCGGTGACACCGACTCGTCCTTGAAGTAGATCCGCGCCGGGGTGCCCAGCGCCTTCTCCAGGCGCGTCGCCCGGATCAGCGGCGTGGGCCGCCACAGCCGCAGGATGTCGAGCACCTCGCCCGGGACGTCGATCCACGGCTCCGCGCTCATCTCCTGACCGATCAGTTCCATGGGGAACAGCGGGGCCAGATCCTCCGGCCCGACCGGCTGGCGGGTCGCGGGATGCAGCGGCGGGTCGAGCGGCTTGAGCAGATGGGGCGCCACATTGAACCAGGCGGTCGGGATACGGTCCGGAGTCAGCGTCCAGCGCGTCACGCGGCGAAGGCTACGCCGTCACGGCCGGGTTGCCGAGGCTCACCGGCAGCCGGGTCAGGCCGCGGATGAGCGTGCTCGACCGCCACGACAGCTCCTCCGGCTCGGCGGCCAGCGCCAGCTCCGGGAACCGCGCCAGCAGCGTGCGGAACGCGATCTCACCCTCCAGCCGGGCAAGCGGCGCCCCGAGGCAGTGGTGGATGCCGAACCCGAAGGCCAGGTTGCCGGCGTCACGGCGCAGGTCGAGCTCGTCGGCGCGCGCGTAGTGCGCCGGGTCGCGGTTCGCCGAGGCCAGCGACACCAGCACCACCTCACCGGCCGGGATCTCGGTGCCGGCGATCGTCACCGGCTCGGTGGTGTGCCGGAACGTCGCGAGGTTCACCGGCCCGTCGAAGCGCAGGAACTCCTCGACCGCGCTCGCGGTCAGCTCCGGCTCGGCGCGCAGCGCGGCGAGCTGATCGGGACGGCGCAGCAGGGCGAGCATGCCGTTGCCGATCAGGTTGACCGTCGTCTCGTGCCCGGCGACCAGCAGCAGGAACGCCATCGAGACCGTCTCGGTGGCCGAGAGCCGGTCGGAGTCCTCGGAAGCCTCGACGATCGCGGAGAGCATGTCCTCGCCCGGGTGGGCCCGCTTGTCCTCGACGAGCCGGATCAGGTACTCGGCCATCGCCATCGCGGCCGCCTGCCGCTGCTCCGGGTGGGCGGCCGAGAGCAGCGTGTTCGACCAGCCGCGGAAGCTCTCGCGCTCGCCGTCGGGCACCCCGAGCAGCTCACAGATCACGGTCATCGGCAGCGGGAAGGCGAACGCGTCGAGCAGATCGACCTCGCCGGGACCCGCCTGCATGTCGTCGGCCAGCGCCGCGGCGATCTGTTCGATGCGCGGGCGCAGCCGGGCGATGGCGCGCACCGTGAACGCCTTGCCGACGAGCTTGCGCAGCCGGGTGTGGTCGGGCGGGTCGGAGTTGAGCATGTGCGCGGTGAGCGCCTCGGCGAACGCCAGGCGGCGTTCCGGGGCGACCGAGTGCCGTTCGAGCACCCGGCCGAACGCGGCGCCGTCCTTGGACAGCCGCGCGTCGGTGAGCGCGGCGCGGACGTCGTCGTAGCGGGTCACGAGCCAGACGTGCAGCCCCTGCGGGGTCACCGACCGCACCACCGGGCGCTGCTCGCGCAGTACCGCGTACAGGGCGTGCGGATCGGCCATGAACTGCTCGTCGAGCACCAGCTCCGCCGTCGTCTCCGTCATCCCCGACTCCTCCCCCGGTGACCGGAACTTCTGGAGCACGCACTCCAGTCGCCGGCCACAGTAGGGCAGTTGCGCTGATCCGCGTCCCCGCTCAGCGGCGATCTCAGGAATTCCGCAGGCGTCGTGCGAACCCCCGCCGGCTCCGCAGCGCGGACTCCCCCGCACGGATGCTCGACGCGGCCCTCGACCTGGCCACCCGGGAGGGGCTGCACGCGGTCACCGTGACCGCCGCGGCACCGCCTACCACGTGCTGTTCTCCGTGGGCGCCGGCCGGGCGGTCTTCGAACCGGGCCACCCCGGCGCCGGGGCCGCCGCCCCCGACGACATGGGCGCCGGCCTCACCCGGGCGTTGCTCGCGATCCTCACCGCGTCCGGGCACAGCGGCTGCCGGGGCCCGGGCTAGCCGAGCCGGACGACGACCTGCTCGTTGTCGTGGGTGTACGCCGCGTACCGGAAACCCAGCCCGGGATGCGCGGCGACGTACTCCCACCAGGCGCGGGCCTCGTGATCCTCCCAGCCGGGATAGTTGAAGAACTCGTCGAACACGATCACACTGCCCCGGCGCAACCGCGGGCCGACCAGCTCCAGCACGGTGGCCGCCGAGCTGTAGAGGTCGGCGTCGATGTGCAGCAGGTCCACCGGGCCCGGGTGCTCGGCGAGGAAGCCGGGCAGTGTCTCGTCGAACAACCCGACGACCAGTTCGGCGCCGGGAACCTCGGGCGGCTGCCCCTCGACGCCGAACGCGCCGGCCCGGAAGCCGGCCCGCCACGTCTCGGGCAGCCCGTCGAACGAGTCGAACCCGTAGACCCCCCCGCCGTCCCGCGCCGCCGCGATGAGCTTCAGCGTGGACCCTGTGTAGACGCCGAACTCGAGCGCCATCCCGCCGGTCGGGGCCAGCGAGAGGGCGTAGTCCAGGGTCGCGTGCGGGTCCGGCCGGCTGGCCGCGTCGGCCATCTCGCGCTGCACGAACCGGGCGCTGGAGGCGACGGCCTCCCGCTCGGCGGCGGCGAAGAGGTCACGACGGGCACGGACCTCGATCTCGCGGGCCTCGGCGACCGCGCGGTCGACCTCGCGCCGTACCCGGTCATCGATCCCGGACCGCACCTGCGCCAGTTCCTCGCGCAGTTCGGCGAGATGCTCGACGTGATAGCGGGCGACGACCTCGTCGACCGCCCGCATCACCTTCCCGCGCAGCGCAGCGCGGATACCCATCCGCAGATCAGAGCTCGCGGGAGGCCCGCAGCCGGCCGAGCGCCTCTTCCAGGATGGCCGCGCCGTCGGCGTCGCTGCGCCGCTCCTTCACGTAGGCGAGGTGCGTCTTGTACGGCTCGTTGCGCGGCGGCGCCGGCGGGCTCTGGTTGTCCCGGCCGGCCGGCAGACCGCAACGCGGGCAGTCCCACGACTCGGGGATCTCCGCCTCGGCCGCGAACGACGGCTTCGTCTCGTGACCGTTCGAGCAGTAGTAGGAGATCCGCTCCCGCGGCGCGGTCTCACCGCGCTCGGACTCACCCATCGGGCCCGCACCCACCCGGGTGCCACGGATCGCGTTGCCACCTGCCATCGCCATACCTCCTCAGGCCCCGACCTTGACCAGCATGCCGGTTCCGATGATCGCGATGAGCCAGATCGCGGCCGTGAACAGCGTGAGCCGGTCCAGGTTCTTCTCCACGACACTCGAGCCGGACAGGCTGGACTGCACGCCGCCGCCGAACAGGCTCGACAGCCCGCCGCCGCGTCCGCGGTGCAGCAGGATCAGCAGCACCAGCAGGATGCTGGAGACGATCAGCACGATCTGTAGGGCGAGCTTCATCCCATCCTCATTCGCTCGGGCTCGCCAGCGTACCCGCGACCGCTGGCCCATTTGTCCCGGGTCACACGTTCCCCCTGGTCGGAGGCACGGAACCGTTCGCCGACCGTAACCGACCGTCCGCTGGCGGACGCGCTGCGTTACGGCAGCGGTCCGCCGGCCGCGATCGCGCAGATCTGGGCGAACTCGTCGGCGTCCAGGCTCGCCCCGCCGACCAGCGCGCCGTCCACGTCCGGCTGGGCGACGATCTCGCCGATGTTCTTGGCCTTGACCGAGCCGCCGTAGAGCACCCGGACACCGCCGGCGAGGGTGTCGCCGTACTTCGCCGCGATGGTCGCCCGCAGCGCGGCGCAGACCTCCTGCGCATCGGCCGGGGTCGCCACCCGCCCGGTCCCGATCGCCCACACCGGCTCGTAGGCGACGACCAGGTTCTGAACCTGCTCGCTGGTCACCTTGTCCAGCCCGGCGGTCAGCTGCGCCGTCGTGTGCTCGACGTGCCGGCCGGACTCCCGAACCTCCAGGCCCTCCCCCACGCACAGCACCGGGGTCATCCCGTTGCGGACCACCGCACGGACCTTGGCGTTGACGATCGCGTCGTCCTCGTGGTGGATCTCCCGGCGCTCACTGTGCCCGACGATCACGAACGTGCAGCCCAGCTTGGCCAGCTGCGGCCCGGACACGTCGCCGGTGTAGGCCCCGGAGTCGTGCGGCGAGACGTCCTGCGCGCCGTGCACCATCAGCAGCTTGTCGCCGTCGACGAGGGTCTGCACGCTGCGGATGTTGGTGAACGACGGGAAGACCGCGACGTCGACCTTGTCGTAGTACTTCTCCGGCAGTGCGAAGGCGAGCTTCTGCACGCAGGCGATGGCCTCGAGGTGGTTGAGGTGCATCTTCCAGTTGCCGGCGATCAACGGCTTGCGGGCCATCACTGCTCCACTACGGACAGGCCCGGCAGCGCCTTGCCCTCCAGGTACTCCAGCGACGCGCCGCCGCCGGTCGAGATGTGGGAGTAGGCGGACTCGTCGAGCCCCAGTGCGCGGACCGCGGCCGCGGAGTCGCCGCCGCCGACGACGCTGGTGCCGGCCTTGGCCACCGCCTCGGCCACCCCCCGCGTCCCGGCCGCGAACGGCGCCATCTCGAACACGCCCATCGGCCCGTTCCAGAACACGGTGGCCGCGCCCTCCAGCACCTCGGCGAAGCGGGCCACGCTGTCCGGCCCGATGTCCAGGCCCAGCCGGCCGTCCGGGATCGCGTCCGCGGCGACCACCGCGGTCTCGGCGTCGGCCGCGAACCGGTCGGCCACCACCACGTCGGTCGGCAGCACGATCTTGCCGCTCTCCAGGAAGCGCCGGCAGGTGTCGATCTGGTCGGCCTCGAGCAGCGAGTCGCCGACGCCGTGGCCCTGGGCCGCGAGGAAGGTGAAGCACATCCCGCCGCCGACCAGCACCGCGTCGACCTTCGGCAGCAGCGCGGTGATCACGCCGAGCTTGTCGGAGACCTTCGAGCCGCCCAGCACCACGACGTAGGGCCGCTTCGGGTCGCCCGCCAGCCGGCTGAGCACCGCGACCTCGGCCTGCACCAGGTCACCGGCGTAGGCCGGCAGGTCCTGGGCGACGTCGTAGACCGAGGCCTGCTTGCGGTGCACCACGCCGAACCCGTCGGAGACGAACGCGCCGTCCTCACCGGTCAGCGCGACCAGCTCATCGGCCAGCGCGGCCCGCTCGTCGTCGTTCTTGGACGTCTCGCGCGGGTCGAACCGGATGTTCTCCAGCAGCACCACGTCACCGGCGGCCATGCTCGGCGTGCCGTCGGAGAGCTGGACGAGCCGGACCGGCGCCCCCAGCAGCTCGCCGAGCCGAGCCGCGACGGGGGCCAGCGAGTACTTCGGATCCGGTCCGCCCTTCGGTCGCCCGAGGTGCGCGGCGATGATCACCTGCGCCCCGGCGCCGGACAGCTCCTGGATGGTCGGGACCGAGGCCCGGATCCGGCCGTCGTCGGTGATGTTCCCGGCGTCGTCGAGCGGGACGTTGAGGTCCGAGCGGACCAGCACGGTCCGCCCGCCGACGCCCTCGGCGATCAGGTCGGCGACAGTCTTCATCGGTCTGCTCAGAGCTTCGACGCAACCAGCGCGGTGATGTCGACCAGCCGGTTCGAGTAGCCCCACTCGTTGTCGTACCAGCCCACGATCTTCACCTGGTCGCCGATCACCTTGGTCAGGCCGGCGTCGAAGATGCACGAGTGCGGGTCGGTCACGATGTCCGAGGACACGATCGGGTCCTCGGTGTACTTCAGCACACCCTTGAGCGGGCCCTCCGCGGCCGCCTTCATCGCCGCGTTGACCTCCTCGACGGTGGTCTCCCGGCCGACGGTCGCGGTCAGGTCGGTGGCCGAGCCGGTCGGGATCGGCACCCGCAGGGCGTAGCCGTCGAGCTTGCCCTTCAGGTGCGGCAGCACCAGCGAGATCGCCTTGGCCGCGCCGGTGGAGGTGGGCACGATGTTCAGCGCCGCCGCGCGGGCCCGGCGCAGGTCCTTGTGCGGGCCGTCCTGCAGGTTCTGGTCCTGGGTGTAGGCGTGGATCGTGGTCATCAGACCCCGCTCGATCCCGACCAGGTCGTCGAGCACCTTGGCCATCGGGGCCAGGCAGTTGGTGGTGCAGGAGGCGTTCGAGACGATCGTCTGCGACCCGTCGTAGTCGGCATCGTTCACACCCTTGACCACGGTCAGGTCCTCACCCGTGGCCGGCGCCGAGATGACGACCTTCTTCGCCCCTGCGTCGAGGTGCTTGGCCGCCGCCTCGCGCTTGGTGAACAGACCGGTCGATTCGACGACCACGTCGACGCCCAGGTCCTTCCAGGGCAGCTCGGCGGGGTCGCGCACGGCGAGGCCCTTGAAGCCCTTGCCGTCGACGACGATCTCCTCGTCGGTCGAGGACACCTCGTAGGGCAGCCGGCCGAGGATCGAGTCGTACTTCAGCAGATGCGCCAGCGTCGCGTTGTCGGTGATGTCGTTGACCGCGACGATCTCGATGTCGCTGGTGCCGGCTGCCCGCTGGGCGTCCACCGCCCGCCAGAAGTTACGGCCGATCCGCCCGAACCCGTTCACGCCAACCCGCACCGTCACGCATGCCTCCTGAGATCGTCGTCGCCCGTCACCGTGGGAATCGCGAGTCACCTTATCGCCCAGCGGTGGCTCCGGGAGGGGCGGAGGCCGGGTGACCTGCGCCGACTTCGTCACGATGTGTCCGATGACGCATCGCGGCGGGCCTGACCGGAGGTCGGGCCGCGATCCCCGCGGACCAGGCCCCGCAACGGCGATCACGTGCCGCCGGGGCGGGGCCCTGGCGGCACGTGATCGGGGTAGGGACCGGCATCCGGACCGGTCAGGTCTCCTCGAGCATCTCCGGGGTGACCGCCGACTCGGTGTCCGGGATGCCCAGGTCTGCGGCCCGCTTGTCGGCCATGTGCAGCAGCCGCCGGATCCGGCCGGCCACCGCGTCCTTGGTCATCGGCGGGTCGGCCAGCTGGCCGAGTTCCTCCAGCGAGGCCTGGGTGTGCTCGGCACGCAGCTTGCCCGCGGCGAGCAGGTGCTGCGGCACGTCGTCGCCGAGGATCTCCAGCGCACGCTGCACCCGCGCCGCCGCGGCGACCGCGGCCCGGGCCGAGCGGCGCAGGTTCGCGTCGTCGAAGTTCGCCAGCCGGTTGGCCGTGGCCCGGACCTCGCGACGCATCCGCCGCTCCTCCCAGGCCAGCACCGACGAGTGCGCCCCCATCCGGGTCAGCAGCGCGCTGATCGCATCGCCGTCGCGGACGACGACCCGGTCGGCCCCACGGACCTCCCGCGCCTTGGCCGTGACCCCGAGCCGCCGCGCCGCGCCGACGAGGGCCAGCGCCGCCTCCGGGCCGGGGCAGGTGACCTCCAGCGCGGACGACCGGCCGGGCTCGGTCAGCGAACCGTGCGCCAGGAACGCCCCGCGCCAGGCCGCCTCGGCGTCGGCCACGTCACCGGACACGACGGGCGGCGGCAGCCCGCGCACGGGACGCCCCCGCGCGTCGAGCAGCCCGGTCTGGCGGGCGAGCCCCTCGCCGTCGCGGACCACCCGGATCACGTAGCGGGCCCCGCGGCGCAGGCCGCCCGCGCTGATCACGTGCGCCTCGCAGGTGTGCCCGTACAGCTCGTGGATCTCGCGGCGCAGCCGGCGGGCCACCGAGCCGGTGTCGACCTCGGCCTCGATCACCACCCGGCCGCCGACGATGTGCAGCCCGCCGGCGAAGCGGAGCAGCGACGCCACCTCGGCACGGCGCGACGACGGCTTGGTCACCGTCAGCCGGCTCAGCTCGTCCTTGACCGCCGCCGTCATCGCCATCGCAGCATCCTCCCGGGCGGGTTCGCCACCGTCATGTCCTCCTCTCGACGACGTCCGGCCCGAGCGCTGCCGCGTCCGCTGCCGGCTCCCGCGAGATCGCGGGGGCCGGCAGCACAGCGCGCAGCGCGTCGGCCAGGGCCGCCGGGTCATGTCTTGGCACCGCGGGATCCGCCGCGGCCACCGGGGCCAGGTGCACCCTCCCGTCCGGGAACAGCATCGCCCGCGCGACATGGTCCAGCCGATGCGGCACCGCAACGGCGGCCACATCGGCGAGCACGGCGTGGACGCGCAGACCGGGAGCGTGCTGAGAGAGTACGGCCAGGTGTTGTTCGGGGGAGAACCCGGCGGTCTCCCCCGGCTCCGGGGCCAGGTTGAGGACCACCACGCGGTGCGCCGCGGTGTCCATCAGCGCCTCGCGCAGCTCCGGCACGAGCAGGTGCGGCAGCACGCTGGTGAACCACGACCCGGGGCCGAGCAGCACCAGGTCGGCGGCCCGGACGGCGGCCACCGCCTGCGCGCACGCCGGGGGCCGCTCCGGGCGCAGCCAGACCCGACGCACCCGGCCCGGAGTGGACGCCACCGCCACCTGCCCGCGGATCCGGCGCGCCCGGCCCGGGTCGTCGTCCAGGCCGGTGACCTCGGCCTCGATGTCCAGCGGCGCAAGGCTCATCGGCAGCACCCGGCCACGCACCCCCAGCAGCCGGCAGACCTCGTCCAGCGCGGCCACCGGGTCGTCGAGCACGTCCATCAGCCCGGCGAGCAGCAGGTTCCCGACCGCGTGCCCGGCGAGCGCGCCGGTACCGCCGAAGCGGTGCTGGACCAGCCGCACCCACAGCGACCCGGCCGGGTCACCCACCCCGAGCGGCGCCGCGGCCAGCGCCGCCATCGCCATCCGCAGGTCGCCCGGCGGGAGCATCCCCAGCTCCCGGCGCAGCCGCCCGGACGACCCGCCGTCGTCGGCCACGGTGACGACGGCGGTGATGTCGGTGATGGCGGGGGGGCCTGCGGCGTGGTTCTCGGCGAGCGCGCGCAGTGCGGAGAGCGTGGCGTGCAGGCCGTGCCCGCCGCCCAGCGCCACGGCCTTCACTCGCGCCCCAGGTCGCGGTGCGAGACGCTGACCGTCACGCCCTCGGAACCCGACAGCCGCCGCGCCAGCTCCTCGCTGATCGCGACGCTGCGGTGCTTGCCGCCGGTGCAGCCGACCGACAGGGCCAGGTAGCGCTTGCCCTCGCGCCGGTAGCCGGCCCCGACCAGCCGCAGCAGGTCGAGGTAGCGGGTGATGAACTCCTCGGCGCCCTCCTGGCTGAGCACGTAGTCGCGCACCTCGGTGTCGCGGCCGGTGTGCTCGCGCAGTTCCGGGATCCAGAACGGGTTCGGCAGGAACCGCACGTCGACGACGAGATCGGAGTCCATCGGCAGGCCGTACTTGTAGCCGAAGGACATGATCGTCACCCGGGTGACCTGTTCGACGCCGGTGTCGAAGACCCGCTCGATGCGGGCGCGCAGCTGGTGAACCGACAGCGTCGAGGTGTCGACGACGAGGTCGGCGGTCTCGCGCAGCGGGCGCAGCAGTTCGCGTTCGGCCGCGATGCCGTCGGCCAGCCGGCCGTCACCCTGCAGCGGGTGGCTGCGCCGGACCTGCTCGAAGCGGCGCACCAGCACCGCGTCGGTGGCCTCCAGGAACAGCAGCCGCGGCTTGTAGCCGCGGGCGTCCAGGTCCTTGATCACGGCACCGAGGTCGGCGGAGAACGCGCGGCTGCGCACGTCCATCACCACCGCGATGCGGGTGATCTCCCCGGAGGCCCGGGCGCCGAGATCGACCATGGTGGCGATGAGCTCGGGCGGCAGGTTGTCGACCACGAACCAGCCCAGGTCCTCCAGCACCTTGGCCGCGGTACTCCGACCGGCCCCGGACAGACCGCTGACCAGCGCGACCTCGATGCCCGGAGCGGACGGGACGCTCGCCTCGGATGCACTCACCGGTCTTCCCCCCGAGCCTGGCCGGCCGCGGGCTCGGCGACCGGTCCGTTGAGCGCGGCGACCACCGCCGCGGCGGTCCGCGGCCCGAATCCGGGCAGCGCGGCGATCTCCTCGGCGCCGGCGGCCTTGAGCCTGCGCACCGAGCCGAAATGCTTGAGCAGGGCCTGCCGCCGCGACGGCCCGAGCCCGGGGACGCCGTCGAGCTCGGAGGCGGTCATCCGGGCCGAGCGCCGGTTGCGGTGGTAGGTGATGGCGAACCGGTGCGCCTCGTCGCGGACCCGCTGCAGCAGGTAGAGCCCCTCGCTGGTGCGCGACAGGATGACCGGGTCGGGCTCCGCGGGCAGCCAGATCTCCTCGAGCCGCTTGGCCAGCCCGCACACCGCGACGTCGGTGATGCCGAGCTCGGCCAGCACGTCGGCCGCGGCCTCCACCTGGGGCTGCCCGCCGTCGACGACGAGCAGGTTCGGCGGGTAGGCGAACCTGCGCGGCCGGCCGGTCGTCGGGTCGATCCCGGGACGGGCCGCGGTGTCGGCGGCGGGCGGGGAGCTGATGCCGGATCGTTCGACTGGATCATCCGAGCCGTTACCGCCCGCGTCCGGCTCGTCGCCCGACGTCTCCGCGAGGTAGCGCCGGAACCGGCGCCGGACGACCTCGGCGATCGCCGCGACGTCACCGCCCTCGGCGCCGCCGCGGATCTCGAAGCGGCGGTAGTCGGACTTGCGGGCCAGCCCGTCCTCGAACACCACCAGCGAGGCCACGACGTCGGTGCCCTGGACGTGGCTGACGTCGACGCACTCGATGCGCAGCGGTGCGGAGTCCAGTCCCAGCGCGTCCTGGATCTCCTGCAGCGCCGCGGAGCGCGCGGTCAGGTCCCCGGCCCGGCGCAGCTTGTGCTGGGTGAACGCCTCCGCGGCGTTGCGCGCGACCGTCTCGGCCAGCGCCCGCTTGTCGCCGCGCTGCGGCACCCGCAGATGCACCCGCGAGCCGCGCAGCCCGCTCAGCCACTCGGCGAGGGCATCGGCCTCGGCGGGCAGCTCCGGGACCAGGATCTCCCTGGGCACCGGCTGGTAGGCGTCGTCGGCGGACTCCGCCAGGGCGGCCTGCTCGCCGTAGAACTGGGTGACGAACCGTTCGACGAGCTGCGCCGTGTCGGTCGGCTCGACCTTGTCGATGACCCAGCCGCGCTGCCCCCGGACCCGGCCACCGCGCACGTGGAAGACCTGGACGGCGGCCTCCAGCTCGTCGTCGGCGAACGCGACGACGTCGGCGTCGGTACCGTCGCCCAGCACCACGGCCTGGCGTTCCATGGCCCGGCGCAGGGCCCCGATGTCGTCACGCAGCCGGGCGGCCTTCTCGAACTCGAGCGCCTCCGACGCCTCCTCCATCCGACGCTCGAGGTGGCGGACCATCCGGTCCGTGCGCCCGGAGAGGAAGTCGCAGAAGTCCTCCACGATCCCCCGGTGCTGCGCGGCGTCGACGGTGCCGACGCAGGGCGCGGAGCACTTGTCGATGTAGCCGAGCAGGCACGGCCGGCCGATCTGGCCGTGCCGGCGGAACACCCCGGCCGAGCAGGTGCGCGCCGGGAACACCCGCAGCAGCAGGTCGAGGGTCTCCCGAATCGCCCAGGCGTGGGCATAGGGCCCGAAGTAGCGCACGCCCTTGCGGCGCGGTCCGCGGTAGACGTGCAGCCGCGGGTACTCCTCGTTCATCGTCACCGCGAGCACCGGGTAGGTCTTGTCGTCGCGGTAGCGGACGTTGAACCGGGGGTCGAACTCCTTGATCCAGTTGTACTCGAGCTGGAGTGCCTCGACCTCGGTGCCGACCACGGTCCACTCCACCTTCGCGGCGGTGAGGACCATCTGCCGGGTCCGCGGGTGCAGGCTCGACAGGTCGGCGAAGTAGGAGTTCAGCCTGCTGCGCAGGCTCTTCGCCTTGCCGACGTAGATGACGCGGCCGTTGGGATCGGAGAACCGGTACACCCCGGGGGCCTCCGGGATGGATCCCGGGGCCGGGCGGTAGGTCGAGGGGTCTGGCATGGCTCCCTCAGGGTAGAACCGGCCCCCGACGACGGTGGGTCCCCCGTCCCTCTCCGGCCGTCGTCCGCGCGGGTGTAGTGGGCGTGCCGCGCGGCGTCTGTCGGCGAGACCTGGTAGGAACATCGTCGTCCGAACATCAGTTCGAAGAGGGGCCGCGATGAGCACCACGCTGGACCGGATCCGCAAGCTACTCGCCAAGGCCGAGCGGGCCGGCACCGAGGCCGAGGCGGAGACCTACAACGCCAAGGCCGTCGAGCTGATGGCCCGGCACGGCATCGACGAGGCCCTGCTCGCGGCGGCTGATCCGGGGCGCGACGACATCGGCATGGTGCGCATCGCGATGGAGGACCCGTACAGCGCGGGCAAGGCCCGGCTGCTGGGCTGGACCGCCACCGCGCTGCGCTGCCGGTGGGTCATGCACGGCGCGTACACCGGCAAGGTCCGGGCGGTCACGGTGTTCGGCTACGCCTCCGACCGGGAGCGGGTGGAGCTGCTCTACACCTCGCTGCTGCTGCAGGCGACCACCCAGCTGGTGCGTCGGCGCCCGGAACGGCCCGGTGAGTCGGTGGCCGCGTACCGGCGGTCCTGGCTGCACGGGTTCGCCGCCCAGGTGCACGAGCGGTTGCGTGCGGCCGAGGAAGCGGCAGCCGCCGAGCGCGTTCCGGGATCCGGCGGCGGGGCGGCGCTGGTGCTGGTCGATCGGGAGGCCCGGGTGGACCGGGCCTACGCGGAGGCGTTCCCCGACCTGACGCGGGCCCGCCGGTCGACGCTGTCCGGGTCCGGGTTCGCCGACGGCGCGGCGGCCGGGCGGCGGGCCGACCTCGGGCGCGGTGCGGTGCCGGGCCGGCGCCGCGCGCTGGGGGCGTGAGCCGGGGCCGGCCGGTGGCGCCGCCGCTCGTCTCAGGCGGGCAGCTCGAGCAGCAGGTCGACGACCTGGTCGACCCGTTCCGCCTGCACGTGCGGCCGGTCGATGGTCCGCGGCACCCCGCCCTCGAGCCGGGTGGCCAGGCCGCCGACCAGGCCGGCCCGCATCGCACCGTGGACGTCCCAGCTGTGCGCGGTGACCATCGCGACCCGGTCCGGCTCGGCGTGCACCTCCGCGCAGGCCAGCCGATAGGCGTCGCCGGCGGGCTTGAACGCGCCGAGCTCGTCGCTGGACAGCGTGCCGCGCAGATAGGTGCGCAGCCCGGCGCGGTCGAGCGCGTCGGCCGCGCCCCGGGCGCCGCCGTAGGTGAACGCGTAGGCCGGGATCTTCGCCTTGGCCAGGGTGATCAGCGCGAGCTCGGCGTCCGGGTACGGCGGCAGGCTGCGGAAGCCGTCGAGGACGTGGTTCAGCGCCTCCTCGGAGAGCTTGTGCCCGGTGGTCGAGCGCAGGGTCTCGAGCACCTGCGGCACGAACGGCTGGGGCGGCCCGGCCACCGCCATCGCGATCCCGTCACGCAGCGTGCGGGCGATGAACAGATCGCACTCGTGCTCGGGTCGCCCGACGTCGACGAAGCGCGTCCGCAGCGCGTCGAGCCGGACCATCGTGTCGAACACGTCCAGCAGGACGACGCGCGGACGGCGGTCGGGCGCGCGCCCGGAATCCGGCACGGGAGTGACGGCCGCGGCCATCGGCGATCTCACCTCACAGCTCGGACCCGGCTCCGCTGGTTCTGCGCCGACCAGCAGCGTACCGAGCTCGCTACTGACGGTCATGATTGCGCAGCACAACGCAGCGTCGTCGGCCTGACGCCGCGTGTAGCGCCCAGTGGCGCCGAAGGCGCGACGAGCGCACGGCGTGCCCGGTGTCCCGGGCTGTGGTCATCCCCCGGGGGTGCCCGGGTCCGCGCCGGGCAGCGGAACGAACGGCCGGTCCGGCCACCACGGGTAGAACGCCGGCATGTCGGCCGAGACCCGGTCCGGGAAGACCGCAGGGCGCTTCTCCAGGAACGCCCCGATGCCCTCGGCGGCGTCGGCCGACCGCCCGCGTTCCACCATCGCCCGGGAGTCGACGCGGTGCGCCTCGACGGGGTGGTCGGCACCGAGCATCCGCCACATCATCTGCCGGGCCAGCGCCACCGAGACCGGGGCAGCGTGCTCCACGATCTCCGCGGCCAGCGCATACGCGGCGGGCAGCAGCTCGTCAGCGGCGTGCACGGATCGGACGAGCCCGCCGCGCAGCGCCTCCTCGGCGTCGAACACCCGGCCGGTGCTCACCCACTCCATCGCACGGCTGATCCCCACCACCCGGGGCAGGAACCAGCTCGATGCCGCCTCCGGGACGATGCCGCGGCGGGCGAAGACGAACCCGAACCGGGCATCGGCCGAGGCGAGCCGCACGTCCATCGGCAGCAGCATGGTGGCGCCGACGCCCACCGCCGGACCGTTGATCGCACCGATGACCGGTTTCGTCGACTCGAAGATGCGCAGCGTGAGCCGGCCACCGCCGTCCCGGTGCGCGTTCCCGGTGTTCCGCGCGCGGTAGTCGAACGTGGCGCCACCGCCGCCGAGGTCGGCGCCGGCGCAGAACCCGCGGCCGGCCCCGGTGATCACGACGGCGCGCACGTCGTCGTCGGCGTCGGCCCGGTCGAACGCGTCGCGCAGCTCCTCGCCCATCTGCCCGGTGAACGCGTTGAGCCGGTCGGGCCGGTCCAGGGTCAGGGTGAGGACGTGGTCCGCGACCTCGTAGCGGATCTGCTCGTAGTCGCCCATCCTCAGGCGCGGTCCGGCGGCTCGGGGTTGCGGCCCCGGGCGGCGGCGTACAGCGCCCGCACGGCCCTGATGCCGTCCACCGCATACCGGCCGTCCACGGCCTGGATGGCGAGGATCGACAGGTACTCGTCGTCGGGCAGGTCCAGCCGCGCCCACGAGGAGCCGTCCGGGAAGGAGACGCCCCGCACGAGCTCCCAGGGCACGTACCGGGTCACGAGGATGTTGCGCACCTCGATCCCGGCGGCGTCGGCGCGCACCCGCGGCCGGGCCAGCAGCAGCACCCCGGCGGCGATCAGCAGGCCCAGCAGCACCATCGCGACCTGGTCGGCGAACCGGAAGTACACCCCGGTCGTGCTGTTGCGCAGCACCACCGCGACCACGACGAACAGCACCGCGGTGGCGACCGCGCCGACCCAGGCCACCCGCAGCACCCGCCGGGGACGCAGCGTCACGCCTCCCGGTCCGGTGCCCGGCGCCTGCCGTGAGCCCACCGTCACACCGCCCGGCGCCTGCTCGGACCGGGCCATCACGTGAGTTCCCGCAGCTCGCGCAGCACCAGCGCGGTGGTGAGTGCAGCCAGGCACGCCTCGGTGCCCTTGTCCTCCTTCGAGCCCGGCAGGCCCGACCGGTCGCGCGCCTGCTCGACGGTGTCGCAGGTGAGCACGCCGTTGCCGACCGGAACCCGTTCGTCCAGCGCCACCCGGGTCAGCCCCGCGGTCACCGCGTCGCAGACGTACTCGAAGTGCGGCGTGCCCCCCCGGATGACGACGCCGAGGGCGACCACGGCGTCGTGCGAGCGGGCGAGTTCCTGGCACACCACGGGGAGCTCGACGGTGCCCGGCACGCGGACGATCGTCGCCATCGCGCCGGTCTTCTCGGCCACCTCCACGGCCCGCTCCAGCAGCGCGTCGGCGATCTCGGCGTGCCAGCTCGCCGCCGCGATCCCGACCCGCAGCCCCTCGGCGTCGAGGTCCTCGACCTCGACCGGACGTCCCTCGCCGCTCATGTGTCCATCCTCCGCCCGCCGCGCCGGGCCCGCACCCGCCCGGCCGTCGTCCGCCCGGCCGGACCGGTCGCCCCGGCCGTCACAGCCCGGCCCCGTCGACCAGGTTGCCCGTGGGCACCTGGTCCAGGTCCGGCAGGTCGTGCCCCATCCGGTCGCGCTTGGTCCGCAGGTAGCGCAGGTTCTCCGGGGTGGGCCGGACCGGCATCGGGACCCGGCCGGTGATGGTCAGGCCGTAGCCCTCCAGGCCCGCGCGCTTCTCCGGGTTGTTGGTGAGCAGCCGCATCGACTTGACCCCGAGGTCGGCGAGGATCTGCGCGCCGATGCCGTAGTCCCGCGCATCCGCGGGCAGCCCCATCGCCAGGTTCGCGTCGACGGTGTCCGCGCCGGCCTCCTGCAGCTGGTAGGCCTGCAGCTTGTGCAGCAGGCCGATGCCCCGGCCCTCGTGCCCGCGCATGTAGAGCACCACGCCGCGGCCCTCGGCGGCCACCGCGGCCAGCGCGGCGTCGAGCTGCGGGCCGCAGTCGCAGCGCAGCGAGCCGAGCACATCGCCGGTCAGGCACTCGGAGTGCACCCGGACCAGGACGTCCTCGCCGTCGCCCTCCGGGGTCGCCACATCGCCGACGACCATCGCGATGTGCTCGATGCCGTCGAGCAGCGAGTCGTAGCCGTAGGCCACGAACTCGCCGTGCCGGGTCGGGATCTTCGCCTGCGCCACCCGCACGATGTGCTTCTCGAAGCGGCGCCGGTAGGCGATCAGGTCCGCGATCGTGATCAGGGTGAGCTCGTGCTCCTCGGCGAACACCCGCAGCTCCTCGCCGCGGGCCATGTCGCCCTCGTTCTTCTGCGAGACGATCTCGCACAGCGCCCCGGCCGGGGACAGCCCGGCCATCCGGGCCAGGTCGACGGCGGCCTCGGTGTGCCCGGGGCGGCGCAGCACGCCGCCCTCACGGGCGCGCAGCGGCAGCACGTGCCCGGGCCGGACGAGGTCGGCCGGCTGGGTCGTCGGATCGGCCAGCAACCGGATGGTGTGCGCGCGGTCGGCCGCGGAGATGCCGGTCGTGACGCCCTGCTTGGCATCGACGGTCACGGTGAACGCAGTGCGGAAGCTGTCGGCGTTCGTGTGGTGCATCGGCGGCAGGTCGAGCCGGTCGCACTCGGTCTCGGTCAGCGCGACGCACACGTACCCGGACGTGTAGCGGACCACGAACGACACCAGCTCCGAGGTCGCCTTCTCGGCCGCGAAGATGAGGTCGCCCTCGTTCTCCCGATCCTCGTCGTCCATGACGACGACGGCTTTGCCCGCGGCCAGATCCGCGACGGCCCGCTCGATGGCCTCGAAGCCACCCGCCAGGCCGGCGGCCGCCACGTTGGATCCCACAGAGCTGTTCACTGGGCCCGAGCCTCCTCACCGGAGTCACCGAGGTACCCGGCGGTCAACCGCTCGACGTACTTGGCGACGACGTCCACTTCGAGATTGACGCTGTCCCCGGCTCTTCGCACGCCGAGTGTGGTGTCCGCCAGCGTGGTGGGGATCAGCGCGACGGTGAAGGTCCGCCCGTCGGTCGCGGCGACGGTCAGCGACACACCGTCGACGGCGATGGAGCCCTTCTCCACGACGTAACGAGCCAGCTCGGGGGGCAGTTCGAAGCGCACCTCGTCGCTGCGCTCGCCGGGGGTGCGGCTCAGCACGGTGCCCACGCCGTCGACGTGACCCTGCACGATGTGCCCGCCGAGGCGGCCACCGGCCGGCAGCGCGCGCTCCAGGTTGACCTTCGCGCCGGGCTCGATCCCGGACAGGCTCGAGCGGCGCAGCGTCTCGGGAACCAGTTCGACGGTGAACGTTCCGTCCGTGGCCCCCTCCTCGTCGATCACGGTGAGGCAGACCCCGTTGACAGCGATCGAGTCGCCGTGCGCGGCGTCGCCGGTGACCGTCGGCCCACGCACGGTCAGCGCCACGACCTCGTCCGTCCGGCGGACGTCGACGATCTCGCCGACCTCCTCCACGATGCCGGTGAACATCTACTGCGTTCCCTTCTCGAGCAACTCGGCTCCCGGGCGGGCGTCGATGAGGACGTCGGTGCCCACCCGGCACACCGTGTCCACGTGCAACCGCCGGATGTCGCCGATCGTTCCCACTCCGGCGTCGGCGAGCGCGGCGGGCCCCGCCCCGAGCAGGGCGGGGGCCAGATAGGCCAGCACCCGGTCCACCCGGCCGGCGGCCAGGAACGCCCCGGCCAGCCGCGGACCGCCCTCCAGCAACACGTCCACGACCCCACGCTCGCGCAGCACGGCGAGCACGGTGTCCGGGTCGTGGCTGCGCACGTGCAGCACGTCGGGGGCGTCCAGTTTGGAGCCGGCCGGCAGGTCACGGTGGCCGACGACGACGCGCAGCGGCTGGTGGGCCCACGCGGTGCCGTCGGCGTTGCGGGCGGTGAGTGCCGGGTCGTCGGCGAGCGCGGTGCCGGTGCCGACCACGATCGCGTCGGCGGTGGCGCGCAGCGCATGCACCTGGGCCCGGGCGTCCGGACCGGTGATCCACCGGCTGGTGCCGTCGGCGGCGGCGCTGCGCCCGTCCAGCGACGCGGCGAGCTTCCACGTCACGTGCGGGCGCGCGGTCCGGACGGCGTGCAGCCAGGCCCGCAGCGGGCCGCGGGCCACCTCGCCGGCCAGCGTGCCGACGGTGACCGCGACCCCGGCGTCACGCAGCACGGTGGCGCCACCGGACGCGATCGGGTTGGGGTCGGGCAGCGCGACGTGCACGGTGGTGATGCCGGCGGCGATCAGTGCGTCCGTGCAGGGCGGGGTGCGGCCGAAGTGGGAGCACGGCTCGAGGGTGACGACCGCGGTGCCGCCCGCCGCCCGGTCGCCGGCCTGGCGCAGGGCGACGATCTCGGCGTGCGGCCCGCCGGGAGGGGCGGTGGCGCCCGCGCCGACGACCTCACCGGCGGCGTCGAGCACGACGCAGCCGACCGGCGGGTTGGGACTGGTGATGCCGTGGACCTGCGCGGAGGCCTGGAGCGCGCGCCGCATCGCCGCCTCGATCCGAGCATCGGCGGGCACGTTCTCCCCGGCGGCTCCGATCATCCCGACCACCGGTGCGGGGCCACGCCGGCCGCCCGCGCGCGCAGGGCCTGAACGGCCCGCAGCGGGTCGTCGGCGCCGTAGACCGCGGATCCGGCGACGAAGCAGTCGACGCCGGCCTCGGCCGCCGCCTCGATCGTGTCGGCGTTGATCCCACCGTCGATCTCGACCAGCAACCGCAGGTGCCCGGTGTCGACGAGGCGGCGCGCCGTGCGCACCTTGTCCAGCACCTGCGGCAGGAAACTCTGCCCGCCGAAGCCGGGCTCGACGCTCATCACCAGCAGCGTGTCGTAGTGCTTGAGGGTCTCGAGGTGCGGCTCGAGCGGGGTGCCCGGCTTGACCGACAGCCCGGCCGACGCGCCTGCGGCACGCAGGTTCTTGGCCAGCATGATCGGGTCGTCCGCCGCCTCGACGTGCACGGTGACGTTGTGCGCACCGGCCTCGGCGTACCCCGGAGCCCAGCGGTCCGGGTCGTCGATCATGAGGTGACAGTCCAGCGGGATCGTGGTCGCCCTGAGCAGCGACTCGACCACCGGCAGGCCGAGCGTCAGGTTGGGCACGAAGTGCGCGTCCATGACGTCGACGTGCAACCAGTCGGCACCCACGCCGGGGTCGCCGGTCACCGCGTCCGCCTCGTCGGCGAGCCGCGCGAAATCGGCCGAGAGAATGCTCGGGGCGATCATCGGGTGCACCCACGCAGGTTACTGCGCAGGGTCGAGGCGGTTGTGTCCCGATCCGGGTCGACGTGGCGCACGGAACTGTCGGGCCGCTCACCTGCGGTCATGACGGGCATCGCGCACGTCCCGGGTGACCCGCCCCGCGGCGGGCAGGCCCGCGGTCGCCGCCCTTCGCCGCCTGCGCTTTCTCCGCCGCCACGGCCGTGGACGGCCGGGCAGCAGCCGCTCGGCTACCCGGAGCCCACGCGCGAGCACGCGGTCGCGCCCCGACCGGTGCACGCGGGCCCGGCGGTGGTCACCGGGTCCGGCGCAGCAGGGTGAGGAACATCGCGTCGGTGCCGTGCCGGTGCGGCCACAGCTGCACCGACGGGCCGTCACCGAGGTCCGGCACGTCCGGCAGCGCCGCCCGCGCGTCGACCAGTTCGACGTCGTCGCGGCGGCGCGCGACACCGGTGACGACGCCCCTGGTCTCCGACAGGTGCGGCGAACACGTGACGTAGGCGACCACCCCGCCGGGCCGGACGTGGCGCAGCGCTGCGGTGAGCAGCTCACGCTGCAGCTTCGCCAGCCCGGCGACGTCCTCGGGGCGGCGTCGCCAGCGCGCCTCGGGACGGCGTCGCAGCGCCCCCAGGCCGGTGCACGGGGCGTCGACGAGGACGCGGTCGAACGCGGCGTCGGGCAGCGGGGCGTCCCGGCCGTCGGCGGTGTGCACGGTGACCGGCAGCCCGTCGACGGCGCGGCGGACCAGACCGGCGCGGTGCTCGGCCTGCTCGACGGCGTCGAGGGTGCCGCCGTCGAGCGCGACGAGGCCGCCCAGCAGCGCGGCCTTGCCGCCGGGGCCGGCGCACAGATCCAGCCAGCGGCCGGTGTCGGCGCCGTCGAGCTCGGCGCGGCTGAGCGCGAGGGCGACCAGCTGGCTGCCCTCGTCCTGCACCACCGCGAGCCCCTCGGAGACCGCCTCCAGCTCGCCGATCTCGCCGGACCCGGGCTCCAGGTGCACCCCGTAGGGCGAGTACGGGGCGAGCTCTCCGCCGGTGGCCAGCGCCAGCTCCTCCGCGGTGATCTCCCCGGGCCGGGCGAGCAGGTGCACCGCCGGGCGGGCGTCGTCGGCGGCCAGTGCGGCGTCGAGCTCGGCCGCCGACGCGGCGCCCAGCGCGTCGGCGAAGGCCTGCGCGATCCACCGGGGGTGGGCGTGCGCCATCGCGGCGTGCCCCACCGGATCCTCCTCGGCCGGCGGCGCCAGCTCGGCCACCCAGGCGGCCTCGTCGCGCTCGCCGATCCGGCGCAGGATCGCGTTGACGAACCCCGCTGAGCGGGACCCGGCCTCGCCGCGGACCAGGTCGACGGTGGTGGCCACCGCGGCGTGCGACGGGATGCGGGTGCGCAGCAACTGGTAGGCGCCGAGCCGCAGGGCGTCGAGCAGCGCGGGCTCGACGCGGTTCATCGGCCGGTCGGTGCAGGCCTCGACGACCGCGTCGAGGAGGCCCTGGGCGCGCAGGGTGCCGTAGCCGAGCTCGGTGGCCAGGGCGGCGTCGCGATCACGGAGCCGGTAGCGGCGCAGGATCGCCGGCAGCGCGAGGTTGGCGTAGGCGCCGCGCTCGCGGACCGCGGTGAGCAGTTCCAGCGCGGCCTGCCGCGCCGGGTCGACCTCGGGCGGGCGGGCCGGGCCCTGGCGTCCGCGCGGCGGACCGGCAGTGCGGCGCCCGGCGGGTCGCCCGCGGCGCGGCTGGGCGCGGCCGCCACGGGGTTCGCGGGGGGCGCTCATCCGAGCCGCTCCCCGGCCGCGATCCGTACCCCGCGAGCCCAGTCGGGCGCCGGCATCGCGCGCTTGCCCACCGGCCGCACCTCGCCCAGCTCGACGGGAACGGTGCCGGTGCCGGCCAGCACCCGACGCTTCTCCACCAGCAACTCCCCCGATTGCAGCGTGACCTCGCCGGTCCGCACCGGGCGCACCGGCCCGAGGCCGAGGCGTTCGTCGCGGAACGTGCCCCACGCACCCGGGTCCGGCGTGACCGAGCGGACCAGCCGGTCGATCGCCGTGGCGGGCGCGGTCCAGTCGACCCGCGCGTCGGCGACGGTGACCTTCGGCGCGTGCGAGACGCCGTCGGCCGGCTGCGGGCGGGCCGCCACGGTGCCGTCGGCGATGCCGTCCATCGTGGCCACCAGCAGCCCGGCGCCGGACTCCGCGAGCCGCCCGAGCAGCGCCCCCGCGGTGTCGGCCGGCCCGACGGCCTCGGTGACGACGCCGTAGGTCGGCCCGGTGTCCAGGCCCTCCTCCAGCAGGAACGTGGTGGCGCCGGTGACGTCGTCACCGTGCCGGATCGCGGCCTGCACCGGCGCGGCGCCGCGCCACGCGGGCAGCAGCGAGAAGTGCAGGTTGACCCAGCCGTACTCGGGGATGTCCAGCGCGGCCCGCGGGATCAGCGCCCCGTAGGCGACCACCGGCACGACGTCCGGGGCCAGCTCGCGCAGCGCGTCGAGGAACTCCGGGTCGGACGGGCGGCGTGGCGTGAACACCGGGATGCCGGCCTCGTCGGCCAGCGCACCGACCGGGGACCGCGTCAGCTTGCGGCCACGGCCCGCCGGCGCGTCGGGGCGGGTGAGCACCCCGACGACCTCGTGCCGCGGCGAGTCGAGCAGCGCCCGCAGCGCGGGCACTGCCGGCTCCGGGGTGCCGGCGAAGACGAGCCTCACCGCGCCGTCACCGAGCCTTCCCGAACAGTGGGTGCGGGCTGACCTTCACGATCGGCTCGGGCGTGCCGAACCACTGCGCAGCCCGGATCTCGGCCATCGCCTGCTTGCGGGTCTCGGGGTCGAGCCGATCGACGAACAGCACGCCGTCGAGGTGATCGGTCTCGTGCTGGAGGCAGCGGGCCAGCATCTCGCTGCCCTCGACCGCGACAGGCTCACCGTGCATGTTCCAGCCGTGCGCGACGACGTGCAGGTGCCGCCGGCAGTCCCAGGTCATCCCGGGAATCGACAGGCAGCCCTCGGGACCGAACTGCTCCTCGTCTCCGACGGCCTCGAAGGCCGGGTTGATCAGGTGCCCGGAGAAGCCGTCGACGTCGTAGGTGAACACCCGTAGACCCACGCCGATCTGCGGCGCGGCCAAGCCGGCACCGCCCTCGGAGTGCATGGTGTCGGTCAGGTCGGCGACCAGCTTGCGCAGCTCGGCGTCGAAGGTCGTGACCTCCACCGCCGGGGTGCGCAGTACGGGATCGCCGAAGAGCCGGACGGGCTGGACGGACACGGAACTCCTTCGACTGCGGTACGAGACTGCGCCGCGGGCACTCGGGGGTGCGGGCACTCGGCGCCCAGGGGCGCGAGCTTCGATTCTGCCACGGCGGCGTCGCCCGGCGTTGGTCTCCGCCATGATCACCCTCTGCGGGGCGATCCCCCACCCGGCCGGGTCCCGCTCAGCCGACTTCGGCCGGGTCCAGCCGCACCCGCA
The DNA here is from genome assembly GCF_012911935.1 of Pseudonocardia acidicola. Classification (GTDB taxonomy): domain Bacteria; phylum Actinomycetota; class Actinomycetes; order Mycobacteriales; family Pseudonocardiaceae; genus Pseudonocardia; species Pseudonocardia acidicola. The sequence continues at coordinate 28,401 of NZ_JAAXLA010000047.1, read as the reverse complement.
CCGGATCGGGGGCCTTCCGCGCCGTCCGCGCCGCCTGTGCCGCCGCGAGCGCTGCGGCCAGCGCCCGGCCCTCGGTACGCGGCACCCGCAGCAGCGCCCGCTCCCGCGGCTCACCCGGCGCGCGCCCGGTGTCGGCGCCGTGGTCGCCGGGCCCGATCTCCACCGGCCCCAGCACCTCGACGCCGGCCGACAGCTCGGCGGCGGCCAGCACCTCCGCGACCGCCCCTGCGCCGCCCTCGACCGCCGCCATCCGCATCGCCGGCGGAAACCCCACCTCGGTCCGGGAGGCGAGTTCCGCCGCGGCGTGCCCGGCGGGATCCCACCGCACGAGCGCCTGCACCGTGGGCAGCCCCGAGTCGGCGACCACGACCACCCGGCCCCCCTCGGTGTGCGGCACCACCAGCGCCGCGGCGCCGAGCCAGCGGCGCAGCGTCTCCTCGGCGACGCGCAGGTCGGGCCGGGTCAGCATCGCCCACGCGTCCAGCAGCAGCGCGGCGCCGTAGCCGTCCGCGGCCGGGGGCTCGGCGCCCGGGGTCGCGACGACGAGCTCGGGGCGGCCCGCGACCGATGCCAGCACCGCCGCCCCACCCCCGGAGGACCGGACCGCCGTACCGGGGAACGCCCGGCCGAGCTCCTCCGCGGTCCGCCCGGCCCCGATCACGCCGGCTCGCAGCCGGCGCGACCCGCACGCCCCGCAGCGGAAGCCGGACTCGGCGCGACCGCACCACCGGCAGTGCGGCAGGCCCGCCGTGTCGGCGCCGGCCCGATCGCCGCCGGGGCCGCCCGCGGGCAGGCCCAGCGGTCCGGCGCAGTGCCGGCACCGCGCCGTCTCCCGGCAGGACGCGCACGCCAGCCACGGCAGGTAGCCGGCGCGAGGCACCTGGACGAGCACCGGGCGCCCCGCGCCGAGGGCCGCGCGGGCCGCCTCGAAGGCGACGCCCGGTAACCGCGCGACCCGGGCGTCCGGATCGCGGGCCAGCTGCCCGTCGGTCTCCCCGATCGCCGTGACCCGCGGCATCGAGGCGCGCACCGTCGCGCGCTCGGCCACCACCTCGCGGGCCCAGCCGGACTCGACGAGCAGGTGCGCCTCCGCGGTGCGGGCGTAACCGCCGATGAGCAGCGCCGCCCCGGCCGCGTGCGCCCGCAGCACGAGCACGTCGCGGACCTGCGGGTACGGCGCCCGCGGCTCGGCGTGCAGGTCGTCGCCGTCGTCCCACACGGCGAGCAGCCCGATCCGCCCGACCGGCGCGAACGCGGCCGAGCGGGTGCCGACGACGACGCGCACCGCGCCGCGGCGGACCGCCAGCCAGCGCCGGTAGCGCTCGGCCGGGCCGAGCTCGGCGGTGAGCGCGACCACGGCGTCGGCGCCGAGCCGGGCCGCGCAGGCCGCGTGCAGCGCGTCGACGTCGCGCTGGTCGGGCACCACGAGCAGGGCGCCCCGGCCACCGGCCGCGGTGGTCGCGGCCGCGTCGGCCAGCCGGTCGGCCCAGGACTCCCCGGGGAGTGCCTGCCACACCGCGTGCGCGGCGCGGCCGCCGTCGAGCGCGTCGAGCAGGGCGGCCCCACGGGGGTAGCGCGCCCACCCGGTGCGGTCCACCGCCGCCGGCGTGGCGCTGTCCCGGGACGGCGGCTCCTCGGCCTCCACCCGGGCGTGCCGCGGCGGGACGGCCAGCCGCAGCACGTCGGCCAGCACACCGGCGTAGCGGTCCGCGACGGCCCGGCACAGGGCCGCGACCTCGGCGGTGAGCACCGGCTCGGGCGAGACGACCTTCTCCACCCAGGCCAGCTTCCCGGTGTGACCGGACTCCGCGACGCGTTCGAGCAGGAACCCGTCGACCAGCCGGCCCGCGAACCGGACCCGCAGCCGGACCCCGGGGACCGCGTCCGCGTCGAGGTGGCTGGGGACCCGGTAGTCGAACGGGCGGTCCAGGTGCGCCAGCGGGACGTCGACGGCCACCCGGGCGACCGGCGCCTCCGCGGCCGGCTGCCATTCCCCCCGCGCACGGGCCGCTCGTGTCACGGGGCTCGGTCTATCAGACGCCCGCGCCGCCGGTGGCACTCCGGTCCGTGGCGCGTGCGGGGCAGCGGACGCGGACATGCCCCGATGCTGACAGCGACCGCCGACAGTCCTCAGAGATTGACCTGGTCGTGCCGCGCGTAGAACTCCACCCACTCCTGCTCGCTCAGCTCCCGGCCGGTCTCGCGGATCTCGGCCAGTTCCAGGAAGAAGCGCTCCCGGGCGATTCCCGGCGCGAACAGGATGAGAAAGGCGGTCTCGGCGTCGGCGTCGTTGCGGAAGCCGTGCACCCCGTTGTCGGCGACATGGGCGAAGTCACCGGCACCGAACCGGCCCCACCGCTCACCGTCGTAGATCGACAGCTCGCCGGACAGCACGTAGAAGGACTCGGAGAACGTGCGGTGCATGTGCGGGCCGGGACCCGGGCTCGACGGCGCCATCCGGTACTCGAACAGCCCGTACCGCCCGGCCGTCACCGACCCGGGTGCCACGAACCGCAGCGACGGCGGACCCGCGATGTCGGGCGGGTCCGCCGCCCGGTGGACGGTGACGGCATCGGCGGGGTCGAGGAAGCTCACGCGCTCAGCTTGCCCGACCCGGCCCACGCCGCCGGCCGGCGACCCACCCTCCCGAAAGGGGCGACTCGCGCACCGGAAAGCGCCGACTCGCGGGGTCAGGCGCCCGCGGCCGACTTCAGGGCGTCGGCCCGCGCGGTGCTCTCCCACGGCAGCTCGACGTCGGTGCGCCCGAAGTGCCCGTAGGCGGCGGTCTGCGCGTAGATCGGCCGCAGCAGGTCCAGGTCGCGGATGATGGCGGCCGGTCGCAGGTCGAAGACCTCGGTGATCGCCGACTGGATCCGGGCCGGGTCGACGTGCTCGGTGCCGAAGGTCTCGATGAACAGGCCCACCGGGGCGGCCTTGCCGATCGCGTAGGCGACCTGGACCTCGATCCGGTCGGCCAGCCCGGCCGCGACGGCGTTCTTCGCCACCCAGCGCATTGCGTAGGCCGCGGACCGGTCGACCTTCGATGGGTCCTTGCCGGAGAACGCGCCGCCGCCGTGCCGGGCGAACCCGCCGTAGGTGTCGACGATGATCTTGCGACCGGTCAGCCCGGCGTCGCCCATCGGCCCGCCGACCACGAACCGACCGGTCGGGTTGACCAGCAGCCGCACGTCGGAGGTGTCGAGCCCCAGCTCGGCGATCTCCGGGCCGACGACGTGCTCGCGGATGTCGGGGGCGAGCATCGCGTCGAGATCGATGTCGGCGGCGTGCTGGGTGGAGACGACGACGGTGTCGAGCCGGATCGCCTTGTCACCGTCGTACTCGATGGTGACCTGGGTCTTGCCGTCCGGGCGCAGGTAGGGCAGCACGCCGGACTTGCGGACCGCGGTGAGCCGGCGGGCCAGCCGGTGCGCGAGCGCGATCGGCAGCGGCAGCAGCTCCGGGGTGTCGGTGTTCGCGTAGCCGAACATCAGGCCCTGGTCGCCCGCGCCCTGGCGGGCGATCTCGTCCTCGCTGGACTCGACGCGGCTCTCGTAGGCGGTGTCGACGCCCTGGGCGATGTCGGGCGACTGCGACCCGATCGAGACGTTGACCCCGCACGAGTTGCCGTCGAAGCCCTTCGCCGACGAGTCGTAGCCGATCTCCAGGATCTTGTCCCGGACCAGCGTGGGGATGTCCGCGTACGCCGAGGTGGTGACCTCACCGGCGACGTGCACCTGACCGGTGGTCACCAGCGTCTCGACCGCGACGCGGCTGCGCGGGTCCTGCTCCAACAGCGCGTCCAGGACCGAGTCACTGATCGCGTCGCACATCTTGTCCGGGTGACCCTCGGTCACCGACTCGCTGGTGAACAACCGGTTCGCCACGCCCGCACCTCATCTTGTCTCGCTTGATCGCCGATCGGCGAGCCTAGTCGACCCCACGGCGTCACCGCCGTCGCGTCGGACACTTCTGCCTACTACGCACGGTGAATACGGTTTCGATATGTCGCCCTTATATCACCGCTTGGGGTGATGTGACCTCCGGTGGCGAATCGGTGACTGCGCCGCTCGTTGGGCCATGTTGACATTTCACACCCCATGGAGGTTCCCCCAGATGAAGGTGCAACGACCGGGCCGTGCGGCCGCTGTCGTCGGCGGGTTGGTCGCGGTCGGCGCGGCCACCGCGATGGCGCTGGCCGCCGGGACCGCCTCGGCGGCGGAGCAGGGCCGATGCACGGACAACGTCAACGTGCGGGCCGAGCCCAGCGACACCGCGCGCATCGTCGCGGTCTGCCAGCGCGGCACCGAGGTGACCATCGGCCAGAAGCGCAACGGCTTCGTGGAGCTGACCAACCTGCACGGCTGGGCGATCGAGCAGTACGTCTCGTCCGGCAACTCCGCCCCGGCCCGGACCACGCCGACCACCGGCGCAGACCGCCGGCCCGCCGCGCCGACCACGTCCCCGGCTGCTGCGCCCGAGCGCCGCGGCAGCGCGCCCACGACGACTCCGGCCGCCGGCCACGACCGGCACCCCGCCACGCCGACCGGCGATGCCCGGCGCCCGGCCCCGACCACGACGGCCCGGGCCGGAGGCCTCCTCGGCTGAGGGCTCCGCGGCGCGGTACGGCTCGTGCGCGGTGGGTGGTGCTCCGGCACCACCTACCGCGCACGAGGGTCTACAGCCGGGCGGCCACCGCGTCCCAGACCCGCGACGCCAGCAGCGCCTTGGACCCCGACGCCAGTTCGGTCTCGCTGCCGTCGGCACCGAGCAGCCAGCCGGCGTTGTGGGCCACCTCGAACGCCCGGCCGTCGCCCACGGCGTTGACGACCAGCAGGTCGCAGCCTTTGCGGACCAGCTTCTCGCGGCCGTGATGCAGTGCGTCGCCGGCCGCGTCGCCGGTCTCGGCGGCGAACCCGACGATCACCTGGCCCGGCTCCCGGCCGGCGACCAGTTCGAGAAGGATGTCGGGGTTCTTGGTGAGCACCAGCGGAGCGGGCTCCGCGGCGTTCTTCTTGATCTTGTGTTCGGCCGCCGTGGAGGGCCGGAAGTCGGCCACCGCCGCGGACATGACCACCGCGTCGGCGCCCTTCACCGCGGTCAGCATCGCCTCCCGCATCTGGGCCGCGGACCCGACCCGCACCACCTCGACGGACGCCGGATCACCCAGCTCGGCGGTGTGCGCGGCGACCAGGGTGACCGACGCGCCGCGTTGCACGGCCACCCGGGCCAGCGCGTAGCCCTGCCGGCCCGAGGACCGGTTACCGAGGAAGCGCACCGGGTCGAGCGGCTCGCGGGTGCCACCGGCCGAGACGACGACGCGGCGCCCGACCAGGTCCTGAGGCAGCGCGTCGGCGCGCTCCAGCAGCAGCCGGGCGAGCTCCGCGATCTCGGCGGGGTCGGGCAGCCGGCCCGGGCCGGTGTCCTTGCCCGTCAGCCGGCCCGACGCCGGCTCGAGCACAACGTTGCCCCGCGACCGCAGCAGCGCCACGTTGTCCCGGGTCGCGGGGTGCTCCCACATCTCGGTGTGCATGGCCGGCGCGAACAGCACCGGGCAGCGCGCGGTGAGCAGCGAGGCGGTCAGCAGGTCGTCGGCGCGCCCGTGCGCGGCGCGGGCGAGCAGGTCGGCGGTGGCCGGGGCGACCACCACCAGGTCGGCCTCCTGGCCGAGCTTCACGTGCGGGACCGCGGGCACGTCGGCGAACACGCCGGTCTGCACCGGCTGGCCGGACAGCGCCTCGAACGTCGCCGCGCCGACGAACTCCAGCGCCGAGGCGGTGGGCAGCACACGCACGCAATGGCCGGTCTCGGTCAGCCGCCGCAACAACTCGGCGCTCTTGTAGGCCGCGATTCCGCCGGACACCCCGAGCAGAACCCGGGGCGCGACGGGGTCGTTCATCGGAGGAGTTACTCGCCCTCGGTGTGCTCGAGCAGGCCGCCCTGGATCTCCCGCATGGCGATCGACAGCGGCTTCTCCCGCGGGCCCGGCTCGACCAGCGGGCCGACGTACTCGAGCAGGCCCTCGCCGAGCTGCGAGTAGTAGTCGTTGATCTGACGCGCGCGCTTGGCCGCGTAGATCACCAGGGCGTACTTGGAGCTGACCTGGCCGAGCAGGTCGTCGATGGGCGGGTTGGTGATGCCCTCGGGGGTGGAACCGGCGACTGTACCGGTCAACGGCATGCTCACTGGAGAGACTCCTGTGGGGAGAGATCGGGGTCAGCGCACGGATGCGGCGCGTGATCGACCGCCAAGTCTACCAATCGGGCGACGACGGCCTGCAGCTCGTCGTTGATCACGGCCACGTCGAACTCGTCGCGGGCGGCCATCTCCGCCCGCGCCGTGTCCAGCCGGCGGGCCAGCTGCGCCGCCGACTCGGTGCCGCGGCCGGTGAGCCGGCGGGCCAGCTCGTCGAACGAGGGCGGCTCCAGGAACACCGTGAGCGCCTCGGGCATCGCCGCCTTGACCGCACGCGCGCCCTGCAGGTCGACCTCGACGAGCACCGGCCGGCCCGCGGCCAGTTCCCGCTCGACGGGTTCGCGCGGGGTGCCCGAGCGCTGCAGGCCGCCGTGGATCTCGGCCCACTCCAGCAGCGCGCCGCGGGCGATGAGCCCGTCGAACTCGGCCGGGGACACGAAGTGGTAGTCGCGGCCGTCGACCTCGCCGGGCCGGCGCTCGCGGGTGGTCGCCGACACGCTGAAGTAGAGCTCGGGCAGCACCTCACGCAGTCGTGAGACCACGCTGCTCTTTCCGACCCCCGAGGGGCCGGCCAGAACGATCAGCCGGCCCCTCGGACGGTCGTGCGGAGCTTGACTACAGCTCACGCCTCGAAGTCGGCCAGCAGCGCCTTGCGCTGCCGGTCACCGAGCCCGCGCAGCCGACGGCTCGGCGCGATCTCCAGCCGCTCCATGATCTGGGCGGCACGGACCTTGCCGACGCCCGGCATCGCCTCGAGCAGAGCCGACACCTTCATCTTGCCGAGCACCTCGTCGGTGTCCGACTGGACGAGCACCTCCTTGAGGGTCGTCCCGCCGCGCTTGAGCCGGTCCTTCAGCTCTGCCCGGGCCCGGCGCGCCGCCGCGGCCTTCTCCAACGCGGCAGCACGCTGTTCCTCGGTCAGCTGGGGAAGGGCCACGGTCTCCTCCGTCTTTCGGTCATGCTGCTGTCCTAGCAAACTTTCGATCCTGCAGGGCCTGCCCGCAAGCTCGACAGCGAACGTACTCAGGCCCCCTTTCGGGTCGTCAACGGGGGTACCACCTGTGGGTTTGGTCGCAACACCACCCGGACGGGCGATAGCACGACGAACGACCGTGACGGGTCGCGGAACCGGCCGTTCACCGAGCCGCAAGGACCGGGTGGCGCGCCCGTAACGCCCCCGATCGGCGGTGCGGCCGGATCCGGCCCGTCCGTCGCGAGGGACGACCGACCGTTCGTCGACCACCAGGGTGCCCGCCGAAGCGGGCACCGGCCCGAGTGGTAACGGACCTACCCGGCGGCCGTTCGCGCCCGGTCCAGCTCGTCGCGCAGCGCCTCGGCGGCCGCGCGCACCCCGGCCGGGTCCGGACCCTGGCGCAGCACCGATCGCGACGCGGTGGGCAGCACCAGGCCCTCGACGCCGGCGAACCGCGCGGCCAGGTCCGCCGGGCCGGCCCCCTGGGCACCGAGCCCAGGGGCCAGCACCGCGCCGTTCAGGGCGCCGAGCTCCAGGCCGTGCTCCGTCGTCGCGCCGACCACCACGCCCACGTCGCCCAGCGGCTCGCTGTCCGCGTTGAGCGCCGCGACGCCATCGACGATCGTCTGCGCGACGCTGCGGCCCGCCCGGTCGGCGAGCTGCACCTGCGCGCCGTCCGGGTTGGAGGTGCGGGCGAGCACGAACACCCCGCGGCCGGCATCGGTGGCCACCCGCACGGCCGGGGCCAGCGCGCCCAGCCCCAGGTACGGCGACAGCGTGATGGCGTCGGCCGCGAGCGGGGCGCCGACGCCCAGATAGGCGTCGGCGTAGCCGTCCATGGTCGAGCCGATGTCGCCGCGCTTGACGTCGAGCAGGGTCAGCGTGGACGTCTCCGCCGCCGCGGCCAGCAGCCGCTCCAGCACCGCGACACCGGCCGAGCCGTGCCGCTCGAAGAACGCCGACTGCGGCTTGACCACGCCGATGTGCCCGGCCAGCGCCTCCAGCGCGGACATCGCGAACCGCTCGAGCCCGTCGGCGTCGTCGGTCAGCCCCCACTCGGCCAGCAGCGCCGGGTGCGGATCGATCCCGACGCACAGCGGGCCGTGCGCGGCCACGGCGTCGGTGAGCCGGGCCCCGAACCGCCGCACGGCCGGGCCCGCCTTGTCCGCGCTCACCGGCGGGCCTCGTCCATCGCGGCGTGCGCGTCCTGCAGGGAGCGGACGCCGATGCTGCCGCGGATCATCGCCTCGATGCCCTGCACCGCGGCCGCCGCGCCCTGCACGGTCGTGATGCACGGAACACCGCGGGACACCGCCGCCGAGCGGATCTCGTAACCGTCGACCCGCGGACCGGAGTTGCCGTACGGGGTGTTGATGATGAGGTCCACGTCCCCGGCCAGGATCCGGTCGATGACCGTCTCCGCACCGGTGGTCCGCTCGGCGTACTTGCGCACCGTCGTCGCGTCGATCCCGTGCCGGCGCAGCACCTCCGCGGTGCCCTCGGTCGCCAGCACCTCGAACCCGAGGTCGGCCAGCCGGCGCACCGGGAACACCATCGCGCGCTTGTCCCGGTCGGCCATCGAGACGAACACCCGCCCCTTGGTGGGCAGCGAGCCGTAGGCCCCGGCCTGCGACTTGGCGAACGCGGGCCCGAACGACGCGTCGATGCCCATCACCTCGCCGGTGGACTTCATCTCCGGGCCGAGCAGCGAGTCGACGCCCTGACCGGCGGGGGTGCGGAACCGGTTGAACGGCAGCACCGCCTCCTTGACCGCGACCGGCGCGTCGCCGGGCAGGTCGGCGCCGTCGCCGTGGGCCGGGAGCAGCCCCTCCGCGCGCAGCTCGGCGATCGTCGCTCCGAGCATGATCCGGGCGGCCGCCTTGGCCAGCGGCACCGCCGTCGCCTTGGAGACGAACGGCACGGTCCGCGAGGCCCGCGGGTTGGCCTCCAGGACGTAGAGCGTCTCGCCGTGCAGCGCGTACTGCACGTTGAGCAGCCCGCGTACCCCGACGCCGTGCGCGATCGCCGCCGTGGAGCGGCGCACCTTATCCAGCACGCTACGGCCCAGGGTGATCGGCGGCAGGGTGCAGGACGAGTCGCCGGAGTGCACCCCGGCCTCCTCGATGTGCTCCATGACGCCGCCGATGAACACCTCGGTGCCGTCGCACAGCGCGTCGACGTCGATCTCGATCGCGTCGTCGAGGAACCGGTCGACCAACACCGGGCGCTCCGAGCTGATCGCGGTGGCCCGGGCGATGTAACCGGCCAGCGTCTCCTCGTCGTAGACGATCTCCATGCCGCGCCCGCCGAGCACGTAGGACGGCCGGACGAGCACCGGGTAGCCGATCCGATCGGCGATCTCGCGGGCCTGCTCGAAGGAGGTGGCCATGCCGAACGCCGGCGCGGGCAGGCCCGCCCGGCGCAGCACCTCGCCGAACGCGCCGCGGTCCTCGGCCAGGTCGATCGCCGCCGCGCTCGTGCCCACCACCGGCACTCCGGCCGCGGTGAGCCGCTGCGCGAGCCCGAGCGGGGTCTGACCGCCGAGCTGCACGATCACCCCGACGACCGTCCCGGACTGCTGCTCGGCGTGCACCACCTCGAGCACGTCCTCGAACGTGAGCGGCTCGAAGTACAGGCGGTCGGCGGTGTCGTAGTCGGTGGACACCGTCTCCGGGTTGCAGTTGACCATGACGGTCTCGTAGCCGGCCGCGCGCAGTGCCATCACCGCGTGCACGCACGAGTAGTCGAACTCGATGCCCTGCCCGATCCGGTTCGGGCCGGAGCCCAGGATCAGCACCTTCGGCTTCTCGGTCTGTGGCGCGATCTCCGACTCCGCACTCGGGTCGGTCTCGTAGGCGCTGTAGTGGTACGGCGTCCTCGCGGCGAACTCGGCGGCGCAGGTGTCGACGGTCTTGTAGACCGGCCGGATACCCAGCCGGTGGCGCAGCGCGCGCACCCCGTCCTCACCGGCGAACTCCGGGCGCAGCGCGGCGATCTGCCGGTCCGACAGCCCGGCCCGCTTGGCCCGGCGCAGCAGGGCGGCCTCCAGCACCGGGGCGTCGAGCAGTTCCTGGCGCAGCTCCACCAGCAACGCGATCTGGTCCAGGAACCAGGGGTCGATGCCCGAGCGGCCGGCCACCTCGTCGACGGACGCCCCGGCGCGCAGCGCCCGCTCGACGGCGTAGAGCCGGCCGTCGGTGGGCGTCGTGACGTCCGGCTCCCCGTCCGGGTCCGGGGTGGTCCAGAACCCGGCCGCGGTGGTCTCCATCGAGCGCAGCGCCTTGCCCAGCGCCTCCGGGAACGACCGGCCCAGCGCCATCGCCTCGCCGACGCTCTTCATCGTCGTCGTCAGCTCGGGGTCGGCGCCGGGGAACTTCTCGAACGCGAACCGCGGCACCTTGACCACGACGTAGTCGAGCGTGGGCTCGAACGCCGCCGGGGTCTCCCCGGTGATGTCGTTGCGGATCTCGTCGAGGGTGTAGCCGATGGCCAGCCGGGCGGCGATCTTCGCGATCGGGAACCCGGTGGCCTTGGAGGCCAGCGCCGAGGACCGCGACACCCGTGGGTTCATCTCGATCACGACCAGGCGTCCGGTGTCCGGGTGGATCGCGAACTGGATGTTGCAGCCGCCGGTGTCGACGCCGACGGCGCGCAGCACCGCGATGCCGACGTCACGCATCGTCTGGTACTCGCGGTCGGTGAGCGTCATCGCCGGCGCGACGGTGATCGAGTCGCCGGTGTGCACGCCCATCGGGTCGAGGTTCTCGATCGAGCAGACGACCACGACGTTGTCGCATGCGTCGCGCATCAGCTCGAGCTCGTACTCCTTCCAGCCGAGCACCGACTCCTCGATGAGCACCTCGTGCACCGGGGAGGCGGCGAGCCCGCCACCGGCCAGGCGCTCGAGGTCGGCCTCGTCGTGCGCCATGCCCGAGCCGAGCCCGCCCATGGTGAACGACGGCCGGATGACCACCGGCAGGCCGAGCTCGGCGACGGCCGCACGGACCTCGTCCATGGAGTGGCAGACCGCGGAGCGCGGCACGTCGCCGCCCACCGACTGCACGATCTCCTTGAACTTCAGCCGGTCCTCACCGCGCTGGATGGCGTCGATGTCGGCACCGATCAGCTCGACGCCGTAGCGCTCCAGCACCCCGTTCTCGTACAGGGCGACCGCCGTGTTGAGCGCGGTCTGCCCGCCCAGGGTGGCCAGCAGCGCGTCCGGGCGCTCGGTGGCGATGACCTGCTCGACGAACTCGGGCGTGATCGGCTCGACGTAGGTGGCGTCGGCGAACTCCGGGTCGGTCATGATGGTCGCCGGGTTGGAGTTCACCAGCGAGACCCGGATGCCCTCGGCCTGCAGCACCCGGCAGGCCTGGGTGCCGGAGTAGTCGAACTCGCAGGCCTGCCCGATGACGATCGGCCCGGAGCCGATCACCATGACATGCCGGATGTCCTCACGGCGGGGCATCAGATGTTCTCCTCGATCAGCCGGTGCCGGCCACCGCCGGCGCGCACCGGCGCCGCATCCATCAGCTCGACGAACCGGTCGAACAGGTCGGCGGCGTCGTGCGGGCCGGCCGCGGCCTCGGGGTGGTACTGCACGCTGAACGCCGGTGCGTCGAGCAGTCGCAGGCCCTCGACGGTGCCGTCGTTGGGGCAGCTGTGGCTGACCTCGGCGGGGCCGTAGGGGGTGTCGAACCGCTCCCCCGGCTCGCCCTCGACGGCGAAGCCGTGGTTCTGCGAGGTGATCGCGACCCGGCCGGTGACGTGCTCGATCACCGGGATGTTGATGCCACGGTGCCCGTAGCGCATCTTGTACGTCCCGCGGCCCAGCGCCCGGCCCAGGATCTGGTTGCCGAAGCAGATGCCGAACAGCGGGATCTGCCGCTCGAGCACCTGCCGGGTGAGCGCGACCGGCCCGTCGGCCGTCGCGGGGTCGCCCGGGCCGTTGGACAGGAAGAACCCGTCCGGGCTCAGCGCCTCGATCTGCTCGATCGAGGAGTGCGCGGGCAGCACGTGCACCTCGACGCCGCGCGCCGCGAGCATCCGCGGGGTGTTCGACTTGATCCCGACGTCGAGCGCGGCGACGGTGAACCGCTTGGCCCCCAGCGCGGGCACCACGTAGGGCTCGCGGGTGGTGACGGCGCCGTAGAGGTCTGCGCCTTCCATCCGCGGGCCGGCGAGCACCCGCTCGACCAGTTCGGCGTCGGCGGCGAGGGCGTCGCCGGAGAACACCCCGGCGCGCATGGCGCCGCGCTCGCGCAGGTGCCGGACCACGGCCCGGGTGTCGATCCCGGCCACCGACACGATGCCCTGGGCGGCCAGGGCGTCGCCGAGCGAGCCGGTCGAGCGCCAGTTCGACGGCCGCCGGGCGGGGTCGCGGACGACGTACCCGGCGACCTGGATCTTCGCCGACTCGTCGTCCTCGTCGTTCCAGCCGGTGTTGCCGATCTGCGGCGCGGTCTGCACCACGATCTGCCGGTGGTAGGAGGGGTCGGTCAGGGTCTCCTGGTAGCCGGTCATCCCGGTGGTGAAGACGGCCTCGCCGAGGCTCTCCCCCGGCGCGCCGTAGGCCTCACCGCGGAAGATGCGGCCGTCCTCCAGGACGAGAGCCGCCTCGGACGATTCAGCCATTGCGCACCTGCCCGTCCCGGGCGGTGACCCGGCCGCGCAGCACGGTGGCGACCACCGTGGCGGGCAGCCGCATGCCCTCGTAGGGGGTGTTGGCCGCCTTGCTGGCCAGGGCCGCGCCCCGGACCGTCCACTGTGCCTCGGGGTCGACCAGCGCGAAGTTCGCCGGCTCGCCGACGGCGATCGGGCGGCCCTGGTCGGCCAGCCCGGTGATCTCCGCGGGGCGCTCGGACAGCACCCGGGCGACACCGCGCCAGTCCAGCAGGCCGGGCTCGACCATGGTGTGCACGACCACCGACAGCGCCGTCTGCAGGCCGAGCATGCCCGGTTTGGCCGCGGCCCACTCGGTGTCCTTGTACTGCGCCGCGTGCGGGGCGTGGTCGGTCGCGACGACGTCGATGACGCCCTCGGCCAGTGCCGCGCGCATCGCCCTGGTGTCGGCCGCGGTGCGCAGCGGCGGGTTGACCTTGTTCACCGGGTCGTAGCTGGTCAGCGCGGCGTCGGTGAGCAGCAGGTGGTGCGGGGTGACCTCCGCGGAGACCCGCACGCCGGCGGCCTTGGCCGCGCGCAGCACGTCGATGGTGTTCTGCGAGGACACGTGGCAGACGTGCAGTGCCGCCTTCGCCTCCCGGGCCAGCGCGCAGTCGCGGGCGACGACGGTCTCCTCGGCGGTGGCGGGCCAGCCGGCCAGCCCGAGCCGGGAGGCGACGACGCCCTCGTGGGCCTGCGCGCCGCTGGTGAGCCGGTGGTCCTCGGCGTGCTGGGCGACGACCACGTTCAGCGCCGATGCGTACTCCAGGGCCCGGCGCATGATCAGCGGGTCGTTCACGCAGCGGCCGTCGTCGGAGAACATCCGCACGTTCGCCCGCGAGCCGGCCATGGTGCCGAGCTCGGCGAGCTTGGTGCCCTCCAGCCCGACGGTCACGGCACCGACCGGGTACACGTCGACCAGCCCGACCGCCGCCCCGCGCCGCCACACGTGCTCGACGACGACCTCGGTGTCGGCCACGGGGTCGGTGTTGGGCATTGCGAACACCGCGGTGAACCCGCCCAGCGCGGCGGCGCGCGAGCCGGTCTCGATGGTCTCCGACTCCTCGCCACCGGGCTCGCGCAGGTGCACGTGCAGGTCGACGAAGCCGGGCAGCAGCACCAGGCCGGCGGCGTCGATGATCTCGGCGCCATCGGGGGCGGTGAGCCCGGCACCGATCTCGGTGATCACGCCGTCGGCGACCACCACGTCGACCGGGCCGCCCTCGCCGTAGGGACGGGCGTTGGTGATGAACAGGTTCGCGTTGGGCTGACTCACTCGGGGGCTCCCGCAAGCAGGTGGTAGAGGACGGCCATCCGGACGTGCACGCCGTTGCGCACCTGGGCGAGGATGGCGGCGCGCGGCGAGTCGGCCACCGAGGGGGCGATCTCCATGCCGCGCACCATGGGGCCGGGGTGCAGCACGACGGCGTGCTCGGCCAGCAGGGCCGCCCGCTCGTCGGAGAGGCCGTAGCGGATCGCGTACTCCCGCGACGACGGGAAGAACGCGCCGTGCATCCGCTCGGCCTGCACGCGCAGCATCATCACCGCGTCCAGGCCGGGCAGTTCGGCGTCGAGCTCGTGCGACACCCGGCACGGCCACTGCTCGACCCCGACGGGCAGCAGCGTCGGCGGCGCGACCAGCACGACCTCGGCGCCGAGGGTGGCCAGCAGGAACACGTTCGACCGGGCGACCCGGCTGTGCAGCACGTCGCCGACGATGCCGATGCGGCGCCCGGCGATCGAGCCCAGCCGGTCGCGCAGGGTGGCGGCGTCGAGCAGCGCCTGGGTGGGATGCTCGTGGGTGCCGTCACCGGCGTTGACGATCGAGGTGTGGGTGCCGGTCATGCCGGCGTCCCGGTCGGCCCAGGAGGCCAGCCGGTGCGCGGCACCCGACGCGGGGTGCCGGACGATCACGCAGTCGGCACCCATCGCCGACAGTGTGAGCGACGTGTCGCGCAGCGACTCACCCTTGGAGACCGAGGAGCCCTTGGCGCTGACGTTCACGGTGTCGGCGCTCATCCACTTGCCGGCGATCTCGAACGAGACCCGGGTCCGGGTGGAGTCCTCGTAGAACATCGTGATCACGGTGCGGCCGCGCAGTGTGGGGAGCTTGCGGATCTCGCGGCCCAGCAGGGCCTGCCGGAGCCGGTCGGCGGTGTCGAGCAGACCGTTCGCCGCGGCGGCGTCGAGATCGGTCACGGAGAGCAGGTGCTTCACTGCTGGCCCTCCACCACGTCACCCTCGACGCCCCGGCGCAGCGAGACACCGTCCCGGCCGTCGATCTCGGTGAGGTAGACGACGATGGACTCGCTGCGCGAGGTCGGCACGTTCTTGCCCACGTAGTCGGCGCGGATCGGCAGCTCCCGGTGCCCGCGGTCGACGAGCACGGCCAGCTGGACGGCGCGCGGGCGGCCGTGATCGCGCAGCGCGTCGAGCGCGGCGCGCACGGTGCGCCCGGAGAACAGCACGTCGTCGACGAGCACGACGAGCTTGTCGTCCAGGCCGCCCTCGGGGACCGCGGTGTGCTCGAGCGCGCGGGCGGGCTTGCGGCGCAGGTCGTCGCGGTAGAGCGTCGGGTCCACCGAGCCGACGGCGGGGGCGGTGCCGGTGAAGTCGGCGATCGCGGCCGCGAGCCTGCGGGCCAGCACGGCGCCGCCGGTGGGGATGCCGATCAACACGACGTCGTCGGCCCGGGCGGGCTCGAACGCGGTCTTCTCGATGATCTGGTGCGCAATGCGCGCGATGGTGCGGGTGACGTCGGCGGCGCTGAGCAGCTGGCGGTCGGGGACACCGCTGCTCTCGCCTCCCACGTCCCCGCGGCGGTCGTTCGCCACGAGGCTCTCCTTCCCCGCCTCACCGGACGGGTCTTAAAGGAACGATGTGCCGCCCACGCTAGCAGCGCGGGCCCCCCGGGACATGCCCACGGCGGCCCGGCATCGGCAGCGTCACAGCCGCGGCGGTCGATCACGCGATCGCGGTCACCGGACGTCGGGCCAGCCGGTGACCGCTCCTGGGACCGGAGTGACCGGCCACGCACCCACACGTGCCCCAGCCGCCCCGCGGTGCCCGCCCGTGGACGCGCAGCGAACCCGCCGGCCGTCCGCCCGTACCGCCGACAAGGGGGTCTCGATCAGCCGTTCGAGTGGAGAAACGCCGCTCGGGGACTGTCTGGGGTCGACCAACTTGACCCGATGACGGAGACGAGCGCATGATTACTCTCCGTATTGATCAGCTGCTCACGGGTGGCCGCGGCAGCGGGGGGCACCAACCGTGAGCAGGAGGCCGGCGATCAGGGGCGCCGGCTCAACTTCACGCACCACCCAGTACATGGGCGTCGGTCCCGCGGCCGTACGACCAGCGAATAAGGAGATCGCCACATGGGCGACTACGCCAAGGCGCTCGGCAGCAAGCTCCGGGCCATCCGGCAGCAGCAGGGGCTGTCGCTGCACGGCGTCGAGCAGAAGTCGGGGGGCCGGTGGAAGGCGGTCGTCGTCGGCTCCTACGAGCGCGGTGACCGCGCGGTGACCGTGCAGAAGCTGGCCGAGCTGGCCGACTTCTACGGGGTGCCGGTGGCCGAACTGCTGCCCGAGGGCCGCGTGCCGTCGGGTTCCGAGCCGGCCACGAAGATCGTCATCAATCTCGAGCGGCTCCAGCAGCTGCCCGCCGACAAGGTGGGCCCGCTGGCCCGCTACGCGGCGGCCATCCAGAGCCAGCGCGGCGACTACAACGGCAAGGTGCTGTCCATCCGGGCCGAGGACCTGCGCTCGCTGGCGATCATCTACGACATGACGCCGGGTGAGCTCACCGACCAGCTCATCGACTGGGGCGTGCTGCCGCCCGAGGCCAGGCCCGCGCACCGGGTCGACTGATCCGGCGCGGACCGCGCCGGGATGGCCTGCCGACGGCGGCGCCGCCACGGGCGACGGCGGTGGTGCACCGGGGAAGGGCACCGACCTCCGGCTCGTGGCGGCCGCCGCCCCGGGCGGCCGGCCGGACGGACCGTCGCCGTGACCGCATGACGCGCGCGGCGGCGTGGGCCTGTGCCGCGACCGGGTACGACGGCCGTCGTGCTGCTGTCGATCCACGCCGACCTCGCCGAGGCCCGCGTCGTCGCACCGACCGCAGATGGCCGGACACAACGGGCCGGGCTGCCGCTCGCGGATAACCCGCCCCGGCGCCCCTCGTCCTGGAGGGGTGGGCGCCGCCGGTCCGGCTCAGGCCGGGACGGGGTGCACCGGCAGGTTGCGGGTGCCGAGGATGCCGCGCGAATAGTGCCGCAGACCGCCCGTACCGGCGATGGTGTCGTGGTCCAGCGGGAGGGCGCGGTGGCGCGCGGTGAGTTCCTCCAGGGCCACCCGGGCCTCGAGGCGGGCCAGCGGGGCGCCGAGGCAGAAGTGGACGCCGTGCCCGAAGGCCAGCTGGGCACCGCCGCCCACGCCTCGGCGGATGTCGAATCGGTCGGGCTCGGGATGTGCCCGGGGGTCCCGGTTCGCCGAGAGCAGCCACGGCGTGAC
This sequence comes from Pseudonocardia acidicola, assembly GCF_012911935.1. Classification (GTDB taxonomy): domain Bacteria; phylum Actinomycetota; class Actinomycetes; order Mycobacteriales; family Pseudonocardiaceae; genus Pseudonocardia; species Pseudonocardia acidicola. The sequence goes on along the minus strand of NZ_JAAXLA010000047.1, from coordinate 11,061 downwards.
GATCACGTCGGCGGGGATGCTCACCCCGGCCACCTCGACGGGGTGCATCGTCGAGCGACCGACCTGGGTGAACGGCGAGCGGTAGCGCAGGACCTCCTCGATCGCACCCGGGATGAGGCCCGGGTCGGCGCGCAGCTCGTCCCAGACGCCGGGGTGCTCGTCGAAGGTGCGTACCGCGTTGCCGAGCAGGACGGTGGTGGTGATGTGCCCGGCGAGCAGCAGCAGCATCGAGAAGTTCGCCGCCTCCTCGTCGTCCAGGCGCCGGCCGTCGACCTCCGCGGTGACCAGGGCCGATATGAGATCGGCGCGCGGATCGGTGCGCCGGTCGCGGCAGTGCTCGGTGAGGTAGTCCGTGATCTCGGCCAGCGCCGCGGCGATGCGCTGCCCCAGCGCGGGGTCGCGGGGATCGTCGACCTGCATCGCGAACAGCCCGTCGGCCCAGGTGCGGAACAGCGCCCGGTCCTCAGCGGGAAGGCCCAGCAGCTCGGCGATGACGATGACGGGCAGCGGGAACGCGAGCGCGTCGACGAGGTCGAACCGCTCGCCGGCGGCGTCGAGGAGCTGGCCGGTCACGGTGCGGATCCGGGGCTCCAGAGCGGCGACGGTCCGAGGGGTGAACGCGGCACTGACCACGCGGCGCAGGGCGCGGTGCTCGGGAGGATCGATCTGCGTCAGCATGCCGCGCCGGACGGGTGCCGCGGCGGGGACGAGCCGGGTGGTGTCGGAGGAGAACGTGGCGGGGTCGCGGATGACGGCCTCGACGTCGGCGTGGCGGAACACGTGCCAGGTGGCGTAGCGGTCCTGCCAGACCGGGTGCTCGTCGCGCATCGTGCGCAACCAGTCGAGCAGGGCACGCTCGTCCTCGGTGGTGGGAGCGAGATCGGCCGGACCGGTGGTGGTCATGGGCTGTTCTCCTCGGGCAGTGAGCGGGTCAGATCGGCGAGCAGGTGCTCGTACAGGTCGATCACGGCCGCGGCCGCGGCCTCGATGGCCGCGTGGGCCGGGTCGGCCGCCGGCTCGAAGCCACGGCGGACCGTGGTGGCCAGAGCGCCGGCCTTGGCCTCGAGGTCGCCATCGCCCGCGGCGGGCAGAAGGCGTTCCAGCAGGAAGAAGCCGGTGGTCGCGGCGGAGAACCGGTACATCAGGCCGGGGTCGGCGCCCGGGTCGTCGGCCAGCAGGCCGTGCTCGTGCAGCACGCTCAGGTAGGGCTGCGCCATCGCGGCCTTGTCCATGGCGAACTGCCGGCCGATCTTGGTGTCGGCGCTCAGCGCGCCGAGCAGTTCGGTGTCCCCGGTGTAGAACGCCCGGGCGAGCGGGCGGTGCATGACGAGCAGGAACAGCGCGCGCATCGTGCGGTGCAGCCGGACCTCTGCGGGATCGGCGCGCAGCGCCGCGAGCTGCTCGGCGACGATCGCGGCGACGTCGCGGACGAGCACGGTCGCGAACAGCTCGAGCTTGCTCGACCAGTGCAGATACACCGTGCCCTTGCCGACGCCCGCCCGGCGCGCGACGTCCTCGATGGTGACCCTGCGGTAGCCGAAGACGAGCAGCAACTCCCCGGCTGCGTCGAGGATGCGCGCCTCCCGGCTCTGGCCCACGACCACCTCCATGACTGATGACTGACTTTCGTATCTGGTCATCGGTCACACTAGGAGGCCGTCGGTGCCGGGTCAACGGACCTGGGACCGGCAACGCCCGGCGCGCGCCGGATCGGCCGTACGATCCCGGTGTGACCGAGGCCACTCCTGGCTCCCGACTGCGTTCCTGGGCGTACGCGCTGCGCACGACCAATCCGCCCCCGGACGCCGCGCGGAGCGGGCGAATCGACGCGGTCACCCGGTGGATCGTCGTCAGCCGGGCCGCCGTGCTGCCGATGACGCTCGTGTCCGGGCTGGTGGCGGCGTTGCTCGCGGTCGGCCGGCCCGGCCTGGACTGGCCGTGGCTGGTCCTCGCGATCGTCGGCATCACGCTGGCGCACATCGCCAACAACCTGATGAACGACCTCTACGACACCCGGGCCGGCAGCGACAGCGCGAGCTATCCGCGGGCGCTCTACGCGCCGCACCCGGTGCTGGCCGGGCTGGTCAGCCGGCGCACCCTGCTGGTCGCGATCGTGGTGGTCAACGCCGCCGACCTGGCGCTCCTCGTCGTGCTGGCGTTCGCCCGGGGCTGGCCGGTGGTGGCGTTCGCGGTCGCCGGGCTCGGGCTCAGCGTCGCCTACACCGCGCCACCGCTGCGGCTGAAGAAGCGCGGCCTCGGCGAGCCCGATGTCCTGGTGGTGTGGGGCCCGCTGATGGTCGGCGGCACCTACTACGCCGCGGTCGGGTCGCTGCCGTGGCAGGTGCTGGTGGCCTCGCTGCCCTATGGCCTGCTGTGCACCACGGTGCTGATGGGCAAGCACATCGACAAGACCCGCTATGACGCGCCGCTGGGGATCCGGACGCTGCCGGTGATGCTGGGCGAGCAGCGGGCCCGGGCCGTGACGCTGGGCCTGATGGCCGGGTTCTACCCGCTGGTCGGGCTGGCGGTGCTGCTCGCCGCGATGCCGTGGCCGGCACTGGTCGTCGTGGCCGCGGTGCCCCGACTGGTGACGGTGTGGCCGTACTTCCGGCGACCCCCGCCGCGCGAGCCGCCGAAGGACTTCCCGGTGTGGCCGCTGTGGTACGCGGCGCTGGCGTGGGTACACGTGCGGCAGGCCGGTGCGCTGCTGGTGCTCGGCCTGGCGACCGGTGCAGTGCTGCGGGTCGGCGGGTTCTGACCGGTCCAGGTGGGCGGCCGCACCGTGCGGCCGCGGTCGTGCTCACCCGGGCCGGTCCGCAGCGCCGGCGTCGGCGGGGCCGGTGGCGACCCATCGGGTGAGGTCGCGCCAGCTCAGCAACGGCCGCCGCCCCATCGGTGGTGGCTGGTCGGGTGCCGGGTGCCCGAGGCACACGAGGAGTTCCGGGCTCCAGCCTTCCGGCAGCCGCAGCACGACACCGACCGCCGCGCGGCTGAACGAGGTCACGGGCCCGGCGGCGAGCCCGACGGCGTGCGCGGCGAGCAGCATGGTGGCCGCGATCGTGCCGACGTCGACGAACAGCCCGGTGCTCCCCGGCCCGAACCCGTAGTCGGCGGCGAGCGGATGGTCGATGCAGATCGTGACGGCCGCCGTGGGCCGCTGGACCATCCCCGGGGAGACCATGCGCAGCACCCGCAGGATCGCCGGATCGTCGGTCACGACGAACCGGTGCAGGTGCCGGTTGCCCGCGCTCGGCGCGTAGCGGGCAGCGTCGAGCACGGCTTCGAGCTGGGTGCGCTCCACCGGCTGGTCGGTCATGGCGCGAACCACCCGGCGGGTGCGAATGGCACGCAGCACCGGGTTCGCGCCGTCGGTGAGGACCATCCGGTCGCTCACACGAGCCGGCGGTCGGGGGCGAAGCGCGTGCTCAGGTACCCGGCGACCTCCCGGCAGATGCCGTCCAGACGCGCGACGTAGGCGTCCCGCCCGGCCCGTGGGACCGCAGTGGGTGGCACCGAGCCGAGCGCTCCGGCAAGCAGCTCCCGGACCCCCTCCGACGCCTGCGGTTCGATCATCGCCGCGAGCCGGCCGGCAGCCGTGAGCAGCCGCATCGGGCCGTACTCGGCCGCCTCGTCCACCTGCGTCCGGGCCGCCGTGACCAGGTAGGCCAGCAGCTCCAGCGCGTCGTCTTCGTCGAGCACGAGTCGCGAGGTCATCCCGCGATCGTCGTCCGCACGCCGGCCGGCGCCGACGGCTCATCGGGTGACGCGAGACCGGCCCCGCGCTCCCGAGCGGATCAGCGGGTGGCGCGCAGGTGCTCGGCGATGTCGGCGATCCGGCCGAGCACGCCGTTGATGAACCGCGGCGAGTCGTCGGTGGACAGCGTCCGCGCGAGCTCGACCGCCTCGGTGATCGCGACCGGGTCGTCGATCTCGTCGACCCAGAGCAGCTCGAAGACGCCGATCCGCAGCAGAGTGCGGTCGACCGCGGGCATCCGGGCGACCGTCCAGCCCTCGGCGTGCTCGGCGAGCAGCTGATCGATGCGGTCCCGGTGAGCCACGACCCCCTCGACGAGCATCGCGGCGTAGTCCGAGACCGGCGGCGCATCGTCGGTCTCCCGACGGTGGGTCAGCACCTCCAGGGGTGCGTCGCCGCGGGCCTCGGACTCGAACAGGATGTCCAGCGCGCGTTTGCGTGCCTTGGTGCGCGCGCGCACGTCAGGAGCTGACGCGGCCGAGGTAACGACCGTCGCGGGTGTCCACCTTGACCTTCTCGCCGGTCGTGAGGAACAGCGGGACCTGGATCTCCGCGCCGGTCTCGAGCGTGGCCGGCTTGGTGCCGCCGGTGGACCGGTCGCCCTGCAGGCCCGGGTCCGTGTGGGAGACGACGAGCTCCACCGACGTGGGGAGCTCGACGTAGAGCGGCACGCCGTCGTGCAGCGCGACCATCGCGGTCTGGTTCTCCAGCATGTAGTCGGCCGCGGAGCCCACGACCTGCTCGGAGATCGGGATCTGGTCGTAGGTGTCGCCGTCCATGAAGACGAAGTCGCTGCCGTCGCGGTACAGGTAGGTCATGTCGCGCCGGTCGACCGTCGCGGTGTCGACCTTGGTGCCGGCGTTGAAGGTCTTGTCGACGACCTTGCCCGTGAGCACGTTCTTCAGCGTGGTGCGCACGAAGGCGCCGCCCTTGCCCGGCTTGACGTGCTGGAACGCCTGGACGGACCAGAGCTGGCCCTCCAGGTTGAGCACCAAGCCGTTCTTCAGGTCGTTCGTGGTGGCCACGTGCGGATCTCTCCTGGGTCGGTACGGGCGCGCAGGGCGGCGATCAGTCCTCGGGTGATCGGCTTCGCCGTGGCGCCAGGGTGTCTCGATGCGGACGCCATCCGATACCGGCGGCTCCGCCATGCCGTTGACCAGGATACCGCTGTGCCGCGAGTGACGGACGCTCCCCTCCGGACGAGCCGAACGCCGACCCCGGCGCTCTCAGAGCTCGACGAGGTCGCGGCCGGTCAGGGTGAGCACCTCCGGCTCGCCGTCGCGCACCACCAGGGTGTCCTCGATGCGCACCCCACCCCGCCCGGCCAGGTAGACGCCCGGCTCGACGGTCACGGCCATGCCGGGCGCCAGCGTGTCGCTCCCGGCGGCGGACAGGGCCGGCGCCTCGTGGATCTGCAGGCCCACGCCGTGCCCCAGCCCGTGCATGAACTCCGGCCCACGACCGGCGGCGACGATCACGTCGCGGGACGCGGCGTCGACCCGGCTCGCCTCCGTCCCCGGGGTCAGTGCCGCCCGGCCCGCCGCCTGCGCCCGGGCGACCAGCGCGTACAGCTCGCGCTGCCAGTCCGCGGCGGGACCGAGCACGACGGTGCGCGTCATGTCGGAGTGGTAGCCGTCGACGAGCGCCCCGAAGTCCAGCTTCACCAGGTCGCCGCGGCGCAGCACCGCGGCGGTGGGCCGGTGGTGCGGGATCGCCGAGTTCGCACCGGCGGCCAGGATCGTCTCGAACGCCGGGCCGGCGGCGCCGTGGCCGCGCATCCGGTTCTCCAGATCCAGCGCGACCTCGCGTTCGGTGCGCCCGGGACGCAGCCCGCCGGCGGCGAGCAGGTCGGCGAGCGCGGCGTCGGCGGCGGCGCAGGCGGCCCGCAGCGCGGCGATCTCGCTGTCGTCCTTGACGACCCGCAGCTGCTGGACGAGGCCGGGGGCCCGGCGCAGCTCGGCGTCACCGGCCGCCTCGGCCAGCGTGAGGTGCGCATCGACGGTCACCGCGTCGGACTCGAAACCGAGCCGCCGCACCCCGAGCCCGGCGGCCAGCCCGGCGAGCGCGCACGCGCCGGCCCGCTCGATCACCCGCTCCAGGGCGGGCACCTCGGCCGCGCTCTGGGTCAGGTAGCGCCCGTCGGTGCTGAACCGGCTGCCCGCCTCGCCCCCGGCGTGCACCAGCAGCGCGGCGTTCGAGCCGGTGAACCCGGTCAGGTATCGGACGTTGACCAGGTCGGTGACCAGCAGCGCGTCCAGGTCGGCGGCGCGCAGCAGGCCACGCAGCGCCTCCCGGCGGGACGGGAAGGGCATGCGCCCAGCCTACGGAGCACTCGGCGGGCACCGACGGCGAACCATAGGGTGGCGGCCATGACCGACGGCGTGTACTTCCGTCAGCTGCTCTCCGGCCGGGACTTCGCGGTGGGCGACCCGATCGCCACCCAGATGGTCAACTTCTCGTACCTGATCGGCGACGCCGCCTCGCGCGAGGCGGTCGTGGTCGATCCGGCCTACGCCCCCGGGGACCTGCTCGACATCCTCGCCGCCGACGACATGCGCCTGACCGGGGTGCTCGTCACCCACCACCATCCCGACCACGTGGGCGGCGACCTGATGGGGCACCCGCTGTCCGGGCTCGCCGAGCTCCTGGGCACCGCACCGGTCCCGGTGCACGTCCACCGGGACGAGGCCGAGTGGGTGCGCCGCGGCACCGGGGTCTCGGCCACCGACCTCACCGCGCACGAGCACGACGACCTCCTGCAGGTCGGGGCGGTGCCGATCCGGCTGCTGCACACCCCCGGGCACACCCCCGGCAGCCAGTGCTTCCTGGTCGCCGACCGGCTCATCGCCGGGGACACGCTGTTCCTGCAGGGCTGCGGGCGCACCGACTTCCCCGGCGGGGACCCGGACGCGATGTACGCGAGCCTGCAGCAGCTCGCCAGGCTGATCGGCAACCCGGTCGTGCACCCGGGGCATCAGTACTCCGAGGAGCCGGCGGCGTCGCTGATCCACGTCCGCCGGACCAACGTGGTCTTCCGGCCGCGCTCGGTGGAGGAGTTCCGGATGGCGTTCGGCTGACCGGCAGGCGCGATCAGCCGGCCGTGCTGATCGCCGCGTAGGCCTGCTCGAGCAGCGCCGGCTCGGGGCCTTCCAGGCGGCCGGGCCGGGCCAGCCCGTCGAGCACGACGAACCGCAGCATCCCGGCCCGGGCCTTCTTGTCCCCGCGCATGGTCTCCACCAGCTCGGGCAGCGCGCCCGGCACGTAGCACACCGGCAGGCCCAGCGCGCCGAGCACCGCACGGTGCCGGTCGGCGGTCGCGTCGTCGAGCCGGCCGGCGGCACGGGCCAGCTCGGCCGCGAACACCAGGCCGACGCTGACCGCGGCTCCGTGCCGCCAGGTGTAGTCCTCGCGGCGCTCGATCGCGTGCCCGAGGGTGTGGCCGTAGTTGAGGATCTCCCGCAGGTGCGACTCGCGCAGGTCGGCGGACACGACGTCGGCCTTGACCTGGATCGAGCGGCGGACCAGCTCGGGCAGCACGGCGCCGGTCGGGTCCAGCGCGGCGACCGGGTCACGCTCGATCAGGTCGAGGATCACCGGGTCGGCGATGAAGCCGGCCTTGACGATCTCGGCCATGCCGGCGACCAGCTCGGCCGGGGGCAGCGTCTCCAGGGTGGCCAGGTCGACCAGCACCGCCGACGGCTCGTGGAAGGCGCCGACCAGGTTCTTGCCGGCCGCGGTGTTGATCCCGGTCTTGCCGCCGACCGCGGCGTCGACCATGGCCAGCAGCGTGGTCGGCACCTGCACGACCTTCACCCCACGCATCCAGGTGGCGGCCACGAACCCGGCGAGGTCGGTGACCGCTCCCCCACCGAGCCCGATGACCACGTCACCGCGGGTGAGTCCGATCTGGCCGCACACCTCCCAGCAGAAGCCGGCGACGGCGAGCGACTTGCCCTCCTCGGCGTCGGGTACCTCCACCCGGTGCGCGTCGACGCCCGCGGCCTCCAGCTCGGCGCGCACCTTCTCCGCGACGTCGGTCAGCGCGGGCTGGTGCACCAGCACGGCCGCCGCGGCGCCCAGCCCGGTGATCACCCCGGCCAGCTCGGCGCGCACGTCACGGCCGACGAGCACCTGGTAGCGCCGCTCCGCGGCGACCTCGATCCGCACCGGTTCGGTCATACCGCGAGACCCTAACGGGGGTGGCCGAGCGGATCGGGCAGCGGGACCGCCTCATGCGGGGTGGGCCGGTCCAACGGCTCGTCCTCGTCCGGCTCGCCCTGCGGGGCCGCGTCGGTCTCACCCAGCGCGAGCAGCACCGCGGTGGCCACCTGGTTCGCGCTGCGCCGCACCGTGTCGACCTCCACGGTGGCGACCTCGCGGTACAGCGGCGCGCGGGCGTCGAGCAGCGCCTTGAACGTGGCCCGCGGGTTGACCCCGGCCAGCAGCGGGCGCGCGGTCGACATCCCGGTACGGCGCAGGCCGTCGGCCAGCCCGACCTTCAGCGACACCACCCGGTGCCCGCGCAGCGCCTCGCGGGTGGACGCGGCCAGCACCGAGCCGCCGCCGAGGGCGAGCACGCCGTCGGCCTCCTGCAGCGCGCGGGCTACCACCTCCCGCTCCAGCGCCCGGAACGCGTCCTCGCCGTCCTGGGTGAACATCTCCGCGATCGTCTTGCCGATCTGCTGCTCGATGAGCACGTCGATGTCGGTGAAGCTCACCCCCAGCCGGCGGGCGAGCACCTTGCCGACGGTGCTCTTGCCGGACCCCGGGGGTCCGACGAGCACCAGCCTGGGGCGCGTCGGGGCACTCATCCCGCCACGCCGCCGCTGGCTTCCAGGTAGGACCGCACGTTGCGGACCGTCTCCGGCAGCGAGTCGCCGCCGAACTTCTCCAGCGTCGCGTCCGCCAGGACCAGCGCGACCATCGCCTCGGCCACCACGCCGGCCGCCGGCACCGCGCACACGTCGGAGCGCTGGTGGATGGCCTGGGCGGCCTCACCGGTCGCCATGTCGACGGTCTGCAGCGCACGCGGCACCGTGGAGATCGGCTTCATCGCGACCCGGACCCGCACCGGCTCGCCGTTGGTCATGCCGCCCTCGATGCCGCCGGCCCGGTTGGACAGCCGCTTGATCGGGTCACCCGGGACCATCTCGTCGTGCGCGGCGCTGCCGCGACGGTGCGCGGTGCGGAACCCGTCGCCGATCTCCACGCCCTTCATGGCCTGGATACCCATCAGCGCGCCGGCGAGCCGGGCGTCGAGGCGGCGGTCGGAGTGCACGTAGGAACCGACCCCGACCGGCATCCCGTAGGCGATCACCTCGACCACCCCGCCCAGGGTGTCGCCGTCGCGCTGAGCGGCGTCGACCTCGGCCACCATCGCCGCGGTCGTCGCCTCGGAGTAGGCCCGCACCGGGCTGGCGTCGATCCGTTCGAAGTCGTCGGGGCCGGGCAGCTCCCCGTCGAGCGCGTCGACCGCGCCGAGCGCCACCACGTGCGACACGATGTCGACGCCCAGGGCCTGCTTGAGGAACGCCTTGGCGACCGTGCCGAGCACGACCCGCGACGCCGTCTCCCGCGCGCTCGCCCGCTCGAGCACCGGGCGGGCGTCGTCGAAGCCGAACTTCGTCATCCCCGACAGGTCGGCGTGCCCGGGCCGCGGCCGGGTCAGCGGCGCGTTACGGGCCCGGTTAGCGATGAGCTCGGGGTCCACCGGGTCGGCCGCCATCACGGTCTCCCACTTGGGCCACTCGGTGTTGCCGATGCGGACCGCGACCGGCCCGCCCTGGGTCACCCCGTGCCGCACGCCGCCGATCACCTCGAGCTCATCGGCCTCGAACTTCATCCGCGCACCCCGCCCGTAGCCCAGGCGGCGGCGCGCCAGCTCGGCGGCCAGCTCCTTGGTGGTGATCTCGACGCCGGCGACCATGCCCTCGAGGACGGCAACCAGCGCGGGACCGTGCGATTCCCCAGCGGTGATCCAACGCAACACGCAGGCAATCCTCTCACCCCGCGCCCGCGGCCAGCCCCGTACCCGCCAGCATCAGCCATCCGGCCGCCAGCATGGACGGGCCGTGCGGCACCGCGGCGCCCCGAGCCAGGCCGCCGCAGGCCAGACCGGCCACCGCGACCAGCCCGGTGATCACCGCGGCGAGCAGCGCGCCGAGCACCGGCGCCGACCACGATCCGGCGGCCAGCACCGCCCCGAGCGGCGCCGCGAGCTTGACGTCGCCCGCACCCAGTGCCCGCGGCGCCAGCAGGTGGACCACGCCGTGCACGGCCACCAGCAGGACGGCCCCGGCGCTCGCCCGCAGCACCGTGGCGGCGCCGAGCGGGGCGAGCAGCAGCAGCGCGGCGGGTAGTGCCGGCAGCGTGAGCGCGTCGGGCAGCCGGCGATGCAGGACGTCGACCGCCGCGAGGGCGACCGCGAGCCAGCCCAGCCCGAGCAGCACAGGCAGCCAGCCGGAGGGCAGCGCACCGGCCGCCCAGGCCGCGCCGGTCGCGGCCCACAGCACGCCGACGGCGAGCTCGCAGCAGGGCGGCGGCACCCGGGCCCCGCGGCGCATCCGGGCGAGCAGGACCCGGGCGGCGGAACCTGCCAGCAGGCCCGCGACGGCGAACCCGGCTGCGGTGACGGCGCCACCGGTGGCACCACTGACGGCAACGGTGAACGGCATGCCCCGATGCTGGCCGCAGCGCGCCCGACCGGACCAGACCCACCCGCACGGCTGTGGACGGCGGGGTCCCGATGTGTACAGACCGGGCACCAGGACGCCCGGGCACGCCGCGCCGTCGCACCGTCGTGATAGCGCGTGGCACGCCCGCACCGTGATCACTAGCGTCGGTCCCATGTCATCCACCGAGGACGGGCTGCTGTCCCTGTTCGCCGAGCAGCGGGGCGGCGTGCTGATCACCCTCAAGCGAGACGGCCGCCCGCAGGCATCGCTCGTCACCCACGCGTTCGACCCCGGAACCCGCACCGTCCGCGTCTCCGTCACCGATGACCGCGCCAAGACCCGCAACCTGCGCCGCGACCCACGTGCCAGCTTCCAGGTGAACAGGCCGGACCTGAGCGGCTACGCGGTCGGGGAGGGCATCGCGGAGCTGTCCCCGGTGGCCACCGACCCGCAGGACGCGGCCGTGGAGGCGCTCGTCGCCCTGTACCGCGAGGTCCAGGGCGAGCACCCGGACTGGGACGAGTACCGCGCGGCGATGGTCGCCGACCGCCGGCTGGTGCTGACCCTGCGGCTCGAGCACGTCTACGGCTGGACCGGCATCCCCGGCTGACCCCGCCCCCACTCCTGTCTCTT
>NZ_JAAXLA010000046.1 GCF_012911935.1 Pseudonocardia acidicola | reverse complement strand
CTTGGCGGGCGGTGATCTGGCCGGTGCCGGCTTGGATGACGTGGCCCATGATGACGTAGTCGACCTGGTGGCCGGGGATTGCGGCCCTGTCCAGTGCTGCGGCGATGGCGATGCCGCCCAGGTCGACCGCGGAGAGGTCCTTGAGCGAGCCGGCGAGTTTGCCGATCGGTGTGCGTGCGGCGCCGACGATGACTGATCCTGGCATGGGATCACTTCCCTGACGTGGAGTTACTTCTTCTTGGGCAGGTAGAGATCGGTGAGCGTGCCCTCGAAGGCCTCCGCGGCCATGCCGATGGTCTCCGAGAGGGTGGGATGCGGGTGCACGGTCAGGCCGATGTCGGCCGCGTCGGCACCCATCTCGATCGCCAGCGTCGCCTCGGCGATCAGGTCGCCCGCGTTCGGGCCGACGATGCCGCAGCCGATGATCCGTCCGGTGGCCTCGTCGAACAGGACCTTGGTGCTGCCCTCGTCGCGCCCCAGGGTCAGCGAGCGACCGCTGGCGGCCCAGGGGAAGACCCCCTTGCCGTACCTGATCCCGGCGGCCCTGGCCTCGTTCTCGGTGACGCCCACCCAGGCGACCTCCGGGTCGGTGTAGGCCACCGAGGGGATCACCTTCGCATCGAAGTAGCTGGTGCGGCCCGCGGCCACCTCCGCGGCGACCTTGCCCTCGTGCACCGCCTTGTGCGCGAGCATGGGCCGGCCGACGATGTCGCCGATCGCGAAGATGTGCGGCACGTTGGTGCGCTGCTGCTTGTCGACCGGGATGAAGCCGCGCTCGTCGACCAGGACCCCGGCGTTCTCGGCCCCGATCATCCGGCCTCCCGGCCGCCTGCCGACCGCCACCAGAAGCCGGTCGAACACGTCGGTCTCCGGTGCCTTCGCCCCGTCGAAGGTGACGACCAGACCGTCCCGTCGCGCTTCGACGGCAGTGACCTTGGTCGTCAGGTAGATGTTCTCGTAGCGGTTCGCGATGCGTTTGGTGAGTGGCGCGACGATGTCCTTGTCGGCGCCGGGGATCAGCTGGTCCATCAGCTCGACGACGGTGACCGCAGCGCCGAGCTCGGAGTACACCGTCGCCATCTCCAGCCCGATGATCCCGCCGCCGAGCACCAGCAACCGCTCGGGGATCCCGTCGAGCCTCAGCGCGCCGGTGGAGTCGATGACCCGCGGGTTGTCGTGCGGGACGAACGGCAGCGTGATCGGCTCGGAGCCGGCGGCGATGATCGCCTGGTCGAAGCTGACGGTCGTCACGGCGCCGTCGTCGCCGGTGACCTGAAGCTGGTTCATCGACAGGAACCGCCCGGTTCCACGCATGGTCGTGACCGTGCGCTGCCGGGCCAGTCCGGCCAGCCCGCCGGTCAGCCGTGCGACCACGCCGTCCTTCCAGCTGCGCAGCCGGTCGATGTCGATCGTCGGCGCGAGGAACGACACGCCGTGCTCGGCCATCTCCCTGGTCTCGGCGATGACCTTGGCGGCGTGCAGCAGTGCCTTGGACGGGATGCAGCCGACGTTCAGGCAGACCCCGCCCAGGGTCGCCGACCGGTCGACCAGGACCACGGAGCGGCCCAGGTCGGCGGCCCGGAAGGCCGCGGTGTACCCGCCGGGCCCGGCACCGAGCACGAGGACCTCGGCGTGGACATCGCCGCGTTCGGTGGCCGGCGGCCGGGGAGCCGGGGCGGCCGTGACGGCCGCGGGCGGCCGGGCGGCCGCGGCCGCCTCGTCCTCGGTCTGCAGGTGCAGGATGACGTGGCCCTGCGACACCGTGTCCCCGACGCCGACGGCGAGTCCGGTGACGGTGCCGGCCGCCGGGGACGGCACGTCCATGGTGGCCTTGTCGGACTCCAGGGTGACGAGCGGATCCTCGGCCGCGACCCGGTCGCCCACGGCCACGTGCACCTCGATCACCGGGACGTCGGCGAAGCCTCCGATGTCGGGCACCGTGACCTCGATGCGCTCGTAGACCCCACTCGGCGAGCCGTAGTCCGCCGGCCCGGCGGGCGCCGGGGCGGCGTCCTCCCGGACCCGCTCCTTCGGTGGCGTCCCCGGGGCGCCCGCCGCGTCCACCACCATGATCACGGTGCCCGCGCAGACCCGGTCCTCCAGGCCGACCCGCAGTTCGGTGACCGTCCCGGCGACCGGCGCGGGCACGTCCATGGTCGCCTTGTCCGACTCCAGGGTGAGCAGCGGATCGTCGACCGCCACCACGCTGCCGGGCGCGACATGGATCTCGATCACCGCTACGTCGGCGAAGTCGCCGATGTCGGGGACCTGGATCTCCAGGGTGGGCATGGCTGGCTCCGGTGTCGTCAGAGGAGGAGACGGCGGTCGTCTTCGAGCAGGTGGCACAGGTGCCGGGCGAACCGGGCGGCGAGTGCCCCGTCGATGACGCGGTGGTCGTAGGACAGCGAGATCGGCAGCATCAGCCGCGGCTGGAACGCACTGCCGTCCCACACCGGCGTCACCCGCGAGCGGACGACGCCGAGGATGGCGACCTCGGGGGCGTTGACGATCGGGGTGAAGCCGGTCCCGCCGATCCCACCCAGACTGGAGATGGTGAACGTGCCCCCGGCCATGTCGGTGGGCGAGAGCTTCCCGTCGCGGGCCTTCGCCGAGAGCGTGCCGAACTCCCGGGACAGCTCGACGATCCCCTTGCGGTCGGCGTCGCGGACCACCGGCACGACCAGCCCGTCCGGAGTGTCCACCGCGATGCCGATGTTGTAGTACTCCTTGAGGATCAGGGCGTCCTGCTCCGGGGACAGTGAGCTGTTGAACTCCGGGAACTTCTTCAACGCCGACACCGCGGCCTTGACCAGGAAGGCGAGCAGGGTGACCCGGTAGGGACCGCCGTCCGTGGCGGCCTTCGCCGCGGTGTCCAAGTCCTTGCGGTAGCGCTCGAGGTCGGTGATGTCGGCCTCGTCGTCGTGCGTCACGTGCGGGACGTTGAGCCAGGAGCGGTGCAGAAGCGGCCCGGACAGTTTCTTGATCCGCGACAGCGGCCGGGTCGTGACGGTGCCGAACTGGGCGAAGTCCTGCGCGGGGATCTCGGGGATCCCGGTGCCCGCGGGGACGGCGGCGGCCGGGGCGGCGGCGGGCCCGCGCACGTGGCCGAGCAGGTCGTCCTTGGTGATCCGCCCCTTCGGGCCGGTGCCGGTCACGGCGGCGAGGTCGATCCCGAACTCCCGGGCCATCCGGCGCACGCTCGGCCCGGCGTGGACGCCGAGGGCCTCCGGCGGTGAGGGCGCCGCGGCGGTCGCCGGCACCGGGGCGCCGGGGGCAGCGGGCACCGTCGTCACCGCGGGGGCCGGGGCCGCGGGCTGCGGCACCTGCTGCTCGACCAGCGACGGGGGCGGCGTCAGCGCCCCCTCGCCCGGCGCGAGCAGCAGGATCGGGGTGCCCTCGCTCACCTCGTCGCCGACCTTGACCAGCACGTCGACCACCGCTCCGGCGGCCGGCGCGGGCACGTCCATGGTCGCCTTGTCCGACTCCAGGGTGACGAGGGGATCCTCGGGGTCGACCCGGTCGCCCGGGTTGACGTGAACCTCGATGACGGGTACCTCGCTGAAGCCACCGATGTCGGGGACCTTGACCTCGGTCGCGTCTGCCATGTTCGTTCCCCTCTGCGCCGCGTCCCTGCTTGTCGTCGAGCTCCGTCACGGGGGGTCCACCGCGTCCGGAGGGCGGATGGTCGGTGGCCGCGCGGTTCAGGCGTGCGCGGGTTCGGGCTTGTCGGGGTCGATGCCGTAGCGCGCGATGGCGTCGGCGACCCCGGCCGCCGGGGCCACGCCGTCCTGCGCCAGCGCGGACAGTGCCGCCACGACGACGTGGTGCCGGTCGATCTCGAAGTGCCGGCGCAGCGCGCGCCGGTAGTCGGAGCGGCCGAAGCCGTCGGTGCCCAGCACCGCGTAGCGGTGCGGTATGTACGGCCGGATCTGCTCGGCGAAGGCGCGCTGGTAGTCGGTGGCGGCGACGACCGGGCCCTCCGGGCGTCCGGCCAGGCACTGCTCGACGTAGCTGCGCCGCCGCTGCGCGCCGGGGTGCAGCATGTTCCAGCGCTCGGTGGCGATCCCGTCGCGGCCCAGTTCGGTGAAGCTGGGGGTGCTCCAGACGTCCGCGGCCACGCCGAAGTCCTGTTCGAGCAGGTCGGCGGCGGCGATCACCTCGCGCAGGATCGTCCCGCTGCCCAGCAACTGCACCCGCGGCGCCGCCGCCTCTCCCCGGCCCTTCCGGGCGGCCTGCCCCTCGCGGAACAGGTACATCCCGCGGATGATGCCCTCCTCGGCGCCCTCGGGCATCGGCGGATGGCAGTAGTTCTCGTTCATGACGGTGAGGTAGTAGAAGACGTCCTCCTGTTCGGTGTACATCCGCCGCAGCCCGTCGGCGATGATCACCGCGAGCTCGTAGCCGAAGGTGGGGTCGTAGGAAACGCAGTTGGGGATGGTCGCCGCGAGCAGGTGGTTGTGCCCGTCCTCGTGCTGCAGGCCCTCCCCGTTGAGCGTGGTGCGCCCGGCCGTGCCGCCGAGCAGGAAGCCGCGAGCGCGCGAGTCCCCGGCCGCCCAGACCAGGTCCCCGACGCGCTGGAACCCGAACATCGAGTAGTAGATGTAGAACGGGATCATCGGGGTGTCGGAGGTGCTGTAGGCGGTCGCCGCGGCGATCCAGGACGACATCGCCCCCGGCTCGTTGATGCCCTCCTGCAGCAGTTGGCCGTGGCGATCCTCCTTGTAGTACATGAGCTGGTTGGCGTCCTCGGGCTGGTAGAGCTGCCCGACCTGGGAGAAGATGCCGAACTGGCGGAACAGGCCCTCCATGCCGAACGTGCGGGACTCGTCGGGCACGATCGGCACCACCCGGTTGCCGATCTTCTTGTCCCGAAGCAGCGTGGTGAGGATCCGGACGAACGCCATCGTCGTGGAGATCTCGCGCTCCCCGGTGCCCTTCAACTGGGCGTCGAAGGCGGCCAGCCCGGGAACCGGCAGCGGCTGCGACGACCGGCGCCGGCGCGCCGGCAGGTACCCACCCAGCGCCGCTCGGTGTTCCCGCAGGTAGGCGAGTTCCTTGCTGCCCTCGGGCAGGCGCAGGAACGGCACCTCGGCGACCTGGTCGTCCGGGATGTCGAGACCGAAGCGATCCCGGAAGGCGCGCAGCACGTCGACACCCATCTTCTTCTGCTGGTGGGTGATGTTCTGGCCCTCACCGGCCTCGCCCATGCCGTAGCCCTTGACCGTCTTGGCCAGGATCACGGTCGGCTGGTCGGTGTGCGCAACGGCGGTGGCGTAGGCGGCGTAGACCTTCTGCGGGTCGTGCCCGCCGCGGGTCAGCGCCCAGATGTCGTCGTCGGACATGTCCGAGACGAGATCGAGCAGCTCGGGGTAGCGGCCGAAGAAGTGCTGCCGGACATAGGCGCCGTTCTTGGACTTGAAGTCCTGGTACTCGCCGTCGACGCATTCCTCCATCCGCTTGAGCAGCAGCCCGGACTTGTCGGCGGCGATCAGCGGGTCCCAGTTGGAACCCCAGATCACCTTGATCACGTTCCAGCCGGCCCCGCGGAAGTCCCCTTCCAGCTCCTGAATGATCTTGCCGTTGCCACGGACCGGGCCGTCGAGGCGCTGCAGGTTGCAGTTCACCACGAAGATCAGGTTGTCCAGTTTCTCCCGGCCGGCCAGCGAGAGCGCCCCGAGTGATTCGGGTTCGTCCATCTCGCCGTCGCCGACGAACGCCCACACCCGCCGCGGCGCGGTGTCGGCCAGGCCCCGTGCGTGCAGGTATTTCAGGAACCGGGCCTGGTAGATCGCCGTCAACGGGCCCAGCCCCATCGACACCGTGGGGAACTGCCAGAACTCCGGCATCAGCCACGGGTGCGGGTAGGAGGAGAGCCCGTTGCCACCCACCTCCTGGCGGAAGTTCAGCAACTGCTCCTCGGTCAACCGGCCCTCGAGGAACGCCCGTGCGTAGATTCCGGGCGAACAGTGCCCCTGGATGAACACCAGGTCCCCGCCGTGGGTCTGGGTCGGGGCGTGCCAGAAGTGCTCGAAGCCCACGTCGTAGAGCGTCGCCGCGGACTGGAAGCTCGCGATGTGCCCGCCCAGCTCCGAGGACTCCTTGTTCGCGCGCAGCACGATCGCCACGGCGTTCCAGCGGATCATCGAGCGGATGCGGTGCTCGATCTCCCGATCACCGGGCTGGACCGGTTCGCGCCCCGGCGGGATCGTGTTGATGTACGGGGTGGACCCCGAATAGGGGGCCGGCGCGCCCACCCGGCGGGCCTCGCGCATCAGCGCGTCGAGCAGGAACGTGGCCCTTTCGGTGCCGTCGAACTCCACCACGGAATCCAGGGCGTCCAACCACTCGCGGGTCTCCAGCGGGTCCAGGTCCTCGAGCATCGGTGCTCTCCTGACTCCTGACGACATCCCGTGGGACCAGCCCGAGCGGTTGGGCTAACACGTTGCGGCCCTGTCCCTGCGAGCCGGCGCGCGGACATGCGGATGTGGCCGGCGACCAGATCCCTCGTCGTTGCGGAAGTCCTCCGGCTCGAAGCCCCGCCGGTCGACAAGGGCCGTGCTGGTCGCGCGGTTGCAGGCTCCCAGACCTGCAGACATGCGGCAATGGCGGGATGCAACTCGCGGACACGACTTCCGGACCGTTGGCCCGTCAGTACGCGCGCGCTGGTCCGTTCGCGACAGCCGCGCGGCGGGTACGTGCAACCGATGACGGCGTCAGGGCCGCGGTGCAGCGACCGATGAACGATGTCGTATCGGCATCGGTACCCGCGGCGAAGACATCGTGGGTCTGCTCGCCGGCGAGGTGGATGCCCTCGGGTATGGCCGGCGTCGCGCAGCGCTGCCGTGCTCAGCCGCCTGCGGCCTCGTCGCCGGTCTCGTCGTCGGTCTCGTCGTCGAGGTCGGAACCGGCCTCGAGCAGCACCCGCGCGGTGTGCTCGATGTGCTCGGCGAGTGCTGCGACGGCTGCGTCGGCGTCGTGGGCGAGCACGGCGTCGAGCATGCGCCGGTGTTCGCCCGCGACGTCGCGGTGCCCGTGCCCCAGCGGCACCGACCACCGGCGGTAGAGCTCGGCGGAGTCGCGCAGCGACTGCGCCACGGCCAGCAGCCGGGGGTTCGGGCAGCCGGAGAGCAAGGCCAGGTGGTAGGCGCTGTGCGCGGCGGCCCATTCCTCGGTGACCCGGTCGGGATCATCCTCGGCCATCTGCGGGGTGCGCTCGAGCCGGTGGTGCGCGGCCAGGACCTGGGACTCCCAGTCGACGCCGCCGTGCTCGACGGCCTGGCGCAGCACGAGGGTCTCGATCGCGCGGCGTGCCTCGGTCAGGTGCGCAAGATCGACGGTCGACACCGGCGTGACGCGGGAGCCGTGCTGGGGCTCGGACTCCACCAGTCCCTCGGCGGTCAGCCGGGACAGTGCCTCGCGGACCACGCCCATGCTCGCGCCGTACCGCGTGGAGAGCTCCGCGAACGGCAGCCGGGTCCCGGGCCGCTGCCGTCCGGCGAGGATGTCGGCCCGCAACCGGAGGTAGACCTGCTCGGCGCGGGTGGGGGCACTGCTCCGGGTCACGGGTCGAAGTCAAGCAGTTTCGACCGACGGCCACAATGTCGAAAACGTCTTGACATGTCGATGACCGAGCGGGAACAGTGTCGTCCACGCCACACCGGATGACCGGCAGCGACTCGCCCGGTCCGACGAGAGGGCGCCGACGACCGACCACGACCGACCACGGACCGGCGCCCCGTCAGGAGAACGCATGAGCATCATCCTCGATCGCCCGAGCGCGACCGATGTCGATCGTGAACTGCGCGCGGACCTCGTCGGCCGGGCCACCAAGCTCGTGCCGCTGCTGGCGGCGAACGCCCAGCGCAGCGAGGACGACCGCCGCGTCGTCGAGGAGAACATCACCGCGATCGAGGAGGCGGGGCTGTTCTCGATCATGCGGCCCAAGCGCTTCGGCGGCCTGGAGGTCGACTTCCGGACCAAGCTGGAGGTCTCCCGGGAACTGGCGCGCGGCTGCGGATCGACGTCGTGGGTGACCACCCTGATGAACGTCTGTGCGTGGTTCACCGGGTTGTTCGGCGAGCAGGCGCAGCAGGACGTGTGGGGTGAGCACCCGGGCAACCGGGTGGCCGGGGTGCTGGCGCCGACCGCGCAGGCCCGCGCCGTCGACGGCGGGTACGTGGTCACCGGCAAGTGGGGCTGGGCCAGCGGGTCCGCGCACTCGCAGTGGGCGCTGGTCGGCATCCCGATCCTCGGGGCCGACGGCGAAGTGGCCGACCAGAAGCTGGTGCTGGTCCCGATGTCGGACCTGACCATCGAGGACACCTGGTTCGTCGCCGGGATGAAGGGCACCGCGTCCAACACCCTGGTCGCCGACGAGATCTTCGTTCCCGAGCACCGCTGCATCTCGGTGGTCACGGCGATCCAGGGCGAGGTCGCCACCCCGTTCACCGGGGAGACGCTCTACCGCTCGGCGTTCGTGCCGGTCGCCGCGCTGGTCCTGGCCGGCCCGCAGCTCGGGCTGGCGCAGGCCGCGCTGGACCTGGTGATCGAGAAGGCGCCGAAGCGCTCGATCTCCTACACCTTCTACGGCACACAGACCGAGGCGCCCACCGTGCAGCTCGCCCTGGCGAAGGCGGCGTCGTTGATCGACAGCGCGCACCTGCACGCCTACCGGGCCGCCGCCGAGATCGACGACGCCGCGCACCGGGGGGTCTACCCGGACTACGACGCCCGCGCGCTGGTCCGGATGGACACCGGCGCGGCCGTGACCTACGCCCGCGAGGCCATCCGCACGCTGATGTCCGCGCACGGCGCATCGAGTTTCGCGGAGTCCAGCCCGCTGCAGCGGATCTGGCGCGACAGCGAGACCGCGAGCCGGCATGCGGTGGTCAACCCCGAGATCAGTACCGAGGTCTACGGCACCTCGCTGCTCGGCATCCGGGGGAGCGTCACCGCCCTCGTGTGAGGCCGGCCCGCCAGGGGCGGCCCGGCGCCCCTCGAAGACCTGCAACCAGTTCCCCGTCGTGTAGCTGGAGGAGATGTCCCGATGCGAATCGGAAAGCTGTCCGGTCGGCTGGCCCTGTTCACCGACGCAGGTGCCGTCGATGTGGAGAAGGCGTCCGGTGGGCGCTTCGGCGCGGACCCGCAGGCCGTCTACGGGCGGTGGGACGAGTTCGTCGCCTGGGCGGCGGGGGCAGACCTGTCCGGTGCGGCGCCGTTCGACGCCGCGGATCTCGGCGCCCCCACCCCGGCGCCGTCCCAGGTGTTCGCGATCGGGCTGAACTACCGCGAGCACGCCGCGGAGTCGAACTTCGCGGTGCCGGACACCCTGCCGCCGGTGTTCACGAAGTTCCGCACCGCGCTGTCGGGCCCGCAGACCACCGTCGTGCTCCCGCCCGGCGGGAACACCGACTGGGAGGTCGAACTCGTGGTGGTCATCGGCCGGCGGGCCGAGCACGTCGCGGCCGCGGACGCCTGGGCCTGTGTCGCCGGGCTGACCGTCGGGCAGGACCTCTCCGAGCGCCGCTCCCAGCTGGCCGGTCCGGCACCGCAGTTCAGCCTGGGCAAGTCCTTCCCGGGCTTCGCCCCGCTCGGGCCGTGGGTGGTCACCCTCGACGAGTTCGCCGACCCCGACGACCTCGAACTGGGCTGCGCCATCAACGGCGAGCAGGTGCAGAAGGGGCGCACCTCGCAGATGGTGTTCGGGGTGCCGGCGCTGATCGAGAAGCTCTCCGCCGTGACGCCGCTGCTGCCCGGCGACATCATCTTCACCGGCACCCCGGCCGGGGTCGGCCAGGGTCGCAACCCGAAGCGGTTCCTGCAGCCCGGCGAGGAACTCGTGAGCTACGTGGCCGGGATCGGCGAGCTGCGCCAGCGGTTCGTCCAGGCCTAGAACGACCCGACCGGCACTCGACGAAGAGGCAGGATCATGGGACTGCATCGGCTCTCCTCGGTGGTCATCGGCGTACCCGACGTCGTCGAGACCGCCCGGTACTACACCGACTTCGGACTCACCCCGACCGGCGGCGGCGACGGTTCGGCGGGTTTCGCCACCGTCGACGGCGGCGAGCAGCTGCGGCTGGTCGAGTCGCCGCTGCGGCGGCTGGTCGAGATCACCATCGGGGCCGACGACGCCGACGACCTCGACCGGGTCGCCGCCGGGCTCACCGGCCTGGGGCTGGAGGCCCACCGGGGGCCGGCCAGCGTCACCGGTGTCGAGCCTGTCTCCGGGGTCCGCGCCACCGTGCGCATCGCGTCGCGGCTGGACCAGCCGACCCTGCCCCCGACCCCCTACAACGAGGTCGGGCGCGTCGAGCGGGTCAACTCCCGCGCGCCCGGGGTGGAGCGGTCCGGGCCGGTCAGGCCGCGCAAGCTCGGGCACGTCGTCATGGGCACCACCGACCTCGCGACGACCGAGCGGTTCTTCCTGGAGGGCATCGGCCTCAAGCTGTCGGACCGCATCGCCGGCGCCGGGGCGTTCATGCGCTGCTCCACCGACCACCACAACGTGCTCGCGCTGAACGCGCCGGTGTCGTTCCTGCACCACACCTCCTGGCAGGTGGAGGACATCGACGAGATCGGCCGCGGCGCGATGGCCATGCTCGAGGACGACCCGCGGCGCCATGTCTGGGGCTTGGGCCGCCACCACGCCGGGTCGAACTTCTTCTGGTACCTCAAGGACCCGGCCGGCAACTTCTCCGAGTACTACTCCGACATGGACAGCATCATCGACGATCAGCTCTGGACCCCGGAGTCGTTCGAGGGCGCCAGGGGGTTGTTCAGTTGGGGGCCGCCCCCGCCGCCGTCGTTCATCCACCCCGAGGACCTCGCGGCACTGATGACCGGTGCGCACGCCCCGTCCTGACGGGAGGACGGCCATGACCGACGACGCCGTCGCGGCGCAGATCCGGACGGCCGAGGACGACGGCTGGGCCCTGGTGGCCCAGCAGCCCACGCCGCTGCCGGAGTGATCGCCGGGGCGGCGGTGACGCCGACCTCCTCGATCTCGGCGGACCCGGCCGGGCGCAGCAGACATCCCGGGGACGGTCGTTCGTCTTCTGCTCGGCTCAGGACTGTGATGGTGCCCTGTTCACGGCAAGGCCCTGTCGGACACGCGCCGCCGGCGCCACAGCCACGCCGCGTCACGGCCGAAGGACCAGGTGAGCAGCGCCAGCGCCGTCGAGACCAGCGTGACTGCGAGCGGACGCGCGAGGACTTCGGTCGTGGCCACCACGAGGACGATCCCCTGCAGCGCGGCCACTGCTTTGGCGGAGTACCTCGTCGGCAGGGCCGACCGCATCCACGGCATCATCCAGGCCGCCGCGACGAAGGAATAGCGCATGGCGCCGACGGCCAGCGCCCATGGGCCCAGGAGCACGGCGACGTGGACGCTCAGCATGAGGATGAGGAACGCGTCGACTTCCATGTCGAAGCGGGCGCCCAGCGCGGACGCCGTCCCGCTGCGCCGGGCGACCTGGCCGTCGACCGCGTCGAGGACCAGCGCCACCGAGGCGATGACGGCGAGGGCCGCGACGGGCGTGCCACCACTCCGGAGCCGGTCCGTGACGAGTGCGGTCACGCCGCCGACGAGCACCGCCCTCGCCAACGTGACGAGGTCGGCCGGTCCCAGTGTGTCGATCCCGGCCCGCCGGACGGCAGCGGTCAGGAGCGCCCACAGGCCCGAGCTGTACGCGATACCGGCCATCCAGCCCACCGGGCCG
Source organism: Pseudonocardia acidicola (assembly GCF_012911935.1). Taxonomy (GTDB): domain Bacteria; phylum Actinomycetota; class Actinomycetes; order Mycobacteriales; family Pseudonocardiaceae; genus Pseudonocardia; species Pseudonocardia acidicola. The sequence goes on along the minus strand of NZ_JAAXLA010000046.1, from coordinate 40,737 downwards.
AGGCCGACCCCGGCCGACAGCGCGGCGAGCAGGACGACCTGGGCGCCTGCCCAGGCGGCCTGCTGCCGGCTGATCCGCGGTCGGGCTAGAGTCACCATCGAGACGTCGTATACACCTGCTCAGCACGGATCCGGCGCGGGCGGGAGTTTACAACTTTTCTCGGAGGGACGACGTGGATCGCGTCGCACGCGCCTTCTGGCTCCGCGCTCCGGGCGAGGGCGAGATCGGTCCGGTCGCCCTACCCCGACCCGGCCCGGACGACGTCGAGGTCCGCACGCTCTGCTCGGGGGTGAGCCGCGGTACCGAGACCCTCGTCTTCCGCGGAGGCGTGCCGGAGAGCCAGTTCACGGCGATGCGAGCACCCTTCCAGGACGGCGAGTTCCCCGGTCCTGTCAAGTACGGCTATCTCAACGTGGGGGTGGTCGAGCACGGGCCGGCGGAGCTGCTCGGCCGCGCCGTGTTCTGCCTCTACCCCCATCAGACCCGCTACGTCGTCCCGGCCGCCGCGGTGACGCCGATCCCCGACGGCGTGCCGCCACCACGTGCGGTGCTGGCCGGGACCGTCGAGACCGCGGTGAACGCGTTGTGGGATGCGGCCCCGCTGGTCGGCGACCGGATCGCCGTCGTCGGGGCCGGGATGGTCGGTTGCTGCGTCGCGGCGGTGCTGGGCCGCATCCCCGGGGTCAGGGTCGAACTGGTCGACGTCGATCCCGGGCGCGCGGGCGTCGCCGAGGCGCTCGGTGTCGGGTTCGCCTCACCGGAGGAGGCCGCGGGGCAGTGCGATCTGGTGGTGCACGCCAGCGCGACGGAGGAGGGGCTCGCGCGGTCCCTCGAACTGCTCGCCGACGAGGGCGAGGTCGTCGAGCTGAGCTGGTACGGCGACCGCCGGGTCCGGGTGCCGCTCGGCGAGTCCTTCCACTCCCGGCGCCTGACGGTGCGCAGCAGCCAGGTGGGTACGGTCGCGCGGGCCCGGCGCGCGCGCCGTGGCTTCGCCGAACGCCTCACGCTGGCCCTGCGCCTGCTCGCCGACCCGGTGTTCGACGTGCTGATCACCGACGAGAGCCGCTTCGAGGACCTGCCCCGGCTGATGCCCCGTCTCGCCGCCGGTGAACTCCGCGCACTGTGCGTCCGCGTCGTCTACGAGCAGGGTCGTCCATGAGCAGGGTCGTCCATGAGCAGGGATGGGCCGGGTAGCCGGCAACGGGAGGGTCGGTCTTGTTCAGCATCACGGTTCGCGATCACGTCATGATCGCCCACAGCTTCCGGGGAGAGGCCTTCGGTCCGGCGCAGCGACTGCACGGCGCGACGTACGTGGTGGACGCGACGTTCCGCCGTGCCGATCTCGACGCCGACGGCATCGTCGTCGACATCGGGCTGGCCACCCAGGAGCTCGGCGCGGTGCTGGCCGACCTCAACTACCGCAACCTCGACGACGAACCTGCCTTCGCCGGCATCAACACCTCCACGGAGTTCCTCGCCAAGGTCATCGCCGATCGGCTTGCCGAGCGAGTGCACGCGGGCGAGCTGGGCGAGGGGGCCCGCGACCTGGCCGGGATCACCGTCGTGTTGCACGAGTCGCACGTCGCCTCGGCGAGCTACGAGCGCGCTCTGTGACGACGATCGCCGCGGCGGCGGGCGTGCGCCCGGTGCACGTCGTCGTGCCGGGTGACATCGACGACGTCGCCGCGGCGAGCGGCGGCAACGCGTACGACCGCCGCGTCTGCCGAGGCTTGTCGGCCACCGGCTGGTCGGTACGCGAGCTCGCCGTTCCCGGGGCGTGGCCCCGGCCCGACTCCGCCGCCCGCGCGTCGCTGGCCCGTACCCTCGCGGCCGTGCCCGACGGCGCCGTCGTACTCCTCGACGGGCTCGTGGCCTGCGGCGTCCCGGACGTCGTCGTCCCGCAGGCGCGCCGGCTGCGGCTCGTCGTTCTGGTGCACCTGCCCCTCGGTGACGAGGCGGGGTTGGCGCCCGGGCCCGCGGCGGAGCTCGCCGCCCTCGAGCGGGAGACACTGCACGCCGCGAGCGCGGTCGTGGGCACCAGCCCGTGGGCGGCGCGCCGGCTCGTCGCGCATCATGGGCTCGGCGCCGACCGGGTTCAGGTCGCCACGCCGGGCGTCGATCCCGCGCCGCCCGCTCCCGGCACCGACGGGGCGAGCCGCCTGCTGTGCGTCGGGTCGGTCACCCCGACCAAAGGTCAGGACCTGCTCGTCGAGGCCCTCGCCGCCACCGCCGACCTGCCCTGGAGCTGTGATCTCGTCGGGCCGTTGCGCCGCGCCCCCGCGCACCTGGCCGCGGTCCGGCGCTCGATCGAGCGCCACCGGTTCAGCGAGCGGGTACGGCTCACCGGTCCGCGGACGGGCGCGCAGCTCGCCGCGGCGTTCGCCGCGGCCGACCTGCTGGTGCTGCCGTCCCGCGTCGAGTCCTACGGGATGGTCGTGGCGGAGGCGCTGGCTCGGGGGATCCCGGTGCTCGCGGCGGCCGTCGGCGGGGTGCCGGAGACCCTCGGCCACGACCCGGACGGCCGGATGCCGGGGATCGTCGTGCCACCGGCCGACGTCGCGGCACTCGCCGCAGCCCTGCGCCGCTGGTTCGGCGAGCCGGCGTTGCGGGAGGGACTGCGCCGCTCCGCCCGGAAACGGCGCGGCACGCTGGACGGGTGGGAGGTGACCACACGATGCCTGGCCGGAGTGCTGGAACGGCTGCGTGGGACGCCGGGTTGAGCGTCCCCGGATCGCCGGTGTGCGCGGCGGACTGGCTGGCGTTGCGGGAGAGCGCCGACGCCTCGGCCCGGGCGCCTGAGCTGGTCGAGGGGGTCCGCGCCCACCTGGCGGCCGGAGCCCGGGCCGGTGCTGCGTCGGTGGTCCGGGACCTCGGCTGTGGCACCGGTTCGATGGGACGCTGGCTCGCCGGAAGGCTGCCGGGCCCCCAGCTCTGGATCCTGCACGACCGCGATCCTGCGCTACTCGCGCACGCCGGCACCGGCATGCCGGGCGTGGCCGCCGACGGTGCTCCGGTCACCGCGCAGACACAGCAGGGGGACGTCACCGAGCTGCGCGCCGCGGAGCTCGCCGGGACGTCGCTGGTGACCGCATCCGCCCTGCTGGACCTGCTCACCTCCGAGGAGGTGGACGAGCTCGCCACCGCGTGCGTCGAGGCCGGGTGCGCTGCGCTGCTGACGTTGTCGGTGACCGGGCTGGTCGAACTCGCTCCTTCCGATCCGCTCGATGCCGAGTTCGCGGCCGCCTTCGACACCCATCAACGGCGATGCACGGGCGGCCGGCGGCTGCTCGGCCCGGACGCCGGCGCTGCCGCCGCCGACGCGTTCGGCCGGCGTGGCGCAGCGGTGGCGAGCCGGACCGGCTCATGGCGTCTCGGTGCTGACCAGGCCGAGCTGGCGGAGGAGTGGCTGCGAGGCTGGATCGGCGCCGCCTGCGAGCAACAGCCGGATCTCGAGCGGCGTGCGGGTGCCTACCTGCGCCGCAGGCTCGACGCCTGCACGGCCGGTGAGCTGCGGGTCGTGGTCGGCCACGTCGACGTGCTCGCGCTTGCGGCGGGTGCATCGTGATGCGGAGGCTCTGGCCGGGTGTGCGGGTGCTCGTCGGCGCCGGGGTCCTGGCCGCGCTCGTGGTGCGCCTCGGCAGCGGCGCCTTCGTCGACGGGCTGCGGGCGATCGAGACCGGGTCGGTGCTCGCCGCGCTCGGCATCGGCCTGCTGACCACGGTGTTCAGCGCGTGGCGATGGTGCCTCGTGGCGCGCGGTCTCGGCCTGCGGTTGCCGCTGGCGGTGGCGGTGGCGGACTGCTACCGAGCGCTGTTCCTCAACTCGGTGCTGCCGGCGGGTGTGCTCGGCGACGTGCACCGTGCGGTGAATCATGGCCGGCAGGCCGGCGACATCGGTCGCGGCGTCCGCGCGGTGGTGCTCGAACGGCTCGCCGGTCAGGTGGTCCTGATCGTCGCCGGGGTGGGTGTGCTGCTCGCCCAGCCGGCCCTTCTCGCGGCCACCGGCGAGTTGATCCTCGGCCGCGGAATCACTGCCGGGATGCTTGCTGTCCTCGCCGCCGTCGTCGCGCTCGGGGCCTGGGCGGTGCGCGGGCGGCGGGCGTCGCGGATCCGCAACGCGCTGCGGACGAGCCTCGCGGACGCCCGCACCGGCGTGCTCTCCCGCGACACCTTGCCGGGGGTGGTCCTGCTGTCCGTGGCCGCACTGGCCGGGTACCTCGCGCTCTTCGTCGTCGCCGCGCGGACCGCGGGATCGCAGGCCACGGTCGGCGAGCTCCTCCCGTTGCTGGTGCCGGCGCTGCTCGTGATGGGAATGCCGATCAACATCGGTGGCTGGGGGCCCCGGGAGGCCGTCACCGCCTTCGCCTTCGGTGCGGCGGGGCTCGGCGCGACGCAAGGGCTCACCACCGCCGTGGTGTACGGGGTGCTCAGCCTGATCGCCTGCCTTCCCGGCTGCGGGGTGCTGCTGCTCCGGCGTGGCGGTGGCGGGCCCGGCTGACCACTAACCTGGCGAGGGTGCTGATCCTGGTCCGGCACGGGCAGACGGCCGCCAACGCCCGCGGGTTGCTGCTCGGCCGCGCTGACCCGCCGCTGACCGAGACCGGTTGTCGCCAGGCGCGTGCCCTGGCCGCGGCCCTGCCGCGCGCGGCTCGCATCGTGTCCAGCCCGCTGATGCGCGCACGTCAAACCTCCGCCGTGCTCGCCGGCGCCGCCCCGGCCGCCGCGGACGCCGCGGGCGTGGAGGTGGACCCGCGCTGGATCGAGATGGACTACGGCGACCTGGACGGCCGGCCGGCGACCGCGCTGGGCGAACAGTCGTGGCGGATGTGGCGGCAGGACCCGGACTTCGTGCCCGCCGGCGGCGAGTCCGTCGCGGCGGTCTGTACCCGGGTGCGGCAGGCCTGCGTGGATCTGGCCGACGACGCCGCCCGCGGCGACGTCATCGTGGTCAGCCACGTCTCCCCGATCAAGGCAGCGGTCACCTGGGCGTTGGGGGTCGGCGACGAGGTGGCCTGGCGAATGTTCCTCGCCGACGCCGCGGTGTGTCGGATCGACACCGCCGGTCCGGTCCCGCTGCTGCTCGCCTTCAACGACTCGGGCCCCGTCAACGGAGACGACCGGGCGTCCCGCTGATCCGTCACCGGGCCACGGCGCGGCCTCCGAGCACGCCGTCGACCGCGTCCGCCTTGCCCGCGGCCGCGGGTCCTCGGTTTACTCGGGAGCGGTCCGCCTGAGGTCTCGGAGAGGAGCCCTGGGTGAACGGCGTGCGTGAGTTGGTCCACGTCATGCTGCCGACGCAGTTCGGTGAGTTCCAGGCGACGGCCTTCGAGGTGCACACCGGCCTGGTGTACCTGGCGCTGGCCAAGGGCGACCTGCCGGGCGGGGGCGCGGTGCTGACGAGGTTGCACTCGGAGTGCCTGACCGGGGACGCGCTCGGTTCGTTGCGCTGCGAGTGCGGTGTCCAACTCCGCCTCGCGCTGCGCCGGATCGCGGCCGAGGGGCGGGGCCTGCTGCTGTACGCCACCGGGCACGAGGGGCGCGGCGTGGGGCTGGTCAACAAGCTGCGGGCCTACGTCGAGCAGGACGATGGTGCCGACACCGTGGACGCCGACCTGCGGCTGGGACTCCCGGTCGACGGCCGCCGCTACGACGCCGCCGCCGCCGCGGTACTGCACGCGCTCGGCATCGGCGCGGTGCGGCTGCTCACGAACAACCGGGACAAGGTGCGCGGCCTTCGCGAGGCCGGGATCACGGTGGAGGGGATGGAGCCGCTGCGGACGGCGGCGCACAGCCGCAACGCCGGCTACCTCGCCACCGAGGAGCGGCGGCTCGGTCACCTCGGGACGGCGGGGGAGGAGCTGGAACCGGCGCCGTCGCCACCACCGGACGCCGTCCACCTGCTCGGTGACGTCGACCCGCCTGCCGATCGTCCCTATGTCGTCCTGAAGTACGCCCAGACCCTCGACGGGCGGATCGCGACCGCCGGCGGCGACTCGAAATGGATCAGTGGTGAGGAGGAGCGCGTCGTCTCGCACGCACTGCGGGCGGCCTGCGACGCGGTGATGGTCGGCGTGGGGACGGTGCTGCGGGACGATCCCCGGCTGACCGTCCGTCTCGTCCCCGGCGCGTCGCCGCTGCGGGTCGTCCTCGACTCCACGCTGCGGACCCCGTCGAACGCCCTGCTGCTCGACGGGGACCCGGTGACCGTCGTGCTCACCACCGACCGTGCCACCGAGCACGATCGGAAGCGACTGCGGGAGACCGGTGCGGGGATCCGGGTGCTGCCGCCGGGACCGGGCGGCGTGGACCTCGTGGCCGGGTTGCGGGTGCTGCGCGAGTGCGGTGTGCGGAGCCTGCTCGTCGAGGGGGGCGCCCGGGTGATCACCTCGTTACTGAGCGCCGGACTGGTCGACCGCGTCGTCGTCGGCACCGCCCCGAAGATCATCGGCGCCGGGACGGAGGCGGTGGGTGATCTCGGGATCACCCGGGTGGCGGAGGGGATCGCGCTGCGCAACCGGTCCGTGCACCTCACCGCGGACGACGTCGTCACCGCCTGGGACGTCTACTAGACCGGGCCCGGTCGAGCTCGCTCGCGGTGGCGGCAGCACGGGATCCGCGGACCGGACCGGATCGGCGGTCCATCACTGCTCAGCTTCAGCGAGAACCGGCAGCGGCCCCCGGGGAACGGCGTTGTCATAGCTGGTCAGCGGCCGTCCCCGCGGGCTGGAAGCCGAAGCGGCGGGGGCTGTGCTGCACGCTGATCCAGTGATCGGTGGTGAACGTCTCGATCCCCCAGTCGCCGCCGAAGCGGCCCACACCGGAGTCCTTCTCACCGCCGAAGGCGGTGTTCGGCTCGTAATTCACCGTCGTGTCGTTGATGTGGGTCATGCCCGCCTCCACCTGCCGGGCGAAACGCAGGCCGCGCTCGAAATCCTGCGTGAACACCGCGCTGCTCAGGCCGTACCGGGTCCGGTTCGCCAGTTCGAGGGCGTCGGATTCGCCGTTCGCCCGGACGATCGTGGCCACCGGCCCGAACACCTCCTCGGCGGCGGTGGGCACGTCGTTGGGGCCGGCCACCACGTGCGGCGGCAGCGTCAGCCCGGTCGGGCCGGTGGGCTCACCGGACAGGAGCAGTCGCGCTCCGGCGTCCACCGACCTCGACACCTTGTCCTGGATCGACTTGAGCTGGTCGGCGTTGATGATCGGGCCGATCCGGGTGCCCGGGTCCTTCGGGTCGCCGACCCGCAGCGCCCGGGCGCGCTCGACGAAACGCGCCACGAAATCGTCGTGCACCGCGGCGTCGACGATCACCCGGTTCGCGCGGATGCAGATCTGCCCCTGGTGCAGGTACGAGCTGAACACCGCCGTGTCCAGCGCGTGCTCCAGATCGGCGTCGTCGAGGACGACGACGGGTGCGTTGCCGCCGAGCTCGAGGTCGAGCTTCTTGATCCCCGCCTTCTCGGTGAGACCCTTCCCGACCTCGGTCGATCCGGTGAACGAGATCAGGCGGGGGATGGGATGGGTGATCAGGGGATCGCCCACGTCACGACCCCGGCCGATGATCACGCTGAGCAGCGACAGCGGCAGGCCGGCCTCCTCGTAGATCTTCGCCAGCAGCAGGCCACCGGTGACGGGGGTGTCGCTGGCCGGCTTGAGCACCACGGCGTTGCCCACCGAGAGCGCAGGCGCCACCGAGCGGTTGGACAGGTGCAGCGGGAAGTTCCAGGGGCTGATCACCGTCACCACGCCCACCGGCTGCCGGTACACCCGGTTCTCCTTGTCCGGAATGTCGGAGGACGTGATGCGACCGGCCATCCGGGACGGGTGCGAGGCGGCCTCCATCATGTCCGCCCGGGTGATGGCCCACTCCCACTCGCACTTGACCCGGGTGCTGCCGGCCTCGGCCGTCAACCAGTCGAAGATCTCCTCCCGGCGTGCGTCCATGATCTGCGCCGCGCGGAGGAACACCTGGGCCTGTTCCGAGGGCGGGGTCCGCTCCCACTGCCGCTGCGCGTCCCGTGCGTTGCGGTAGGCGCTGTCGACATCCGCTGCGTCCGCCTGCGGGATCTCGGCCAGGGTCTCCCCGCTGAAGGGGTTGGTGTCGGAAGCGGTGCTCCCGGCATTGCCGGCCCGCCACGTCCCGGCGATCGGCATGCCGTCGAAGCCCGTGTAGCGGGCCGGAGCCTGCTCGGCAGGTGCCACAGTCGCGTCCTTCCCATCACTCGGGTCCGCCGCGGTGGCTGCACGGCCGGCCGGCTGCCGTCCGAGCACGACCCGATGCGACTGTCACAGACGGGCGGGTTCCTGCCGTCGGCCCGGCGTGCCGAACCGGGCGGCCGGGGCTCGACCGCCAGGACCGGTGCCGGGCCGCCCGCGGGAGGCATCACCCCGCAGGCCCGCCATGTCTGCGTTCCTCCGGGCTCGGTGATGGCATGGGCCGGTAGCGCCCGCCGGCCTCCCGGTACGGACGCGCCGTCGCCCGCGGCGGCACCGGCCGACGCCGGGACGAGTCCAGCCCCCGGGCTGGCTGGCGGCCGGAGTGCGAACGCACGACGCAGCGGGGCGGGAAGACCGAGGCGCCGTCCCTGAGAGGCGACCGCCCACCCGGGCCGGGCGATGTGAACGGGGTGGCGATACACGCCGGACGGCCGAGCGCTCAGCCCCGCTCCCAGCTCGACGGTCCCCGTGATCGCCGGCGCCTAGTCGAGCCGCGGAGGCAGCCCGAACACCGCGAACAGGTTCGTGTCCAGGAAGTGGGTGAACCCGGCGATCCGGCCGTCCGACACCTCGATGACCTGGATCGACCACGGCTCGTGACCGCCGCCCGGGCTGGGCCGGTACTGCGCGAACGCCGGCGCCCCGTTCGCCTCGACCGGGACGAGCCGCGACCCGCGACACCCGATGCCCGGTCCGAGGAGCCACCGGGCGATGTCGTCGCGACCGCGAAGCCACATCTCGTACGGCGGCATCGACTGCACCGCGTCCTCCTGGAGCAGCGCGACGAGCGAGGAGATGTCGTAGCGCTCGAAGGCGTCGACGTAACGGGCCAGGAGCTCCTTGTCGGTGTCGTCGGTCGGGTCGGGCAGCCGGGCGGCGGCGAGGTCGCGGCCGGCCAGCGTCGAGCGGGCCCGTTGCAGTGCGCTGTTGACCGAGGCCTCCGTGGTGTCGAGGAGTTCGGCCACCTCGCTCGCCCTCCAGCACAGGACCTCGCGCAGGATCAGCACCGCGCGCTGCCGGGGCGGCAGGTACTGCAGCGCGGCGACGAACGCCAGCCGGATCGACTCCCGGGACACGGCCTGCTCGGCCGGATCGACGCCCCCCGACATGACCCGGCCGTTGGGGATCGGCTCGACCCACCTGTACTCGGGGAGCGGGGCGCCCAGGGCCGACTCGACCGGCGGCGCCGGCGACGAACCCAGGTCCATCGGGAGCGCGCGGCGCTTGCGCCCGTTCAACATGTCGATGCACACATTGGTGGCGATGCGGTAGAGCCAGGACCGCAGTGCCGACCGCCCGTCGAAGCGATCGAGGCCGCGCCACGCCCGCACGAGGGTCTCCTGCACGGCGTCATCGGTCTCGAACGCCGATCCGAGCATGCGGTAGCAGTAGCCGGCCAGCTCCACCCGGTGTCGTTCCAGTTGCGGCTCGAGCTCTGCACGCCCGGGCCCCGCCGCGCTCTCGCTCACCTGATCTGCTGCGAGCCCAGTCATCCAGGTCCACCCCTCTGCGATCCCGCGGAAGGGGCCAGCATAGGAACGGATTGCCGCAGCGCCCAACACAATTTACGCACGACTTCGGTGACCCCGCGATGTCGGTTCCGGCGATCCTCGGGTGGCGGGGCGGCCCGTCGGGCGATGGCCGGCGGGCCGCTTCGCGGTGCGGCCGCAAGCGCGCCGGCGGGCGTCACGGGCCGGGGCCGGCGCCTGCGGGGCCCGCGCGCCGGGCCGCGTGTGGAGCGAGGTCCTCGACGCTCACGCCGAGATGTCCGGCGTGATCGAGCACGCGAGTCACCGCGCGGAAGATGCCGATCAACGGGAACTCGCCCGCGTCGCGGCATTCGTCGCACATGGTCAGGCACAGCGGGCCGATGTCCGTTCCCGTCGTCACGACAGCCAGGCGTTCGGACCCGCCGCCGCAGCACTCGCATGCGGGCGCCTGAATGCACTGGGAGGTGTCGTCGACGTCGATGCCCTGCGGAGTACCCAGCTGAACGCGGGATCCCCACAGGCCCGGCGGTTCGGCCATTGCGCACAGCGCAGACACCGGGGCATCGCGGCGTCCGGGTGTGGTGCGTTGTGCGGCGGGCTGCTGCCCAGTTGCGCCACCATCGGCATCCTCGCGCCCGCCGGGCTCATCCTCCCGTGCATGATCCAGGGCTTCTCCACGGGCGGGGAGTACGGCGGAGCCGCTGACTCTGATCTTCATCGGCCAGCCCGTCATGATGGTGCTGCTGCCGTTCTCGGGGCCCTCGCCGGCCGCGTCGGCCGCAAGACCCTGTGCGGCGCCGCGACGACACGGGCGCCCCGCAGCACGGCCGGGCCGCCGAGGGGAGCGAACCGACGCCGACCGCAGCGCCCGGGCGCGGGTGAGCGTTGCCGGCGCCTCGGCGCTGCAGCGCCGGACCGGCCCGGACACCCGTCCCGGAGGCATGAACCACCGGGACGGGCACCCGTTCACGGCCCGCTCACCGAGGAGGCCGGACGTCGCAGGTCAGAGCCTGCGGGCGTTGTGGAACGGCATGTAGGCCATGTTGGAGTACCCCACGGTCTCGCCCGGTTGCGGCGCGGCGAGGATCTTCCCGTTGCCCACGTAGATGCCGACGTGCTCCACCGGGGAGTAGAAGAACACGAGGTCACCGGGCTGCAACTGGTCCTGGCTGACCGGCGTGCCCACGTTGGACTGCTCGTCCGCCGTGCGCGGCAGAGTGACGCCTGCCTGCTTGAACGCCCACTGCACCAGGCCGGAACAGTCGAAGCCGTCAGGCCCGGTCCCGCCCCAGACGTAGGGCTTGCCGATCTGGGTCAAGGCCGCCTGCAGGGCGGCCGCGCCGGCACCCCCGCCGACCGCCGCCGTGGCCGGTGTCGTCAACGACGCGGCGATGATCGTGGATCCGGCAGCGGCCTGCTTGCGGGTCTCGGCGGCCACGGCCTGCTCGTGGGCGGCTGCGGCAGCTTGCGCCCGGGCTGCGGCGGCCGCCCGCGTCTGGGCGGTGGTCATCGCGGACGACGCGGCGCCGGTCACCGCGTCGCGCACGATCGTGCCGACCTGCACCGGCTGGAAGTTCGCGGCCGTGGACAGTGCGGTCGGAGCCGCCGGTCCCTGCTGGGCCGCCAGGTAGGGGCCCGCGGCCTGGGCCTGGGGTGCAGGTCCGTCGTGTCCGAGCGGCGGGAGGTCCTGGGTGAGCGCCTGCGGCGTCACCGCCTGGGCCGATCCGGAGAGGGCCGCGACCGCGGCCGTCGCTCCCAGCAGCGTCGCCGAGACCGCCGCGCACATCGCCTTCTGGGTCCTCGCCCCTCTCCGTCCCTGCCGTGCATCGCGGTGGTCGCGGTCCTCGGGCCGGGTCGGGGCGGCGACGGGGGCGTCGGCGCGGTGTTTCGCGCGGTGTGAAGCCATGCTGAGCTGTCCTCAGCCCCTGCGAAGCGCGCACGGCGCGACCCGGACCCGAGGGTGTAGCGCCCTCGGTCACGAGGTGGTCGCACCGGCGGACCGCGCACCTGCGGCGGCTGTGGCCGCCGGAGATGCGCGCGTGCCGCGGCGTCTCCGCTCCTGCCCAGATCGTGATGGGCGCCCGGGGGAGTGTCGGTGGGCAGGATGCGAGGCACCGACCAGGCGCGCCGACCGGGCTTGGGTCCCGACCAGCACGCAAGACCGTAATCAGTTCGTGGGAGGTCTGAGCACCGTTCGGACCAGCATGTCGGTAACCGGCAGTTATGAGACTGTCACGAACGGGTGATCTAGGGGCTGGTTGCTTTGCTCTACGTCACACTGCGTCAGAAGGCGGCATTCTGTCGGCGAACGGTCGATGGTCGGCGTGTATCCGGAGCCGGGCCACCGTGTCGAGGCCGTTGGTGGCCCCCTGGGCCCCGCTTGCCGGACCGCGCGACCGGCCGCGGGCGGCAGCGAGCGCCCGGCCTTACGCCGGAGCGGCTGGCGCGTCGGACCGTCCGGCCGCCGCGGACGGCACCGCGCGCAGGAAGGACGGCGCCGCGAGAGCGCGCCGCGCGGCCGCCAGGGTGACCGCCTCCGCGACCGCGCTGACGTCGCTCCGCGTGACCAAGGCGATCGCCGACCCGCCGAAACCGCCGCCGGTCATCCGGGCGCCGAGCGCGCCCGCGCCGCGTGCCGCGTCGACGGCGCTGTCCAGCTCGGGGCAGCTGACCTCGTAGTCGTCGCGGAGGGAGGCGTGCGAGGAGTCCAGCAGCGGCGCGAGGTCGCGCACCCGGCCGTCGGCCAGCGCGTCGCCCGCGGCGGTCGCTCGCCGGATCTCGGTCACCACGTGGCGGACCCGGGCAAGCAGCACGGGGTCGGTCTCGCCGACGGCGTGCAGCCCGGCACGCGCCTGCGCGACGGACGCGACCGCCCGCAGCGTCGGGACACCCAGCAGTCGCGCAGCGTGCTCGACGGCCGCGCGGCGGCTGCGGTACCGACCGTCGACGAGCCGGTGCGGGGCGTTGGTGTTGATCACCAGGAGGTCCAGGCCGTGGGCGGGCAGGTCGAGCAGCAGCCGCCGGACCGCCCGGTCGGTGTCGTCGGAGCAGTCCAGGCGCAGGCACTGGCCGGCCCGGGCGCGCAGCGCGACCGTCTGGTCCATCCCGCCGGTGGCGGCGAGCGCGATCTCGTTCTCCGCGCGCACGCAGGCCGCCGCGATCCGTGACCGGACGGGGTCGTCCGGCTCACCCGAACCGGGGCCGTACAGGTCGGCGAGCGCGACGGCCAGCGCACACTCCAGGGCCGCCGAGCTCGAGAGCCCGGCTCCGACCGGGACGTCGGACGTGACCGCGGCGTCGACCCCGCGCCCGGCTGCGCCGGCCAGCCCGTCGCGCTGCATGGCCCACGCCACCCCGGCGAGGTAGGCCGCCCACCCGTGGGGACGTCCGGGGGCGATCTCGGCGATCCGGCCGGCCCACGGCTGTCCAGCCTGGTCCGAGACGACGTGCAGGCGCTGGTCGGAGCGAGCCCGGACCGCGACGTAGGTGCGGTGCGGTAACGCGAACGGCAGGCACACGCCGCCTGCGTAGTCGACGTGCTCGCCGATCAGGTTGACCCGGCCCGGTGCCGACCAGACGCCCTCGGCCCGGCCGCCGAAGGTCGCCGTGAACAGTCGCCGGGCTCGCTCGGCCGCCTCGACCTCGGGAGACGGGTCGTGCCAGCCCGTCATGATGCGCGGTCGGCGCCGGCCGGGGCCTGGTGCCAGGCCGCGAGGTCGCCGGACGCCGGCCGGGGGGTGGCGCGGCGCGAGGCGTTCACGGGCACATGATGTCCACACCGGCGATCAGGGGCAACAGGCCGACCGGCCCGACCGGCGCGTCCGATGTGTCCTACGGTGTCCGGGCCCGTGTCCCGTGATCGGCCCCAGGAGGCCTCTGGCGATGGCTCTGCCCCAGGTGCACACCCGCCCCGACGAACCCGGCACCCGTGATCTCCTCCGGACCACCGTCGACGCCCTCGGCGCCCTGGACGGCGCGGTCTCGCTGCACGAGATGCCCCGCCTGGCCTCCGTCGACGCGCGCCCGTTCGCGATCGGGGACCGGGGGTACGCGGTGATCGTGAGCGCCCGGGTCGGTGCGCGGGGCCGCCCGCCCGCCCGCGCCCACTTTCTGGCCGTCTGGTGGCACGCCCTCGTCGCGGGTGGGGCCGAGGTCACCGGCTGGGCCTCGCGCGGCGGCGGGTACTGCGACGTCCGGGTGCAGGCCCTGCTGGCCGGTGTCCCGGTCCAGCTGTGGGAGCACCTGCCGGTCGAGGTCGCCGATCGATGGGGCGTGCCGGACGTGCCCGGGCCCGACCTGCACCCGGAGCTGCCGGAGGGCAAACGGGAGATCACCGTCGACGAGCTCAGCATGATCGCCGCTGGGGCGACCCCGTCGTGACCGGGTCGTGCGCCGCCGCCGAGTATGAGTCGCATCCTACCCAATGTGCTCGATTAGTTACGCACGGTAGCCTCAGCTCGGGAACGGGAACAGAGGCGGCGCCGGAGGGGTCCGGAATGGGCGATGAGCAGGGCAGGGCGGCGGACGGCGGAGCGTCGGTCCAGGGCCAGGTGACGGGACCGGTGCGATGACCCAGCAGCAGATCCCCGCTGATCAGGCGCGTCCGGAGACGTGGCCGCTCACCCGGAGTTCGTCCGGCCTGCCGGCCCCCGAACTGCTGACCCGCTACCTGGACGCCCGCGGCACACTGCGGCTGCATCTGCACGGGATCGGCGAGCCGTTGACCCACGCGGAGGGGCGCGAGCACGCCCTGCGCGAGCTGAGATACGGCGCGGCGTTGCGCGACGAACTCGACAACCTGTGGTTCGGGCGGTGGGACGCGGCGTGGGCGGCGTTGTGTGCGGGGGCCGAGTTCGCCATGGTGGCCGCGGCGATGGACGTGAGCACCGAGGCGCTGCGCGCCGGCTTGGTCGAGTGGGCCGACCGGCAGCGCGGGGTCCGGGAACGACACCCGACCCTGGGGATCGGCGAGGAGCAGTACCGCGAGGTCCTGCGGCTCATCGGCGAATGGGCGTGAGCACGGTCAGCCGGCGATGTTCAGCACCGTCACGTTGTTCGAGCTGATGTTGGTGACGTAGGCGTGCCTGCCGTCGGGCGCGACGAACACGTCCGTCGGGGCCTGGCCGACGCCGACGGTCGTGGTGACCTGGTTGGTGGCGGTGTCGATGACGGAGACGGTGTTGCTGCCGTCGTTGACGACGTAGGCGTGGCGCCCGTCCGGGGCGAACGCCACGCTCTGCGGCTCCCGCTGGACGGCGATCGTGCCGCTCACGGTGTTGGCGGCCGGGTCGATCACCGAGACGGTGTCGGCGTCGTAGTCGACCACGTAGACCCGTTGGCCGTCCGGGGACATGGCCAGGCTGTGCGGACTCTGGCCCACCGGGATCTCGGTGAGCACGATCCCGTTCTTCGTGTCCAGCACCGTGACGAGGTTGGATTGGTGATTGGCCACGTAGGCCCGGCGGCCGTCGACGGAGAAGGCGACCGAGTGCGGGTTGGGCTTGACGGTGATCTTCTTCTGCACCGTGTTGGTCCGGGTGTCGACGACCGAGACCAGGTTGGCGTCATGGTTGGGCACGAACAGTTGCCGCCCGTCCGGGCTCACGGCGATCGCGTACGGATACCGGTCTGCGGGGATCGTCGCCGTGACGGCCTTCGATGCGGTGTCCAGCACCACGACGGCGTTGCCGGTCCCGCGGATCTCGTCGAAGACGCTCACGTAGGCGCGTGCTCCGTCGGGGGTGAAGGCCACGAACACCGGTGGCCCCGCGGCCACCGGGATGCTGGCGGCGACCGCATTCGTCGCGAGGTCGACGACCGAGATCGTGCTCGTGCTCGTGCTCGTCACGTAGGCGAACCGGCCGTCGGGGGTGATCGCCCCCGCCTGCGGTCCGGCCCCGACCGGGAACACCGCGCCGACCACCGGGTTCGCGACACTGGCGGGCGGCGCTGCTGCAGGTCTGGTCAGCACCGGTGGACCGGTCCCCGACGTCGTGTCGGGCCCGGCCGTCTGGCCTCTGGGCCACAGGACGAAACCGACCACGAGGCCGAGGACCAGGAGCGCGGCACCGATCGCGAGCGCGGTGCGGCGGTCGCGCCGGCGCGGTTGGGCCAACGGGGGTGGCGCCGGGCCGGCAGGCGGTGGCTTCGGCGGCCCGGGCGGGTGCGGCGGGGAGCCGGCGCCGAACGGCGGGGCGCCCCCGCCGCGGTCCCCCGCGGTCGCGCCGGCGGTGTGGTTCGTTCCACCGTTCGCACCCGGCGCAGCCGGTGCGGCCACTCCGGGGGTGATGCCGTTGTCGCGCGGGGCCGGTGGCGCCGGGAACGCCGCCGGTGACGGCACCTGCGCGGCGGCAGCCGCCGGAACGGGCGTCGAGGGGGCGCCCTCCGGACGGGCATCGTGGCTTCTTCGGGCCCGCTCGGCGGGGTGGGTGTGCTGCCCCGGCAGGTACCAGGTCTGCATCGGGTGCGACGCGACCTCGGCCAGCGTCGCGGCCCCGAGCGCCACGGCGTGTTTGGGGTGGGTGTCCACGACCGTCGGGCGGCCGAGCTGTTCGGTCAGCATCCGCCCGACCAGGGGGATGCGCGACGATCCGCCCACCAACAGCACGGCGCTGAGCTGCTCCGGTGTGACCTGCGCCGACCGCAGGGTCCGCGACAGCGCCGCGACGGTCGACTCGATCGGGGCCCGCAACATGCCCTCGAACTCCGGGCGGGTGAGCCGGACCTCGAAGTGCCGATGCGGCAGGAACACCGGGATGGTCGTCTCGGTGTCGACCGAGAGGGCCTCCTTGGCCAGGACGCAGTCCTGCCGCAACCGGGCCAGCGCGATGGCCGTGGCCGGATCGCCCATGTCGAGCTCCGACAGCGCCCCGCCCGAGCTGACATTGACGTAGGACATGACGGCCTCGTCGAAGTCGACGCCGCCGAGGCGCTCGATGCCTTCGGGCGTGCCCAGGATCTCGATGCCCTCGGGCCCCTTGGACAGGATGGTCGCGTCGAAGGTGCCGCCGCCCAGGTCGTACACCGCGACGGTCTCACCGTCGTTCAACCGGCGCGTTGCCGCGTAGTGCGCGGCGGCCGCCTCGGGTTCGCTCACCGTTCGCCAGGTCGTCAGTCCCGTCAGGCCCGCGGCCTCTGGAACGTCCTCGAACAGCTCCCGGCGGAACGGGCCCCAGTTGGCCGGATGGGTGAGCACCACTCGTTCCGGCGGACCGCCCTCGGTCTCGATGACCTTGTGCAGGACGTCGTGGAGCAGCGCCCCGAGCAGCGCGCCGACCGCGTGGGGCGTGTTGCCGAGCATCACCGGGGTGGGGTCACCGAGGCGGCGCTTGAACTCGCGTCCCACCCGGTCCGGGTTGCTCACCGCTCGGCGTACGGCGGCGTCGCCCGTGACGATGGTGCCGTCCTCGCGGAGGTAGACCACCGCGGGGGCCACCACCGAGCGGTCGCCGAGGGTGACCATCTCGACCTGGGACTCATGCGCGATCGCGGCGGCGACGAAGGTCGTCCCGAGGTCGACTCCGAGGCTGTACATCACCGCGCCTCCCCTGGAACGCAGCCAGGGTAACGGCAGCCACCCGTCCGATCGAGAGGACGACGGCCCCGAAAACTCTCGCGGCGTCGTCCGGTCAGCGGGCGAGCTGCACCGGCTCCGTTCGGCGCGCGCCCGTTCGGACCCGGCGAGCGGCGGCGAGAATGCCGCCGACGGCCAGGGAGTTGGTGATGCGGCGCTCGAGCACCCAGCGCACCGCCTCCTCCAGGGGCAGCCAACGGGTCGTGAGGAACGCCTCCTCGCCCTCCGCCTCGCCCTCGCGGGGACCGATGGCGAGCCGTTCGGCGAGGTAGACCCGCCCCGCCTCGGTGCTCACGCCGGGGGACAGGTGCAGGTCGACCAGGGTGATCCACACCTCGGCGCGTACCCCGGTCTCCTCCGCGAGCTCCCGGCGCGCCGTCTCCTCGCGGGATTCGCCCTCCCGGTCGCACAGCCCGGCGGGCAGCTCCCACAGCAGCGCGCCGACCGGGTGCCGGTAGTGCTGCACGAGGACGAGCCGCTGCTGTTCGTCGAGGGCCACGATGGCCACCGAGTCGGGGCGTTCGAGGACCTCGCGGGTGACGGTGGACCCGTCGGGGAGAACGACCTCGTCCACCCGGACGCGCATGCGGATCCCGTCGTAGACCACGCGGCTGGAGCGAACCTCGTAGGTCACCATCAACCTCCTGCTGACCGCCCCGTCGCCCTGCGGCCGTCCTGCACCCTCGCTGCGCATCGGCCCCACCTCTCCCCTCCGGGGCGCACGGGGACTCACGACCGGGCCCTACATCTAGCGCCGGTTCCGGCGCGGACACAGGTCTCGGCAGGGTCGATCGCGTAGATGAATCTGGTTCCGCGGGGCCGAAGCCGTCCGCCCGTTGTCGCGACACCGTGGATCGGCCCCGGCGACCACCTCGAGTCCGGGACGCCACCGCGCGGAGCACGGGTATGGGCGGCCCGCACGATCTCGGCGGCCGGATGGACCACGGCCCGGTGTGGGACAGCTCGGCGGAGGCTCGCCACCTCGTGCTGTCCGAGCGCCCGGCCGGGTCCGAGGCCTGTCCGCGGCGGATCCGGCCGCGCTCGTGACGCGTGACTCGATGACCGGGGTGGCGCGGCTGTGAGGGGTAGGAGTCACCCGGCGCGCAGCCGGTCGCCCGCGCCCAGGATGGTCTCGGTCAGGGCGGCGGCCGGGCCGGCGAGGGCGCGGCGGCCGGTGGAGAGCACGAACTCGACGGGTGCGAGTTCGGGCAGCCGGTACCGGTCCGGTACCTCGACGAGTCCCGGTGGGACCAGCGTCGCGGCGTGCGCGACCACCCCGAGCCCGGCCAGTGCGGCGGCGCGCACGCCGCTGAGGCTGCCGCTGGTGCAGGTCAGCCGCCACGACCGGCCGGCCCGCTCGAGCGCGTTGACGGCGACCGCGCGGGAGATGCTCGGCGGCGGGTAGGCGACCAGCGGGACCGGTTCGCCGGGGTCGAGGCCGGGGTGGTCGGGCCCGGCCACCCAGATGAACCGGTCCCGCCAGACCAGCGTGCCGTGTGTCTCCCCGGGGGCGCGTTTGCCGAAGACCAGGTCCAGCGCCCCGTCGGCGAGCTGCTGGTGCAGCGTGCCGGACAGGGCCACGGTGAGCTCGAGGTCGACGAGCGGGTGCCGGTGCCGGAACTCGCGCAGGATCGTCGGCAGCCGGGACAGCACGAGGTCCTCGGACGCGCCGAAGCGCAGGCGCCCGCGGACCTGGGAGCCCGCGAAGTGCGCCATCGCGCGTTCGGTGGTGTCGAGGATGCCACGGGCGAAGTCCAGCATCGCCTCGCCGTCGGGGGTCAGCGTCACGGTGTGGGTGTCGCGCGCGAACAGCGGGCGCCCGGTGGCGGCCTCGAGCTTGCGGATGTGCTGGCTGACCGTGGATTGGCGGACGCCGATCCGGTCGGCGGCCTGGGTGAAGCTCAGGGTCTGCGCGACGGTGAGGAAGGAACGCAGGTGTACCGGGTCGAACACGCCTCCACGCTATCGCGGATCGTGATGACAGTGATCGCCGCATACGCGTTTCCGAATGTGCGATCACGGAGCACGATGAGGTCGTGCTCCGGCGACTGCGCATCGATCCCTACCTCATCGCGCTGCTGTGCACGGTCGGCCTGGCGTCGGTGCTGCCCGCCCGGGGCGCCTGGGCCACGGGCGCCGGCTACGCGACGACGGTGGCGATCGGGATGCTGTTCTTCCTCTACGGCGCCCGGCTGTCCCCACAGGCCGCGCTCGAGGGCCTGCGGCACTGGCGGCTGCACGGGACCGTGTTCGCCGCGACCTTCGTGCTGTTCCCGCTGCTCGGCCTGGCGGTGCTGCTGCTGCCACCGGCGGTGCTGCCCCGGGAGCTCGCGATCGGGGTGCTGTTCCTGTGCTGCCTGCCCTCGACCGTGCAGTCGTCGATCGCGTTCACCTCGATCGCACGGGGCAACGTGCCCGCCGCGATCTGTGCGGCGTCGTTCTCCAACCTGGCCGGCATCGTGCTCACCCCGCTGCTCGTCGGACTCCTCATCTCGGTGCACGGCGGGTTCTCCGGCGGGGCGCTGCTCGACATCACGCTGCAGTTGCTGCTGCCGTTCCTGCTCGGGCAGCTGCTGCGGCCCTTCATCGGCGGGTGGATCACCCGGCACAAGCGGATCCTGGGCTTCGTCGATCGGGGCTCGATCCTGCTGGTCGTCTACACCGCGTTCAGCGAGGGCGTGGTCGCCGGCATCTGGGGGCAGCTCTCGCTGTCCGCGCTCGCGGTGCTCCTCGGCGTGGACGCGGCGTTGCTCGCGGTCGTGCTGACCGTGACGGCGGTGGGGTCGCGCATGCTCGGGTTCTCCCGCGAGGACCGGATCACGATCCAGTTCTGTGGCTCGAAGAAGAGCCTGGCCAGCGGGCTGCCGATGGCCAGCGTGCTGTTCGCCGGGCAGGCCGGTGCGATCGCCGGGCTCGTCGTGCTGCCGCTGATGCTGTTCCACCAGCTTCAGCTGATGGTGTGCGCGTGGCTGGCCCAGCGCCACGCACACACCGCGGCGACCGGCCCGGCCGTACCCGCCGAGTCGGTCGCGAGCACGACCGCGTAGCCCGCGGGCGGGTCAGCGGACGCCGCCCATGAGCCGGCGCAGGAACGGGGTGATCAGCGCCAGGACCAGGCCCAGCGCGATCGCGACCAGCCCCAGGACGCCGAAGTAGGCGCCCTCGTGGGCCTCGTCGTAGTACTGCGCCAGCGTCCCCGACAGCGCCGTCCCCAGCGCCACCGACAGGAAGAACAACGCCACCATCTGCGTGCGGAACGCCGCCGGGGCGAGCTTCGTGGACAACGACAACCCCACCGGGGACAACAGCAGTTCGGCGATCGTGAACACGAACAGGATGCCGACCAGCCCGGCCAGCGGTGCGCTGTTCGGGCCGCCCCCGGCCATCGGCAGGAACAGCAGGAACGCCACCCCCATCGTCGCGGTGCCCAGCGCGAACTTGATCGGGGTCGACGGCTGGCGCGGTCCGAGTCTGGTCCACAGGGCCGCGAACACGCCGGCCAGCAGGATGATGAAGACCGGGTTGATCGACTGGATGAACGAGACCGGCATCTGCCAGCCGAGGACGGTCCGGTTCAGCCGCTGGTCGGAGTAGATGGTCACCACCGTGAACTGCTGCTGGTAGAGCGACCAGAACGCCGTGCTGGCGATGAACATCGGGACGAAGGCCAGCACCCGGCGCCGTTCCGCGGACGTGATCCGCCGGCTGCCGAGGATGATCGTGAAGTAGCCGATCGTCGCGAGGAGGCTCAGGCCGACGACGATGTCGGCGAGGTTGTCGGCCCGCAGCACGCCGGTGGTGGCCAGCACCGCGACCGCGGCAACGGCGCCGACGGCGAGCGCGGCCATCAGTCCCCGCCGCGACGTCGGCAGCGGGCTGGGCACCGTGCGGGCGGCCTCGGGCAGGCGCCTGCGGCGGACCGTGTACTGGACCAGGCCGACGGCCATCCCGACCGCCGCGAGTCCGAAGCCGTAGTGGAAGCCGAGGCCGGTCTGCAGCAGGCCGGTGAGCAGCGGCCCGACCAGGGCGCCCAGGTTGATCCCGAGGTAGAACAGCGAGAAACCGGCGTCCCGGCGCTCGTCGCCCTCGGCGTAGAGGGAACCGACCAGCGAGGTGGCGTTGGCCTTGACGCCGCCGCTGCCGAAGGCGATCAGGACCAGACCGACCCCGACGCCGAGCAGGCCGGGCAGCACGGCGAGCGCGATGTGACCGAGCATCACCAGGACCGCGCTGGAGAACAGGGTCCGCTCGGCGCCGAGGACCCGGTCGGCGAGCCAGGCCCCGAGGATCGTGGACAGGTAGACCAGGCCGCCGTAGGCGCCGACGATGCTGGTGGCGGTGGTTTCGTCGATCCCCAGACCACCGTGCGCGGCCGAGTAGTACAGATAGATGAGCAGGATTCCCTGCATCCCGTAGAACGAGAAGCGCTCCCACATCTCGACGCCGAAGAGGTTGGCCAGCAGCGGTGGCTGGCCGAAGAACGTCCTCTGCGGGGGAGCGGCTTTTGCCACATCGGTCACGACTTCCACCATTTCAAACGAGCGCCGATGCAGTCGCGCCGCAGGGCGCCGCAGCGACATGTGTCACGCCGCGGGGCTCGGCGTACCGGATGAATCACCCGATCCGGAACCGGCACCGGTCGGGAGTGGGCAGGATGGCGACGTGCTCGTCCTGCACATCGCGGAAGGGCTCGCCGGTGGCCTGCTGGTCCTGGCCACCTGGTGGAGCGTCCTGGTCACCCTGGTGGTGCCGCGCGGCAAGATCCCGATGATCACCCGGGGGATCAGCCGTGCCGTGCGGACGCCGTTCATGGTGTTCGCCTCGCTGAGCCGGGACTACGGCCGAACCGACGCGGTGCTCGCCGCCCGGGGCGCGGTGACCCTGCTGGGCTTCCTGCTGGGCTGGTTGCTGTTGTTCTTCATCGGCTTCGTCCTGTTGTTCGCCGCAGCCGGCGCCGAGTCCGCGCTCGCCCTGCGCGATGCCGGCTCGTCGCTGTTCACCCTCGGCTTCGCGACCCCCACCACGGCCCAGCTCGGGGTCACCCTCGCCGCCGCCGCGTCCGGGTTGATCGTCGTCGCGCTGCAGATCGGGTACCTGCCGGCCCTGTACTCGTCCTACAACCGGCGCGAGACGCTGGTGACGGTGCTGGCCAGCCGCGCCGGGGTGCCCAGCTGGGGCCCGGAGGTGCTGGTGCGCCACCAGCTCGTCGGCATCACCGACAGCCTGGCCGACCTCTACGCCCAGTGGGAGATCTTCGCCGCCGACGTGGCGGAGAGCCACACCAACTACCCGGTGCTCGTCTACTTCCGGTCGCCGCGTCCGCTGCGCTCCTGGGTGGTCGGGCTGCTCGCGGTGATGGATTCCGCGGCGCTGTACCTGGCGCTCGCCCCCGGCCGGGCGCCGAGCGAGGCGCGGCTGTGCCTGCGGATGGGCTACCGCAGTCTGCGCGAGATCGCCGGCACCCTGCGCATCCCGGTGAACGACGACCCGAAACCCGACGACCCGTTGCAGCTGACCCGGCGCGACTTCGACGACGCCGTCGCCTACATCGAGTCCAGCGGTTTCCCGGTCGAGCGCAGCGCGGCCGAGGCGTGGTCCCACTTCCGCGGCTGGCGGGTCAACTACGAACAGGCGGCCGTCGCGCTCGCCCGGATCACCGACGCCCCGCCCGCGTTGTGGTCGGGCGGCCGGCGGCTTCCGGTGCCGCCGATTCCGCCCAGCCGGCCGCGGGACCGCAGGCCGACCGACCGCGAAGGAGCGCCGCCGCCGCTGCCCGCGACCGACGGCCTGGCCGCCGGTCGTGCCGAGCCGACCCGGGCCCGCGCCGACCGCGACCCGCGCCCGCCGGACTGACCAGGCGTCAGGTGCAGGCGAGGTTGGTGCCGAAGCCGTGGCCGTCCAGGTACTGGACCAGCGCGGCGGGGGCGCCGAAGCTCGCGGCGCACGCGGCCCGGGCGTCGCGGGTCACCGCTGTCTCCTCCCGGCGGGGATGGATGACCTGGGTGCGCGTCGCCGGTGCGACACCGCCACCGGCGACGCGGTCGACGCTAGCGCGCCTGATGCACCGAGGCGAGCCCCGGCGGGGCGGAGGCGATGGCCCGCTGAATGGCCTCGGCGAGGGCGAGCGCGGCCTCCTCGGTCAGCTCGACCGCGACCCGTGCGGAGGGCCCCTGGCCGGGGTTCAGGAAGTCGATGTTCACGGTGTGCCCGAACTGGGCGTGCACCGGATGGTCCACGTAGACGGTGGCCTCGCGCAGCCCGAACCAGCCCTGCGCGCCCTTGCCGCTGCCGTCGATGCCGATCTTCTCGGTCAGGTAGGTGCACATGGTCTGCTCCCTCACGCGCCGAGGTGCTCGCGGAAGAACCCGAGGATCTTGTTCCAGCCGTCGACGGCGGCCTCGGGCCGGTAGGCCACCCGGTCCACGGCGAAGAAGGAGTGGCCGGCCCCGGGATAGGTGTGGAACTCGTGAGGCTTGCCGAGCCGGTCCAGTTCGGCGGACAGCGCGGCCGTCTCGGCGGGCGCCGGGTTCTGGTCGTCCTCGCCGAACAGTCCGAGCAGCGGGCAGGACAGCTGAGGCGCCAGGGCCAGGATCGGCCGCATCGAGGCCGGCACCCCCGGGGGCGGGTCGTTGACGATGAACGCGCCGTAACAGTCGACCGCGGCGTCGACCTGCAGCGAACAGGCGGCGAGGAACGTCTGCCGTCCGCCGGAGCAGTGCCCGATCACGCCGATCTTGCCGTTCGCGCGGTCGAGCGCCCTGAGGTACCGGGCGGCGCCGTCGACGTCGCCGACCAGCCGCTCGTCGGGAACCCCGCCCGCGGCGCGCACGGCGGCCGCGGCATCGTCCGGGTCGGCTCCGGGTGCCTCCCGCGAGTAGAGGTTCGGGCACAGCGCGGCGAACCCGTGGACCGCGAACGTGCGGACCATCTCCTTGGTCGCCCGGTCGTACCCGGGCATGTGGTGGATCACCACGACACCGCCGTGGGTGGGTGTGTCGAGCGGGCGCGCGAGATAGGCCTCGATCTCGTCGCCGCCGTGGCCGGTCATGGTGATCGTCTCGGCTCTGATCGCATCGGTCATGCCCCACCTTCTACGGCATCGGCTGCGACCGGTGCGGCCGGGGTGGCGACGGTGCGGCCGCAGACGCCGGGCCCGGGCGACGGCCGCGCTCAGGCCGGGCGAGCCATGCCCTGTACCCCCCGTCGGCGATCAGGTTGAGGATGCGCTGTTCCTGGGGGAGAGCGCGTCGTCGTCCTCGGTCTCCAGTAGTTGGGCGATGTCGCGGCGGACGATCTCATGATCGTCGAGCAGGACGACTCTGATGGGCATGCCCCGACTCTGCGCCGAACGACGGGAGCGCGGCACAGCCGTTCGGGCCGTGGCGACCGGCCTGCGGTCCCGGGCCCGTGGGCCGGGAGGCACTGGTGGGCACCGCCGAGGGATGCAGCGCACCTCGCCCGCGGCCCGCCGCTTCGGGTGCCGCGCTCGGCGCTCAGGCGTCGTCCCTCACGCCCGGCGGGCGTACGGCGGAGCCGGCCCGCCGGCGGGCCGCGTGTCCAGCAGGGAGTAGCGCACGGCGAACGACGCGGCCTCCAGCCGCGAGTGCACGCCGAGCTTGCTGAGCAACCGCTGCGAATGCGTGCGTGCGGTGGTGTCCGAGACGCCGAGCCGCCGGGCCATCGCACGGGTCCCCAGCCCCTCCGCGATCAGTCCGAGGCACTCGCGCTCCCGAGCGGTGAGCGAGGCGTAGAGCCGGCGTGCGTCGGCGAGCTCCGGCGACGGGCGCGAGGCCTGCTGGCCCGGGATCTCCACCACGACGCTGTCGTCA
Source organism: Pseudonocardia acidicola (assembly GCF_012911935.1). Lineage (GTDB taxonomy): Bacteria > Actinomycetota > Actinomycetes > Mycobacteriales > Pseudonocardiaceae > Pseudonocardia > Pseudonocardia acidicola. The sequence continues at coordinate 15,629 of NZ_JAAXLA010000046.1, read as the reverse complement.
TCCATGATCCGCCCGATCGCATCGAGCAGCACGCGGAATCCGGAGGCCTTGTGCACGTATCCCTGGGCCCCGAACTGCAGGGCCCGCATCACTCCACTGACGTCGGCGTCGGCGGTCAGGATCATCACCCGGGTGCCCGCGCTGCTGCTGATGATCTCCGGGATCATCTCGACCGCGTCCCCTTCGACGAAGTGCCGGTCCAGGAGGCACACCTCCGGCTGGTGCGCCCGTACGGCGTCGAGGACACCGGGCAGGGTGTTGGCCACCGCCTGGACGTCGAGGGCATGGGCGCTCAGCACCTTGGCCAGCGCCTCACCGAACAGGGTGTGGTCGTCGCCGATCACCAGATCGGTCATCGCCCACCTACCGGGGAGCGGCCGTCGGCGGCGATGCCCGTACCGGGGAACAGCAGTTGCGCGCGGGTGCCACGGGGTTGCGCCTCGCGCATGCGGAGGCTGCCACCGCAGCCCTGCACGAGCCCGGCGACGATGTCCAGGCCGAGTCCGGCGGTCCCGGCTCGTCCTCGGCCGAAGCCCGGACCGTTGTCGGCGACCTCGATGACCACGTCCGGGCCCCCGGTCGCGGTCACCTCCACCCGGCCTCGCGGACCGGCGGCACGAACGGCGTTGTCAACGAGGTTCGACACCATCCTCCACAGCACCGTCTCGTCGATCCGCATCCGCAGGTCGTCGGCGGACGAGAGGCTCACCTGCGTCTGCGCCGAGACCGTGGTGAGCGAGGTGATCTGTTCCAGCAACGGGCGCACCGAGACGACGCCGGGATCCGGTCTCGTCGTATCGGTGAGGTGCACCATCGCGACCACGCGCTCCAGTTCGTGCTCGAGCAGATCGATGCGGTTGCAGGTCACGTCGTCCAGTTCGGCATCGCGCATCGACTCGACGACGTAGAGCAGGGTCACCAGGTCGCGGCCGAGGTCGTGCAGCAGCCCGCGGAGCGCGTCCGCGTTCTCCGGATCCGGGTGCAGGCGCCCCGTTTCGGGCCGGCGGTCTCGCAGCAGCCCCATCGATTACCCCTTCGTTGCAATGACAGTGAGATACCGCATGCGTAAAAGAGGCCCAATCGATGGGCGACGAAATATTCGCACGTCTCTATGCCCCCCTTAAGACGTCCGCGAGGAAGAGTACTGGCCGCGCTCTCGTATGGCTATTGCCCACGTGCAGGAGGGTATTGAGCTTTTCGCGACCCGGATTTCTGAGCCACACGGGCGAAGGCCGGACGGGATCAGTGACCTACGGTGTGCCCCACCTTTCGGCTGTTGTGCGAACGGAGGAGATGTGATAACGGGCGGGGCCGATAATCGGACGTGCGGTACAGGCCGCTGCGGGTGGCGTGAGCGGCGCGCTCCACGTTGCTCACTCGGGGTCGGTGCGGTTCGTGGGCTGCAGGCGGTCGCGAGGACCGTCGGACCGGGGCCGCCTCATGCGTTTGCGTGAGCAGACGCTGCGATTCTCGCGGTACCGGTGTGTCATGCCGGGAGTGGACGACATCACCGGTGGGCCGGGTGATGCTGAGAGGAATATGGGCCCATCCGGCGCAGTATGCAATGCGGTGGCGATCCGCATGTGCAATGGCGTCGCCGCACCGCTGCGCGCCGTGGAATCGGGGCCCGGCCTCAGCAGAGGAGTCGAGATGTCCACACCCGCGGTCGAGGCCGAGGGGCTGGTCAAGACGTTCCGGTCCACCCGTGCACTCGCCGGGATCGACCTGCAGATCCCCAAGGGCGCCGTACTGGGCCTGCTCGGTCCCAACGGCGCAGGCAAGACGACGACCGTCCGCATCCTCGCCACGCTGCTGAAGCCGGACGCCGGCCGGGCGCGGGTCGCCGGAGTGGACGTGCGGACCGACCCGCACGGGGTGCGCCGCAGGATCGGGCTGTCCGGCCAGTACGCCGCCGTCGACGAGAACCTGAGCGGGTTCGAGAACCTCTACATGGTGGCCCGGCTCTACGGAATGCGCCGGCGTGAGGCCCGCGACCGGGCCCGTGGGCTGCTGACCCGCTTCGGTCTGGACGACGCCGCGGAGCGGCCCGCGAAGACGTACTCCGGAGGGATGCGCCGGCGACTCGACCTGGCGGGTGCGCTGGTCGCGAGACCGGAAGTCGTCATCCTCGACGAGCCCACCACCGGGCTGGATCCCCGCGGCCGGATGGAGACCTGGGAGGTGATCGGGGAACTGATCACCGACGGCGCCGGCGTGCTGCTGACCACCCAGTACCTCGAGGAGGCCGACCGGTTGGCGGACGCCATCGCGGTGATCGACCGCGGACGGGTGATCGCCCGCGGGACGCCCGACGCGCTGAAGGACCAGGTCGGCGCCGAGCGGCTGGAGATGGTCATCGACGACGCCGCGTACCTGTCCGAGGTGGCCCGTGCGCTCGCCGAGGTCGGCGCCGGGGAACCCGTCGTCGACGCGGCGGCCTGCCGCGTCGGCGTCGTCGTCGACGAGGGGGCGAAGTCACTGATCGAGGCACTGCGCCGGCTCGACCTGCAGAACATCGCGGTGCAGGACGTCGGGCTGCACCGGCCCACGCTGGACGACGTGTTCCTGGCGCTGACCGGGCGCGCCGCCGAGAACCCGCACCGCGAGCCGGCGCCGACGACGGGAGCGGGCCGGTGACCCCGGTGACGGCACCGGGTTCGGTGCTCCGCGACAGCAGCGTCATCACCTGGCGGAACCTGAGGAACATCCGGCGGATGCCGGATCTGCTGCTGGGCTCCATCGGGCAGCCGGTGATGTTCCTGCTGCTGTTCGCCTACGTGTTCGCAGGCAGCCTGGGTGGGGACGCGTACCGCGAGTTCCTCGTCTGCGGCATCTTCGCCCAGGTCGTGGCGATGAACGCCGCGTTCACGACGATGGCGGTGGCCAGCGATCTGACCAAGGGCATCATCGACCGGTTCCGCTCGCTGCCGATGTCGCGGCTCGCCGTGATCCTCGGCAGGACCACCTCCGACCTCAGCGTCAACGGGGTGACCCTCATCGTCATGAGCGTGACCGGCCTGATGGCCGGCTGGCGGATCCACGGTGGAGTGGGCGGCGCCGTGTCCGCCTACGCGGTGCTGCTCCTGTTCGCCTTCGCGATGTCCTGGGTCGGCAGTTTCGTCGGTCTGCTGTGCCGCACGGTGGAGGTGGCCCAGAGCGCGGGGTTGATGTGGCTGTTCCCCGTCACGTTCATCTCCTCGGTGTTCGTCCCCACCGGGAACATGCCCGCCGCGATCAGGGTGATCGCCGAGTGGAACCCGGTGACCGCCGTGGCCGACACGAGCCGCGAGTTGTTCGCCAGCACGGCGCCGCCCGGGTTCCCGCCACCCGGCGGCTGGCCGGGGGAGCGTCCGGTGCTCTACGCGGTGCTGTCGTCGGTCGCGATCATCGCGCTGTTCGCGCCGCTCACGGTGTCGCGGTACCGCCGGGTGGCCAGTCGCTGAGCCCGCCGGCCTCGTTCCCGTCGTTGTCCGTTCGCCAGACGGCGCCTCGTGCTGTCCGGTCATTCCCGGCCGACCGCGCCCGGGAATGGCGCGCCCACGCGACGTCATACCTTTGTATGAGTCGCCGCTGGTGTCGTTGTGGAAGCGGGTTGTCATGCCCGGATCGGACGACATCGTTGCCGGGGCCGGTGATGCTGAGAACGTCCTCAGCGTTCACGAGCCGGTGGATGCGCGGGGTGCATTGCACGGTGGGAAATCAGGAACTGCCGATGCGGTCGCCTGATGGATCCCGGCGCGACACCGATCCGCGAACGCGGAACACGACAGGGCGGGGAATCGGTAATGGCACAGGGTCACGAGCAGCGGGGCAGCGACGACGCCTTCCGGCTGCTGCAACTGTCAGAAGGTCTCGGTCCGGCGCGGACCGTTCAGCTCGCGGCCGAGCTGGGGGTCGCCGACCTGCTCGGTGACGGGCCCCGCACGGCGGAGGACCTGGCGGCGGCCACCTCGACCCATCCCGGCGCGCTCTACCGGCTGCTCCGCGCGCTCGCCGGTGCCGGGGTGTTCACCGAGGTCGAGCCGGGCCGGTTCGGGCTGACGCCGGTCGGCGAGCATCTGCGTGCGGACCATCCGCAGTCGCTGCGGGCGTGGGTGCAGTTCCAGGGCCTGTTCAACGGTGTCTACGCCGGGGCCATGCACAGCGTGCGGACGGGCACCGCGACGACCCCTCAGGTCTTCGGCGAGCCGCTGTTCGACCACCTGGACCATCACCCCGAGCACGCGGCCGTCTTCCAGGACGCGATGGCCCAGCACAGCCGGTTGATGGGCGCGAAGCTGGCCGCGGCCTACGGCTTCCAGGGTGCGCGGCAGATCGTCGACGTCGGTGGCGGCGACGGAAGCTTCCTCACCGGGATCCTGCGCGCCAACCCCGATGTGACCGGTGTGGTCTTCGATCAGCCCTACGTGGCCGACGCGGCCCACAAACAACTCGCGGCAGCCGGATTCGGCGATCGCTGCAGTTTCGTCAGCGGCGACTTCCTCGACGAGGTCCCGCCCGGTGCCGACGTGTACATGCTGAAGGGCGTCGTGCACAACTGGGCCGACGACGACGCCGTCGTCCTGCTGTCGAACTGCCGGCGCGCGATGGGCCGCGACGGCCGGCTGCTGCTCATCGAATGGGTGGTGCCGACCGGTGACACGCCCCATCCCAGCAAGTTTCTCGACCTGGCCATGTTGTTCGTGTACGGGGGCCGGGAACGTACCGAGGAGGAATACGTCGGGCTCCTGGGTGCGGCCGGTCTGCGGTTGGACCGCATCGCGGACACGAAATCGACGCTGAATGTGATCGAGGTCGTCCCGGCATAGGCGGCGACCGGATCGCGGTTGTTTTCGGCTCATGCGGAAAAGGGGCGGCCCGCCCGCCGGCCGAACAGTTCCCGTGATCGCGTCGGCCACACACGTTCTCTGCGGAGGTGGAACATGAACAACGACATCGACGTCCTCGTCGTCGGTGCCGGACCGGTGGGGCTGACCATCGCGATCGCGCTGCGGCGGCTGGGCCTGACGGTGCGGATCGTGGACAAGGATCCCGGGACCGATCGCGAACCCCGCGCGGACGTGCTGTTCCCGCGGGCCGGGGAGGCACTCGGTTCCCTCGGCGTGGGCGAAACCCTGCAACGCAACGCCTATCAGATGCAGGGCGCCGACATCTACGACCGGGGTCGCCACCTGGGCGCGTTCCAGGTCGGCCGGCTGGAGTCCCGCTACCCGCGCGCCATGACCATCGAGCAACACGACATCGAGCGGCTGCTCGCCGAACACCTGGCCGAGCACGGCGCCACCGTGGAATGGCGGACCAGGGCGACGGACATGCGGGTGTACTCCGACCGGGTCGAGATGTCGCTTCGACTGCCCACCGGAGACACCGAGCGGCTCAGCGCGGCCTGGGTGGTCGGGTGCGACGGCATCCGCAGCACGATCCGGGAACGGCTCGGCATCCCGTTCGAGGGGAAGAACCGGGCCAACATGCAGGTGGTGCAGGGCAACGTGACGCCGTCGTGGCCGCACAGCGACGAGCCGGGTCAGGGCTACTTCTTCCTCGCCCCGCACCGATCGGTGATTGCCTTCCCGACACCGGCCGGTGGCTACCGGATCTTCTGCGTGCGCGACGACGTCGATCCGGGGCGGACGGACGCACCGACCCTCGACGAGCTGCGCGACGTGGTCGCGGAGGCGGCGTGCCTTCCCGACCTGCAGCTCAAGCTCACCGAGCCGGTGTGGCTCAGCCGGGCGCGGTTCGCCGACCGGGTGGCCGCCAGGCTGCGCAGCGGGCGCGTGCTCCTGGCCGGCGACGCGGCCCACTCCTGGGCGCCCATCGGCGGGCACGGCATGAACGTCGGCATCCTCGGCGCACACAATCTGGCCTGGAAGATCGCCGCGGTGCACCGCGGGCAGGCCGACGACGCCGTGCTGGACTCCTACTCGGCCGAGCAGCGGGCACTCGCGTTCAGGGTCATCCGCGACATGCGGTTCAACATCATGGAGGCGCTGCTGCCGCCGCTGGGCCACCGCGTGCGCAGCGCCGTCCTGCGGGTCGCCCTGACATCCGCGGGCTTCCAGCGCCGGGGGGAGTGGATGATGAGCGACTTCGGCCGCAACCACCGCAAGGGCCCGCTGTCGTGGCAGCGGACCCGCGGGTTCGTGCCCGGCCTCCGGGCAGGCGACCGGGTCCCCGACGTGACCGTCGTCCCGGCGGCCCCGCCGGCCGTCGCCGACGGGGCCGTGCGGCTGCACGACCTCCTCGGCTACGACCGGTGGACCCTGCTGCTGTCGTCGGCCCGGGCGGATGCCGCGACCGTGCAGGCGCTGCGCGATGCCTGTGCGCCGTGCCCGGCACCGGTGGTGGTGCTCCCCGTCACCGCGGCCCCGGCGGCCGCACGGCAGCTGGGGCGGGCGGACGAGATCGCGCTGGTCCGGCCGGACGGGTACGTGGGCCTGGTGGCGCCGCTCGGCCGCGTCGACCTGCTGCGCGACTACCTGTCCACGTTCCTCCTGGCCCCGGACCTCCGCTGATCCTCCGCCGGCGCGGCGCGGCACGACCGGATTCGCCCGGCGGGACCGGCGCAGACACAGATGTGCACCACCCACACGACGGGGGGACGTGCGATGACCAACGCAACTTCATCGGCCGAAGCGGTGTTGCCGGAGCACCACCGCAGCCGTGACGCGACTCGTTCGGCCGGGCAGCGCCTGACCGCCGAGGCGGACCTGCCGCCGATCACCGGCACTGCGAACGGCCGTGGGGCGAAGGCCACGGTCACCATCATCGGAGCGGGGATCGCCGGACTGGTGGCCGCGTACGAGCTGGAGCGGCTGGGCTACCCGGTGGAGGTCCTGGAGGGCAGCCGCCGCCTCGGTGGCCGGATCTACAGCCACCGCTTCGGCGCCGATGCGGAGGCACCGGTGGCCGAGCTGGGCGCGATGCGCATCCCGACCAAGCACAGCCACACCATGGGATACATCGACCGGCTCGGGCTTGCCGACGAGGTACGCCCGTTCAAGACCCTGCTGTCGGACGAGAACGCCTTCCTCGGCAAACCCACCGGCTACGTGCGCCTGCGCGACGCACCCCCGGTGCTGCTGGAGTGCCTGCGCCACCGGCTGGCCCACAAGGGCTACCGCGAAGAGACCATGCTCTTCGGCGCGCAGCTGGGCCTCGTCGTGAACGCGATCGCCCCGCCCGCGCAGCGGGAGGGCCTGCGCCACGACCTCAGCCTGCAACTGCTGGACGCGGCCGACCGGATCGACCTGCGGCCCCACATCGAGGGCGGCACCGCCGCGCACGTCGACCTGCACGCGGTCTTCGCCGCGTATCCACACCTGCAGACGGCGTGCAGCGGCGATCTGCGCAGCTTCCTCGACGACATCCTGACCGAGACGAGTCCCGAGCTGGTGCGGGTTCGCGGTGGCATGAGCCGGATCGTCGAGCGGCTTTCGCGCCGGGTCCGTGGACCCATCCTCCGGGGCCGCGAGGTGGTGGGTCTGGACGTCCGCGCGGACGGCGTGCGGATCCGGATCCGGGAGGGCACCCGGATCGTCACCCGCAACAGCGACTACGTGGTGTGCACCGTGCCGTTCCCGGCGCTGCGCCGGATGGAGCTCAAGGGGTTCAGCAAGGACAAACTCGACATCATCCGCGACGTCCAGTACGTGCCCGCCACGAAGGTGGCCTTCCATTGCCGCGAGCCGTTCTGGGAGAGCGAAGGGATCATGGGTGGCGCCTCGTCCAGTGACGGGCGGATCCGGCAGACCTACTACCCGTCCGTCGACGGCGACCCGGCGCTCGGCGCGGTCCTGCTGGCCAGCTACACCATCGGCGACGACGCCGACCTCATCGGCCGGCTGCCGCCCGCCGCCCGGTACGCCTACGTCCTCACCGAACTCGGCGAGATGCATCCCGCGCTGCTTCGTCCCGGCATGGTGCTGAACGCCATGAGTGTCGCCTGGGGCCGGCACAGGTGGACAGGCGGTGGCTGTGCCGTCCGGTGGGGCAAGGACGAGGCGGCGATCGACGAGGAGCGCCGTCGCGTCACCCGGCCGCAGCACACGCTGTTCTTCGCGGGAGAGCACTGCTCGTCCTCACCGGCCTGGATCGACGGGGCGATCGAGTCGGCGATCGACGCGGTGGGCCAGGTCGTCGCGCAGGAGTCCCGGCAGCGCACGGCGAGGACCCGCTACGGGGCGACCGTGGAGCGACGACCATGAGCGTTCTCGAGCTGCCGCGGCTGCACTTCCGCGGGACGGCCGTCACCCGGCTCCCGACCGGGCCCCGCAGCGGGCTGCTGGACCTGGCCACCAACCAGGCGCTCACCGACGACGGCCCGTTCCCGGTCGACCGGCCGGTCGCGGAGTACCACGCCTATCTCGACCGGCGCGGACCCCGGTACGACGACGCGGGCCGACCCGACCCCGACGGCGCGTTCAGCGCGTCCAAGGGCTGGAACTTCGGCGGCAACGGCCACTTCTGGGTCGACGCCCGGATCGTGAGCGCCGAGGGCCCGGCCGGGCCGGACGTCGCGGACCCCGTCGTCGGCCGGGCGGTCGACATGTGGGGCCACTACAACGAGTACCTGGCGACCACCGTCAACCGCGCACGGGTGTTCGACGTCGACCCGACGTCGAACTGGACCACCACGATCATGGTCGGGCAGTTCGGCTTCGGGCGGGACGGTCGCTCGCACGACACCGGCTACATGCTGATGGGCGAGGTGACCGGCACGGCGCCGCCGCGATGGCACAACCTCGAGCACATCGCCGACGTCGGGGAGCACGTCCTGGCGGCGCAGATGCGCCGTTCCGTCGTGCACCAGTTCGTGGTGACCCGGGACGAGGGGCTGAGCTGGCTGCCGGAGTCGGAGGTGTCCCCGGTCACCCGGCTGCTGCGCTCGGCGGTCGACGGCGCGGCGGACGGGCTGGTGGTGCAGTTCGCGCTGAGCAACATGGCCGCCCCGGTGGTGGCCGACACGCCCGACCTGTGGGATGTGCGGGGCACGGTCGCGCCCTGGCGGGCGGACGAGCTGCGGACCTACCCGGCCGGGCGGCTGCTCACCCCACCGCGGGGCCGGCGCGGCGGACTGCACAACCTCACCGTCGCGGTCGACGCCGAGCGGGCGACCCTGAACATGATCACTGCGGTGCCGGTGCCGCGCCGGGCGGCTCGCGCCGGGCCGGGCCCGACCCCGGCGCTGGGCCCGCGGTTCGACGCCGGCGATCTGGAGTTGCGCACCGCGCGCACGGACCGGCTCGTCGCCACGATCCCCGCCGCGGTGTACCGCGGTGCCGGCTACGACCTGACGAGCGGCGTCGTGACCGTGCCCGCCGAGCTGCCCGGCAGCGCCGTCGAGGACGAGGCCCTGTGCCTGGTGGGCCGGGTGGCGGCAGCGGCGCGCGAGGTGCTGCTGGCCGAGGAGGAGATCAACCTCCAGGTCGACGACGCGTGCGTGTTCCTCGAGCATCCGGACCGGGTGCGCGGCGACGACCACGCCGCCGAGGTGGCCGTCCGGTCCTTCGTCCGCGGCCGGCCGGCCCCGGTGGACACCGTGTACGTCCGTCAGTTCCCCAATCCGCGGTCCCGCCCACTGGATCCGGCGGCGACGGCGGCGCGCTGCGGGGACATCGACATCGTGCAGCTGCACGGCGGACGCCGGGAGGAATCCGGCGGTTGGGCCCCGGCCTGCACCCTCGGCACGGACGACCACGGCCGCGGGTGCTTCACGGTCCGCGGCGCGCGGGCCGGGGCGACCCGGATACAGCTCACCGCGCACGCCGACGACGTCCCGTGTGACGGGTCCGTGCCGGGATCGGCCGCGGCGGCCTACGACGACGAGGACGCCCTGGGCTACTGGGCCGGCGCCGGCTCGATGGCCGTGCGGGTGCTCCCCGACGACTGGCATCTCGACGGGCTGACCGTGCAGGACGCGAGCTTCGAGCTGGTCTACCGGGAGGTCTTCGCCTACTACGAGCTGCTCTACTCGTTCATGAAAGCGGAGGTGTTCAGCCTCGCGGACGGCTGCAAGGCCAGGACCTACGCCCGCCTCATCTGGCAGATGTGCGACCCGCGCAACAAGACGAAGACCTACTACATGCCGCCCAGCCGGGACATGTCGGAACCGAAGGCGCGGTTGCTGCTGAGCTTCCTGCGCGCACAGCAGGCGGTCACCGACATCCCGGTCGTCGTGCCGTCGGTCCGGCGGACCGGCGGCGGGATCACCCGCCGCGGCGAGCTGTGGGCCGCGCTGAAGTGGGCGGCGACGGTCGAGCTCACGGTGATGCTGCAGTACCTCTACGCCGCATACTCGATCCCGACCTACGGCGCCGGCTGCGAACACGTGCGGCGCGGGCTGTGGACACCGGAGCAGCTGCGCCTGGCCTGCGGCGACGGCGGCGAGACCACGGCCGGTGGCCTGCGGGGCGACCTGCTGAGCATCGCCCGCGAGGAGATGATCCATTTCCTGGTCGTCAACAACATCATCATGGCGATGGGTGAGCCGTTCCACGTCCCGGTGGTCGACTTCGGCACCGTCAACGCCACCCTGCCGATCCCGATGGACTTCGCCCTGGAACCGCTCGGGCTCGGCAGCGTGCAGCGGTTCATCGCCATCGAGCGTCCGGAGGCCGAGATCGGCGAGATCCGCCGTGACCCGGGGCCGGAGGTCCCGGCCGCCACGGAACCGGCGCGGTCCTGGGGCTCGCTCAGCGAGTTGTACGCCGACATCCGCGAGGGGCTGCAGCGCGTCCCCGATGTGTTCATGGTGCAGAAGGGACGGGGCGGCGGCGAGCACCACCTGTTCCTGCGGCGGTCCGTCAACGCAGTCCACCCCGACTACCAGCTGGAGGTCGACGATCTGTCCAGCGCGCTGTTCGCCGTCGACCTCGTCACCGAGCAGGGCGAGGGCAACAAGCTGACCACGGTCCCGTCGGCCGGTTCATCGCACTACGACATGTTCCTGCGGATCTCGGAAGCGCTGACCGCCGAGCAGCAGGCGGGCACCGGGCGCCGGCGCTGGTCGCCAGCCTATCCCGTTCCGCGGAACCCGACGCTGCACGAGGGTGATCCCAACACCGAAACCGTCACCGACCCGCAGGCGCGGGCGGTGATGGGTCTGTTCAACCGGTCCTACTTCCTGATGTTCCAGCTGATGGTCCAGCACTTCGGGCAGACCCCGGATGCGAGCCTGCGGCGCTCCGCGCTCATGAACACGGCCATCGACGTGATGACCGGGATGATGAGCCCGCTGGCCGAGCTGCTGGTGACCATGCCGTCGGGGCGGCGGGGCAAGACCGCCGGGCCGTCGTTCGAACTGGAGGGCGAGCCGCGGTTCACCGCCCGGCCCGATATCGCCATGCAGTCGGTGGCGCTGCGGTTCCAGCACCTCGCCGAGGCCGCCCGCAAGTGCGAGGCCGTGCCCGACCGGGTCACCGGGATGTTCTCGTTCTACGCCGAGTACGTCCGCGATCTCGCCCACCGACCTGCGCAGGAGAACCGATGACACAGCGCGGCACCGTGCAGTTCGCCATCACCCGCCCCGAGGACATCGCCGATCCCTACCCCGTCTACCGGCGCTTTCGCGAGGTCGACCCGGTCCACGCGGTTCCGGCCGCCGCGCCGGGTTCCCCGGACACCTTCTACGTGTTCCGCTACGACGACGTGGCCCGGGTGCTGTCGAGCCGGCACTACGGGCGCAGCGCGACGGTGGCCCGGTCCGGACTGGCGGCGGCGGCCCCGGTGGTGCCGGCCGACTACCAGGTGCTGCGGGAGGTGGTCGACAACTGGCTGGTCTTCCTCGACCCGCCACGGCACACCCGGCTGCGATCCCTGGTCGTCAAGCAGTTCTCGGCCAAGGTGGTCAACGACCTGCGGCCACGCATCGTGGAGATCGCCGACGCGCTGCTCGCCGACATGCGCACCGCGTCGCACGCCGACCTGGTCGCGGACTACGCGGCTCCGCTGCCGATTCTCGTGGTCTCGGAGCTGCTGGGGGTGGCGGGCGAGCACCGCGGGTGGGTCCGGGACTGCGCGGTCGCGTTGCAGGAGGCCAACAGCTCCCGGGCCGGTGGCGGTCCGGGTCGGTACGCGGCGGCGGACGCCGCGGCCCGTCAGCTCGACGACTACTTCCGGGGTGAGGTGCGGCAGCGGCGCCGGCATCCGGTGGACGATGTGACGTCCTTGCTGGTGTGGTCCGGGGACGGCGGCGACCCGTTGACCGACGAGGAGATCGTCGGGACGTGCATCCATCTGCTCACCGCCGGCCACGAGACCACCACCAACCTGATCTCCAAGTCGGTGCTCGCGCTGCTGGCCCACCCCGACGCCCTCGAGGAGCTGCGCACGACCCCGCAGCTCATGACGAACGCGGTGGGGGAGCTGATCCGCTACGACTCCCCGGTGCAGATGATCACTCGCTGGGCGTACCGGGACGAGGTGATCGCGGACCGCCCCGTCCCCCGGGGGAGCAAGGTCGTCCTCGTGCTCGGCTCGGCCAACCGGGACCCGCTGCGGTTCCCGGACCCCGACAGGCTCGACATCCGCCGCAACACCGGCCGGCACTGCGGCTTCGGGATGGGGATCCACTACTGTCTCGGTGCCGGGCTCGCCCGCCTCGAAGCCGAGATCGGCATGACGGCCCTGCTGCGCGGGCTGCCCGGCCTGGCGCCGGGCGAGGAGCCGGTGTGCTACGCCGAGGACCTCGTGTTCCACGGCCCCACGCGGCTGGTGGTCCGCACCGGGGTGGGTGCCTGAGCGCGGGGACAGCAGGCAGTTCACCGCGGCTCCGCTGCCACTCGGGGAACCCGTCGATCCCAGCCGATGGGGTGAACTCCCGTCCGTCGCACGGGACCGACCACTCCGTGGGCCCCGCGACAGCCGCGCGAGAATTCGCCACCACGCGAGGTACTGTCCCGTCGCGAGGACACCGAGCGCGGTCCTTAGACACGACGAACGCGTCCCCGTGGTCCGGCTCGGGCCGTGCAGGGGATCGTGAGGACCCGTTCGGGAGGACTGGCTTTTGGGCGAGAGCAGCTTCAGCCCCGAGATGCAACGCTCGATCGGTGGGGGACTCGCCGGGTGGGTCCCGCAGGTCGCGTCCGGACCGGCGACCGGCCGGACGGCGTCCGCGTTCCCGAGCTCCCCGCGGAACGCGGAGGATCCGGTGGCCCACGTGGCGCTGCGCCTGCAGCGCCGGCTGGAGCGCCAGCTGGAGCTGCTCGGCCGGCTCCAGGCCGCCGAGCAGCACCCCGAGGAGGCGGCCGGCCTGGCCGAGCTGCTGGAGGCCACCCGACAGCTGCGGCACGACAGCGAGGGGCTGCTGCTGTTGTGCGGAGCCGACCCCGGATTCGGGCGCGATGGGCCGCGGACCGTCTCCGACGTCCTGAGCGACGCCGTCGCCGCGGCCCAGGAGCCGTGGCGCGTCGAGCTCCGGCCCGCGCCGTCGGCCACCCTCGTCCCGCGGGCCGCCGGCGAGCTGCGGCACCTGCTGGCCGAGGTGCTGGACCACGCGCTGTCGGTGTCCCGGACCGGTGCCCGGATCGACGTCGTGAGCCGTGTGGCCGGCGACGGTGCCATGACCGTCGAGGTGACCACCGACGCCGTCGACGAGGAGGACGCCGATCGGGGCCCTCGCCGCGCCGGCCCGGCCGTGGCCGAGCGGCTCGCCCAGCGCTCCGGCACCGCGATCCGCCTGCAGCACCCGCTCGGCGGCGTCGATCCGGAGACCGGTCTCGTCGCGAGCCTGCACTGTCCACGGGCGCTGATGAGCCTCACCGAGGCCGCGCCGTCCGCCGCCCCGCGCGACCGCGCCGGCACCGCCCGCCCGGCCGACGTCCGCCGCGACGCGGGGCTGTGGTCCCTCGGTGGGCTCCGGCCGGCGGCCGATCCGGAACCGGCGATGCGCACGCCGGCCGGTCGCCTCGGACCCGCGGTGTCGCCGGCGGACGACCTCTTCGGCTCGCTGCTGGACCGGCGCGACGCGCCTGCTGACGATCCCGTGGGCACACCCATCTTCGAGGCCATCGCCTCGGCGTGGTTCCGCGAGGATGACGGCCGGGACACGTCGGGCGACAAGGGTTCCGGCTCGGGTGAGCCGCTCGACTGGGAGACGCCGCACGACGCGGAGTGGCGTGCCGCGAACGCGCGCGCGGCCAGCCCGGAGACCGGGCCGATGACGGCGAGTGGCCTGCCCCGCCGGCGACCGGGCACCCAGCTCGTCCCGCCGCCGCGGGCCCAGGGGGTGCGTCCGGAGACCGGCCCCGGGGAGCGGGTGCCGGACCGCGTGCGTGAGCGACTGGCGACCTACCAGCGGGGCTTGCAGGAGGGTCGGCATCGCGCCACCGAACCGGCCCCGCCGGAGCCCGCGTCGACGGAGTCGGACGATGTCGAGGCCTGGTGGAGCAAACCCGAGTGGTGAGACCGGCCACCCGGGCAACGGGCGCGGGGGCGGGTTCCGGGCCGGGCCCGGGCGCCGGGTGATGTCACCGCGGGGTCTCGGTGAGCAGCCCGGGGGGCGGCTGCGGCACCACGGGCCGCGCGGTGACCGTGACCGCGCCGCCGCAGTTCCAGCAGCTCAGGTCGTGCTCGGGGTCTCGGCCTTCGACCTCGCACGGTGTGCAGAACCAGTACGCAGTGATCTGGTAGTTCATCGCGGCCGTCCTGGCTGATGCGGTGCCTGGCTGTGTCGTCGCGGTCCATCGTCGGCCGCGGCGAAGCACGCATCGATGGGGCCACCCCGCGAGATGCCGGGGGAGAACCCGCCGGAAGGACCGCGGCCGTACACCCGGGCCGTGGGTACCCCTCGCCATGTCCACGCAGGATGGCGCGAGCTGGTCGATGAGTCCGGAAGACCTGGCCGAGTTCGAGGTGTCACGGGATCGGGCCTACGAGTTGCTGGGGGAGGCCGCCGCCGAGTTGCGCTCGCGGGGCGGAGCCGGCGGCCCACCGGCCGGTGGGCTCGCCGCGGCGGCGCTCGCCGAGGCGCTCATGCACATCTCGGCGGCCCAGGACGCGCTCGACCGGATAGGTGGCTGAGGGCGGGTACGACGCCGGACGCCTGTTCCGTGTCGCCCTCTACCACTTCGGCCGGGTGTGCGCCCCACCCGTCGGGTCGGCTGAGAGCTCCACAACCTGTGCTCCGAGGCCGAGGTGCGCACCCCGGCCGCGGAGCACCGTGGACCGGTCAATGTCGCGCGTCGTCGACGCGGGCGGCGGGCCGTGATCGACCACCCGCCCGATCGTCGAGATACGCCGGAGGGGGCGATCGATGACTGGAGGGTGGCGGGTATGACCGGGCTGGGCTGAGCACCGGGTACCGGCATTATCTGGATCGAGATCCGTCGGCAGGGATCGCATCGACTCGTGCGGTGCGACCGGGGCCGGGTTGATCCTGTCTGAAGGCTGCGGTGGCCCGCTGCGGCGATGCCACTGCAGGTCAGGCCGCTGTCATCGTGTGCTGCCGCCTGCTCCGCGGCATTCGGAACGTGTTTGACAAATCTGCGTGAATTTCTGGCGGTGGGCGCTCGCCGATACCGGGGGAACGCACCGGGCGTTCCCGAACAAGGAGGGTGAGAAATGGCTGCTAAATGGACCGAATGGTTTATCAATCGTCGCCCGAACCATGAGTGGGGCGGTTGGGGTAA
>NZ_JAAXLA010000045.1 GCF_012911935.1 Pseudonocardia acidicola | reverse complement strand
ATTCGTCTCGTAGGCTCGGAGATGTCTATAAGAGACAGTTTCCGCAGTGGACCTGCGGGAGGGGCGGGGCTGCAGTTGCACGCCACCGTCGCCGTGCGCGAGACGCTGTGCGACGGGACGGCGTTGCCCCGGACGCCCGACGCTACTGCCCGATCGAGTGGCGCCCGGTGGTACCCGGAGCCGACATGTCCCTGGCTGACGGGCTGTCCTACCGGGCGTTCGACGTCCCCGCCACGAAGCGGGCGCGCTTCGGGCCCGGTGATTGATGAGGAAGGGCGGGTCGTGGGCCATCGCCCACCGACGAGCACAGCGGCCGGGCAGTGGTGTACCTGCCGGGCGTGCAGGAGCTCACGGCGGGGGTGAGTGCGGAGCGTGGGGTGGAAGTGGCCATGGACGGCCTCGAGGTGCAGGTCTGGAGCCGCGATGACGACAACGACGAGAACAGGGACCGACGGTCTGGTCGAGGCGCTGCGCTCCCAGGCACGGCGTTACCACGACCGGCACCCCTTCCACATCAGAATGAACGACGGCCGGCTCAGCCGCCGCCAGATCCGGGGTTGGGTGGCCAACCGCTACTACTACCAGGAGAACATTCCGCGCAAGGATGCCGCGATCCTCGCCAACTGCCCCGACCGCGAGGTGCGCCGGCGCTGGGTCCGCCGCATCGTCGACCACGACGGCACGGCGGGCGAGGAGGGCGGCATCGAGGCCTGGCTGCGCCTGGGCGAGGCCGTGGGGCTGACCCGCGAGGAGATCGCGGATGGGCGGCATCTGGTCCCCGGTGTCCGGTTCGCCGTCGACGCCTACGTCACCTTCGCCCGCACCAAGCCGTGGGTCGAGGCGGTGGCGTCGTCGCTGACCGAGCTCTTCGCACCGGACCTGATGGCCGAGCGCCTCGCCGCGTTCGAGCGCCACTACACCTGGATCGACCGTGGCGGCCTTGCCTACTTCCGGGCCCGACTGGAGCAGGCCCCGCGCGACTCCGAACACGCCCTCGAGGTGGTGACCCGGCACTGTCGATCGGCGCAGGACCAGGCACGGGCGGTGGCCGCCCTGTCGTTCAAGTGCGATGTGCTCTGGAGCGTGATGGATGCGATCGACCGAGCCTATGCGGACTGACCGCGGCACTGTCGAAGGGGCGAGCCGTCCCGGGCTCGCGCCCCACGTCCGGCTGACGTTCGACCGGGCGCGGGCGCGACACGTGCTGCTCAGCCCGGAGGCGGTCGTCGTGCTGAACGGGACGGGCGCGGACGTCCTCGGCCTGTGTGACGGGCGGCGGACGGTGGCCGAGATCGTGGCGGAGCTGCACGGGCGGTACGACCGGGTGGCCGACGGCGAGGTGCAGCGGTTCCTCGCGCGCCTGGTCGCCAAGCGATGCGTGGAGGTCAGCGATGGATAAACCCTTCGGGCTGCTCGCCGAACTCACCTACCGCTGTCCGTTGTCCTGTGCGTACTGCTCCAATCCGCTCAACCTCTCCGACTACACGGACGAGCTGAGCACCGAGCAGTGGCAACGGGTGCTGGCCGAGGCCCAGGAACTGGGTGTCCTGCAGTGTCACCTCTCGGGCGGTGAACCGCTCCTGCGCCGAGACCTGGCGCGGATCGTCGCGACCGCCGGTGAGCTGGGTATGTACACGAACCTGGTCACCAGTGCGATCGGTCTGTCCCGGCGCCGGGCGGAGGAGCTCAGGGCCGCAGGCCTCGATCACGTCCAGGTCAGTATCCAGGCCGACGAACCCGCCCTCTCCGACCGGATCGCCTGCACCCCGTCCTTCGAGCGCAAGATCGAGGCCGCCCGCACGGTGAAGGAGATGGGGTGGCCGCTCACGGTGAACGTCGTGCTTCACCGGCAGAACATCGACCGGGTCGCCGCCATTCTTCAGCTGGCCGAGGAGTTGGGGGCCGGCCGCGTCGAGTTGGCCAACACCCAGTACTACGGCTGGGGCCTGCGCAACCGCGGCGCGCTGCTGCCCAGCAGGGCGCAGCTCGATCGGGCCGAGGCGGTGGTCCGCGCCGCGCGCGAGCGCCTGGCGGGCCGGATGGACGTCCTCTACGTCCTGCCCGACTACTACAGCCGGTACCCGAAGCCCTGCATGGGCGGATGGGCCGCCCGACAGCTGACCGTGACACCCAACGGCGACGCCCTGCCCTGTCCCGCTGCGCAGGCGCTGCCCCTTCCCCGCGCGAGTGTCCGGGAGGACTCCCTGTCACGGATCTGGGCGGAGTCGCCGCTCTTCCAGAGTTTCCGGGGGACGGACTGGATGCCGGACCCCTGCCGCGGCTGCGACCGTCGTGAGATCGACTTCGGTGGGTGTCGGTGCCAGGCGTTCCAGCTCACGGGTGACGCCGCCCGGACCGATCCGGTGTGCCACCTCTCACCGGACCACGGGATCGTCGCCGACGCCGTGCGAGCCGCCAACGACGAGCAGAGATCGACCGACCTTCTCCTCGTCCCTCGGCCACACCGGGCCCGGTAGCCATGCGTGATGCCACGATCGTCACACTGCTGGTCCTCGGGTTCACGCTCAGCCTGGACAACTTCCGGTCGTCGGTCGCGATCGGGACCGTTCCGTTCGGTCTCCGCCGGGCCGCGCAGATCGCCGTGATATTCGGGATCTGGGATGCCGTGGCGCCACTGGCCGGCGGTCTGCTCGGGCACTACGTCGGCAAGGCGATCGGCCCGATCGCGGATTACGTGGGGCCGGCGGTGATGGGCCTGTACGGCGTGTACCTGCTCGTCGGGGCGATCCGGAACCCGGCACCGGAGGAGCTGGACCATCCGTGGGTGACACTGTTCGGCATGCCGCTCTCGCTGAGCGTGGACAACCTGCTCGCCGGTACGGGCCTGGGAGTGCTCGGGTTCTCCGCGGTGATCCCGGCTGTCACCTTCGGCGTGATGACCGCGGTGATGTCGTTCGCCGGGATGTGCCTCGGGCGGGCTGCCGCCAGCGTGATTCGCATCCGCGCCGACCTTCTGAGTGGCATCTCGCTCGTCGCCGCGGCGATCGTGCTGCCGATCGTTTTCGCGTAGCCCGTCCGAGGGCCAAGGACAGTGGGAGTGAGTTCTGGCGCAGCAGGTACGCGGGTCGTCTCGCGCACCGAGGGCAAGCCGGTGTCGGTGGAGATGATCACCGGGTCCGGGTCCGGGTCCGGGTCCTCGCTCCGCCGGCGCCGGCTACGAGTTCCCACCCGCCGATCAGCAGACGAGCACCGGCTGAAGGACCGCAATGGGACGAGAGGTTCGTGCATCCCCGTGGGTTGTTCAAGTGGCACGCGGTGCTGACATTCGCATTACGAGCGGGAAAAAGCGATACAACAGTGCTTGCTGAGGGGTCATCTCACGAATTCAAGCCTTCGAACGTCTGCCGAGCGGAAAAATCGGCGACGCTTCGTACCGCGTCGATTCTGACCCGGTTCTCGTGATGCCGCGTCCGGGGAGGGGAGAGGAGTGCAAGAGCATGACAAGCCCCAGGCGGCCAACCGTGGTTTCGCTGCTCCAGGATGCTGCGGTGCCGGCCCAAGCGCGCGCCGAGGCTCAGCGGGCCGTCGAGCGGATCACACCGGCGCCGGAACCGGAGTGTTGATCCGGTACCTGCCGGTCCGCGCGATCTCCCGCAGCACGCGCACCAGATGCTCCAGGTAGCGCGGCACCGCGGCTCGCGCCGCCTCGGTGTCCGGGTACTGCGCCTTGAGGTATGTCCGGCCCACCAAGCGGTTCAACCACATCGACACGTCCGCCGTCTGGCCGGGGCCGACCAGCAGCGCCATGTTCGCCTCCTGCCACTCACGCACGCCGGGCGCGTGCCGCATGTCCAAATAGGACGCCATGGGCGGAACGGCCGCCGCGTCGCCCTGGGGGTCCAGGGCCGGCAGCAGCTCGGCCACCCGCAGCAGCGACACCCGAGCCAGGCTCTGCGCCTGCTCGAATGCCGCCTGCGCCCGCGCGACCACCTCGCCGAACTCGCCCTGCCCCGCCAACGGGAACGCCACCGGCCCCAGGTTGATGAACCAGCCCTGCGCCGCCTGCCAGCGCGGCTCGTCCCGCGTGTGCACGACCGCCAGGCCCCGATAGTTCTTGACGTCTGCCAGCTCGTACGCCGTGATCCCCAGCGCCGTCAGCCACCCCGCGGAGAAGCCCGCGCCGTTCGCCTTGCACGCGTGCGAAAAGGCCTCCGCCTCGGCCGCGTCGAACACGTCGAGGTCTACCGCCGCGGTCGGGTAGAACCGGCCCGGCTCGGTGCCGAGCTCGAGTGGGAACGTCGGCGGCGGCCCGGAAAGCCAGAAGTCCAGCCACTCGCGCGCCTCGGGCGAATCCAGTGTCAGGCGGGCTGCCCGCTCACGTTCCAGTACGCACGCGTCGACATAGCTGCCCACCTCGGGCAGCCGCGCCGGCGTGCCCGCCAGTTCCGCTTCGTAGAGCGCCCGCAGCTCCGCGAACACCAGCATCACCGAGTAGCCGTCGGAGTGGCTGTGGTCCACCGCGTAGTAGACGGTCGCGCTGTCCTCGCGCACGATCGCGCCGGCGACGAACGGCGGCCACCGCAAGGGGTCCGTGCCCTCGTCGAACCGCTCGTGCAGGTATCCCGCAATGTCGGCGACCTCCCCGGCGGGCACGATCTCCAGCGCCACGGTGTCGCGCTCGACGGTGTGCCGCTGCAGGCCCCCGTCGTCGAGGGAGAACCAGGTGAGCAGCGTCGGATGCCGGTCGAGCCACTTCTCCAGTGCCGCGGCCATCGCCTCCGGCCGGAACGTTCCCGGCAGGTCGAACACCGTCGCCAGCCACGGCGACTGCGACCTGCCCGCCGCCTGGTTCGCCAGCAATCGCCGCAGGTGGTTCTCCTGCAGGTACGACAGCGGTTCCGGCGTCA
Source organism: Pseudonocardia acidicola (assembly GCF_012911935.1). GTDB lineage: Bacteria > Actinomycetota > Actinomycetes > Mycobacteriales > Pseudonocardiaceae > Pseudonocardia > Pseudonocardia acidicola. The sequence continues at coordinate 50,263 of NZ_JAAXLA010000045.1, read as the reverse complement.
CCGGGCCGCCCGCGGCGGTGGCCCGGAACTCCACCAGGCGGCCGGGCTCGGGGGCGTAGTCAGTGATCGTGGTCATCAACATCGGTGGGTCCCTTCCTCAGACTGCCGGCTGCGGCACGGCCACGACCTCGCGCAGAACCTGCGCCACGCGGTCGAAGTAGCGGGGCAGCACCGCACGTCCGGCAGCGGTGCCCGGATATCGCGCCGAAAGACGCAGCCCCTCGGACGACCGGATCAGCCACAGGTAGACCTCGTCGGCGTGCGGGCTGCGCGAGCGCAGTGCGGCCGCCTTCCAGTCGCCCCACCGGTCCGCGCCCGGCACGCGGCGAAGGTCCATGTAGGACACCACGAACCGGGGTGTCAGGCGGCAGCCGAGGAGTTCGGCGATGCGCTCGAACGGGATGGCGGCCATGGCCTTCGCCGCCCGGGTCGCGGCCGTCACGGCCGTGAGTACGTCGGGGAAGGCGTCCCCCGGCCGGACGGCGACCTCGAGCGGCGCGAGCCCGACGTACCAGCCCATCGACTCGGCCCATTCCACGGCGCTCCGGGTGTGCATCGACATCAGCGCGCCGAACACGCCGCAGCAGGTTTCGGCCTGTCCCGCGAGTGCGAGGCACGCCAGGCTGCCGGCCATGAACGAGCCGCCGCGCTCCCGGCACCGGGCCTCGAACACGGCCGTCTCGTCGGGGCCCAGCAGCAGGTGACATGTGCCGTCCTGGGACACGCTCGCGGTCTGCTCCGGGTTGACCGGCAGCGGGAACGCCGGCAGCTCACCCCCGTGCGACAGCAAGAAATCCCGCCACGCGGCAACTGTCCGGTGATCGGCGAGCACCTGCCCGGCGGAACGCCGTTCGGCACCGGCGAAGTCGACATAGCTTCCGACGGCGCCGAGCTCGGCGGGCCTGCCGCACGTCTGCGCGCGGTACAGATCGCTGATCTCATGGGCGATCAACAGGATGCTGTATCCGTCTACATTGGAGTGATCCAGGCTCACGTAGACGGTGAACGAGTCCCCGTGAGACACCACCGCGAACACGTACGAGGGCCACGTGAGCGGGTCGGTCTCGCTGTCGAAGAGGTTCTCGAGCCGGGCGGCCAGCGCGTGCCCGGACCCGAAGTGGCCGAGGTCCCACCTGCCCATGCCGACGTCACCCTGCGACAGGGTGCTGCGCGAGACGCCGCGCTCGGTGTAGGACAGGACGCTGCGCAACGTCTCGTGCCGGTCGATCCAGCCGAGCAGGGCCCGTTCGAGCGCGGCGAAGTCGGGGCGCCCGGGAAGCTCGAACGCGGTGCCGAGCCAGGACGCGGCGGTCTGCCCGGCCTCGCGGCGCGCCCGGGCAACTCGTAGGTGCGCCTCCTGGACGTAGGCGGCGGGACGTGGGTCGGCCACCACGTTCGTGCCACCCGTTCGAAAGAACGGACGTAATACGGTACACTCGCCGGTACGGACGTGATAGCCGGAAAGTTCGGTGAACTGCACGTGAAATACACGCTCCTCTCCAGACTCGAGCTGCGACGACGGAGGGTGGGAAGCCGGAATTACGGAGAGTTGCGGCGACTGCGCCGCGGTACGGCGGAAGAGTATCCGTCCATCCGAAAGGATGACAACGTGCCAATTGGTGACCTGTCGCACAGCCCGCGAATTCCACATCGTGGACCCAGGCTATTAATTGCGAACTGCGCATGGTTGGCGTGGCTGGAAATTCCGCATCGCGGATCTCCGGGTGGAATTCCATATCGTGGACCCAGGCTAGGAATTCCTTATCGTGGACCCAGTGGGTCTACAGTGGTCGGCGCTGCGGGCTGAGTGCCAGCAGGAAGCCGAGGTCGACAGGCTTTCAGGCGAGCCGACGCCGCGGGGCCGCCGGTGTGGCGCGCGGGTGCGCCGCCCGGTTCGCCGGGGAAGGCCGCTGAGGAACGGCCGCCCCGTGGAACGCGTCGGCCGTCTTGTCCGGCGTCGGCGACAGCCGGGCGTCACCGACGCCCTCGGGAGCCTGAGCGAGCGCCAGGTGCTCAAGGTCCTCACCCGGCTGAGCAGTGCACAGGTCTTCACGATCCTCGGGCTGGTCGACAGCGTCGACTGCTTCCCCGATCGCTGGGCGATCTGAGCGATAGCCGGACGGGGCGTCGATGACGAGCTCAGTGGGGCCGACGACGGGAGGGCTGTGTGATGGGTCAGCGGACGAGAGTCGGACTGGACGTGCGTGTCCGGTCGGTGGTCGCACGTGGTCTGGACGGCAGACCGGGCAGCTGTTCGAGCGGGAGATCAAGGGTGGCCCGGCCTGCGGCGAGATGCATCCGACCATCTCCCCGGTGGTCGCCCGTCCTGCTACTCCGATCCGGCGGCTGCCATGATCTCGCGGGTCTGTCAGCGTCGGCGTGATCGACGACCTCGCGGATCGTCCACGAGGTCGACCCAAGGCCCGATCACCGGTCGACGCACGGCCTCGTCGACGTCGTCGAGCTGCCGCGAGAACACGTTGAGCAGTGCGGCCGGCGGTTGTGAGGTCGACCAGGCATTCTGCCTGGACGGGCGGCGCTGCTGCGCCGAGAGTACGGATAATCCTGCGACTGCATGCTGCGAGTTGGCGCACGTGGAGGTACCTCGTGCAGTCGTCGAGTGTCGATAATGCGCGTTGTGGCCCTTTGGGTGGAGTTCATCGACGGACCTGCCGCGGGTATCACCCGTGAATACCCCCATCTGAACATCGCCTTGCCCAGCTTGTTCTGGGCAGACACCGGCGACCCGATGAGGTGCGCGGTGTACCGCAGAAATGCCGATGCCCCGGACTCCACAACCGGGAAGTGGCGCTACGGAGTCACCAACTCGTGGGCCGGGACGCTCGCCGGGTGACCGAGGTAACGGCCGGCGGACGACGAGTCGTCCTGAGCAGATTAATGATTTGGGCCTTATGTTCGGTTTGTGAAGCGGTCTGCGGATCGAGGAGAGGCTGATCGCGGAGTAGTCAGCCTCGGCCTCAGCGCCGCCCATCCGGCTACACGACACTGCAACTCACAATGGAGGCCGTGTTGCTGCAGCAGTCTCACGCACGTAGCGGAAGAGGATCGGTGCCGCGAGATCGGCCGCAATGTCGTGATGAACGGATGCACAATAATTTCTGAGCGGGAACCACGACTGCTCATGAAGATGTTGTGTCCGAAGGTTTGCAGCTATAATGCGAGATAGGCGATTTCAGTGCAGGAAGTCGCGTTCGAGCTTCAGATTGCGACTCATGACGGGAAGTCTGCCGAGTACGGGCTGAGCGCCTGGAAGTGGATACAGTGAGGTCTGTCCAGATATCGCTGTAAGTGCCATCAGCTACCGTGAAAGTCACCGCTTCGGGTCACGGCCACGGACCTTCTCGTCCGAAGTGGTGGCCGGCGACGGAGCAGAAGGGGCGCGGCGGCATGGCCGCTCCAACACCGAAACTCAGCCGCGAGGGCGCCGCGGCGGGCGTGGGCGAGGACCGGGTCCGCGCCACGGTCAGCGAGGCCGCGCGGCGGTTCGCCGACGCCCGGGTGCGCAGCTTCGTGCCGATCCTGGTCGAGCGGGCCGTCCGCGAAGGGCTGTCGAGCCGGCCGCCGCGACACTGAGCCAGCCGCGCAGCCGGAGCCGGCCCGACTGTGCTGTTACGGCGGAGCGCTGGGCCTGGCGGCCCGCGGTCGGTCCCGAGGGCTGCTCGTGCATGCACGACGTGGTCGGCCCGCACCCGCGGGGCCACGGCGCCGTCAGATCGTGTGCTCGACCGGTTCGAGCGACCCGGTCGAGGCGACGCCCTCGTCCGTGGCGCGATCGGGTGCCGCCGTGAGGGCTCGACGGAGGGGGGTGCGCGCGGCCCTCCGGCTTCGAGGCGACCGAAGTTGCACCAGATGGCGGGCCCGTCTGGAGGGGAACACTCAGCACCATGGAATGAACCTGAGGTGAACGGGCAGTGAACGAACCGGGCGGCGCCGGGGAGCGCTGCGGCCGCGTGTGCGGCGTGACGCACTGCGGTGCCGCCACTGCGAGATCGAGGGAGGAACCATGGCCCCTGCCCGAGCGAGGTCCGCCGAGGCCCAGGAACCGCGCACCGAGCCCACGGCCGCGGAATCCGAGACCCGCGAAACCGGCGGCACCGGTCCCACCGCAGCAGGTGCGGAGCGGGAGGGCGGCGGCCGGGGCGCCACGGTGAACCTCCCGTTCGTCACGGCCCAGTTCCACAAACCCGACCTGCACCTGCCGCGAATGCGCCGCCCCGATCTCGGAGCCACCGCGGGCGCGGCCGCGGCCAAGGCGCGGTCGCTCTCCCCGGCAGACCTCGCCTACTACGCCGGCCTGGGGGCCCTCACCGCTTTCGAACTGATCGAGTGGCCGGTGGCACTCGCCATAGGCGCCGGCACCGCGCTGGCCCGCAGCGGACGCAGCAGCGGCGAACGCCACGCCGGCGACCGCGGCAACGGCGCCGACCGCGGCCCGGGGGACGCCGAGTCGGGCCGCGACCGTGGCACACCTGGCACACCTGAGGGGAGAACCGAGACCGGCGGACAGGGCTAGCAGCTCCCGCCCGGGGTGTCCGGCAGCAGTGCGCGCCGGGCCACCCACGGCTCGCGAGCCTTTGCCTGATGGGGACCCTGGCTGTCCTCGGGGTGGCGGCTGCCGCCTTCACCGTGACCAATGTGGACGCCTTCGTGGTGCTGGCGGTGCTGTTCGCGACCAGCCGAAGCACCGGCGTCCCACGGCCCGGCCAGATCCTGGCCGGGCAGTACCTGGGCTTCGCCGCCCGGGTCGCGGTTGCCGTACTGGCCGCGTCTGGACTGCGGCTGGTTCCGGACCGGTGGGTGGGTCTTCTCGGGCCGCTGACCATCGCCGCGTTCTTCGTCCTGCTCGCCGGATGGTGCGCGGCCGCCGCATTGATCGGCAGCCACAAGAGGGTGGCCGCTACCGTCGGCGCCGCCGGACGCTGGCTCATCCCCGCAGTGTTCAACGCCGTCGGCGCGTGGGTTCTCCTCAGATCCGGGGCCCTGGCCAATCTCGCCACCCGCCGATGAGCTCGACAACATGGTGGATCACGCAGCTCGCCGCGTTGTGTCGATCGGGTGCCTTGCCCGCCGCCGAGTTGATGGCGCGCCCTCGGCCGCCCCGCAGATCGGCAGGGAGAGCTGGACGCCGCGGGACTGCCCGGAGCTCACTTTCGCCGTCCGGGCTCAGGGCTGCGGGATCGCGGCGCTGGTCAGGAGGACCGGCAGGACGCCCAGGAGCGCGGTGTCCGGCAGGGCGGGCACCGCGGCGGGTCGGCGTTCCGGTCAGGTAGGTCGTCGACAGTTTCGTTCCGGCGGAGCGCACAGCCGCGGCCTGCAGCCCCATCGCCGGCGTGGTGGCCGCGAGCAGGCCGAACTTCGCGGGCCAGCCCGGGCGGTCGCCTGTGAGGGCCCAGCCGGCTGTGAAACCCGCGAGGATGGTGAGCTCGATTTGCCGGTCATGACACCGGCGAACGCCTGGCCCAGCCGGGTGAAGCAGGCTGCGTCCACGGCTCCGGCGGCCACGGCCAGGACGATGGCCGGCGGCGGAGATGACGCCGGTCGTCGGCGAGCACCGACCGTACGCGTCGGCCGGCGCCACGGCGGTCGGATGAAGGCCGGCGTGGCGTACCCGGCCCGCCGACCACCAACGCCGACCGCGGCGTGCTCACAACCCGAAGATCGTTGACGCAGCTCGCCCGGTCTGGGCCTCGGTCTGGCGCCGGGTCTGCCGCCGGGCGTAAAGTCGGCCTGCTCGTCCGCCGGTCCTTCCGGTCAGCAGGAACGAGCGGGTTCCGGCGGGCTGCAATACGGAAATGGCGCTGCCGGGGCGATGCAGGACGTGCCACCGCCAATCCCCGCAGTGCGGGAACAGTCCCGCCGATGACGTGCCAAGGGCTTGCCACGGCCGGTGTGGGCGGCTGGGCACCGGTCGATCGGGCCGGCGTCTAGTGCCGCGACTCGCGGATTCCGCGGAATGACTCGACCAGCCGTACGAGGACGCCGATGCCACCGATGAGGGCGACGATGAGGCCGACGACGTACATGTCCGGGAGCAGCAGTCCGAGGGCGCCGATGCCGATCCCGAGCAGCACGACGAGCACTGGGGCGAGCATGGGGACACCACCTCCGCTGCCCATGGTGCCTGTGGGGTCTGGGGCCGCCGCTGCGGCGCGGTTCTGGAGCGCTGTGTGAGCGGCTCACTGCTGGTACTGGCCGAGGGCGACATCCCTGCGCGGGCGCAGATGGGTGCGTCGCTGGGCTTCCACATCATCTTCGCCTGTTTCGGCATCGCCTTTCCCACCGTGGTGCTGATCGCGCACTGGTTGGGAATCCGGCGCGGCGATCAGGTGGCGCTGGTGCTCGCCCAGCGGTGGTCGCGGGTGGCGGCGGTGATCTTCGCCGTCGGGGCGGTGTCGGGCACGGTGCTGTCCTACGAGCTCGGGCTGCTGTGGCCGGGCCTGATGGGCCGCTACGGGTCGGCGTTCGGCATCCCGTTCGCGATCGAGGGCATCTGGTTCTTCGTCGAGGCGATCTTCACGGCCATCTACCTGTACGGCTGGGGCCGACTGCCGCCGTGGCTGCACTGGTGGTCGGGGACGCCGATGGTCATCGCCGGGCTCCTGGGCGCGCTCGCGGTGGTCGCGGCGAACTCGTGGATGAACCAGCCCAGCGGTTTCACGCTGCAGGACGGGCGGGTCGCGTCGGTGGACCCGTGGGCGGTGATCTTCAACCGGGCGACGCCGTTCGAGACCCCGCACATGATCCTGGCCGCCTACATGGTGGTCGGGTTCGTCGTCGCCGGCGTCTATGCGGTCGGGTTGCTGCGCGGGCGGTGGGACCGCTATCACCGACTGGGGTTCCTCGTCCCGTTCTGGGTCGGGGCCGTGTGCGCGCCGCTGCAGGTGCTCATGGGCGACGTGCTCGCCCGGGCGGTGGCGCACCAGCAGCCGATCAAGTTCGCGGCGATGGAACTGGTGGCCGACACACAGCGGGGTGTCACCGAGTGGCTCGGCGGCATCTACTGGAACGGGGAGGTCTACTTCGGGGTCGGCATCCCGTATCTCGACTCCTTGCTGGTCGGGTTCTCGCCGAACACCGAGGTGATCGGGTGGAACAGTGTGCCGCCGCAACTGCGGCCGCCGCTGCCGAACCTGCTCCACCTGTCGTTCGACGGGATGGTCGCCATCGGCACGGCGCTCATGGTGCTCGGCGCGTGGCAGGCATGGGTGTGGAAGTTCCGCCGTGAGGTCCTGAGCACGTGGTGGTTCCTCGTCCCGGCGGCGCTCGCCGGGGCCGCGTCGATCGTGGCCATGGAACTCGGCTGGCTCACCACCGAGGTGGGCCGCCAGCCCTGGGTGGTCTACGGGTTGCTGCTCACACGGGACGCGGTGACCCCGGCCGGCGGGGTGCCGGTCACCCTGGCCGCCACGATCGTGGTCTACGGGGTGCTCACCGCTACCAGCATCGGCGTGCCGTGGCTCATGGGCCGCCGCTGGCAGACCCGGGACGCCGCGCGGACGGGGGCGGACAGTGTGCAGACGCCCTACGGCCCTCCACCGGCCCGGGCCGAGGAGTCACGGGCATGAACCCTTCCGACACCACCATCGCCGTCGCCGCCCTGCTCATGGTGACGATCGCCGGCTATGCCCTCTTCGCCGGCGCCGACCTCGGGGGCGGGATCTGGGACCTGCTGGCGGGCGGTGACGAACGCGGCGCCCGCCCGCGCGAGGAGATCGACGCGTCGGTGACGCCGGTCTGGGAGGGCAACCACGTCTGGATCATCTTCGGGCTCGTGGTCTTCTGGACCGGCTTCCCGAGCGCGTTCAGCGCGGTGATGATCGCGCTGTTCACCCCGCTCGCCCTGTCGCTGCTCGGCATCGTGCTGCGCGGTGTCGGCTTCGCGTTCCGCCACGAGGCCGAGAGCGTGGCGACGAAGCGGCTGTACGGGGCGATGTTCGCCGCCTCCTCCCTGATCACGCCGTTCTTCCTCGGCACCGCGGTCGGCGCGGTGGCCACGGGCGCAGTGCCGGCGAACCCCACCGGTAACGTATGGAGCGCCTGGACCAGCCCGACGGCCATCGTCACCGGTTTGCTCTTCGTCGCCACCTGCGCCTACATCAGTGGCATCTACCTCGTGGCCGACTGCGACCGGCGCGGCCATCCCGACATGGCGAGCTATTTCCGCCGCCGCGCGCTCGCCGCGGGCCTGGTCGCCGGGGTCCTGGCCGCTGTCAACATGGTGCTGCTGATGCGGAACGCCCCGTACCTGTGGGCCCGGCTGATCGGTCCCGCGCTGCCCGCGGTCGTGGTGTCCGTACTGGGCGGGATCGCCGCACTGTTGCTCCTGCCCGGCAACCGGCCCAACCTGCTCCGCGCAGCCGCGGCGCTCGCGGTCGTCGGGGTGGTCGCCGGGTGGGGCGTGGCGCAGTACCCCTGGGTGCTGCCCGGTCAGTTGACGCTCGCGCAGAGCAGCGCGCCCGAGCCGGCACAGGTGGCGCTGTTCGTGGCCCTGGGCCTGGCCGTGGTGTTCGTGCTGCCCGCGTTCGTGTGGCTCTACTGGCTGCAGCAGCACGAGGAGTTGCACGAGTCGCCGCCCCCGCCGGTCCCCCCCGCTGCCCTGGCCGGGGAGAACCGCGTGCCTGCGAAGAACGCCACGGCCACCCGGCCTCCTCCCGATCGGCACCCCGTGCTGGAGACGGCCGCCATCGCCATCGTCGTCACCGGTGTCGCCCGCGAGATCGCCCGACACCTCTTCCCGCGGCGGAGCCGGCGGGACTGACACGGGACTCGGCACAAGGCCGCCGCCGCGGTCGCGGCGATGTGCCCCGAGCTGCCTCCGCACCGTGCCCAGGCCGCCGGAGCGCACCAGCGACGTCAGCTCGGTGTACTGCGGGCCGGTCCCGCGCCCGGGTGCGGATCCACGACGGTGTGCACTCGATCGGGGTCTCGCTGTTGCGGACCTCGACGGAGCAACGTGCGGCCTTCGGGTGCGGTCGCCATCGCGCTGTCCTTCCTGATCAGCATTCGGCGATGCTGACCGGCATGGTGGCCGCGAGGCCGCCGAGTGAGGTCTCCTTGTATTTGTTGTTCATGTCCCGCCCGGTCTCACGCATCGTCTCGATGACGGTGTCGAGTGAGACGTGATGGGAACCATCGCCCCGCAACGCCATCCGCGCGGCGTTGATCGCCTTTCCGGCGGAGATCGCGTTGCGTTCGATGCAGGGGATCTGGACGAGCCCCCCGACCGGGTCGCAGGTCATGCCGAGGCTGTGCTCCATCGCGATCTCGGCGGCGTTCTCGACTTGGGCGGGGGTGCCTCCCAGGATCTCGGCGAGGCCGGCAGCGGCCATGGACGCGGCCGACCCGACCTCACCCTGGCAGCCGACCTCGGCCCCGGAGATCGAGGCCCGCTCCTTGTACAGGGACCCGATCGCACCTGCGGTGAGCAGAAAGCGCACCGCCGTCGCGTCGACGTCGGCGGCGCCCGCCGGGACGTAGCGGGTCGCGTAGAACAGGACCGCGGGGATGATCCCGGCGGCCCCGTTCGTCGGCGCGGTGACGATCCGCCCGCCGGAGGCGTTCTCCTCGTTGACCGCCATCGCGACCAGGTTGACCCAGTCCTCGGCGTAAGCCGGCTCCCGGCCGGGGTCCTCCTGGGTCAGGGCCAGGTGCCACTCTCTCGCCCGGCGCCGCACCTTCAGTGCGCCCGGCAGCGTCCCCTCCCGGGTGAGGCTGTGCTGGACGCACTCGCGCATGACGTCGCGGATGTGCAGCAGACCGGTGCGCACCTCGTCGGTGCTGCGCAGCGTGGTCTCGTACCGCAGCATCACCCCGCTGACCGGTTCGCCCGACTCTGCGCAGAGTGCGAGGAGCTCGGCCGCGGTGCCGAACGGGCCGCGGTCGCGGTGGCCGCTCAGCTGGCCGAACTCCTCGCGGGTGACGACGAAGCCGCCGCCGACGGAGAAGTAGGTGTGGTCATGCAGCACCCGGCCCGTGCCGTCGAGCGCCGCCACGGTCATGCCGTTGGGATGTTCGGGCAGGACGGTGCGCGGGTGCAGGACGATGTCGTCCTCGGCCAGCCGGATCAATGGGCCACCGCCGAGGCGCAGCGGGCTGCCGGCCCGGATGTCGGCGAGCCGCGTTTCCATCTCGACCGGGGTGATCCGGTCGGGTCGGTGTCCCTCCAGCCCGAGCAGGATTGCGCGCATGGTGCCGTGCCCGGCGCCGGTGGCCGCGAGCGAGCCGTAGAGTTCCACCCTGACGTCGGCGGTCGCCGCGAGCAGCCCACGGTCGCGCAGCTCCCCGGCGAACCGGGCGGCCGCGCGCATGGGGCCGACGGTGTGCGAGCTCGACGGGCCGACTCCGATCGAGAACAGGTCGAACACGCTGACCGTCACTGTGCTCACCCCAGCCCGGAGTAGAGCGGGTGCGCCGCGGCGAGCGCGCCGACCCGGCTGCGCAGCGGCTCCACTTCCGAGTCGCCTGCGTGGGTGGGGAGCGACAGCGTCTTCGCAATGACGTCAGCCACCTCGGCGAACGCTTCGTCGTCGAAGCCGCGGGTGGCCAGGGCCGCGGTCCCGATCCGCAGGCCGGAGGTGACCATCGGCGGGCGCGGGTCGAAGGGGACGGCGTTGCGGTTGACGGTGATGTCCACCGCGGCGAGCCGGTCTTCCGCCTGTTGCCCGTCGAGGCCGGCGTCCCGCAGGTCGACCAGTGCGAGGTGTACGTCGGTGCCGCCGGTGAGCACGCCGATTCCGGCCGCGGTGACATCGGCGCGCGTGAGCCGCTCCGCGAGGAGGCGGGCGCCGCGGACGGTGCGCCGCTGCCGGTCGGCAAACTCCGGCTGTGCCGCCATCTTGAACGCGGTTGCCTTGGCGGCGATCACATGCTCCAGCGGCCCGCCCTGCTGACCGGGGAACACCGCTGAGTTGATCTTCTTGGCGAGCGCGGGGTCGTCGGTGAGGATGATGCCCCCGCGCGGCCCGCCGAGCGTCTTGTGCGTGGTCGAGGTGGTGACGTGGGCGTGCGGGACCGGAGACGGGTGCAGGCCTGTCGCCACCAGGCCCGCGAAGTGGGCCATGTCCACCAGCAGGTGGGCGCCGACCTCGTCCGCGATCCGGCGGAACCGCGCGAAGTCCAGGTGTCGAGGGTAAGCCGACCATCCGGCGATGATCAGTTGGGGACGATGCTTCTGGGCCAACCGCGCGACCTCGTCCATGTCGATGAGGTGGCTGTCCTTGGCGACCTCGTACGCGACGACGTGGTAGAGCAGCCCGGAGAAGTTGATCCGCATGCCGTGGGTGAGGTGCCCGCCGTGGGCCAGGGAGAGCCCGAGGATCGTGTCGCCGGGTTTGATGAGTGCCTGCATCGCGGCGGCGTTGGCCTGGGCGCCGGAGTGTGGCTGCACGTTGGCATATGCCGCCCCGAACAGTGCCTTCACCCGGTCGATGGCGAGCCGCTCGATGTCGTCGACGTGTTCGCAGCCGCCGTAGTAGCGGCGTCCGGGGTAGCCCTCGGCGTACTTGTTGGTCAGCACCGACCCCTGTGCCTGCATCACGGCCAGTGGCGCGTGGTTCTCCGATGCGATCATCTCGAGGCCGTGCTGCTGGCGGTGCAACTCGCGCTCGATCAACTCGGCGACGTCCGGGTCGAACGTGGCCAGCGGCGCGTCCAGGGCGTTCATCGGGCGGCCCCCGTCTCGGCGATGAACGTGGCATAGTCGGGAGCGCTTTTCAGCTCGCCGAGCGCCTCGACCCGGACGGCGAACAACCAGCCCTCGCCGAACGGGTCTTCGTTGACAAGGCTCGGATTCTCGGCCAGCGCCGGGTTCACGGCCACGACCTCGCCGGAGACGGGGCTGAACAGCTCCGACACGGCCTTGGTCGACTCGATCTCGCCACACGGCTCGCCTGCCGTGACCATGGCCCCGGCTTCGGGCAGCTCGACGAACACGATCTCGCCGAGGGAGTCGACGGCGGCGGTGGTGATGCCGACCCGGACGGCGTCGGCGGGGACGGGTCCGCCGGGCGCGATGGCGACCCATTCGTGTTCGGCGGAGTAGCTGAGGTCGGTGGGCAGCGGGGTGTCGGTCATGGGGTCTCCTGGGAGGGTCAGCGGCGGTAGAACGGCGGGGTGACGACGACGTAGGTCTCGGCTCGTCCGCGCACGTCGATGGCGAGTTCGGTGCCCGGGGCGGACAGTGCGGTGTCGACGTAGCCGAGGGCGATCGGATGTCCGAGGGTCGGGGAGAGCGCTCCAGAGGTGACTCGCCCGACGACGGTGCCGGTGCCGGCGAGGACGGGGTATCCGGCGCGGGCGGCCCGTCGGCCGGAGCCGCGCAGTCCCACCAGCTTCCGGGTGGGTTCGCGCTCGGCGAGGGCCGCCAGCGCGTCGCGGCCGACGAAGGGCTTGTCGAGTCGGGGCAGGCGGCCCAGGCCGGCGGAGTACGGATCGGTGGCGGTGCTGAGTTCGTGGCCGTAGAGCGCCATGCCGGCCTCGAGGCGCAGGGTGTCGCGGCTGGCCAGGCCGGCGGGGATCAGCCCGGCCGGGCGGCCGGCCTCGAGCAGGGCGCGCCACAGGGCAGGCGCCTGCGCGGCGGGCAGGTAGAGCTCGAATCCGTCTTCGCCGGTGTAGCCGGTGCGAGCGAGCAGGACGTCGTGGCCTGCGACGGTGGCCGGGCCTGCGGCGTAGTACTTCAGCGCCGTCACGATGTCGAGCTGTGCCTGCGGGAGCAGCCCACACACGATCTCTGCCGCGCGAGGGCCCTGGACCGCGATCAGGGCGGTCTCGGCGGAGCGGTCGGTCACCGTCGCGTCGAAGCCTTTGGCGCGCAGGGTCAGCTCGGCGAGGTCGTCGGGGGTGTTGGTGGCGTTGACGACGGCGAGGAAGTGGTCCTGGGCGCGCCGGTAGACGACCAGGTCATCAAGGACGGTGCCTTCGGCGGTGCAGAGCAGCGAGTACTTGGCCCGGCCGACCGCGACCGCGGACAGCTTGCCGGCCAGCGCATGGTCGAGCGCCGCGGCGGCCTGCGGCCCGGTGATCTCGATCTCGCCCATGTGGGAGAGGTCGAACAGGCCGGCGGCGGTGCGCACGGCCCGGTGCTCGGCGAGCTCGCTGTCGTAGCGCAGGGGCATCTGCCAACCGGCGAAGTCGGTCAGTGCCGCGCCGAGCGCCTCGTGTTCGGCGTGCAGCGGGGTGCGGGTTCCCATCAGGGGGTCTCCTCGGGGATCGGGTCGGCGAATGCCGCGGGGGCGGGACAGGCGCAGACGAGGTTGCGGTCGCCGCGGGCGCCGTCGATGCGCCCGACGGGCGGCCAGTACTTCGACGTGCGTAGCCGGGCGACGGGGTAGGCGGCCGTGGAGCGGCTGTAAGGCCGATCCCAGTGGTCGGCGAGCACGGTTTCGGCGGGGTGCGGCGCGTGGCGCAGGGGGCTGTCGGCGACGGCCCACCGCCCGGCGGCCACCGCGTCGATCTCGCCGCGGATCGCGACCATCGCTTCGACGAAGCGGTCGAGCTCGGCGAGGTCCTCGGACTCGGTGGGTTCCACCATGAGCGTGCCGGCTACGGGGAACGCGAGTGTGGGGGCGTGGAAGCCGTAGTCGATCAGTCGTTTGGCCACGTCCTCGGCGGTGACGCCGGTGGCCCTGGTCAGCGGCCGCAGGTCGAGGATGCACTCGTGGGCGACCAGTCCGCCCGGGCCGGTGTAGAGCACCGGGAAGTACGGGTCGAGCTGGTGGGCGAGGTAGTTCGCGGCGAGCACGGCGGTCTGGGTCGCGCGGCGCAGGCCGTCGCCGCCCATGAGTGCGATGTAGGCCCAGGTGATCGGCAGGATGCCGGCGGAGCCGTGTGGTGCGGCGGCCACCGGGAGCCCGCTGGAGCGGGTGGGGTCACCGAGCGGGTTGCCGGGCAGGAACGGGGCGAGGTGCGTGCGGACGGCGACCGGGCCGACGCCGGGTCCGCCCCCGCCGTGTGGGATGCAGAAGGTCTTGTGCAGGTTGAGGTGGGAGACGTCGCCGCCGAACTCGCCGGGTCGGGCGAGCCCGACCATTGCGTTGAGGTTCGCCCCGTCGATGTATACCTGCCCGCCGGCGGCGTGTACGAGCGTGCAGACCGTGCGGATGTCGTCTTCGTAGACCCCGTGGGTGGACGGGTAGGTGATCATGATCGCGGCGGTGCGGTCGCCGTGGGTGTCGAGTTTGGCGCGCAGGTCGTCGAGGTCCACGCTGCCGTCGGCGGCGGTGGCGACGACCTCCACGTCCATCCCGGCGAGCACGGCGGAGGCGGCGTTCGTGCCGTGCGCTGATTGCGGGATCAGGCACACGGTGCGGCGGGTGTCGCCGCGTGAGCGGTGGTAGCCGCGGATCGCGAGCAGGCCCGCGAGCTCGCCCTGGGAGCCGGCGTTGGGCTGTAGCGACACCCGGTCGTAGCCGGTGATCTCGGCGAGCCAGGTCTCCAGGTCGCCGATCAGTCGGGCATAGCCGCGGGTCTGGTGGGCCGGGGCGTAAGGGTGCAGCCCGGCGAACCCGGGCCAGCTGATCGGCTCCATCTCCGCGGTGGCGTTGAGCTTCATCGTGCATGAGCCGAGCGGGATCATGGTCCGGTCCAGGGCCAGGTCCTTGTCGGACAGCGCGCGTAGGAAGCGCAGCATCGCGGTCTCGCTGCGGTGGGTGTGAAAGACCGGATGGGACAGGTAGCCGCTGCTGCGTCGCAGCGCCTCGGGCAGGGCCGGCGTCGCGTGGGCGGGTCGGCATCGCACGTCGAATGCCGTGAGCACTGCGTCGACGATCTCTGCGGTGGTCACCTCGTCGCAGGCCACGGCGACGTGGTCGGCGTCGACCCGGCGCAGGTTGATCCCGGCTGCCTCCGCCGCTGCGACGACCGCGTCGGCTCGTCCGGGCACTGCGGCCAGCACGGTGTCGAAGAAGTCGGCGTGCACGACCTCGACGTCTGCGGCCCGCAGCCCTGTGGCCAGTCGCGTGGCGTGGCTGTGCACCCGCTCCGCGATCGCGCGCAGTCCCTGGGGGCCGTGGTACACGGCGTACATGGCGGCCACGTTGGCCAGCAGCGCCTGCGCGGTGCAGATGTTGCTGGTCGCCTTCTCCCGGCGGATGTGCTGCTCGCGAGTCTGCAGCGCGAGCCGGTAGGCGGTGCGCCCCTCGTCGTCGGTTGACACCCCGACCAGCCGGCCCGGCAGCATCCGCTCCAGCCCGGAGCGCACCGCCAGGTACGCCGCGTGCGGGCCGCCGAAGAACAGGGGGACGCCGAAGCGCTGGGCCGAGCCGACAGCGATGTCGGCGCCGTACTCGCCGGGCGGGGTCAGCAGGGTCAGCGAGAGCAGGTCGGCAGCGACCGTCACCAGCGCCCCGCGCTCCTTCGCCGCCGCAATGACGGGGGCGAGGTCGCGCACGACCCCGCTCGTCCCTGGGGCCTGCAGGACCAGGCCGAACAGGTCGCCCTCGGGGAGCGCCGCGGCCGGGTCGACGACCTCGACGGCCATGTCGAGGGCCTCCGCCCGGGTGCGCAGCACAGCGAGGGTCTGCGGGAGGCATTCGGCGTCGACGAGGACCTTCGCTCCGGTGGGCGCCGACCGGTTGGCCCGGCGCATCAGCAGCACCGCCTCGACGACGGCGGTGGCCTCGTCGAGCAGCGAGGCGCCGGCGACCGGCAGCGCGGTGAGGTCCTCGATCACCGTCTGGAACGTCAGGAGCGCCTCCAACCGGCCCTGGGAGATCTCCGGTTGGTATGGGGTGTAGGCGGTGTACCAGGCGGGTGACTCCAGCACGTTGCGCCGGATCACCGGTGGAGTGATCGTGTCGGCGTAACCGAGCCCGATCATCTGGACCTTCGGCTGGTTCGCCGCGGCCAGCGAGCGCAGCGCGGCGAGCACCTCGTGCTCACTTCGCGCCGCGGGCAGCGCGAGCGGCCGGGCGGTGCGGATGTCGGCCGGCACGGCGGCGTCGACCAACTGCTCGAGGTCGGGATGACCGACCGCCTTCAACATGGTGGTCACGGCCACCTCGTCGGCGCCGATGTGACGGTGGGCGAACGCGAGGGAAGGAGCGAACTCGGGGGGCTGCTCTGTCGGCAACGGGGGCTCCGGGTCTCAGAGGGCGAGGGCGCGCCTGATCGGCGATCTCCCCGCTCTGTCATCGGACCTGAGAGATTCGCGGGCCGAGCCCGCTTGCCCCTTCGGTGCGTCCCGCTGGGTGCGGGAGCGCTTTCCAGAGTTGCCTCGTCACAGCGGTGCGGTGGCCTGAGAGATTCCTGGGGAGGAGTTGCTCCTACGGCTCCGGGCTGCCCCTGAGAGGCCGGCGCCGGATCTCCCGCTGTGAGTTGAACGGCGTATGAAATTCGGGTGCCGGTCCGCTTCGTCGGCGGCTCGGTGAGGGTCACCCTAACCGGGGGCGGGCGTGGCGTCACCCCCATGACGATCATTACTGCGGGGCCGGACCAGGGCGGCCCGGACGCCGGCGAGCGCTCAGACACTGGTTGTCACCCCGCCGCTTGCGCGGTTGTGAATCGCCCCGTCCCGCTCGCCGAGCCGACGACCGGTCCCCCCGCAGCGCAGGGCGATCATCTCGGCGGCGATGGAGACCGCGGTCTCCTCCGGGGTGCGGGCGCCGAGGTCGAGGCCGACTGTTCCGCCCTGCACCGTGGCTTCGGCCGGTGGCATCTCCACCGCGGGTCCCCGCCGGGCCTGTTGTGATGAGCCCGGTTGCGGGGGGTGTGTGTAGGTGGGCGTTCCCGACTGCGGCACTGCTGGTGAGGTCATGCCGTGAGGAGGGTGTCGAGCTGGTTGCGCACCCGGTCGGCGTCCTCGCGGTACTTCAGCACCGCGCCGAGGGTGGCCGCTGCGCTGTCCATGTCCAGTTCCCGGGCCCCGATGAGTTGCAGGGCGCGCGCCCAGTCGAGGGACTCGGCGACACCGGGCGGCTTGATCAGGTCGGCCTGGCGCAGCTTGTGTGCGGTCCCGGCGACCTGCGCGGCGAGGCGGTCGGGCAGTCCGGGCAGCCGGCTGTGCAGGATCTCGATCTCGTGCTGCACGTCGGGGTGGTCGAGCCACAGGTACAGACAGCGCCGCTTGAGCGCGTCGTGCACCTCGCGGGTGCGGTTGGAGGTGAGCACGACGATCGGCGGCCTCCAGCGCCCGCAGGTGCAGGAGCTGGCGGGGGAAGTCCCAGTCGTAGAGGGCCTGTGTGGCGTCGATGCCGTCGTGGCACTGCAGCCGGATCCACTCGGCGCCGAGGACCTGCGCCAATGCCTGGGCCAGCGCGGTCTTGCCGGTGCCCGGCTCGCCCTCGCAGAACAGCGGCCGGTTCATCTGCATCGCGAGGAAGACGGCGGTGGCCAGGCCGTCGTCGGCGAGGTAGCCGGTCGAGCGCAGCGCGGCGGCGAGCTCGGCGGGCGACTCCACCGGTGCGGCCTCGGGTTTGCCGATCATCTGAGTGCTCACGACGTTCGTGCCGTCCGCGGGCGCTGGATCGGTGGTGCAACGAGCAGCAGCGCGATTCCTGCTTCCCAGACGACGCCGAGCGGTGGGGGCGGCGTGCCGCTGCCGGACCCGGTGCGCGGATCGTTCCGCGTCGCCCATGCCACGCCCGGGGGCACCGCGATCGTGAATGCGCTCTCCAGCTGCATCGACGGCTCTCCTCAGGGTCGGCTGCGAGCGGCCCCGGCGGGCCGCTCGCAGCCGGGTAGGACGGGTCAGGGCTGGCTGGTGCCGATGGCACCGATGAGGCGCAGCACGTAATCCGGGGCCAGCGGAAGCTGCCGGATCCGGGCTTCGAACGGTGCCAGCGCATCGGCGACGGCGTTGGCGACCGCCGCCGGCGCGGCGATCTGCCCGCCCTCACCCATGCCCTTGATGCCGCCGATGCTGAACGGCGAGGGCGACTCCAGGCTGAGTACCTCGATCGGCGGGACATCGGTGGAGGTCGGGATCAGGTAGTCCATATACGTCGTGGTCAACGGCTGCCCGTCCTCGCCGTAGACGAATTGCTCGTACAACGCGCCCCCGATGCCCTGGGCGATCGCCCCCTGCACCTGGGCTTCGACGATCATCGGGTTGATGACCGTGCCACAGTCCTCCACAGCGACGATGCGGTCGAGCCTGACCGCCCCGGTGTCGGCATCGACCTCCGCGAGTACGACGACACAGCCGTTGGCGTAGGTAGCGGGCGGGTCGTAGAACCGCGTCGAGGTGAGCATCGGCTCGTCGGAGCGGACCTCGGAGTCCCAGTAGGCCGCATAGGCCACCTCGGCGAAGGTCTTCGATGCCGAAGGGCTACCGACGACGGAGATCTTGCCGTCCTCGATGACGAGATCGTCAGGGTTGGCCTCCAGCATGTTGGCGGCGACCTGGAGGATCTGTTCGCGCACGGCCGCGGCCGCTCGGGCCACGGTCGCCCCACCGATCACCGCGCTGCGGCTGGCGTAGGTGCCGAGGCCGTACGGTGCGGTCAGGGTGTCGCCGAAGACCACCTTCACGTCGGCCATGTCGACCCCGAGACCGTCGGCGGCGATCTGGGCGTAGGAGGTCTCGTGGCCCTGACCATGGCAGGAGGTGCTCACCGCGACGGTGACCGTGCCGCTCGGGTCGACGGTGACCGTGGAGTTGTCGTGCGACGGGAGGGGGGTGCCGGCCTGGGCGGAGGAGTCGCTGCCCCAGGCGGTTTGCTCGACGTAGGAACTGATGCCCAGCCCGATGTAGCGGCCCTGCTCGCGCAGCCGCCGCTGCATGGTGCGGAACGCCGAGTAGTCCACGGTCTTCATGGCCAGCTCGAGTGAC
Source organism: Pseudonocardia acidicola (assembly GCF_012911935.1). Classification (GTDB taxonomy): domain Bacteria; phylum Actinomycetota; class Actinomycetes; order Mycobacteriales; family Pseudonocardiaceae; genus Pseudonocardia; species Pseudonocardia acidicola. Next base: position 31,476 of record NZ_JAAXLA010000045.1, on the reverse strand, counting down.
TCGAGATAGCTCCCGCTGTCGTAGAGCTGGCCGGTGATCGATCGGTAGGGCAGCTCGTCGGAGTGCAGCATGTTGCGCCGCCGGATCTCCACCGGGTCGATACCCAGATCGCGCGCGATCTCGTCGATCATGATCTCGCGCACCGTGTTCGCGGCCGTCCAGCCCACGCCGCGGTATGCCGCGACGGGGCTCTTGTTGGTCAGTGACGCCGCGACGGTCTCGTCGAAGGCCTCGATGCGGTACGGGCCGGGGAACGACTTCGAGGCCAGCGCAGGCTCGATCAGCGCGCTCTCGGTGTTGAAGGAGTAGCCGCCGCCGTCGCCGATGAACTCCCCGCGCACGCCGAGAATCTTGCCCTCGGCGGAGGCAGCGACCTCGAGGTTGATGTACTCCTCCTTGGCCTGCGTGGCGGCCAGGAGATGCTCGTGCCGGTCCTCGATCCACTTCACCGGCCTGCCGAGTTGCAGCGCGATGAAGGGGATCGCGATCTCCTCCGGCGACGTGCACATCTTCTGCCCGAAACCGCCGCCGACCTCGGGGGCGATCACCCGAACCCGGTGTTCGGGCAGGCTCAGCTGGCCGGCGATGACAGACCGTAGGAAATGCGGCATCTGGGTTGATGACCACACGGTCAATTGCTGCTCGGAGCGCTCGTAGTTGGCCAGCACACCCCGGGTCTCCATCGGGGCCGCGCCATAGCGGTTGTGGTGGAACTGGATGGAGAACACCCGGTCGGCAGCGGCGAAGGCGGCGTCGGTGTCGCCGTGCTTCTCGGTCTGCCGGTAGATCTCGTTGGTGCCCAGCTCCTCGTGCAGCACAGCCGCACCGGGCGCGTTCGCGGCGTCGACGCTCGGCACCGGCGCCAGCACCTCGTACTCGACCGCGGCGCCCAGTGCCTCTGCGGCGTCCTCGGCGGCATAGCGGTCGGCTGCCACGACGACGGCGACGGCGTCGCCCACGAAGCGCACCTTGTCGATCGCGATCACGTTCTGCGGCGTGCGCAGCAGGTTGTCGAGCACGACGTGGTCGATCAGCGGCGGCACATCAGCGAGGTCCTGCCCGGTGAACACCCACACAGACTTGCCCAGCCCGGGCAGGACCGAGGTGTCGATCGACACGATGCGGGCGTGCGGGTGCGGCGAGCGGACATAGACGGCGTGCAGCATGCGCGGCAGGACGAGATCGGCTACGTAGCGGGCCGTACCGGTGAGGTAGCGCGGGTCCTCGACCCGCTTGGCGCGCTTACCGATCCATTTGTCCTTGCGGATCGCGAGGTGGCTCTCGGTGATCGTCTCAGACATGGCGGGAACCCTTCACCTGCGAGGGGACGACGACAGGGGACAAGTCAGGAAGCCTGTGCACTCGACCTCGCCGCCTTTCCCGCCGCGGCGGCAGCGGCAGTGGACTTGACGATGTTCTGGTAGCCGGTACACCGGCAGAGGTTGCCGTTGAGTCCGGCCCGGATCTCGTCCTCGGTCGGCTCCGGGTTCTCGGCGAGCATCGCGTGCACCGACATGAGCATCCCGGCGGTGCAGAACCCGCATTGCAGGCCGTGGTTGTCGGTGAAGGCCTGCTGGACGTAGTCGAGCTTGCCGTCCTCGGCGAGGCCCTCGACGGTGGAGATCTCGGCGTCCTGAGCCTGGACTGCGAAGATCAGACACGATCGGACGGCGCTGCCGTCGAGCAGGACGGTGCATGCCCCGCAGACGCCGTGCTCGCAGCCGAGCTTGGTACCCGTCAGCCCGACGTCCTCACGTAGGACGTCCGCGAGCGTGCGCCGCGACTCGATCAGTACCTCGTGTGACTCGCCGTTGACCGTCAGGTTGACCACATGCTTGGGGTTCGTCGTCATCGGAGGCGTCTCCTTCGTGGTGGATGCCGTCAGGCGGGAGTGGTCGCGCGCTCGAGCGAGGTGCGGATGCCCCGGGTGATCAGCACGCCCGCGACATGGCGGCGGTAGTCGGCGCTCGCGTGGATGTCGTCGCTGGGCCGCAGCGCCTCGGACGTCGCGCTCGCGGCCCTGGACAGCAGGTTGTCGTCGACGTCGCCGGCGGCGGTGCCGACCAGCAGCTGCTCGGCGGCGGCGATCCGGATGGCAGTGGCCCCGCCACCGAAGACCGTCAGCCTGGCGTCGGAGATGACGCCGTCTGACAGCGTCACGAGGGCGACGACGCCGATGATCGCGAAGTCGCCATGCCGGCGGGCGACCTCCTCGAAGTACCAGCCAGAGGACCCGTTCGGCGTGTTGAAGGTGACCGACGTGGCGATCTCGTTCGGCTCGAGCGCTGTCGTGAGGTAGGAGTCGAAGAAGTCCTCGGCTGCGATCGTCCGCATCCCGGAGGCGCTCTGCGCGGTGACGTGCCCGCCGAGCGTGGTGAACACGGCGGGCATCTCCGCGGCCGGGTCGGCGTGGCAGATGCTGCCCACCACCGTTCCGCGGTTGCGTATCTGCGGGTGCCCGACGTGCGCGAGAGCGGCTGCGATGAGCGGGGCGGCAGAGGTGACCGCCGCAGACCGCTCGACGTCGTGCTGGCGGGCCGTGGCTCCGATCGTCAGGTTGCCGGCGCCTGCCTCGATCCGGTCAAGGCCAGGGATGGAGTTGAGATCGACCAGATGCGCGGGGTTCGCCAGGCGCAGGTTCATCATCGGTACGAGGCTCTGCCCGCCGGAGATGACCTTGGCTTCCTCGGAAGAGCTGAGGAGGCCGGCTGCTTCTTCCACCGTTCGACAGGCGTGATAGGTGAAGACGGGTGGCTTCATCGGTGTACCCCCTGGGGAGAGCGGCGTCGTGGAGCGGGGCCCGGAGCAGCGAGTGACCGTGCGCGAGGCCCATGCCCGCGGATCCGGTGGGCTGAATCACAGCGAGCGTATGGGTCGGACAGGTGCGCATCTTCGGCACTCCAACCGAATGGCAGGGCCAAGTTGGCGGATTTGCACAAACGGGTTGCACGAACGAGCAGTGATGTCAACGGTGAGTTGCATCGCTGTTTCAGCGACGTCACACGGCACCCTCGACCGCGGCGCGGTCCGAAGCCCAGCCTGACGTGCGGAAGCGCCACCCTTCATGTGCGGTGGCGGGCCATGCCGACACAGCAACCGGGCTGTCTGTGCCCAGGAAGGTGCTCCGACAAGCGGCCGGTTCGTCCAAGAAACCTAGGGTCGCGCTGTTCGCCGAGACGTCGGCGCCCGACCTCCGCGCGGCGCACGCACAGTCCCGCGCGTCACACGGACACCGGCGTGGTGTGGCCGCGTGCCCGGACGGGTCGACTGCCGGCGGCGCAAGTACGTATGCCTGCCCGCTCTCTACGGGGTCGGTTCCTCTGCAACGGAGCCTGCGGCGCGCAGCACCGCTTCGACGATCTTCTGGTAGCCGGTGCAGCGGCACAGGTTGCCGGCGAGGGCCGCGCGGATCTGCTCTTCGTCGGGGGCCGGCGTGCTGTCGAGCAGGGCCTTGGCCGATATCACGATCCCGGGCGTGCAGAATCCGCACTGCACCCCGCCCGCCGCGAGCAGCTCGCGCTGGACCGGGTGCAAGTCTCCGGCGGCGCCGACGCCCTCCACGGTGACGACCTCACGGTCGTCGGCCTGCACCGCGAGGTAGGAACAGGAGTTCACCGGACAGCCGTCGAGAAGCACCATGCAGGCGCCGCACTCGGAATCGTCACACCCCTCCTTGGGACCGGTCAGTCCGATGTCCTCGCGCAGCGCCGACAGCAGCGACCGGTGCGGTGTCACGTGCCGCTCCACCCGCACGCCGTTGACGGTCACCTTCAGCGGATAGCTCACTGATTCCTCCCGGTCTCGGCGAACGCACGGCCGGCGGGGCCGGTGTCGGCGACGGCGCGCTGTGCGGCGCGGGTCAGCGCTCTCACCACGACGACCGAGGTCATCGCCCGCCGGTAGTCCGCGCTGCCGCGCACGTCACTGATCGGTTGCACAACGTCGGCGGCCGCCCCGGCCGCCTCGGCGAACGCGTCCGTGCCCGCAGGGCGGCCGAGCAGCAGGGCCTCGGCCGCCGGGACCCGCAGGCACGTCGGCGCGACGGCGGTGAGCGCGATCCGGGCCGAGCCGATCAGGCCATCGCCCCGCACGGCAAGGGCGGCGGCGGCGCCGACGATCGCGATCTCCATGGCCTGCCGGTGATCCAGCCGGACGTAGGCGCTGCCGGTGCCCGGCGCCGGGTAGGGAACGCGCACGGCCCTGAGCAGCTCGTCCGGTGCGGCGGTGGTTCGGCCCGGACCCGCCAGCAGATCGGCCACGGAGACCGACCGGCTACCGTCGGCACGCTGCAACTCGACGGTGGCGTCGAACACGAGCAGAGGCGAGCCCGTGTCCATGGCGGGGGAGGCGTTCATCAGGTTCCCGCCGAGCGTGCCGGTAGCGCGCGTGGCCGGGGAGCCGATCATCGCCGAGGCGTCGGCGAGTGCTGACCACCGGGAGCGGACGAGCGGCGAGCGTTCGATCCACGCATGGCTGGTCAGCGCGCCCAGCGCGATACCGGCGTCCGCCTCGCGCTGTCGTCCCAGCTCCGTGATCCGGTGCAGAGCGATGAGCGACTCGGGCAACGGGTGCTTCCCGCCGCGTGCCGCGACCACGAGATCGGTCCCGCCCGCGATCATGCGGGATCCCGGCCGTGTGCGAAGCAGGTCGACAGCCTCGGCGGTGGTGCGGGGGGCGGCGTAGCGGATCATGGGCGTCCTTCGGCTGCATCGGGGGTCGCGTCGGATTCGTGCAGCGCCATCCAGACCCGCTCGGCGTTCATGGGCAGCGCCCGGACCCGGCGACCCGTGGCTTCGGCGATGGCGTTGCCGATCGCGGCGGGCGTCCCGACGACCGGGGGCTCGCCGACCGCCTTCGCCCCGTGGGGACCGCCCTGGTCGACCGGGTCGTCGAGGAACTGCACGGTCACCGTGGGCGCGTCCGGTGCCGTGACGAGCTTGTAACCCAACAGGCCCGGGTTGAGCTGGTGGCCGCCGTCGTACTGGCTGCCCTCGAGCAGCGCCATCCCGACGGCCTGGATCACCCCGCCCTCCACCTGGCCCTGGGCGCCGATCGGGTTGAGCACGCGTCCGAACTCGTGCACCGCGACGACGCGGGGAACCGTGACGACGCCGGTCTCGCGATCGACCCGCACCCGAGCGATGTGGCAGAAGAACGAGGGGGCCGCGAACGCGGAGTACCCCAGGCGGCCGCTGCATCCGCTCAGGTTGTGCTCGGGCAGCGGCGGTGGGGTGCCGGACCCGCTGCCGATCAGCTGGGTGCCGGCGGCGAGCTCGGCGAACGACAGCGAGCGCGACGGTGCTCCCTTGACCCGCACCGACCCGTTGACGAGCTCGAGATCGCTTCGGTCGATTTCCAGCCGGTCCGCAGCCACCTCGAGCAGCTTCTCGCGGACCTCGCGGGCCGCCTCCATCACGGCCCGGCCGTTGTTGAACGTCGTCTGGCTACCGGCGCTGCCGATGTCGAACGGGCCGGAGTCGGTGTCCTGGTAGAGCACGGAGAACGACTCCGGCCGCATGCCCAGCTCCTCCGCGGCGAGCAGCGGCAGCCCCATGACCGAGCCGCTGCCGTTCTCCTGGGCGCCGGTGATGATGGTGCCGGTCCCATCCGGGTTGAGCTTGAGGTATGCCCCGGAAGGTACGGAGAGGCTGAACCACCAGCCGACGGCGATCCCGAGTGCCTCGTCGGGGCCCAGATCGGTGCCGGGCCAGCCGGCCAGGTCTGCGGCGCGCTCGAGGCACTCATGAGCGCTCGAGCTGACGAACCGCTGCCCGGTCTGGCCGGTGTCGCCCGCCCGAACAAGGTTTCGTCGTCGGAACTCCAGTGGGTCGAGGCCGACCAGCCGGGCCAGCTCGTCGGTGTGCTGCTCCACGGCCCAGCAGGTCTGGGGGCCCCCGGGGGCCCGGACGCTGCCCGCCGGCGTCCGGTTGGTGTAGAGCGTGTGTACCTCGGCGTGCAGGTTCGGGATGCGGTACGGGCCGGCGATCATCATCAGCCCGATCTCGGTGGCGAACAGCGCGTCGCCGCAGTATGCGCCGGAGTCGAGCAGTAGCCGCGCCTGCCGCGCGGTGATGGTGCCGTCCTGCTTCAGCCCGGTCGTCAGCTCGATCCGGGCGCCGTGGCGGACCTTGTCCGTCGCGACGAACTCCTCGCGGCGGGTGAAGACGAGCCGTACCGGGCGCCGGGTGACCTTGGACAGGAGAGCGACGTGCGCCTCGAAGTGGAAGTCACACTTCCCGCCGAAGCCGCCGCCGAGATGCGGGACGACGATCCGGACGTCGCTCTGCGGGATCTGCAGGGTCTCCGCCACGCCGGCCCTCGCGGGGAAGGGAACTTGGCTGGTGCTCCAGATCGTCACCTTCTCGCCCTGCCACTGGGCGACCACCGCGTGCGGCTCGATGGGGACCGCGTGCACCATGTCGGTGCGGTAGGTCTCGGTGAGCTGTAGCTCGGCCTCGGCGAAGCCGGCGGTGACGTCGCCTTTCACCGACGTCATGTGCCCGCAGTCGTTCGACCCTCGGTCCACCCCGTCCTGGGTCTGGTAGCCCTCCCACTGCGGGTGCAGCAGCGGGGCGGCCGGATCGAGCGCGGCCTCGACGTCGAGCACGGAAGCCAGGTCCTCGTACTCCACCCGTACTGCGGCGGCGGCCGCCGCGGCGTGTTCGGCGGTGTCGGCGGCGATGGCCGCAACGATCTCGGCCTCGAACCGGACGACGTCGTGGGCGAACAGGGTGCGGTCTTTGACGAACATGCCGTAGCGCACCATCGGGGCGTCGGCCTGGGTGAGTACGGCGTGGACGCCGGGCATCCGGGCGGCCTCGGAGGTGTCGATCGAGAGGATGCGGGCGTGGGGCCGCCCGGCGTAGACGAACTTGGCGTGCAGCAGCCCGGTGAAGGCGAGGTCGGCGGTGTAGCGCGCCTCGCCGGTCACCTTCGCCAGGCCGTCGCCACGGACGAACCGCTGGCCAAGTACCGAGGTCGTGCCGGTCATCCCGGGTGCCTCCGTTCGGGTTGGGGGGAGTTCGGGGACGTGGGGGTGTCGGCCGCGGGCATGGTCATCGGGGGCCCGGTGGCGCGGACCCTGATCCGCACGGCCGGGTCTCGCAGGTAGGCCAGCGGGACCTCCTCGATCCCGGTGACCTGCAGCCGGTCAGGATCGGCGCCGGCCTGGATCGCGCGACTGAAGGCCTCGGTGGTGAGCTCGTCGACGGCCGCGCGGAGCAGGTCGGGGCGGCCTGCGCAGATCCGCTCGGCGGAGCCGCCGACCGGTGCGATGGCGGCGCCGAGCGCGTTGGCCACCTCGAAGTGCGGCGGCCGGATGACCTCGGCGATTCCCGGCATCCGGTCGGGGGCGATCCCGCCCGCACCGCCCACGACGACCAGGGGCAGGTCGTGGGCGCCGAGCGCGACACGATCGACGGCCTCGGCGATCATCCGGTCGGCCTCGGCCAGGCGGTCGGCAAGTGAGGCGTGCCACTGCTGGGGTACCGCCCGGGTGCCGAATGTCGTGCGCCCGGCCGCCACGGCTGCGTCGGTGAGGGTGGGTTCGGACCCGCCGCAGCAGAGGGCCTGCCGAACCGGCCCGCCCCCGACCGGGACTCCGATCACGTCCGGCAGCCGAAAGTTCGTGACCACCCCGCTGACCGTGTACGGGGTGAGCGACTCCCACGGGAAGCCGTTGACGAGCCGGCTGACCGTGGTCCGGGAGCCGCCGATGTCGGCGACGACCGCGTCGGTGACCCCGCTGCTGTGCGCGCCCCCGCGCATGCTGGTGGCGGGGCCGCTGCCGATCAGCAGCACCGGGAATTGCGTGGAGTAGGCCAGGGCCATCTGGGTGCCGTCGTTCTGCGCGAGGTAGCACTCGGCGTCCATGCCGTGGCGGTGCACGGCGGCCTGCAGCGCTGCCGCGCCGGCCGCGACGCTCCCGGAGAGCGCCGCATTGAGGACCGTGGCGTTCTCCCGCTCGAGCAGCCCCATCGAGCCGATCTCGTGGCTGGTCGAGATCGGGATCTCGCCCAGCTCGGCCCGCACGATGGCCGCAGCCCGTAGCTCGTCGGTGGGGTCGACAGGGGAGAAGACGGCGGTGATCGCGACTGCCTGCGCGTGCGAGGCGATCTCACGGGCGAACGCGGCGACGGCGCTCTCGTCGAGCGGCGCGATCCGGATCCCGTCGAACTCGCACCCGCCTGCGACGATCGCGGTGTCCACCCCCACCGCTTCCCTCAGCTCCCGAGGCCAGGTGACCAGCGGCGGTAAGGCAGAGGTCAGCGGGGCCCCGATGCGCAGCACGGCGACCCGGCGCAGGCCGGCTCGGGTGCGGATCGCGTCGGTGGTACGCGCTGCCCCCAGGGTGACCGCGCCGACCCGCGCGGGATCCACGGCGGGCGACGCCAGGAGTGCGGCGACCGCGGTCTCGATGCACTCGCTGAGGTCGGCCGAACCGGGCACCTTGATCTGGGCCACCACCATGCCGCTGCTGTCGATCACCACGGCATCGGTGTTGGTGCTGCCCACATCGATGCCCATGCGCAGGCTTTCATGGGCCGGCATGGGCACTCCCCGGTCCGCCGTAGTCCAGGTCGTAGCCGAACGAGCGAGGGCCGACCACGGCCAGTCCCTCCGCCGAGCGCCACACCTCGGGTGCGGGCAGGGTCACGACGCCCACCCGCTGGCCGTACTGCAGTCGTTCGGTGCCGATGGGAGAGCCGTTGACCAGCCCGAGGACGGCGATGATGTCGGGGACGGTGGCGATGACCTCCCCGTCTTCGAGCGCGATGAGCACCTCGTTCTGCAGCTCCAGCCGGAGCCGTCTGAGCTCGCGCCCGAGCGTTCCGTCTACCACTGCGTGCCCGCGGGCGAACCCCGCCCCGCCGGTCCACTCGAGCTCGACGATCCGGCCCTCGATGAGCACCCGCCCGCCCGCCTCCTCGGCCAGCGCGGCGGGCCATCCGCTCCGACGGGCGCGCATCGCCCGGCCCATCGCGACGGCCCTGGACACCGAGCCGGTGATGGCTGCGGCCTGGGCCACCCGGCCGGGCATGACGTAGAGGGCGCCGGCGCAGGTGCCGCCCAGTGCGGCGGTGCAGCTGCGGGCCAACCGCTCGGCGGCCGGGTTGTCTGCGGCGTGCAGGACGATGTCGTTGTCGCGACCGTCGGTGAGCACCACCGGGCTCGCCGCGACGCCTGCCACGTGCATTGTCTGCTGCTGCATCTCCGGAAACGCTCGGCCCATCCCATCCGCGTCGAGCAGCGGGGTGCCCAGGCGGGCCGCCCAGAGGACCGGCAGAAGCCCGTTCGCCCCCGCGATCTCGTAGCACATCAGGACGTCGACAGGGGCGCCGTGCAGTCGGGCCACTGCGCTCGCGAGCCGGCCGCCTTCCACGCCGCTCCAGATCCGCTCCTGAGCCACCGTCGGTGAGCCGATGAGCCCGCAAGGCATCACGAGCGCGTCCGGGCCGAGGTCCGCCACGGCAACGACGTCGACAGGGCCGTGGGACTCGATCGCGTGGCGGGCCATCGCCAGCCCGATCGCGGTGTCGCCGCCCCCGCCGGCGCTGAGGATCGCGCAGCCGAGTGCGAAGTCCTCGATGTTGTCTGCGTCCAGGCGCACCGGCGGAACGTAACACCTTGTTTTCCCGCGAGCCTGTACTTCCTGCACGAAAATCGCCAGTCTATTGGCATTCTTGCCGAAAGGATGATGAGCGTGCCACAGCTCGACGAGGTGCTGCGGACCCCCGGGTTGCGCCTGGAGTGTCTCGGCGGCAAGCCAGGAGCCACGGCTGTGGAGCGGGTCTTCGTCGCGGAGAACCTGCTCGATCTGCAGGCCTGCCCGGCGGCTGCGATCGCGGTACTGAGTACCCACGTCAACGAGGCGGTCGACTCCTACCGGTTCGACGTCGCGCTGCGGCTGGCGGCCACCCGAGGGGTGGCCGCGTTGGTGCTGGCCGACCCCACGGCCCCGCGCCCGACCTCCACGTCTGCGGCGACGGCCGAGCGATTCGGAATAGCGATCTTGCGCAACGTCGATCCGATCAACATCGCCGATCTGGTGTGCGGGCTTGACATGGCGTTGCGCGGCTCGGCCGAGCTGGCCCTGCGGCGCACCGTCGTCGCGGTCCAGCGACTGACGACCGATCGTGATTCCGAGCCGGAGACATTGGTTTCCGAGATCGCCGAAATTGCCGATGCGGAGATTGTCCTTTCCGACCGACCCGAGGGGGAGCTCGCATTCCCGGTCGGCTTGAGCAACGACACCCAGCGGTGGGTCCTGATCCGCAACGGGGCGGCGCACGCCCGGCCCGAGCTGGCGCTGATCGGCAGGCTGCTGGCCAACTCCCTCGGGCTGGCGGCCCTGGCCGAGCGCCGTGCTCAGGAACTGCCGGTGCGTTCGCGCGCCGAGCTGCTCGCCGAGCTGCTGGACAGCTCCGCGCGCGGGCGTTCGGAGCTGCTGCGGCGGGCGCGCTCGCTGGGGTTGCCCATCGACGGTTGGCACCTCGTAACGCGCATCGAATTGAACGATGAGAAGCTGCCGGACAGCGACGAGGTAGCGGCGTACGCCAGGCGCGAGGAACTCGGCCGGGTGACGCTGGGCGTGGTCCGCAGCAGCGGCACCTGGCACCTCGCCCGCGCCGAGCGAGGGCTGCTGCTGATCCAGATGTCGCGCAGCGATCCCGGGTCGGCCGCGGCGGCCGACGCAACCCGGGTTGTGCAGCGGGCGCTCGACGCGGCCATCGCCGCGTTTCCCGATGTGGAGCTGTACTGCGGTGTGGGGTCGGCCCACGGCGGCCCGACCGGCCTGATCAGCTCGGCGGCCGAGGCCAGGGCGGCGGCCGGCGCGGTGCGGGCGCGGGGACGGGCCAACACCGCGACGGCCTTCGACGGCCTGGGTCTGCGCCGGACCCTCGTCGAGTGGTATGCCTCGCAGACCGCGCGCACCGCCGTCGACACGGTGCTCGCGCCGTTGGACAAGATGGGCCGTAGCAAGGCCGCGGCGGCGATCCGGACGTTGCAGGCCTACCTCGACAACCACGGTTCCCTCTCCCGTGCCGCCATTGAGCTGCACCTACACCGCAACTCTGTGGCCTACCGGGTCGAGCGGATCTTCGCCGAGCTGGACGTGGACCCGGACAACCCGGACGACTGGCTCTTGCTCCAGCTGGCCTGCCGGGCCCGGGCCCTCATCTGAGGCGTGCGCGCAGGGATCGCCGCGGGGCGAGCGGCCGCGCTCGGCGAGCATCGCCGGGTCATCCGGCGGCCAGTTCCTCGACGGGGATCCAGTCTTCGTCGATTCCGAAGGCGCTCGGCCCGAAGATCTCCAGCGCCTCGGGGGTGCGCATGATCGGCGGCGTGGAGATGGCGAAGAGCCGCACGCGCTGGCCGTACCGCAGCGCCTCGGTGGTGATCGGCGCGGCGGACTCGGCGTCCAGTACCGAGATCAGGTCGGGCACGAGGGCCAGGAGCCGGTCCCCGTCGCGGGCCATCAGGTGCTCGTTCTGGAACGTCAACTCGACGGTCCGGGAACCGTCGAAGGTGGAGATGCGCGCGGTACCCCGGACGAAGCCGTCCGCGCTGCGCCGTTCGACATCCACGACCTTGCCCTCCAGCAGGATGCGCCCGTGCTGGTAGATGGTGTCGGACAAGCACTCGATCAACGCCTGAAAGGGATCGCGGTGCTGCTCCCGGGCTTCGCGGATCACGCGGCCCAATCGCAGCGCCAGAGTCATGGTGCGGGGGATCGCAGTGGCCTTGACCTGGGTACCGGTCATCGGGTACTCGGCGATGTAGGACACCCCTCCCATGCGGATGGTGACTCCGCGGGCGTACCACTCCATGCTGTGGTTGTCCGGGCCGGTGTCGATCACGGTGACGTGCTTGCGCTCGTTGCAGATCGCGATGGGCGAGCCCGAGACCCCGTAGACGCCGAACGTCTCCATCTGCAGCTCGGGGAACGCGCGGCCCATGCCATCACCGTCGACGATGGGCAGCCCGGTGCGAGCGGCCACGAGCAGCGGCACCATCGAATTCAGGCCGCCGCACTCCATCGGGATGATGGCGTCGGCGGAGCGACCGAGGTGCTGTTCGAGGCGGCGCAGCGCCACCACCGGCTCGTCGCCGCTGGGGATCTTCTCGATCACGACTGTGGGGGCGCCCATGAAGGCGCTGGCCACCACCAGTGCGTCGTCGTCGACCTCCGCCGGGTCGATCAGCGTGATGGTGCGGCCGCGCTCGAGCTCGGCGGAGACGAGCAGGAGCCCGATGTAGGGATCGCCACCGCCTCCCGTGCCGAGCAGCGCGGCGCCGCGCGCGAGGTCGGGGAGGTCGTCGAGCTGCAGGGTCTGGGCCATCGGTGTCTCCGTGTCGGGGCAGAGGGGATGCGGCGTCGGCGGCGGATCAGCGCCGCCAGGGATCAGCCGGACAACACCAGGTCACCGACCGCTTTGACGCGGATCCGGGTCGCATTGCCGGGCAGGTACGCCAACGGGATCTCATCGACGTCGACGATCTGCACCGAGTCGGGCTTGGCACCGGCTGCGACGGCCTTGTCCACGGCCTCCTGCTTGGCCTCGTCGAGCAGTCGGTCTCGCTCTCCGGGCGCCACCGAGTACATCTTGTCCACCTCGCCCCCGACCTGGGCGATGGCCGCGCCGATGGCATTCGCGGTCGCGTGGTGGGCCGGCCGGTGGACGAGGCCGACGCCGGGGAGCTCGTCCGGCACGAGGATGCTGCCGCCGCCCACCGCGACGATGGGGAGGTGCTCCGCGCTCGGACGCACCCGGTCGACGGCCGCGCCGATCTCCTCGGCGATCCGTGCGCGCACCGCATCGACGAACGAGCGCTCGAGGTGGCGCACGAGGCCGCGGTCGCCGATGTCCGCGATGCCGGCGGCGGCGGCGATATCGGTGCAGGTCAGCGTGCGGCCTCCGAACACGAGGGCCTCCTGGGTGAGGCGGTAGCCGACACTGTCGGGCCCGATGGAGAGCGGATCCTCGCGCACCCGGCTGCCGCCGCCGAGGCCCACGGACAGCACGTCGGGCATCCGGAAGTTCGTGCGGATTCCGCCGACGCTGATCTCGGTGCTGGCCTCGTGGGGAAACCCGTGGCGCAACATCCCCACGTCGGACGTGGTCCCGCCGACGTCGACGACGGCGCAGTCGCGCAGTCCGGAGAGGAAGGCCGCGCCGCGCATCGAGTTGGTCGGGCCGGAGGCAAAGGTGGCCACGGGGTAATGGCGCGCGTGGTCGACGTCCATCAGGGTGCCGTCGTTCTGGCTGAGGAACAGCGGCGCGTCGATGCCGGCGGCGCTCACGGCTTGGCCGAGGCCGTGGCAGATGTGTGAGGCGAGTTCGCTGAGGCAGGCGTTGATGATCGTCGCGTTCTCGCGCTCCAGCAGGCCCATCCGACCGATCTGGTGCGAGAGGCTGATCGAGGTGTCCGGCAGCAGTTCGCGCAGGATCTCGGCCGCCTCGAGTTCGCAGTCTGCGTTGATCGGGGAGTAGACTGACGAGATCGCGACGCAGTGCACGCCGTGGGCGTGGATGTCCTCGGCGGCCCGTTCCAGCTCGTCGCGTCGCACCGGCGCGATCGACCGGCCGTCGATCTCGTGCCCGCCATGACAGAGGTAGCTGCGGCCGTTGATCGCGGTCACCAGCCGGGCGGGCCAGCCCGACATCGGCGGGAGGGCCTCCGTCGCGGGCAGGCCCAGCCTGATCGCTGCCGTGGGTGCGAGGTCGCGCCCCTGGACGATCGCGTTGATGAAGTGCGTCGTGCCGATCATGACCCCCTGCACCGCGCCGGGGTCGTGGGCCGTGGCGGCATGCAGCGCGGCGAGGGCGGCCGCGATGCCTGAGGTGACATCCTCGGTCGTGGCCACCTTGGTCTCGGCCAGCACGGTAGAACCATCGAGCAGTACGGCGTCGGTGTTCGTCCCGCCCACGTCAATTCCGATGCGCATGGCCTCTCCGTTGCCGATCCTCAAGGTCAGGTGCGGCGCCCGGACCGGGCGACTCGACTGTGAGACTAAGGGCGAGACAACGGGCGAGGCCTGTGCTCATCGCCCGAAGAAGCGGGAAGAACTGTGCAGACTTTCCAGTAGCTGGCGCTGCGCCGGCCCGAAGAGGCAGAGGTCTGTACCTGCGGAACGCTCGCCGATCGCGTGTTCGGCGCTTCGCACAACATGGCCGCGGATCTCGGCGATTCCGCCAGAGACTTCGCGGTGGCGTCTCCCTAGGTTCAGCCCCACAGCGGAGCCGGTTCGCACCCGCGGCGGCGCTGCCTCGAAGGAGGATCCATGTGCGCATCCTGTAGGAGCCGACGAGCCGCGGTGGTGTCCTCGTGACGCCGCCCGTGACCTCGTCGGTCTCACCGGTCGGGCTGGTCCTGGGCAGTCACATGCCGCCCAGGGACATCGTGCCTATGGCCCGGTTGGCCGAGGAGCTGGGTTTCGGCGAGCTCTGGTTCTCCGAGGACTGCTTCTTCTCCGGAGGCATCGCCGGATCTGCGGCGGCCCTCGCCGCGACTGACCGACTTCCCCTCGGGCTGGGCATCGTCTCCGCCGCGACCCGGCACCCGGCGGTGCTGGCGATGGAGCTCGCAACGCTCGACGTGCAGTTCCCGGGGCGGATCTACGGCGGGATCGGGCACGGCGTCCCTGCCTGGCTGGACCAGATGGGGCTGATGCCCCCGAAGCCGCTCTCAGCGCTGCGCCAATGCGTGACCGCGGTGCGCCGGCTGCTCGACGGTGAGGAGCTCACCGAGTCCGAGCACTTCCACTTCGACAAGATCGTGCTCACCCACGCGCCCGCGACCCGGGTGCCGCTCTACACCGGTGTGGTCAACGAGCGGGGGCTGCGCCTGTCGGGGGAGATCGCGGACGGCACCGTGCTCTCCACGCTCTCCAGCCCCGCCTACGTGCGGTGGGCTCGCGAGCAGGTCGACGCCGGGGCCCGCGTCGGAGGGCGGACGCGTCCACACCGCCTGGTGACTTACGCGCTGTTCTCCGTCGACGCCAACCCTGCCGTGGCCAAGGACGCCGTCCGTGAGTCCATCGCGTTCTATCTGGCTGCGATGCCGGACAACGCGCTGTCGCAGGTCTACGGCATCCGCGACGAGCTGGCTGACTTGCTCGCGGAGGGCGGCGTCGAGCACGTCGCGAAGAACATGCCCGACTCGTGGGTCGAGGATCTCGCCGTCGCCGGTGCGCCGGACGAGTGCGCGGAGAAGCTGCGCAGGCTCCTCGACGCCGGCTCCGACTCGATCGGGCTGTGGCTCTTCCCTGCCGCCGACGCCCACCGCATCGCCACCCTGACCGCGCGCGAGGTGCTCACCCGGCTCTGACCGCACCCCACCCCCACCGCACCTCAGCACGACCGAGGAATCGAGGAACACCGTGACCTACCGCGTCTTCTTCCTGAACAAGCTGCGCCCCGGCGTGGATCCGGCCGACTACGAGGCGTGGATCCGCCGGACCGACTACCCGGTGGCGCGCAATAGCCCGGCCATCCTCAGCTATGACGTGACGCGGATCGAGGGCGCCCTCGACGAGCAGGGCGCGCCCTCGGTCAGCTATCTGGAAGTGATCGAGGTGACCGATATCGAGCAATACCGGGCGGAGGGAAAGACCCCCGAGTTTGTGAGGCTGCTCGAGGAATGGGCGACCTACGTGGAGCTCGACGAGGCGCTGCACGGGACCGTCATCGAGTGAGCGTGGCCCGCATCGTCTCGGTCGGCTGGCTGTGTATCCGGGATGGTCGGTTGCTCGTCGTCCGCACCCGGGGACGGGCCGCCTTCTACCTTCCCGGCGGCAAGCCCGAGCCCGGTGAGACCCTCTCCCAGACCCTGCGGCGCGAGGTTGCCGAGGAGCTCGGAATGGTCGTTGACGCGGCGAGCATCGCTGAGGCGTTCGTCGTGCACGCCCGGGCCCACGGCGTCCCGCGTGCCGCGCTGCGGATGCACTGCTTCCGGGCCGATGCCTCGGGGGTGCCGCGACCGGCACGGGAGATCGCAGAACTGACGTGGGTCGGGCCGGACGACAGGGTCCGGTGCGCACCGGCCGTGCGGCAAGTCCTCGACCGACTTCTCGGCTGAAGACCGCCGCACGAGCGGTGACGGGCCGACGCCCACGCGTCAGCCCCTCGCCAGCTCGGCCAGCAGCAGCGCTTCCGCGAGCACGCCACGGGCGAACATGCCCAGATGCAGGCTCTCGTCGATGCCGTGCCAGTGACTCGCAGGATCGCCGACCCCGGTGACGAGTACGGCGGCGCCCGGGAACGTGCGGGCGAACTCGGCGACGAACGGGATGGACCCGCCCATCCCGATTTCGCGGACGTCGTTGCCATAGGCCTCGGCGAACGCGCGGCGGGCGGCGTCGTAGGGGTCACCGATGGCCTCGAGGCTGAACGGGCCGCCGCCCGTTCGCGGAACGACGGTCAGCTGGGCGCCCCAGGGGACGTGCGCCTGGAGATGCTCGGTGAGGGCGTGCTGAGCCGCCGCTGGATCGTCACCGGGGGCGATCCGTAAGCTGACCAGAGCGCGGGCACGGGGCACCAACACGTTGGGCGCATCGGCTACGCGCGGCGCGTCGATGCCGAGGATCGCCGCCGCGGGGTGGCACCAGATGCGTTCCGGGATCGAGCCGCACCCGATCAGCTCGACACCATCGAGTAGGCCGTTGTTCGCCCTGAACTCGGCCTCGGCCCCGTCGTCCCCGACGCCCGCCGCTGTCCGCTCCCCGCGAACCAGGCCGGGCACAGCGACGTCCCCGTGCTCGTCGTGCAGGCTCGCCAACAGCCTGCACAGCGCCGTGAGGGCATCGCCCGCCGCCCCGCCCGCCATCCCGGAGTGGACCGGGTGCTCGAGCATCGCAACCTCGACGACGCAGTCGACGAGTCCACGAAGGCTCGTCGTCAGCGCCGGCACGTCCACCGCGGGGTTGGCGGCATCGGCGATGACGACCACGTCTGCGGCGAGCAGGTCGTGGTGGGCGCGCAGCAGCGCGGGGAGCGTGGGCGAGCCGGACTCCTCCTCGCCCTCGATGAACAGCGTGACGCCGATCGGTGGTCTGCCGGCGTAGGCGCGCAGGGCGGCGATGTGCGTCAATACGCCGGCCTTGTCGTCGGCGGCGCCGCGGCCATAGAGCCGACCGTCACGCTCGGTGGGCTCGAAGGGCGGAGTGGTCCAGTGCTCGTCACCACCGGTGGGCTGCACGTCGTGGTGGGCGTAGAGCAGGATCGTGGGCTGGCCTTCGGGCGCTGGCCACTGCGCGACCACGGCAGGCGCGCCGCCGGCGACCTCCACGATCCGGACGGTGGCTGCACCGGCGCCACGAGCCAGCTCGGCCACGGTTCGGGCGCTCGCGTGGGTGTCCTCGGAATGGGCGGGGTCGGCCCAGATACTCGGGATGCGCACGAGCCGTTCCAGGTCAGCCCGGGCCCCCGCGAGCACACCGTCGACCGCGGTCTTCACGCTCAGTCTCTGATCAGGCACGTGTGCGTATGCTACGTGCGAGGACCCCGGCGCCGTGCGATTCCGCCTTGGGCGGTCACGGCCTGCTCGGTCTACAGGCCGGCAGGTGCCCGAGAAGGTGACTGCGCCGCCGACGGGGTTACCTCAGTGGCCGTGGTGACGGCCTTATCTGCGGGGGACGCGGCAGGGCCCATCCTCGTACACTCCCGCCGGGTCGGCCGGATCAGCACAATAATTGATTGCAGCAGCATAAAAATATGTATCCGGAACCCGCGTATCTTGACCGCTACCGGCTCGTTACAGGAGTGGGCCCGTCCTCATCGATCGAGCAACCGGGGGAAGTATCGATGAGGACGGGATCCGCACATGACGACAATCGATCAGGCGCTCGTGAGACCTTGCGTACGGCGCCGCCCGGTACGGCCGAGTTACCGATTTGCCACCGACGGAATGCGCCGCGCGGTGTCGCCGGTGTCGGTACGTACTCATGGCCACCGGGGGCGAACGTGACCGCTGGGCTGCGCATGATTGCCGCCCAGCGGGTCGCGGCGGTCGTCGAGGCGTCGAGAGGGTCGAGACCCCGACTCAGGATCGCCGGCGGAACAACAGATCCGCCCGTGACCTCCGTGAGGCCCCGTACTCAGCACCCTGCACCCTCATCTGCTGGTGGCATCTCAACAGCCTCTCGTTACGTGAGGAACTGTTTGGTGGGGCGATGGCCCGTCGTATCCTGGGCGGGTTACCACGATGCCGTCATCGTCGCTCCCGTGCGCGGTTCCCCTCCGCGGGTTCGATCCCAGGGCCTTGATCCCCAGATCGGTATCGGCGAGCGCACGGGAGTCGCGCACCGCGCCCGCGATGATCACCCCGGCCCATCCGTTCCGCGCTCCGCGTTCGGCGTCGCCGAGAAGGGCGCAGCGCAACGACGCTCGGCCGTCGACGACGAGCACCGCCCCGCCCGGCTCAGCCAGGAGTTGCCGAAGCAGCGCCTCCCGTCGGAGAACGATCCGTCCCGGCCTGGACGGGCGGTCCGCCTCGCAGACCGTGTTCCCCCTGTCCGCACGCGCCCCTGAGCCACTAGACGATTGCGTCGTTGCGCAGTCGTTCGATGGCAGCGGCGGCATACCCCAGACCGGCGAGCACATCATCGGTGTGCTCGCCGAGTTCGGGGCCGCTCCACCGGACGCCACCCGGGGTGTCCGACAGGCGCGGGGCGACGTTCTGCATGGCGAACTCGTGGCCACGGCTGTTGCGGACCCGCACGATCGCGTTGCGGGCGGTGAAGTGCTCGTCGGCGAACATGTCCTCGGCGCGATAGACGCGGCCGGCCGGTACGCCGCCCTCGTGCAGCAGTTCGAGAAGCTCGGTGGCGTCGTACGTGGCCGACCAGCGGGCGATGAGGCCGTCGAGTTCCTGCTGGCGCTCACCGCGCGCGTGGTGGGTGGCGTAGCGATCGTCGGCCGCGAGTTCGGGCCGACCCATGACCTCGGCGAGCCGGCGGAAGGCCGTGTCCTGGTTGGCGCCGATGAGGATGCTGCTGGCGTCGGCAGTGGGGTAGACGTTGCTGGCCGCCTGGCCCGAGGCAGCGTCTGGCCCGGCGCTTCGGCGGGCGAGCAGGGCCTGCCAGAACCCGAACGTGGCGATGTCGGCGCGGGCGTGCTGGTTGAGTTCGCCGGCCGGGTCGTCGTACCACTGCCCAGGACGGTCGAGCCGGTGATGGCGGGCGGTGAGGGCGTCGTGCACGGCGTTGCGCAACACCACCTCGGTGTGGCCGAGGTTTCGTACTGCCCGCGCCTCTGATCCTCGCAGACGTTATCGGCTGCGGTCCCTGTACATGCGCGCGCTCGTGCCCGACCTGCCGTTCGTGCCCGTCGAGATCCGGGGAGATCGCCCGGGCTCACCGGCCGATCGAGAGGCGTGGCAGCTGAGTGCCCGTTCAGTCGACGGCACCGGGCCGCTGCGGCGTCCAGCCCGCGTCGCTGCACGCCGTCGCAGGTCCGGTCATCGCCGAGACCGCGGTGACGCGGCCGAACCCTCGTCGCCGAGCACCAACGACACGCGCCGCGCCGCATCGGCGATCCCGGCGTGACTCGTCGCCGCGTGCTCGTCGAGCTGCGCGACGAGGCCGTTGCGCTCGTCGGCCGGCAGCGCCACACCGCGTGTCTGGTGATTCCGCACCGCCTCCGCGAGCACGCGGCACGCCGCGTCGGCGTCGCGGTCCCCGCCGGCCGCCGCGGTGAGCGCCGGCTCACGGAACAGCTTCCACGCGCCCCGGCCGTCGGCGACGCCGACGGTGACAAGGACGCCGACGGTGACAAGCATGAGCACGAGCAGCGCCGGGAGGCTCATGCCCTGCCGCGAGTTGTTGTGCACGCCTGTCCCCATCCCTGGTGGTGGGAGTCGACGTCGCTGCGGGCCCGCCGGCAGGGGCTGCCGGCGGCCCCGCGTCGGTGAGAACGATGCGCCAATCGGCATAATGACGAAAAGTCCGGTATCGACTGCTAGGACCGACATGGCCGCGTACTGTGGAGCGACAGCAGATTGACCGTCCGGCGGCGCCACGAAGACGGCAGTGGTGGGGAGCTCCGGGTGATCGGAGGACCGCCGGGGCAGGGCAGGGCGGCCGCGTTGGCGACGCTTCGGGAACAGGCCGGGACGCGCTGTGGTTGTATACGGCTGGTCGTTCAGTTTCGGTGTTCGTGTAATGCGCGCCCGCGGAACAAGTTGGTGTACGAGGGCCGGCGTCACAGAGACGCCGGGCAGCGCCACCAGAGTCGGCCGGGTCCCGCACGGTGCGGGCCCCAACCACCTGCGAGGAGCAGATGCATGGCACAGGGAACTGTGAAGTGGTTCAACGGCGAGAAGGGCTTCGGCTTCATCTCCGTCGACGGGGGCGGCGCTGACGTCTTCGTGCACTACTCGGAGATCGACGCGAGCGGCTTCCGCAGCCTCGATGAGGGGCAGCGCGTGGAGTTCGAGATCGGCCAGGGCAACAAGGGCCCGCAGGCCACCGGAGTCCGCGTCATCTGATCCACGCTGCTCAACCAGGAGCCCGCTTCCGCACCGGAGGCGGGCTCCTGCCATGTCCGGGACAACGGCGCGGTATCGGCGCCGAGGTAGCCGCGCCGGCCAACCAGTCGGCCTGGTGGCGCAGACCGTGGGTCGTGCCGAGGATGTCGCGGCTGCTCGTCGACACCTCCGTATGGCTCGATCTGGCCAAGGCGGCGACGTCAGACGGTATGGAGATCCGGGCTGGGGCCTCGCTCACATGTGAACGTGGGTTGCCGCCAGGAGTGGGTCTTGGCCGATCACGACCCCGCACCGACCGACCCGAGCGGGTGGGCCGTCGCTGTGGCCGGCCTGCGGGGCGATGACCGCGAGCAGCTTTTCACCGACGGCGCGGGGGTGAGCTGCGCGCCGACCCGCCGCCGGGCAGCACGACTCGACGAGGCGGTGACCCAGCGGATCGGAGATCTTGGCCAGCCGAGCTCCACGTGCCGAGCTGACCGCCTTCGTCGCGATGTGGGCAGGGCCTGAAGCCGAGCCCCGAGAACCTGCAGCCGTCCGCATCTGTCGCAACCGTGACCTCAGCACCAACGAGCTGCGGGCGCGGGGGTCCTGGCGCGCTACCGCCGGCGAACGCCTGAGGCATAACTCCGGCGCCTGCCGCCGCGGATCGGCTCAGTCGGGGACCGGAACGAGAACGACCGTCAGCCCGTCGATGCCCGCGAAGTCATTCGGATTGCTGGTGTGCACGGGCAGGTCGCGGGCGAGCGCTACCGCGGCGATCATCGCGTCGTACGCCCGGGCCTGGGGCTTGCGCCCGCTCTGGCGCAGCGCGGCAGCCACCCTGGCGAACGCCCGTGCCGCCGCGGGGTCGAAGGGCAGTGGGTCGAAGTCCGCCTCGGCCTGCTGCAGGACCGCCTGTCGGGCGGCGCGCTCCTGTTGCGAGGTGGCCACCAGCGGGCCCACGGACAGCTCCGCGAGCGTGATGGTCGAGATCAGCGGCACGTCGGGCAGCGCTGCGGCATCGGTCAGGCGGGGGAGATTGATCACCGTGCTGGTGTCCAGGAGCCCCGCCGCTGAAGCGGTCACAGCGACGGGTCCAGCGCTGCGTCCACGTCTGCGCGGAAGGCCTGTGCGTCTACCGCCGGGACGGAACGCCACCGCGCCAGCAGCGTGTTCGCGGTGACCCGCGGGCGCGGCAGTGGCCGTAGCTCCCCGACCGGCACCCCGGCCCGGGTCACGGTCAGCGTCTCACCATGCTCGACCCGGTCCATCACTTCCCCGCCGTGGTTGCGGAGATCGCGGATCGTGACCTCGTCCATGGGCCCGAACGTATCACGCGTGAGACGCTTGGGTCGTCACTGCTCGCGGTGTCCGCGCCGTTCTCGCCGACGAAGCCAAGCAGGTACCGAGTGGCAGCAGACGTCCTCCCGATGGCCGCAGCGGCCAGGCGAGACACCCGGACCACAACGATGTCCCCCTGCAGCACCTCACCGGACGCCGGCTGCGCGCGACCGCCGCGGCAACCGGCTGATCACCGCGACGTTGCCCCGCTGTTCGATCCGGTCCTTCACCTGCACCGGGGTGCGGTTCGGGCTGTGCTGCGGGCGGCTGGAGCGCTCGTGCAGGCCGGTTTCACCCTCGACACACCAGCGGGCATACCAGCTCGAGAGGCACTGCGGGGAGATCGTGGCCTCCGCGGCCACGTGCGCGATCGGGCGGCCGCGATCGACACGCTCACACAGACGCCGTCTGCCTTCCACGGTCAGCGGGGCATTACGGTGCGGCACGAGGACCTCCAGGGCCGGTGGTGTGGTCGCCTTCAGCAGCTCCACACCTCGCCTGGAGGTCCTCCCTATTGCAAGATCATCCGATCCGGCGTGTCCCGATCCGCGTCACCAACCTCCGCGAGTGGGACAGCTAGCCGACCCCCTTGACCGAGACCTCGGAGGCCCCGCTCGTGGACACCCTGATCAGTGCCGACCGGCTGCTGACCGGACCGGCCGGACAGCAGCTCACCGACGCCGCGGTGCTGGTCCGTGGCGATCGGATCGTCGCGGTCGGAGGGCGCGACGAGCTGCGTCAGCAGGCCCGAGCGGGCAGCGACGAGCAGCACCACTCCGACGCCACCCTGCTGCCCGGGTTGATCAACACCCACCTGCACCTGGTCGCCGACGCCAGCCGCGACCCCTTCGGCGCCTTCCGGACCAGCACTCCGGAGGCGGTATTCGAGGCGATGGCCGACCGCGCGCTGCAGGCTCTCGACGCCGGGGTCACCACCATCCGGGACCTCGGCGACGGACACGGCCTCGCCTTCGCCCTGCGCAACGAGATCGCCTCCGGGACCCGGCCCGGCCCGCGGATCCTGGCGGCCGGAACACCGCTGACCCCGCCCGACGGGCACTGCTGGTTCCTCGGCGGTGTGGTCGAGGGCCCCGACGCCATCCGCGCCCGCATCCGCGAGCTCGCAGACGCCGGGGCCGACGTCATCAAGGTCATGGCCGGGGGCGGGCAGACGACCCCCGGCGGCGCGTCGCCGTGGGAGTCCCAGTTCACCCTCGACGAGCTACGCCTGATCGTCGCGGAGGCCGGCGCGGTCGGGCTGCCCGTGGCCGCGCACGCCCACGGCACCCAGACCATCACCGACTGCGTCGCGGCCGGCGTTCGGACGATCGAGCATTGCGGCTGGAGAGGCGGGTCGGGCAAGCCTGATCGCCGCGACGACGTCGCCCGCCGGATGGCCGCCGCCGGGATCTACGCTGGCGACACCACCCCACCCAACTGGCCCGCGTTCGCCGCGCGGATCCCCTTCCCACCCGGGCACCGCCTGGGCGATCAGCTGCCCTGGATGGACTCCCTCGGAGTCCCGATCATCATCGGGACCGACTCCGGCATGCCCGGGGCGGTGTTCAACGACTTCGTCAGCGCCCTGGAGATGTACACCGAGCTCGGCTTCCCCAACGACCGGATCCTGCAGTTCGCCACCGCGAACGCCGCCGACGCCCTCGGCCTGTCTGCCGTCACCGGGTGCCTTGCCGCCGGCCTGGCCGCCGATCTGCTCGTTGTCGACGGCGACCCGCTCACCGACCTCCAAACCCTGCGCCGCCCCCGGCTCGTGATGGCCCGGGGCCGGATCCACCACAGCAGCGCGCAGCAGAGCGAGGAGGAGACCACCGCCGATGTCTGACATCCTCGCATGGCCCTGAGCGTGGAGCGCCTACTCGGCACAGTGACCCGAGCGGAGCGGTGGATCGAGGAAGTCGGGCTGACCGGTCAGGTGTAGTACGGCTCCGCGCGGTCGGCGAACCCGTGATCGATGCGCAGGCGGATGGACGGGTGGATGTCCAGCTCGTCGAGCTGCTTGCGCTCCACCCATCGGACCTCGGACGACTCGTCGCTCGTGCGGGGCTCGCCGGACACCGGGCGGGCGCGGAAGCAGATGGAGAACTCCTGGCGGACCTCGCCGTCGTCGTAGGCCATGACATGGGCGGGATTGGAGTAGATGCCGATCAAGCCGGTGACCTCGACGGTGATGCCGGTTTCCTCGATGACCTCGCGGACGACGGTCTGGGTCATGGTCTCGCCGAGTTCGTGGCGGCCGCCGGGGAGGGCGTGCCGGTTGTTGTCGGTGCGGCGGATCATCAGTAGCCGGCCGGCGTCGTCGAGGACGAACGCGGACACGGCGATGACGATGCTGTTCGGTTTCGGCGCGTCAGGGTCCTGGTAGTAGTCGGTCCGGGCCACGGAGCCGATCGTTCACCATGTCGCGGGCTTCGACAGCGTCCAGACGTCGACGAAGCTCTTCGCGTAGGTGTCGAACAGGTCGCCGGCGCCGAGTTTGCGCAGGTGCAGCGCGGGGGCGTGGGCGCCCGGGACGCCGTAGACGTGGGTGTTGACGATCATCTGGTCGTCGTAGCGGAAGATCGAGTTGTAGAGCGTGGTCTTGTGGAACCGGAACTCGATGCCCGGGGTGCCGAGCAGCGGCTTGTAGGCGGCGAGTCCGTACTTGATGCGGACGGCGAGCACGCTCTTGCCGAGCTGCTCCTCCTCGCTGCGCAGTGACACCGCGCGGCTGGCCGGGTCGCCGAAGTTGATCCGCACGGTGACCCCGGCGCCGGCCTTCTCGGCCAGGGTGCGGATGAAGTCGGGCCGCTCGACGAGGAACTGGCTGGCGTGGACCAGGACGTCGATCCGGTCCGTTGCGGCGGCGAGCAGCTGGTCCCACAGGTCGAGCGGGACCGCGGTGCGGTGCGGGTACACCCCGATGATCTCCGACGCGGCGATCATCGCCTGCCGCTCTGGCGGGACGGCGGCCGGCCACAGGTAGGACTCGGGTTGGCCGAGCATCGTGGCGAGAGCGTTGCGGCCTTCCGGCATCTCGTCGCGACGCGGCTCGACGCGGCTGGTCTGTCGGCCTGTGAGATCGCCGACTACCTCGGCCACGAGCGGGTCTCTCTGACGCAGGACGTCTACATGGCCCGGCGAGTGGCCGGCGCCGCCGCATCCGCCGCTCTCGACCGCTTCGCGCCCGGGGCGTAAACGGCAGGCATTCGGTAGATGGATCTTGAGTGTGATCGCTGGTCAGCGCTGTGACCAGCGGGTTAGTGCCCCCGGCAGGATTCGAACCTGCGACCTAGAGATTAGAAGGCTCTTGCTCTATCCAGCTGAGCTACGAGGGCGGGCCGCGCTCGGCGGTTCAGCTGAACCGCCGATCGGAAGGGTAGCGTCCGCCCCGAAACGCGGTCTGGCGGCCGCTGCACTACGCGAGTTCGTGCCGCTCCTCAGCCCGTCCCGCTGGACCGAGCCAGCCGTCCACCAGCCCGTCGAGCCCGAGCCGGACGAGCTTCTCGCCCTGCTCAGCGGCATCGCGGGCCGCGTCGGAAAGATCCAGCAGCTCGCGGAACGCCTGGCCGTAGGCCCGTTGCTCGGTCAACGGCAGCCGCGGCACCCGCGTACGGCGCAGGTCGAACCGGCTGGAGCCGCGGGTGTCCGGGTCGACCGAGCGCAGGACCCCGGCGAGGAACTCCGCATCGAGGTGTCCGGGATCGACCCGGTAGACGCTCAGTCCGGGTCCGAGGACCGCTCCGGTGACCGCCACGCGAGCGCAGCCCGCCGGCGACGCGACGACGTCGCCGGGCTCCACCCGGACCAGGCCGGCCGCCGGCGAGGTCCGTCCCGACGGGGGCCGGCCGTCGAGGAGATCCCCGGTGGTCAGCACGGGCAGCTCCCCGCCGTCGACGGTCGTCCGGGTGGGCGAGTGCCGCACGGTCAGCAGCCCGGCGCTGGTCAGCTCGCCGATCGTGGCCGTCGGCAGGCTGCGGCGTTCGGAGAAGGTCGTGAGTTCGGGTGGCACCACCTGCCGGGCGCGGAACCGTTCCACCGCGGCGGCGTACCCCCGTGCCGGATCGGGCTCGCCGCCGCGGGGGGCGTGCCGCCCGGGGCTGAGGTCCACCTCGTCGTCAAGCAGATCGACGATCGGCACCCCGCAGTCGGCGGCGAGCTCGCGCACCACGTCGTCGGGGGTGCCGTGGATGTCGCGAAGCACGATCCGGGACGGGGGCCGTTCGCCGGGTTCCGGGCGCTGCAGCAGCCACAGATCGGAGTCCGGGGTCACCGCCAGTACCGCACGCAGCGCGCCGCCGCGCAGCAGGTTCGCCCGCACCCGGCGCCCGGGTCTGCGGCTCGCCGCCGCTGCCGGCATCCGGATGACCACGCGGCCGCCGGGCCGCACGTGCGCGAGGCAGTGCTGCACCCACGCGAGCTCCGGCTCGCCCCGCGGCGGCAGCCCGTAGGTCCATCGGGGGTCACCGGCCAGCTCGGAGCGGCCCCACCCCCGGTCGCCGACCGGTGGGTCGCAGACGACGGCGTCCACGTCGACGCCGGCGAACCCGTTGTCCCGCAGGGAATCGCCGGCCACGACGGTCGCCGGGACCCCCTGCAGTCGCAGCCGGGCCGCCGCGATCAGCGCGCTGCCGTCGTTGGCGTCCTGGCCCATGGTCCGCGCCGCACCGGCGGCCAGCAGCAGGCTGCCCGTGCCGCACGCGGGATCGAGCACGGTGCTGCCCTCCGCATCGGCCAGCCGCACCGTGAGCCTGACGAGATCGGGGGGTGTCGTCGACAGCTGGCGGGAGTGCGCCTCCAGGTAGCGCTCATGGAGCAACTCGAAGGCCGCTGCGTACCCATGCTGACGGGCGAGTTCCTCGACCAGTTCGACGAAGTCGGGGTCGGCCCGTTCGTCGACGCCGGGAAGTATCGGGTTGTCGTCGCCGTCGCGCAGCCGTACCAGCAGGGCTCCTGCCCGAGCAACGACGTGCCCGAGGCCGAGGTCGCCGCCCTCCGCGCGCAGCCGCTGCCAGACCCGCTCGACCACGGAGACGTCGTAGGTCTTGCCGTTGCGGCGGAGCCAGTCCTCGACGTCACGCAGGGAGAACCGCGGGCTGGACGCCGTGCCGCCGACCGGCTGCGGGAAATCGGGATGGCGTCGACGCCAGTTGCTCACCGCGGCGCGCCCCACGCCGCCGAGACGCGCGATGTCTCCCGCGTTCACGGTGGTGTCCTGGGCCACGCCTGGAACGATAATTCACGGGCCTAGTGCTTGTGAAGTGAGTACACAGTGGTCATACTGCACGGCATGGCGCTGGGTCTGCGGTCCGCGATCGGGTCGGATGTCGGTCGGATGCGCGCGGCGAATCAGGACTCGGGTGCAGCGAGCGCTCGACTCCTCGCCGTCGCGGACGGCATGGGCGGCCACGCCCACGGCGAGGTGGCCAGCGCCCTCACCATCGCCGCCTTCGCCGATCTCGACGACCGGCTTCCGGCCGACCTGCACGACGTCGACCTATCGGCCGCGCTGGCGGGGGCGCTTGCCGACGCCGCGCGCCGACTGGGCGAGCGGGCCGGACGCGACCCGGGGCTGCGCGGGATGGGCACCACCGCGATCGCGGTCCTGCTCGACGACAACCGCCTCGGCATGCTCCACATCGGGGACTCGCGCATCTACCTGCTGCGCGGCGGCGTGCTCGAGCAGGTCACCAGAGACCACACCGTCGTCCAGGCGCTTGTCGACGAGGGCCGGATCACGGCCGAGGAGGCGACGACACACCCGCGCCGCTCGGTGCTGCTGCGCGCGTTGCAGGCCGGGCACGAACCCGAGCCCGACCTGTGCGAGCGCGCGGCGATCGTGGGGGACCGTTATCTGCTCTGTTCGGACGGGGTGACAGCCGTGTTGAACGATGCGGCCGTGCACGAGGCGCTCGCTGCGGACGCGGATCCCGCCGCCGTGGTGCAGCGGCTGATCGCGCTGGCCAACCAGGGTGGCGGGCCGGACAACATCACCTGCGTGGTCGCCGACGTCGTCGAGGCACCGGAGCCCGAGCAGGGTCGGGTCCTCGTCGGGGCCGCGGCCGACATCGCGGTGGCGGGCTGACGGGCCGGACGGTCGTCGCGCTCTGCTGAGCAGCAGCCCGCGGCGGCGGGCGATGACACCGAGCCGCCAAAGGGGGCGCCGCTCAGCGGCGGGCCACGAGACGACGCAACGGCACGGGCACGACACGCCCCGGGCCGGCGCTTCCGGCCAGCCGGGCGGTCAGCGCGCGCCGGGTGCCGGGGCTCGCCCGTGGCGACCAGACACCGGCGGTGTGCAGGTCCGCGACCACCTGGGCCGCGCTCGCCGCGTCGGGTACCGGAATCTGGAACGACCCCCGGTCGTCCCCGAGCACGGCGAAATCGGCGGCGGCGAGCAGCCAGCTCGCATGATCCAGCCCGGACCGGTTGGGCCAGCCGTCACGCCGCGCGGCCCGCAGCAGGCCGACGTCCTGGAGGTCGGCCCACGACCGCAGGGTGGCCGACGGCACCAGTGCCACCAGAGTGCCGCCCGGGCGCAGCACCCGGCGGATCTCCGCGAACACGGCGTCGAGGTTCTCGAGCAGGGGCAGCAGGAGGGTGAGACACACCGCATCGACCGCGCAGGCCCGCAGCGGCACGGCATCGGCGGTGCCCCGAAGCCATGCGCCGTCGCGGGGCGGGACCGGCCCCACATCGAGGCCGAGCCAGCGCCCCGGCGCAAGCTCGCCGGCGAGAGCCCCGATCCCGCACCGCAGGTCGAGTGCCCGCTCCGCCTGGCGGATCGGCGCCGCGATCCATGGCAGCGGGGTTCCACCCCGGCCGTCCGTGGCCGTCTGTAGCAACCGCTGCACCGCGGCCGGCCGGCCGGGATCTTCGAGCACGTCGGCAGTGTTGCAGCCGGGGCGATGCACGACGGCCCCGCAGCCACGGGTGCCGCAACGGGCTTAGCCTGAGCGCCATGGGGCAGATCACCGCCGCACGGCCGGCCGAGACGCGACCGCCGTCCGGGGTCGCCGGGCTCATCGGACTCGGGGCGGCGATCGCAGTCCTGGTGGCCGCCGGGCTGACAGCGCTCTCCGGTGCCAGACCGGCCACCACCCTCGGGCTCCCCGACCCGGGCACGCTGACCACCGCCGGACTCCCCGCCGTCCGCGCGCTGGCCGAGGTGAGCATGGTGCTCACCATCGGATTGCTGCTGCTGGCGGCGTTCCTGGTGGCACCTCAGCGTTCCGGCTATCTCGATGTCGCCGGATATCGGGCGATCCGGGCGGCCTCGTTCACAGCGGCGCTCTGGGCCACGACGGCGTTGCTACTGATACCGCTCAATGTGGCCGATGCTCTGGGGCGCCCCGTGGAGGACGTGCTGGACCTCGGACTGCTGATCGACCTGACGCCCAAACTGTCCGCCGCCACGGCCTGGACCCTGACGGCGCTGATCGCGCTGCTGGTGCTGGTCGGATGCCGGATGGTGCTCAGCTGGGGATGGACCGTGGCGGTCTTCGGTCTGGCCCTGGCCGGCCCGCTCCCGGTGGCACTCACCGGACATTCCGCCGGTGGCGGCGCGCACGATGTGGCCACCGACAGCCTGATGTTGCACGTGCTGGCCGCCTCGCTGTGGGTCGGCGGCCTGGTTGCAGTGATCGCGCTGGCCGCCCACCGGCGGGCCGCAGGCCAGGAGGGTGCGCTGGCGACAGCCGTTCCCCGGTTCTCCCGGCTGGCCCTGGTGTGCTGGCTCGTGCTTGCGGTGACCGGCGTGGTGAACGCACTGGTCCGGGTCCCGCTGCGGGACCTGGTGGGCAGCAGCTACGGCTGGCTGGTGCTGGGCAAAGTGACCGCACTGCTGGTGCTCGGGGCCCTGGGCGCCGCGCACCGACGCCGATCGGTCGCGGCCGCCGCGCGGGGTAAGCCCTCGGCGCTGCTGCGGCTGGGCGGTATCGAGGTGCTGATCATGATGGGCACCATCGGCCTGGCCGTCGCGCTGGGACGCAGCGCCCCGCCGGCCACCGGGGCACCGCCGCCGTCGGTGACCGAGGCGCTCATCGGGTACGACCTCAGCGGACCGCCCACGCCGGCGCGGCTGGCCTCCGACTGGCGCTTCAACATGATCTACGGCTCGCTGGCCGTCGTGGCGGCCCTGCTCTATCTCGCCGGGGCGCGCCGGCTGCGCCGTCGCGGCGACACCTGGCCGCGGGGACGCACCGTGGCCTGGCTCAGTGGCTGTGTCGCGCTCCTGCTCGCGACGAGTTCGGGGATCGGCCGGTACGCCCCGGCCATGTTCAGCGTGCACATGGCCGGACACATGATGCTGTCGATGCTGGTCCCGATCCTGCTCGTGCTCGGGGCGCCGGCGACCCTCGCATTGCGCGCGTTGCCGCCCGCCGGGCGGTCGGCACCACCCGGGCCGCGTGAGTGGCTGCTCGCCGCCGTGCACTCACCGCTCGCCCGCTGGCTGACACACCCGCTGGTGGCGCTGCCGCTGTTCGTCGGGAGCTACTACGCGCTCTACTTCTCGAACCTGTTCGCCACGGCGCTGAACCAGCACTGGGCCCACGTCGCGATGAACGCCCACTTCCTGCTCGTCGGAACGCTGTTCTTCTGGCCGCTGATCGGGGTGGACCCGGCCCCGCGCCGGCTACCACCTGCCGCTCGCCTGGGGATCGTGTTCGCGTCCGTGCCGTTCCACGCCTTCTTCGGGGTGGCCCTCATGAGCTCGAGCACCGTGATCGGCGGGGACTTCTACCGCAGCTTGGCCCTGCCCTGGGTTCCTGATCCGCTGCAGGACCAGCAGCTCGGAGGCGGCCTGACCTGGGCTTCCGGCGAAGTGCCGCTGCTCCTCGTGGTCATCGTGCTGCTGGTCCAGTGGTCCCGCCTCGATGAGCGGTCGGCCCGGCGCGATGATCGCCGAGCCGACGCCGACGGTGACATGGAGCTGAAGGCCTACAACGCGATGTTGCACCGTCTGGCGACGGGAACCGGTACGTCTACCGCGAACGAAGAAATTTCGGAAGAACTTGTCGGAGCGACCTCCCGCGACGAACGCCCCGGCCCGGCCGCCCCGGCCCCGGCCGATGCGGCCGCGGCGCGGAGCGTTCCCGCAGGTCAGTCGACATCCCCTGGTGCTGCGACGGCGTCGCAAGCCCTGGAACCCGGTCGACCGCTCGTCGCAGGCGGCGACGGGCGTGACACATCGCCGTAACCTGATCTGAGGCTATTTTTGCAGGTCAGGAGCCTGCAAGGGGGGCGATTTGACGCACCCCGGAGGCGGCGCGTAACTTTCTCCTCGTCAGCGAGACGCCGGACAGAACGGGCCCTGGAGCCCGGTCAACAGGCCCGCTGACCGCCCCCCGCAGTACCCCCCGGGAACCGGCAGGTTTCGGTGGGTGTACGGTGGGGAAACAACGGAAACACAGCCCCGGCTCGGTCCGCGAGGATCGTCATGGTGTGCGGGTGTCTTTTGAGAACTCAACAGTGTGTCGAGCTTGTTTATGAATTGGTTTTTGTGCCAGTTTGTTGTGCGCGTGCTGCTGCGGGCCCCGTCTCGTGGTGGTGCGTGTTGTTGGAGCCAGTTTTTGTTGGAGAGTTTGATCCTGGCTCAGGACGAACGCTGGCGGCGTGCTTAACACATGCAAGTCGAGCGGTAAGGCCTCTTCGGGGGTACACGAGCGG
>NZ_JAAXLA010000044.1 GCF_012911935.1 Pseudonocardia acidicola | reverse complement strand
GGTGTCAGCGGGGGTGGCGGCGCGGAAGGTTGCGGCGACGGCGTACCAGTCGGTGGCGGCGCCGAGGGTGGCGGTGCCGTGCTGGGCGCCGGCGGTGCTGCTGAGGACGTCCTCGGCGAACGCGGAGCCGGTGCCGGTGTGGGCCCGGGCGGTGTAGCCCGAGCCGGGGCTGGTGCCGCTGGGGTTGCCGCCCGTCACGAGCGCGGAGAACACGAGTTCGCCGGCGGGGACGGCGGGCGCGGGGCCGGTGTCGACGGCGGTGCCGACGCCGCGGTTGGACCCGACCTGGTCCAGCGGGCCGCTGACGGCGACGCCGGAGTACTCCGCGAGCGCACCCTGGAAGTACGCGGCCGCCCCGGCCGAGACCGTCACGTGCAGCCCGCCCGCGGCGGCCTTCGAGTTGGGCAGGTAGTACAGCGCGATGTCGCCGGTGTCGTTCTGGAACGCGGTCGCCCCCGATGCCCGCGTCCAGGGCCCGTTGACGTCGTCGGAGACCTGGACCTGCCCGGCGGCGTTGTACTGGGCGAACCACCCCACCAGGAGATCCCCCGCTCCGACGGCCCCGGCCAGCGGCGCGGTCGTCGACGCCACCCGGGCCGCCGTCGTGAAGGCGGTGCCCTGAACGTAGGCGGCCGCGCCTGCCGCGGCGGCCACCCCGGCCAGCGGTGGTGCCACCAGCAGGCCGAGTCCGGCCAGGACCGCGGTGAGGTGCGCCACGAACGATCGATGATGTCGCCGCATCGATGCTCCTCGGGGTGGCGGGCCGGGCGCGGCCGCCGGCGAAGGGGCCGGAGCGGGCTCCGGCCATCGCCTGGTGGCTTCGCATGGAGGCCGTGGGTGCGAGGAAATCGCTGCACGCGCCGGCCCCGCCCGAGCACGTCCAGGTCGATCTCGGATGAACACTCGGTAGATCCCAGACGAGTGTTACCTGCATCAGGGGGGCATTCCGGACGACGAGTACGGCACTTTCAGTGCAATGCCCCATATCGCCGCCCGGAACTTTTCGAGTTCATTGCCGAATCCTTACTTGCACATGGTGGCCGGGTTCGGCGGTGGGGG
This sequence comes from Pseudonocardia acidicola, assembly GCF_012911935.1. Classification (GTDB taxonomy): domain Bacteria; phylum Actinomycetota; class Actinomycetes; order Mycobacteriales; family Pseudonocardiaceae; genus Pseudonocardia; species Pseudonocardia acidicola. The sequence continues at coordinate 54,936 of NZ_JAAXLA010000044.1, read as the reverse complement.
CGGTGGGGCGCTCTGCACCGTCGGCTTCCTGGTCGTCGCGGTGATCGCGCTGCTGCCCCGGCGCACCGGGGCGCTGGGTGCCCTGCTGGCCATGACCTTCGCGATGATCGGGCTGTTCGGGCTGTTCGGGCTGTTCGGGCTGATCCGGGCCAACGCGCAACTGCGCGCCGGGGCGGTCGGGTTCGTGGTCAAGGACTCCCCGCCGGAGCAACTCGTGGACGCCGTGCGGGGCGCCCACCGGGCCGAGGCGGTGCGGATCGCCGACGAGCGCGGCTGGTCGTAGGCCCGCCCGGCGACCGTCCCGCCCGGGTGGTCCCCGGCTCGCTACCCTGACCGGTGTGACCGCCGCGACCGTGCCGCCGTCCGTGCCGTCCCCGGATCCCCGCCGCGAGCTCGGTGCTGCTCTGCAGCGCTGGGCCGGCCACGGCGCCGCTGGCCCAGCCGGCGGTGCCGGTGCCCCGATCGGCGTCGTCCGGGTGCTCGACCGGCACGGCTTCGGCACCGTCGAGTCCGGGCAGCTCATCGCCGGCACCTCGTCCGGATCCACCGCGGGCCTGCTCTACCTCGGCGCGCTCGACGCCACCGCCGTGCCGCTGGCTGCGGCCGCCGCCGAGGGCCCACAGACCCGCAACGTCCACGTCACCGAGGCGCCGGCCGTCGCGGCCGGGCTCGCTTGCGCGGGCGGCGCGACCCTGCTCGGGCACCCGCTGCCGGCCGCCGAGGCCGCCGTGCTGGGGGCCGCCCTCGAGCGCGGGCTCCCGGCCGCGCTGGTGTCCCCCGCGGACGGCACGGCCGTGCTGGTGCTGGCCGGTCCCGAGCTGGAGCAGGTGCACGGCTCGCTCGGCGACGCGGGCGTCGACCAGGCCGCCGTCGAGGCGGCCCGCCGCCTGCTGCGCCGCGGCGCCACCGTCACCGAGCGGATCAGCGCCGCCGGCACCGACCTGCTGCTCGACCTGTGGGTTCCGGTGCCGTCGGTGCTGGTCGTCGGCTCCGGGGCGATCGGCGACGCGCTGCTCGCGCAGGCGGCGCTGCTCGGCTGGGGCGGCCGCCGGGTCACCGATCTCGACGACGCGCGCGCCGCCGTCGCAGACTTCTCCGACGCCGACGTGGTGGTACTGCTCGACCACGCCCCGTCCTTCGACGTGATGCTGATCGACGGCGTGCGCCGCAGCCGCGGGTTCATCGGCGCGCTGGGCTCGAGGCGCACCCAGGCCGCCCGCCGCGAGCGGCTGCTGGCCGCCGGGCTGAGCGAGGACGAGATCGCCTCGATCTACGGCCCCGTCGGGCTCGACCTCGGCGCCCGCACGCCGGCCGAGACCGCCGTGTCGATCGTCGCCCAGGTCATCGCCGCCCGTTCCGGGCGCAGCGCGTCCGCACTCGCCGGCACCGACGGCCGGATCGGGGGGTGAGCGCGCCCGCGGCCGGATCGCGGCGCTCGCCCTCCTCCGGCCCGGACCCGATCACCGCCGAGGAGCCGACGGTCCCGCTGCAGACCACGGAGGACCGCGAGCCCCGGCCCCCGCGGCGGGCGTGGTTCCGCTGGCCGCGGCGGCTGCTGGTCGGCGCGGTGCTCATCGTGGCGCTGCTCGTGGGCGGCACCGCGTTCCGGGTGTGGCAGATCGCGCGGGTCGACGGCGACCGGCACGTCGACGCGGTCGTCGTGCTCGGGGCGGCGCAGTACGACGGCAACCCCAGCCCCGTCTTCGCGGCCCGGCTGCGGCACGCCCTGACGCTCTACCAGCAGGGCCTGGCGCCGCGGATCATCACCGTGGGTGGCCGTCGCACCGGTGACGTCTACACCGAGGCCCAGGCGGGTGAGCGCTACCTCGTCGACCGCGGGGTGCCGCCCAGCGCGGTGGTTCCGGTGAGTGAGGGCTCCGACACCCTGGCCAGCATGCAGGCCGTCGCCGCGGTCGCCGCGCGGGACCGCTGGAGCACCACGCTGATCGTCAGCGACCCGTGGCACTCGCTGCGGGCCCGGACGATGGCGCAGGACAGCGGGCTCGAGGCGTGGACGTCGCCGACCCGCAGCGGCCCGGTCGTGCAGACCCGGGAGACCCAGGCGCGCTATATCGTCCGCGAGACCGCAGCCCTGCTGTACTACCGGTTGACCCACGCATCCGTGGACACCGAGACCACCGGGCTGGGATAGCCCGGAGAACGGCCACGCGATGACCATCTCCACGCCAGGTGCGGCCGGAACGGGAACCACCTCCGGTTACACCGAGCACGACCGGGAGCGGCTGCACCCGGAACCGACCAAGCGCGCCGAGCAGGGGCGCAGCGAGCGCGTCGGGCGACGCAGCCCGTTCGCCCGCGACCGGGCCCGGGTGCTGCACTCCGCGGCGCTGCGCCGGCTCGCCGGGAAGACACAGGTGGTCGGGCCGGGCGAGGGCGCCGAGGTCACCGGCATCCCGCGCACCCGGTTGACGCACTCACTCGAGGTCGCCCAGATCGGCCGCGGCATCGCCGACGAGCTGGGCTGCGATCCCGACGTCGTCGACACCGCGGGGCTCGCCCACGACATCGGGCACCCGCCGTTCGGGCACAACGGGGAACGGGCGCTCGACGAGGTCGGCGCGGCCTGTGGCGGGTTCGAGGGCAACGCGCAGACCCTGCGGATCCTCACCCGGCTCGAACCGAAGGTCGGGCACGGCGAGGACGCCGGCGGCCTGAACCTGACCCGGGCCACCCTGGACGCCTCGTGCAAGTATCCCTGGGGCCGCCGCGGGGACACCCGCAAGTTCGGTGTCTACGAGGCCGACCGCGCGGTGTTCGACTGGGTGCGCGACAGCGCCCCGGAGGGCCGGTGCAGCCTCGAGGCGCAGATCATGGACTGGTCCGACGACGTCGCCTACTCGGTGCACGACGTCGAGGACGGGATCCTGGCCGGCCGCATCGACCTGGCCGCGCTGGGCTCGCCGGGGGAGCGGGCGGCGCTGGCCGTGCTGGCCGTCACGCATTTCGGCGCCGACGCCGGCGCGCTCGAGGACGCGGCCGTCGAGTTGCTGGCGCTGCCGGCGGTCGACGCGGTGCGCGGGTTCCACGCCCCGTCCGCGCCGGGCAGCGCGCACGTCGCGCTCAAGCGGCTGACCAGCGAGCTCGTCGGGCGGTTCGTGCGGGCGGCGAGCGACGCGACGCTGGACACCTACGGGGGGCTCCCGCTGCGCCGCTACACCGCCGACCTCGTCGTGCCGCCGCGGGCGGCGGCGGAGGTCGCACTGCTCAAGGCGGTCGCGCTGCGCTACGTGATGAGTGACCCCGATCGGCTCGCGATGCAGGCCCGCCAGCGCGAACTGCTCGCCGAGCTTGCGGCGGCCCTGCTGGCCGGCGCCCCGAACACCCTGGACCCGGTCCGCGCCGAGGACTGGGCTGCGGCCCCGGACGACGCCGCCCGGCTGCGGGTGGTGATCGACCAGATCGCGATGCTCACCGACCAGCAGGCCGTGGCCTGGCACCGGCGCCTACGGCGCCCGTGAGCGGATAACGCTGTTCCCGCGACTATTTCCGCGCACGAGCGCGTCAGCGCCCGAGCCAGACCGGGGGGCGCTTCTCCACGAACGCGGCGACGCCCTCGACCCGGTCCGCGCTGTGGTAAGGGTCCGGCCCGACGCCGAGCCGCAACGCCGCCGCCAGCGGCAGCTCGCCGCCCTTGCCGATCGCGGCCTTGTAGCGACGCACGGTCAGCGGGGCGTTGCCGGCGATCTGCCGGGCCAGCGCGGCGGCCGTGGCGGCGAGCTCGGCGCCGGGGACGACCCGGTTGACCAGCCCCCAGCGCGCCGCCTCCGCCGCGCTGATCGCCTCCCCGGTGTAGAGCAGCTCGTAGGCGATACCGCGCGGCACGATCCGGGACAGCAGGTGCACCCCGAAGTTGGCGCCCATGCCGCGCTTGGCCTCCGGCAGCCCGATCTGCGCGTGCTCGGCCGCCAACCGGATGTCGCAGGCCAGCGCCAGCTCGCAGCCCCCGCCCAGGGCCCAGCCGTTGAGCGCCGCGATCGTCGGCTTGCCGCACTCCAGCACGGTCTCGAACACGTTGCGCGAGAACCCGGCCATCGGCCGCAGCCCGGGCGCCGGCCCGGTGTCGTTCTCCCGGACCTCCTTGAGGTCGACGCCGGAGCAGAACGCCTTCTCCCCGGCACCGGTGAGCACGACCGCCCACACGTCGTCGTCGGCGTCGAGACCGTCGAACGCGCGGACCAGGTCGGCCTGCAGGCCGGTGGACAGGGCGTTGAGCCGCTCGGGGCGGTCCAGGGTCACGGTGGCGACCCGGTCGGCGACGGCGACGCGCAGGCCGTTCTCGGTCCTCACCGCGACGCGCACGCGCGAACCCCATGGGCGATCGTCGGCCACAACGCGGCGGCCCCGGCCTCGGCCAGCGCGCCGCCGAGCCGGGTGCTCCACCACCGCTCGCCGCCGTACTCCTCACGCCACGACCACAGCCGCCGGGTGAGCTGGCCCAGCTCGTACTCCCGGGTCATGCCCATCGCCCCGGTGGCCTGATGCGCCGCGGCCGCGATCACCCCGGCCGCCTCGGACGCGACGGTCTTCGTGGCGGCCACGTCGAAGAACGACGGCCCGCCCCCGGCGCGTGAGTTCGCCGCCGCCACGCGTGCCGCCATCCGCACCGCCTCGGTCTGCTCGGCCAGCCGGACGAGGTGCGCACCGACGGCCTGGAAGCGCGCCACGGGACGGCCGAACTGCACCCGTTCGCCGGTGTAGGTCACGGTGATGTCGAGGATCCGCCCGGCCGCGCCGGCGATCAGGGCAGCCCGGGACAGCGCCCCGCGCCGCACGAGCGCGTCGCGGTCGACCCCGGTGGGCGCGGCGGCCACGTCGGCGTCGGCGATCGGGACGCCGTCGAGGTGCACGGTGTCGCGCGGTTCGCCGGCCAGGTTGGTGCCCGGCTCGATGCGGGCGAGTGCCGGGTCGATCGACACGACCACCGTGATCCCCTCCGCCCGGCCGAGCAGCGCGAGCCGCGACGCCTCCCGGGCCCATGGGACCCGGGCCACCGACCCGGAGGCGATCCAGTCGCTCCTGTTGTGGCCACTCCTGTTGCGGCGCAACGTGATCGGCTTCCCGGGCGCCGTGCTCGCCGGACCGGTGGGCACCTCCAGTCCCGCCCGGGACAGCAGCCAGCCGGCGAGGAGCCCGGTCTCGGCCAGCGGAACCGGCGCGGCGTAGCGCCCGGCCTGCTCGAGGGCCGCGCACGCCTCGGCGACCGAACCACCGGCCCCGCCTGCGTCCTCGTCGACCGAGATCCACGGGAACCCGCCTGCGGCCAGCGCATCCCACAGCTCCGGGGCCCACCCGCTCTGCTCGGCGGCGGCCACGGTCTCCTGCGTGCAGCGGTCGCGCAGCAGCTCGCCGACGGCCTCGGCCACCAGGTCCGCGTCCGTCGTCATCGGGCCAGCCCCTTGGCGGCGATGCTGCGCAGCACCTCGGTGGTGCCGCCGCGCAGCGTGAACGCCGGCCCGGTCTGCACCGCCTCGGCGAGCAACCGTTCGAACACGCCCGGCCCGCCCGGGTCGATCTCCTGACCGGCGACGTGCCGCAGCACCTCCACCACCTCCTGCTCGTAGACCGTGCCGATGTCCTTGACCAGCGCCGCCTCCATCGCCGGCGCCCCGCCGCGCTCCAGCGACCGGGCGACGGCGAGGGAGAGCTGCCGGATCGCCCAGAGCTTCGCCGACGCCCGGCCGACGGCGGCCCGCTGCGCGTCGTCCAGGGACCCGCCGAACTCGCGGACGAAGTGCGTGAGCAGCCCGAACACCGACAGGTACCGGTCCGGGCCGGACCGCTCGTAGGCCAGCTCGGAGGTCACCTGGTGCCAGCCGGCGCCGACGTCGCCGAGCACCCGGTCGTCGGGCACGAAGACGTTCTCGAAGACGACCTCGTTGAAGTGGTGGCTGCCGTCGAGGTAGTGGATCGGCGACACCTTCAGCCCGTCGGCGTGCAGGTCGACGATCAGCCGGGACAGCCCGTGATGGCGGTCCTCGGCGGGGGAGGTGCGGCACAGCACGACGAAGAAGTGGTTGAGGTGCGCGCCGCTGGTCCAGATCTTGGTGCCGTTGAGCACCCAGCCGCCGTCGACCTTCGTGGCGGCGGTGCGCACCGAGGCCAGGTCGGAGCCGGCGTCGGGTTCGCTCATGCCCAGGGAGAACCAGCACTCACCGGCCGCGATCCGGGGCAGGAACCAGCGGCGCTGCTCCTCGGTGCCGAAGGCGAGCAGCGTGGGTGCGGTCTGCCGCTCGGCCACCCAGTGCGCCAGGATCGGCGCGCCCGCGGCCAGCAACTCCTCGACGACGACGAACCGCTCGACCGGGGTGCGGCCCCCGCCGCCGTACTCGGTCGGGATCGACATGCCGACCCAGCCGCGGGCGGCCAGCTTGCGGGAGAACTCCGGGTCGTGCCGGCCGCCCAGGCCCAACCCGGGCCGGAAGTCCGGGGGCAGCTCGGCGGCCAGGAACTCCCTGACCTCGAGCCGCAGCCGCTCCTCCTCCGGGGTGAGCACGGTCGGGGCGAAGATCATCGGCTGCTCCCTGTCTCGGTGGCGGTGACCGCAGCGCCCTACCGGGCCAACTGCGTCACCTCGTCATCGGTGAAGCCGAGCTCGCGAGCACGGCGGTGGTGGCGGCGCAGCCCGTGCGCGGAAATAGTCGCCCGAGCAGCTATTTCCGCGCACGGGCGCGTCAGCGCGAGGACGCGGGCCAGTGCCGGATCCTTGGCCGGGGCGGCGGCCAGCCGCTGCGCGGTGGCCTCGACCTCGTCGTCGGGCACCGCGGCCCAGGCCATCCCGATCTCGGCGGCCCGGTGCCGTCGATCTCCCCGCAGGCCGCGACGAGTTCGCGGCCCATCTGCGGGGTCAGCCCGTTGCGGACCTCCGGCGAGTCGACGGTCAGGGTCGCGATCCCGTCGGACTTCTCCAGCACGATCGAGCCCATCAGCGCTCCATGTCCTTCCGGGTGGCGACGAGCACGTCCACCGCGACGGCACCCGCCCCGGCCGGCCCGACGATGAGCGGGTTGATCTCGAGCTCGGCGAGCTGCGGCCAGTGGGCGACGGCGCGCCCGACGCGGACGAGCACCTCGACGGCGGCGGCGACGTCGAGCGGGGCCGCGCCGCGGTGCCCGGCGAGCAGCGGCCAGGACCGCAGCTCGCGCAGCAACGCCAGCGCCGCCTCGGGGGTGACCGGGGCGAGGGCGGTGGCCAGGTCGCGGTGCACCTCGGTGCCGGTCCCGCCGAGGCCGACGGTGAGCACCGGCGGCCAGCCGTCTTGCCCGCCGGCGGCGCCGACGAGCAGCTCCAGTCCGGCGGGGATCATCCGCTGGACGAGCACGCCGTCGGGGTCGGCGACCGCGCCGGCGAGCTCGGCGAACACGCCGGCGGCCCGGTCGGCCGGCACACCGAGCCGGACGCCGCCGACGTCGGTCTTGTGTTCCAGCCCGGGCGCGACGACCTTCATCGCCACGGTCCCGCCCAGTGCGTGGGCGGCCTCCGCGGCCTGGAACGGGGTGCGGGCGAGCCGGCCGTCCGGTCGTGGCACGCCGAGCGCGTCGAGCAGCGCCCAGCCGGCCTGGTCTGCGGGCAGCCCGGTTCCGGGGAGTTCGGTGGGCAGCGTGGGGATGACGGGGGAGCGGGGTGGCGCGGCGCCGGTGCCCGGCTGCGCCGGCGGCGCGAGTGCCCCCGCCACCCGCGCCGCGACGGCGATGGAGGAGAACACCGGGATCCCGGCGGCGCCGAGGACGGCGCGGGCGGCGGTCGTCTGGTCCTGGCCGGCGAGCCATACCACCGAGCACGGCACGTCGGTCGCTGCGACCGCGGCCGCGAGATCCTCGGCGAGGTCGACCGCGGCGTCGCCGGTGACCATCGTGAGCAGCACGAGCAGCGCGTCGACCTGCGGGTCGGCGCAGACGATGGAGCAGACCTCGCCGAACGCGCGCTCGCCGCGGTTGAACAGCTGCGCGGTGACGTCGACGGGGTTGGCCAGCGCGCCGAAGTCGGGCACCAGCCGGGCGAGTTTCTCCTGCGTGTGCGGGGCAAGCTCGGGCAGCGTCAGGCCGTGGCCCTCGCAGCGGTCGGCGGCGAGGATTCCGGCGCCCCCGGAGGTGCTGACCGCGGCGATCCGCCGTCCGGCCGGGCGGGGCTGCCCGCGCAGCACGGTGGCGACGGCCAGCAGTTCCTCGACGTCGTCGACCAGCACCACGCCGTGCCGCCGCGAGACCAGGGTGAACGCGGTGTCGTCGCCGAGCATCGCCCCGGTGTGCGAGACCGCCGCCCGGCGCCCTGCCGCGGACCGGCCCGAACGCAGCACGACCAGCGCGGTCCCCGCCGCGGCGGCCTCCGCCGCGAGCCGCTCGTAGGCGGCGCCGTCGCGAACGGACTCGGCGTAGACGGTGAGCACGCTGACCTCGGGGTCGCGCACGAGGTGCCGGCCGATATCGGTGAGGTCCACATCGGCCTGGTTGCCGGTGCTCACCCACGCGGTGAGGTCGAGTCCGCGCTCGGCGGCGATGTCGAGCACCGACCCGCCCACGGCGCCGCTCTGTCCGACGTAGGCGATCCCGCAGCTGCCGGCGAGCGGCCGCTCGGCCGCCGCGGAGAACGTGGCGAACAGCCGCGCCGGCGTGTAGACGATGCCCTGGCAGTTGGGCCCGAGCACCCGGACGCCGGCCTGCCGGCCGGTCTCCACGAGGCGCTGTTGCAGTGCGGCACCGTCGGGACCGGTCTCGGCGAACCCGGAGGCGAACACCACGATCGCCGCGGCGCCGGCCGCGCCCGCCTCGCGCACGGCGTCGACGGCGTGTCCGGCCGGGACCAGGGCGAGTACCAGGTCGACCGGCCCGGGTACGTCGGCGAGGCCGGGGTAGCAGGGCAGCCCGGCCAGCTCGCCGTACTTGGGATTGACCGGGTAGACCCGCCCCGTGTAGCCGCGGTCGGCGAGCCAGCGCAGCGGCCGGGCCATCGGGCTGTCCGGGCGACCGGTCGCGCCGAGCACCGCCACCGCGCGGGGCCGGAAGACCCGGTTCCAGTCGGTCGGGCCGACGGGAGACGGTGCCGTGTGGGCGCCCCCCGTCCGAGTGGCGCTGACCGTGTCGGTCACTCCCGGACCTCCTCGTCGCGGGCGCCGTCGAGCGCGCCTGCAAGGCGGTCGTCCGGTGCTGTTTCCCCTGGTGGACAGCGGTGCAGCGCCCGTGTGAGCGACGCCGTCCCATCCGGTGGGCCGGGTGCGGATCGCTGTGGCCCGGGTAACACCGTAAGTCGACGTCGATGTCGACTACAAGACTTTCGGGTGAGGATTGTGCATGTCATCCTGGCGCGATGACGCGCCGCTCCGGCGAGCCCGCCGGGCCCGCGCCGCCGGTCACCGGCATTCCGGCTCAGATCCGGCCGTCCGCGGCGGCCGTGGGCAGTGGTGTGGGCAGCCAGCGGCGCGCGAGCATCGGCGACCAGCCGAGCACCGCGCGTGGGCGCCGCACCCGCCAGCAATTGCTGGCGGCGGCCCGCGCGGTCTTCGAGCGCGACGGGTTCCTCAACGCCCGGGTGGCCGATATCGCCGCCGGGGCCGGCACCGCGCACGGCACCTTCTACACCTACTTCGACTCCAAGGCCGAGGCCTTCCGCACCCTGATCAACGAGGTGATGGAGAGCGGGCTCTACGCGCCCGGGCGTCCGTCGGAGTCGCGGGCCGACGGCCGCGCCCCCACCGCGGAGGAGGCGGTGCGGCGCATCGACGAGTCGAACCGCCGCTACATCGAGCTCTTCCAGCGCGACCGGCGGCTGCTCGCGCTGTTCGAACAGGTCGCCTCGTTCGACGACGAGCTGCGCCGCTACCGGCTCGAGCTGCGCCAGCGTTCGGTCGCCCGAGCCGCAGGCGGGATCCGGCGGTTGCAGGAGTGGGGGCTGGCCGATCCGAAGCTCGACCCCGAGCTCGCCGCGCACGCGCTGAACTCGATGGTCACCCAGTACGTCTACTTCTGGCTGGTCATGGGGCAGGACCTCGACAAGGAGGAGTCCATCGCGACGCTCACCCGGCTGTGGGCCCGCTCGATCGGGCTGCCGATGCCCGGGGAGTGATGCGTACACAGTCCGTCACGAATCGTCGCCGCGTCCCGTCCACCCCTCGACAGCGACGAGCGAGGAGGACGAGATGGCACGCATCCCTGCGGTACCGGAGAACGACGCCGGTGTGGCGGCTCGGCTGGTGTACCGGTTGGCCCGGCGTCGCTTCGGCGACGTGCCGGAGCCGTTCGCGGTCGCCCGGCACCACCGGACGCTGTTCTGGACCGGCATGGTGGCCGAACTGGCCTACGAGAGGGCGTCGACGGTGCTGCCGGCCCGGTTGTGCGAGCTCGCCGTCTACCGGGTCGCGACGGTCGTCGGCTGCTCGTGGTGCGTCGACTTCGGCACCATGCTGCAGCGCCTCGACGGCCTCGACGCCGGCCGTTTGCGGCACATCGACGAGTATCGGACCAGTCCGCTGTACGAGCCGGTGGAGCGGCTCGCGCCGGCCTGCGCCGCCGCCATGACGGCCCTGCCCGCCACCGACCGACGGCCAGGTCGCCGAACTGGAGGCCGAGCTGGGCCGAGCCGGGCTCGTCGAGCTGACCGCCGCGATCGCGCTGGAGAACATGCGCGCCCGGGCCAACCACGCCCTGGGGATCACCGACCAGGGCTTCGACGCGGCGTGCCGGGTGCGGCTGTAGCGCCCGGCCGGGGTTCAGGCGGCCGGTGCCGGTCGCACGGTTGATTCCGCCGGCAGCGGTTCGCCGGGGCAGCGCTGCAGGATCTCGTTGATCGCGTCGCGCTCCGCCGCGGTGACCCACAGGTGGTACTTGACCTTCACCGCCACCTGGCGGGCCACGTAGGTGCAGCGGTAGCCGCGTTGCGGCGGCAGCCAGGTGGCCGCGTCGCCGTCGCCCTTCTGATTGTTGAGCGGGCCGTCGACGGCGAGCAGGTTCAGCGGGTCGTTGCCGAGCAGCTGGCGGGTCGCGGGGTCGAGCTGCTGGGCTCCGGTCTGCCACGCGTTGGACAGTGCGACGACGTGGTCGATCTGCACCGCGCTGCTCGTGTCCTGGCCGCGGGTGAACGCGATGTCCTTGCCGGAGTATGGATCGTGCAGCCGGCCGGTGAGCACTACGCAGTTGTGCGTGCCGGGCTTGAACGTCTCGTCGGTCATGTCCCGGGCGAGCACGTCGTTGCGCTGGTCGCAGCCGTTGCGGTCGACGTCGGCCCAGCTCGGCCCGAACTGGTCGCGGGTGTAGCCGGTCTTCGGCGCGCGGCCCTTCACGGGCAGACTCGCCAGCGCGGTGGCCGCGTTCCCGGTGGCCGTCGGGGTGGCCGCCCCCGCGTCGGGCGCAGTGATCGCGAACCCGTCGGGGAACGCGGCACAGCCAGAGCCGAGCAGCATCACCAGCGCCGCCGTCAGCAGCGCCTGCACCATCCGAACACGACTGACTGCACGCACCGCCGGATCATGTCCGGGTCCGGCCCGCGGCCGGGCGAACGACACGCGGCGGAGCGCGCCGGATGCGTCACAATCCGCGAAGCTTGTCCGGCTTGATCACCTGGTGGAGCGCGACGATCCGGCCGTCGGCGACCGAGGGCAGGACCGCGGCGACCGGCCCCGCTGAGGTCGGCGGGATACCGAACCCGAGCTCGCCGTTCACCACCAGGGGCCCAGCCCGCGCCCGGCGAGCCGGTAGCCGATGCCGGTCAGATGGGCGCGGTGCTCCTCGAGGGCGGCCACGTCTGCGGGCACGCCGCGACGTTACGCCCGCCTCGGCCGGACGACCGATGCGCGCATGGAGGATCCATCCTTGCGACCGAGGTGACACACAGGTTGCGCGGGCAGAGTCGTCGTCATGACGACGTTCGCGGACCTCAGCGCGTTTCTCGGCGGCGGCACCGGGATTCTGCTGATGCTGATCATGGCCGCCGTGCCGCTGCTGCCGCACCAGGGCCGCCGTGCCGCCGCGCTGCCGACCGGGGCGCCGGGGACGCCCGGCGCCGCGGTCGTTGCGGCGCAGCGGGACCGTCCGGGTTCCAGGGTCGCCGTGCGGCCGGTCCACTCGTCCTGCGCCGGGTGATCGCCGGATCAGCGGCCGGAGCCGTGCGGGTTTCCCACCGCGTGACGCAGGCGGCGACCGGCGGGGAACTAGACTCACCCCCGTGCCGGGCCGGATCAGGGACAGCGACATCGCCGAGGTCCGCGACCGCACCCGCATCGAAGAGGTCATCGGCGACTACGTCGCGCTGCGCCGCGCCGGGGCCGGTGCGCTGAAGGGCCTGTGCCCGTTCCACGACGAGAAGACCCCGTCGTTCAACGTCCGCCCGACGCACGGCACGTTCCACTGCTTCGGCTGCGGCGAGGGCGGCAGCGTCATCGACTTCGTGATGAAGATCGAGCACGTCGGCTTCGTGGAGGCCGTGGAGCGGCTGGCGGATCGGGTGGGGGTCCGCCTCGTCTACGAGGGCGGCGGCAGTTCCGTGCAGCGCGACCGGGGCACTCGCTCCCGGCTGCTCGAGGCCAACAGGAAGGCCGCCGAGTTCTACGCCGCCCAGCTGCGCACCCCCGAGGCGGCCCCGGCCGTTCAGTTCCTCACCAGCCGCGGCTTCGATGCGAGCGCTGCGCAGCTGTTCGGCTGCGGGTTCGCGCCGGCCGGCTGGGACACGCTCACCAAGCACCTGCTCGCCGCCGGTTTCTCCCTCGAGGAACTGATGAAGGCCGGGTTGTCGAAGGAAGGCCGGCGCGGCCCGATCGACCGCTTCCACCGCCGGCTGCTCTGGCCGATCCGCGACCTCGGTGGCGACGTGGTGGGCTTCGGGGCCCGGCGGCTGTTCGACGACGACCAGATCGAGGCCAAGTACCTCAACACCACCGAGACGCCGGTCTACCGCAAGACTCACGTCCTGTTCGGACTCGACCTGGCCAAGCGGGAGGTCGCCAAGCGCCGGCAGGTGGTCGTGGTCGAGGGCTACACCGACGTGATGGCCATGCACCTCGCGGGCGTGCCCACCGCCGTCGCCTCCTGCGGCACCGCGTTCGGCGCCGAGCACATCAGTGTGATCCGCCGGCTGATCGGCGACGACTCGTTCGACCTCGGCGAGGTCATCTACACCTTCGACGGCGACGCCGCGGGCCAGGCGGCCGCGCTCAAGGCGTTCGAGGGGGACCAGTCCTTCGCCGCACAGACGTTCGTCTCCATCGCCCCGCACGGCCAGGATCCCTGCGAGCTGCGGCAGAACCACGGTGACACCGCCGTGCGCGACCTGGTCGCCCGCCGGGAGCCGCTGTTCGAGTTCGCGATCCGCTCGATGCTGCGCGAGCACGATCTGGACAGCGCCGAGGGCCGGGTCGCCGCGCTGCAGCGCACCATCCCGCTCGTCGCCCGGATCCGCCGCGAAGAACTGCGCGACGAGTACGCGCGCCGGCTCGCCGGCTGGACCAGCTGGGACGACATCGCGATGGTCGTGCGGCGGGTGCGGGAGAGCGCGGGCGCCGCGCCCGAGCGGATCCGCGGCAGGCGCGAGGCACCGGCGCCGCCGCCGAAGGACGACCCCCGGCTGCACCTGCAGCGCGAGGCGCTCAAGGCCGCGTTGCAGGTCCCCTCGATCGCCGGGCCGACCTACGACGAGCTGCCCGAGCAGGCTTTCACCCACCCGGCGTTCGCCGGGGTGCACCGCGCGGTGCAGGCGGCCGGGGGAGTGTGCAGCGGGCTGCAGGGCCCGGCGTGGCTGGAGGCGGTCGGCGCGCAGTGCCCGCCGGAGGTGCGCCGGCTGGTCAGTGAGCTGGCCGTCGAGCCGCTGGAGCTGCCGCGCAAGAACACCGACGAGGCCCGCTACGTGGCCAGCGTCGTCGCGGGTGTGCGGTTGGCGCTGGTGGAGGCGCAGGTCGCGGAGCTGAAGTCGCGTCTGCAGCGCACCAATCCGCTGGAGGAGGCCGACGCCTACCACCAGCTGTTCGGTGACCTCGTGCCGCTGGAGCAGTACCGGATCGCGTTGCGGGAGAAGGCGATGGGGGCGGTGTAGTGGGTCTTCTCGCGCGCGTGGTCGCCCGGTTCACCGGGCGCGATGAGCTTCCCGCCGGGTTCGGCGGCCGGCTGGAGCCCGAAGAACGAGTGCTGGCCGTCGGCGGGATCGCAGGCGGCGGGCACGTCGTCGCCACGTCGTGGGGTGTCTGGCTGCCCGGTGACGCCCCGCGCCGGATCGGCTGGCACCTGATCAGCAAGGCGACCTGGTCCGGCGGCACGATCGTGCTGGTCGAGGCCGAGGAGTCCGGGGACGCCGGGGGAGCGATGCTGATCGTCGACCGGCCGCCGCGCCCGCTGCGGCTCGCCGAGCCCGGGCGGGTGCCGCAGGTGGTGCACGAGCGCGTCACCGGGTCGATCAGCTTCCGGCACCACCGCGAGCTGCCCGGCGGCGGTGCCTGGTTCTTGCAGCGCAAGGTCCCGGGCCGGGACGGAACGGTGCTGCAGGTGCGCGCCGACCCGGGGACCGACGAGGCCGTGGTGCGGCAGGTCGCCGCCGACGTGGCGCGCAAGCTGGCCCCATGAGCGACACGACCTGGGACCCGGCGCGGTATCTCGCCTTCGACGATCACCGTGCCCGGCCCTTCCACGACCTGCTCGCCCGGGTCGGGGCGACGGCGCCGCGACGCGTCGTCGACCTGGGGTGTGGGCCCGGGCACCTGACCGGGGTGCTTGCGGCGCGCTGGCCGGACGCGACGGTCGAAGCGCTGGACTCCTCACCGGAGATGGTCGCGGCGGCGCGTACCCGCGGGGTCGCGGCGCAGTTGCGCGACGTCGTCGACTGGATGCCCGGCCCCGACACCGACGTGGTCGTGACCAACGCGGTGCTGCACTGGGTGCCCACGCACCCCGAGCTGCTGCCACGGTGGATCGCGGCGCTGCCCCGCGGGGCATGGTTCGCGCTGCAGGTACCCGGCAACGTCGAGGCGCCGTCGCACGCCCTGGTCCGCGAGCTGCTGGCCGAGCCGCGGTGGCGGGGCGCGGTGCCTGACCGGGGGGACGAGCCGGTGCCGTCGCCGGTGCAGTACGCCGAGCTGCTGGCGGGCACGGGGGCCGATGTCGACGTCTGGGAGAGCACCTACGTACAGCGCCTGACCGGCGAGGATCCCGTGCTGGCCTGGATCACCTCGACGGCGCTGCGCCCGGTCCGCGACGCGCTCGACGACGCGGGCTGGGCGGCCTTCCGCGCCGAGCTGGCGCCGCGGCTGCGCGCGGCGTACCCGGCGGGCGCGGACGGGACGACGTGGTTCCCGTTCCGGCGGATCTTCGCGGTGGCCCGGACTCCCTGATCGAGCGACCCTCGAGCCGTCTCCGCAGGCCACGGCGCAATCGGTGCCGCGGTGCCGCCCGCGGGTGACACCACTGCGCCGTGCAGCCACCCGAGAGCAGGCTCGACGCGCGAGTTGGCCGACGCGATGAAGGGCATCGAGTGGCGTTCGGACAACGCCGAGGCCTTCCTCGACGAGATCCCGGGGGCGTGCAAGGACATCGACCAGGTCATGGAGGACGCCCGGGACCTCGTGACCGTCGACCACACCCTCCGCCAGATCCTCAACGTCAAGGGGGACTGGGAACGCGCCCGTGCGGTTCAGCTGAACCGCCCCGCCGGCCCCAGGAGGTGACGCAGGGTGCGTTCGGGGTCGTCGAGGAAGACGCGCGTCGTGCGAACCGGGAGGGCGTCGTCGTAGCGGACGGTGCGCAGCGCCTCCGGCTCGTCCATCAGAGAGAAACCGCCGGTCCGAAGGCGGTGGGCGAGCAGGTCCAGGAACGACTGACCGTGCGAGCGGTGGTGCGGGGACACGACACCCCGCCGTAGCCGTCCAGGTTGCCACGGCCACCTCCGGACTCGGCGTCGAGTCGTTCGATCTCGGTGGCGACGTTGTCGTACGACTCGGCGCGCAGGCAGGAACTCGCCGGGACCGCGGCGCGGGCCGGCGCGCGGTCAGTGCCGGTGGCCGTTGGCCGTCGAGTCGACGGTGTGCCGGGGGCCGTTCATGACCTCCTCGACGCGCGCCCGAACGACGCCCGCCGCGCCCTGGACCGCCGGGTGGTCGGCCACCCGGTGGTACGTCCGGACGAGCTGCTCGTAACGCTCGTGGCCGGCCCGGGCCCCCAGCACGTAGCCGGCGGCCGCACCCAACAGGAACTTCAGCATGTCGCCTCCCGGTCGTCCGTGGACGGCCCATCCTGCCTCAGCCCAGCTCGGGGCATGGACGCCGGGGACCCCACAGGCATTGATCGGGGGGGCTGCAGACCGCCCTCAAGGGGTGCGCTATGGTTTGCAGGCCAGCGAGCGGAAGCCCCGCCCGCAGCCAACGGTCCTCCGTAGCTCAATTGGCAGAGCATGCGACTGTTAATCGCAGGGTTACTGGTTCGAGTCCAGTCGGAGGAGCTTCCCCCCAGCTCAGAGGCCTGATCGGGCCTCTCGTCGAGTCGACGCCCCCGGTTTACCCCCAGAATTCTCCGAACTCTTCGGCTTGTCCGCGAACTGCTCCAGCACCTGCGCGGCCCCCGTCCGGGCGACCTTGCGACCGAAGTAGTTGTCCTGGGTCATCGATACCTTGGCGTGGCCGAGCTGGTCGGCGGCCTGGCGAGCGGTGAGGCCTGCGTGGTCCATGAGCGTTGCAACGGTCTTTCGGTAGACGTGCGAGGTGACCCAGCCGTACCCGGCGGCCGCGAACACGACCCGAAGGTCTGCCTGGGTGTTCGACGGGTCCCGTAGCCCGCCCATCGGGGCCGTGAAGACGACACCCCACTCGTTGGCCGGGACGCGCGCTCGACGAGCTCGCAGCATCTCGACAGCCCACCGTGGCAGTTCGAGCGTCCGGTACCCGCTCTTGCTCTTCGGGCGCCACTTGATCGTCAACCCGGAGCCCTTCACCCGGATGACCGTTCCGCGGACCTCCACGGTCGCCTCGTCGAGGTTCAAGGCGTCCCAGGTGACTGCCGATGTCTCGCCGATGCGTAGTCCGGTCGCCAGCATGAAGTCGGTCAGGTCGACCAGGTCCCAGTCCTGGCACCGCTGGTCGGCGTGGATCTTGGTGCGGAGTTCGACGGCCTGTTCGACGGTCAACGCCTTCGCCGAGGACGCCGTGCTCTCGATCCTCCCGACGTCACGCACCGGATTGCGGTCCAGGGCGTCATGCCGCACGGCCAGGCCCACCATGCCGCTCAGCACGGTCCGCGTCGTCTTGGCGGCCCCGACCCCGTACCGGTCGTGCACCTCGGCAACAAGACGATCCAGTCGCGACACGGTCAGCTCGCGAATCCGGAGTTGTCCGATGCCGTCGCGGACATGCCGGTCGAAGCGGTACCGGTACTGGTGGGCGGTCGTCGGGGAGCGCTTCCCCTGGGCGACGGCGCGGTCGATCTCGCCCAGCCACAGGGCCCCGAGCGCGACGACCGTGGAGTCACCGGTGATCTCACCGTCTCGTGTCACGCGGCCCCTGTCGCGAGCTGCCACCTTGAGCAGGTTCATCGCGTCGGCCCGGCTCGTGCCGGTGCGCTCGATGTCGCGCACCACGCCATCGTGATCCCGGATCCAGGCGCGTGCCCGGAACCGCCCCGGACCGAGCCGGTAGACCCGGATCTGACCGTGCGTGCCGATCGGCAGGGGAGGACGCCCCATCAGGCCACGTCCTTGTTCAGCGACGCGACCCAGGCCCGGACCTCCTCGGGCACGAAGCGCACGTGCTTGCCGATGCGGCGGCCGGGAGGGCCGTAGCTCTTCGTGCGCCACTGGTAGATCGTCTGCACCGGGATGCCGAGGTACTCGGCGACGTCCCTGACGCCCCACAGCCGCTCGTTCATGACGTCCTCCTGCTGGTGCGCTGTTCGCGGATGCGTTCGGCGTGGGCGATGGCGAGTTCGCGGTCGGTGTCGGTGTGGTGGCCGATGCCGACGAGGTGCCAGTCGTTGACGACGGTCACCGGGTCGTCGGCGGGGTGGCCGAGTTGGTCGAGCTGTTCGGCGAGGCGCCAGGCGCGGCGGTCGTGGCGGATGGTGCGGAAGGTGGTGGAGTAGGCGCGGCTCTTGGTGAGGAAGTGGCCGCGGAAGCCGAGCATGTGGGCCCATTTGCGCAGGTTCAGCTCTGCGTACTGGTCGAGGCCGCCGAGGTGCCAGGCGGTCTCGATGAGGCGCCGGTGGTGGGTGGCGAGGTGCATCCGCTCGAGGTGGGCCAGGGAGCGGATGGGGCGGTCGGGGTGGCCGTCGGTCTTGCCGGTGCCTTTGGTGGCGTATTTGGCGATGTAGCCGGCCAACCGGCTGTCGGTGATCTCGCCGCTGTCGTCGGTGACCGCGTCGTGGGCGGTGGGGGTGATCTCGCGCAGGTCGAGTTGCGCGCCCCAGCGCAGGGTGAGGGTGGTGCCGTTGGGCCGGGTGACGTCGAGGCTGGTGGCGGTGGCTGCTTCGTGGACGGCGTCGCGTAGGGCTTCGGCGGTCAGTCCGGCTGGGGGTGGGTCGGCGGGTCCGTCGGGGCCGTCGAGGCGGATGGCGGCGTGGAAGTGGACGAGTCCGCGGCGTTGGTACTCGGCGACCTTGGCGTAGGACAGCCGGGCGACCCGTCCGAAGCGGCGTCCGGAGACCCCGAGCCGGGCGGCGAGCGCGCGGCGCAGGGCGATGGTGAAGCGGTGCCAGAGCTTCCCGGCGTGGGCCTGCCAGAGCACCGCGGCGGTGTAGTCGTAGCTGTCGTGGTCGATCGCGCCACCGAGTCGCGGGTCGTGGTCGCGGTGGTGGGTGCCGCAGCGGCAGGGGATGACCCGTCCGCGGGCGGTGAGGCGTCGGGTGTGGACGGGCCCGAACGAGGGCGCGGTCAAGGTGAGGAACAGGCGGGGTCGGTCGGTGACGGTGGCGGGGATGCCGCGTTCGGCTCCGGCGAGTCCGGCGCGGATGAGGTGGAAGGCGTCGGCGGCGTAGCGGTCCGAGCAGGCCGGGCAGACCGTGTCGCGCCGGTTCCCGCACGGCGCCCACACCTCCCCGGTCCGTTGGGCCAGGACCCGCCCGTCGCGGGTGGTGATGGTCGAGGAGCCGCGCAGCCGGACGGGGTGGGCGCAGCCGCCGGTGGCTTCCATGCGGGCCCGCCAGGTCGGGTAGTCGAAGGAGCGCAGCCGGGAGGTCAGGTCCAGGTCGCTCATCGTGGGTAGACCTCGTGTTCGTGTTCGATCTCGACGGGGTCGGCGCGGAAGCCGTGTTGGCGGGCGAGGCGTTCGGCCCCGGCCCGGTAGGAGCGGGCCCGCCCGATGACCTCCCCGGCGCTGGTCTCGACGAGGTAGCTGCCGTTCTCGCGGACGATGGCGCCGGAGAACTCATCCGCGGTGACCAGGCCGTGCCCCGGACGTACGACGTCGACGAACACCCGCACCCGATCACCCGGCTGGGCGTCGGAGGCCGCGGCGACGGCGACGTCGACAGCGGTGGCGGCTTCGGGTTCAGCGCGGCCGTCGACGGTGACGGTGACCCGGGACCCGTGGACGAGGCGCCCGGCGCTGAGGAGGTGGTGCACGGTGGCGGCGATGTCGGGGCGGGTGGGGATGGCGTGTTCGGCGGCGCGGGTGCCGATGTGGCGGGTGTGCACGGTCTCGCCGATGCCGACCAGGACGTAGCCGGGGTCCCGGGCGTCGCGCAGGACACGGTCGGTGGTCTCGTCGTCGAACAGCAGGGCTTGCCCGGCCGCCTCCCGGCGGGGGCGGGGGACGCGGGTCATCGGGTCCACCACCAGGAGTAGCGGGCTTCGGCGCCCCATTCAGCGGCCAGCGCGCGGGTCGCCCGGTACTCGATCAGGGCGGCGCCGAGGACGGCGGCCCAGAACCAGCCGGAGCCAGTGCCGAGCACGAGCCAGAGCACCCCGATGGCGGCGGCGAGGGCGAGGGTGAGGCGCAGCCAGGTCGCGGCGGCCCATCCGGTGACGGCCCACATCACGCCGCCTCCCCATCGATCGCACGCAGCTCCGGCGGCGCGGGCGGGGTGCAGCGGGCGACGAGCTCGTCGATCTCCTCATCGGTGACCAGGGCGGCGCGGAACCGGATCGGGAGCCGCGAGTGCTGGTCGATCACGTAGCCGATCCCGGCGTGGGCCTGGTCGCCGGGGATCTCGTCGGCCAGCGCGCCCCGCTCCCGGGCCCCTTCGCCGAGGACCATGTCGACGTGGGAGCTGGCGGTGACGCCGAGGCAGATCCGGGTGGGGAACAGCTCGCGGACGTCGACGACGTCCTTGGAGGGTTCCTGGACGTAGCCCATGACCGAGACCAGGCAGGCGCGGCCCTGGGTGAGGATCTCGGCGAGCAGACGTAGTGCCTCGCGGACGTCGCCGCGTTCGCCGTAGGCGGTGAGCATCGCCATCTCGTCGATCACGACCAGGTCCAGCGGGGTCTCCGGGGTGACGTCGAGGCGCCGGAGGCCGTGGGCGGCCATGTGGGCCTGGCGGGTCTTCATCTCGTCCCGCACGGCGGTGAGCAGCGCGATGGCCTCGGCGGGGGTGGTGGCGTGGCGGTGGAACAGCGGCGCTCCGCGGTGGGTCTCGGCGCCGCCCTTGAGATCGATCACGTGCACCCGGACCAGCCGGTCGCGGATCGCGGGTCCCATCGCGCACAGCGGTGCCCAGATCAGCGAGCCCTTGCCGGAGCCGGTGGCGCCGGCCACCAGGACGTGGCGGCCGGGCACGCCCAGGGTGAAGGGGTGGCCGTACTCGTCCTCCCCGACCGGGAGCGCGGCGAGGTCGACCGCGGTGGCGTCGGTCGGGATCGCGGGTGCGGGGATGGAGAATCGGAACGGCATCTCCCGCTCGACCACCACGGTGAGCACGCCGGGGCGGTGGCGGGTGACGGCGACCCGGTGGGCGCGCATCGCATCGGCGAGGGTCTCGGTGCGCCCCGCCCACAGCGTGAGGTCCTGGCCGCGGGCGAGACGGACCCGCAGGGTGTCGATCGAGCGAGTCGCCGAGCGGACCCGCACTACCCGCGGGGCGTCGATGCGCCCGGTGTGGTGGTTGGTCCTGGCGAGGCCGCAGTCGGCGAGCAGGGCCGCCCAGCGGCGGCCGCGGTAGGTCGTCCAGCGCCGCCAGGCCGCACGCAACATGGGGGCGGCGAAGCGGTCAAACGTGGGCGGGTGCAGCCGCCCCCACAGGGTCACGGCCAGCAGCAGCGAGCCGAGGCTGATCGCGGCCGGGACCGGGCCGACGAGTACCGCGGCCGCGACGAGGGCGGCAGGGACGAGCAGGAACAGGGGGTGGCGGGCCAGCCAGGCCAGGCCGCGGAACTCGCCGCCGACCGGGCGGGAGGAGTGCCGGACCGTGGGGCGGTGGTGGGCCTCGGCGTGGCGTAGGGACGGGCGGTGCAGCGGTCGGGCCATGATCAGACTCCCTTGCGGATGGCGAGCTGGGCCAGGCGCAGGCCCTCGGCGACCCCGGCACGCCAGGCCTGCTCGGTCGGGACCTCCGGGGTGGTGGCGTGCAGGAACCGGCGGCGTTCGCGGTCCAGGCGGCGCACCAGGCGCCCGACGCCGTTGGCGGGCTGACGGACCCGGCCGTGCCGGACGCTGTTCTCGGTGGCGGTCAGGGACATGTCGTCTCCTCGGGAGTGGTGGCGGTGCAGGGGGTTGCGGTGCCGTGGCAGCCGGGACAGGCACCGTCGCCGGGGCAGGCGGGGCAGTCCCGGCCGTCACCGGCGCCGGGTGAGGCGTCCGGGGTGGTGCCGTAGCCGTCGCAGACGTCGCACGAGCCGGAGCCCGAGCAGCCGCCGCAGACGGCGGTGGTGGTCGCGGTGGTGGTCATCAGGGGCCTCCGGTGCTGGTGGTGGCTTGTTTTCGGGCAGGGGGCAGCCACTGCGCAATTGCGGTGATTTCGCCGATCAATGAGGGGTCGGCTGCCCCGTGCCCGAGCGCGGCCGGTCAGGCCGCCGGGAGGTGGGCCGTCAGGCCCGGTGCTGCTACTTGTCGCTGCTCGGGCGCGGCGCCGGGGCTGAGGCGTGCTTGAGGCCCACGGCCCGCCACGCGAGTCCGGAGTTGACCCGGCCCGCGGACTCGAGCTGGTAGGGGGAGACGCGGACGTCGATCAGTTCGACCCGGGCGTCCTCCCCGAAGTCCGGCCCGGGATCGGTCGCCAGCGTCACCTTGATCTCCTCGCCCTTCGGGGCCCGCTCGCCCGGCTTGACCCGCAGCTTCGCGAACAGCGACACCGTGAACTGCGTGGCGCCGTCGCGGTCGGTCACGGGAATCTGGGCGCCGTTGACGTCATCGCGCATCTTCGGGGCGGGCGGCTCCACGATCGTGAGCTTGTAGCCGCCGAGGTTCACCGGAATGTCTCGCATCGCTCTTGCTCCTTCGGTCGGTTCGTGTAGGCCCCTAAACGTCTGAAGCAGTGACGTTGAGGGGGCTAAACTGATGTTGCCCGCGGCGAGCCTACTTGTCAAGGGGCCTAAACTCGCGGGCGTGGATGAGGAGTTCGAACGCCTGCGCCGGGAGCCTGACCCGGTGCGACGAGGGCGCAGGGCTACCGAGCTCCTGGCTACCTACCAGCAGCGCTCGGTGGAGCTGGCGCGCCTACGGCGTGCCGCGATCGAGGAGGCCCGGGACCAGCTCGGCGGCAGTTACACCGAGGTCGCCAAGGCCTTCGGGCTGACCAAGGGCCGGATCACGCAGATCCGCAACAGCGCCCCGCCCGCGCACCGGGCGTTCTTCGGGGTCGGCCCGCTCGACGTCGCGGTGGTCGGCCGGCGCATCCTGGAGCGCGAGGACATGGTCATCGCCGCCGAGGACGACGCGGTAGGCGCGCACCTGATCGCTGAGGCCGAGCAGCTCGCGTTCACCGCCGAGCGACTGGTCATCGACCCGCGCGAGGAGTGGGAGCCGGCCGGCGACGCGATCGTGGTGTGCGGCCCCGCGTCGGCGCACATCGGCAACGCGCTGATGAGCGAGGACCCGGTACTCGGCATGACCATCGCCGACGGGGGCCGCTGGTACATCGTGGACAAGACGACGGGGGAGCGGTTCGCCTCGCCGATGGACGACCCCGAGCCCCGCCGGGCCTGCGTGGCCTATCTTGCGCGCCACGTCCGCGACGGCCAGGTCATCACCCACATCGCCGGAGTCCACGCCCTCGGCTCGATCGGCGCCGCGCACTACCTGACCGAGCACCTGGCCGAGCTGTACGTCGAGCACCCCGACGAGTCGTTCAGCATGGCCGTGACCGCCGAGTTCGACGGCCTCATCCCCAGGAGCGTCGACGTGATCGTCCCGCCGCGCGCATGGGCCTGATCGCCCACACCGCCACGCTGCCCGGGGGAGAGCCGCCAGGGCAGGACCGCTGGGGCGTCAGCCAACGGGGCGCGGTCGTCCTCGACGGAGCCAGCTCGCACAGCCCCGAGGCCCCGGACGCCAGCGCCTACGTCGACCGGCTGCTACCCGCGATCCTCGACCGGCTCGACCACGGCGACCTCCGAACCGTCCTGCGCGACGCGATCACCGAGGCCGCCAATGCCCTGGGACTGCTTCCCGGTGCGGCGCCGTCGTCGACGGTTCTGCTGCTGCGACTCGGCGACGAGGCCATAGAGGTCGCAGCACTCGGCGACAGCACCGCAGTCATCGGCCACCCCGACGGCACCACGACTCGCCTGTCCGACGACCGCCTCTCACACATCGGAGCCGCCCAGCGTCGTGCCTACCGCGAGCACTTACGACAGGGGAGCGGCTTCGGCCCCGAGCATCGCGACCGTCTGCGCGAGTTGCAGCGCAGCGAGTTCCCACACCGCAACCGGCCCGGGGGCTACTGGATCGCAGAGGCCGATCCGGCGGCCGCCGACGAGCTGCTCATCCGCTCGTTCCCACCCGAGGTTGTCTCCTGGGTTGTGCTCGCCACCGACGGGATCCAGAAGCACATCGACCGGCTCGGTGGCCGATGGGACGCCGTGGCGAGCCAGGGCAACGACCAGCTCGCCGCGTTCCTTCAGGACGCGCACGCTTGGGAGACCGAGGCAGATCCGGACGGGACCGCCTTGCCCCGATCCAAGCGCCACGATGACAAGACCATCGTCGCCTGGCAGCCCGCCCTGTCACCCATCAACTGAGACCGCGTCTCGCTGGCTCTCTGTCCGGAAGCCGCCATGACCTGCAGTTTCGCGCAGCTCAGGGCCGCGGGGTTCAGACTTTCTCTACCTGGTCAAGGGCGCCTCCGGCGCCGGCTGCGCGGGGCTGCGGCCTCCGGCCGGTCCCCGCGCGCGCTGGCTACTGAGGTCGCTCACCCTCATGCCACATCACGCCGTCGACGGCCTGTGCGGGTGTTCCGTCCGGCGGATAGATCGACTGAAACCAAGCCTCCGCCACAGCTGTTGGGCGATCGGGCACGAAGAGTGACCGGAAATGGTCCAGGTCGACAACGCGGCCGTATCGCTGACCGCTCCCGGGCGGAACTTGCAGGACGGTGGTCACCTTGCCGCCTTGACGGACCAAGCGATCTATGGCAAGGACGCCAGCAGACTCCTTCTCTCGGAGTAGGGAGTCCAACGCCCCAACAAAATCCGCGTACCAATTGCTGTCATGATTGTGGCGATCTGTCATCACTTCTGTGCCTCGTAGGACCTAGTTGTGTGGACCTTGGCATCACTTCGCTGGCCTTCTGGGCTTCCCGATGCGCCAGCGAGCGCCTGCGGTAGCCAGGGGGTGCTGGTTCGGCGCTGGCCGGTGAGGCGGTCACCAAGACGGCACCTATCGCCAACATAAGGGCAACTGATGTAATGCCTCTGATCCGCACGACTGCCCCCCGAAGTACCGGACATTGAACGTCGATTCGAAGCGAAACATGATCGCTCCAGTGTGGTCAACGCGCGGAGCGTGGTTCCCTCGAACGTGGCAGGCCGAGGCGGGTCAAGCGGCAGAACCAGCTGCCCTCGCCGGGCGGGCAGGTCTCCAGGATGGCGTCCCGTGCCATCCCGACGACCTCCCGGAGGGCTACCACCCGGCCTCTCGTGGGCGGAGCCTGGCAAGCTCGGGTGCGGTGACGTCGAGGGCCGCCCACGAGCGACCGCGCGGTCGGGCTGTGCCAGGTCGACGGGATGGCACTCAGCAGGCAGGGGAGGGGCACCCCTCCTTTACCCCCAGAAATCAACGACAGAAGTCCACGACGGACGCCCCGGGACGAGATCGTCCCGGGGCGGAGTCATACAGCGTACGAGCCACAACGGCAGACGAGCGCAGTCGTCGAGCAGAGTGGATCTTGTTTCGCAGGGTTACTGGTTCGAGTCCAGTCGGAGGAGCTTCCCCCCAGCTCAGAGGCCTGATCAGAGCCGCCAGCAAGATCACGCCCCTCCTTTATCTTCGCGGAACTTCTTCGGCGTGGTCGCGATCCCCTCCAGGACGGTGGCGGCGCCCGTCCGCGCGGCCTTCCGGCCGAAGTAGTTGTCCTGTGCCATCGAGACGTTGGCATGGTCGAGCTGGTCGGCGGCGGCTCGGGCGCTGAGGCCGGCCTCGTCCATCAGAGTGGCCACGGTCTTGCGGTAGACGTGCGAGGTCACCCACGGGTAGTCGGCTGCCTCGAAGACCACTCGCAGGTCCGCCGGTGTGGTGGACGGATCGCGCAGGCCACCGAGGGGAGCGGTGAACCAGCCCACCGCCGACCGTGCAGAAGCAGAAGCCCTCCGCTGCGGATGCCTCATCCTCGGTAGGTGATGCGCCGGCCGGTCACGATGGGGAACGGTTCCCGGATTCCTACCCCGGTGGCGGACGCCCGCTCGGTGCCGCCGCATTGGCTCCGGAGGTGAGGACTGGCAGTGCTCGAGCCCGACGACATCCAGTGCTTCTCGCTCAGGCACTCCCCGATGCCGTGTGCGCGGTTCAGCTTCCCGACCTTCCGCGAACCTGATCGCGGCCGGGCATGGCCCTCCCGGATCCCCGCCCAGGTCAGGACGGCCCAACGGCGCAGAACGGAACAACTTGCCGATGACCGTACACATCGTGGTGCTGTCGGGCCCCGGGTACTCGTCGCACGTCTCCCACGAGGCCGAGCCGATCGTCGACTGGCTCGAAACCTTGGGACACGACGCCAGCGTGTTCCGTTACCCGTTGCAGACGCGGCACCCCGGGGCGCTGAACGCTCGCCGCGCTGGCGCACGGCTGCACACCGCAGCCGCGCCCTGGCTTCGCCGTGCTCGGCTACTGCGTCACCTCGATGGAACTGGCCACGTACCGCTCAGCCCAAGACTTCCCACTGGGCGACTCTGCCCTGGGCGACGCTCCGACCATCGAGGCTCGGTTGGTCACCAGTCTCGACCGTCCGGTCACCCCGACGGCGCCGCCGATGTTGCCGTGGCACACCGCCGACGACGCCGACGTCCCATCCCGCGCCCGGCATGTTCTCGCCCACGGCCCGCACAGCCTCGGCCCGGCCCAGGGCGCAGGGCAGGCCGAACTCTGGCCGCCACCTGGCCGGCGGAGGCCACTGAACAGATGTGAAGGGTGAGCGACCATGCCGGATTCCCTGTCCATCAGTGTTTTCAACAGCGGATATCTACCCGTCAACGGGGGTCCCGGCTGGGATCCCACCCGGCAGGCAACCTGGCCTGCCTCCACCGCCACACTGATCGCCGGTGATCGCGACGCCATCCTCGTCGACGCGTTGATGACCACCAGGGAAGGCGAACAACTGGCGGCCTGGGTCACAGGCGCCGGCAAAGACCCGTCACTGATCGTCATCACCCATGGGCACGGAGACCACTTCTTCGGCGCCGGACCGATCCTGGCTGCGTTCCCCGACGCGCGGGTCGTGGCGATGACCGCGCAGGTCGTGGACGAGGCCCGCGCGCAGACCCGACCGGCGGTGCTGGACAACTGGACCGGCTGGTTCGGCGACCAGTTCGACCGCGATCCTGCGATCCCGACCGCCCTGAACACCGGCGAGCTGCAGATCGAGGGTCATCCGGTGAATCTGATCGCCGTCGGCGGTGCCGACGGTGCGTTCGCAACGATCGTCCATGTTCCCGACCGCGACACGATCTGCTCGGGCGACGCCGTCTACAACAACATCCACATGTGGTTGTGGAACTCGACACCGCACAGCCGCGCGACCTGGCTGCATTCCATCGACGCGATCGCCGCGCTCGAACCGGCGACGATCATCACCGGACACAGGGATCCGGACGCCCCCGACGACGACGCGCAGCGGCTGCTCGACCAATCCCGGAGCTACATCGAGGATTTCGACCGCGCGGTCGCGGGGTCTGGTTCAGCACCCGAAGTGATCGACACCATGATGGCGAAATACTCGCACTACGGAAATCCATACACCTTGTTCGTGGGTGCCTACAGCCAATTCAACAGCTGACGCTGACCCACACCACCGCACCACCGACACAACGGGGGCACATCCGGCCGGAACAGATCCGCGGTTCGGGAGAGTTCCCGCAGGTGGCCGGCGCGGCAGGATCGCTTCAGGAGTGCGGTGCTCGCCCTCGCCGGCCGGGCAGATCTCCAGGCTGCGCGCACGCCTGCGGCGTACCGTCGCGGCATCGGTCACAGTCAAGGGAGGAGCGGTGACGGCGATGACTCCTGATGCCCCGACGATCGTGCTCGTCCACGGCGCGTGGGCCGACGCCACCGGCTTCGGCGGGGTGATTCGCGGCCTGCGCGACCGCGGGTTTGTCGCCATCGGAGCGGCCAACCCGCTTCGCCACCTGACGGACGACGCCGCGTACCTCGCGGACTTGCTGCGGAGCATCCCCGGGCCCGTTGTCCTCGTCGGCCACTCCTACGGCGGCGCGGTCATCACCAACGCCGCTCCCGGGAACGAGCAGGTGACGGCGCTCGTCTACCTCAATGGGTGGATGCCCGACGAAGGCGAGAGCATCCAGCAGCTCATCGAGTCCGAGATCTTCCAGGGCAGTCTGATTCCGCCGGCGATCAGACCGGTGCCGATCAGGAACCCGGACGGGAGCGACGGCGTGGACCTCTACCTCGATCGCGAGGCGTTCCACGCGGCGTTTGCCCACGATGTCGGCCCCGAGACGGCCGGCGTGATGGCGGCTACGCAGCGACCGTGGAGCGGCGCCGCGGCGGCCACGCCCTCGGGCCCGCCCGCATGGCGGTCCATCCCGTCGTGGTATCTGCTCGGCACGGAGGACCGAGCTATCCCGCCCGCGGCTCAGCGATTCATGGCCGAGCGTGCGAAGGCGCGGATCGAGGAGGTGGCGGCGTCGCACGCGTCCATGGTTTCGCAGCCGGAGGGCGCGACGCGGCTGATCCTGAGCGCCGTCGAGGCGACGAGCCGCAGCCGGCCCTGAGCGTGAAACGGCCGTCCCGCGCCCCCACACCGCCCGGCACGGGGCAACGGGCCGGCTCGATCGCGCTCTCGATGGCCAGGGGACGCGCCTGGCCGGAGCTGTCGGGACGGCGCGTGCGCGGAGTCGCCGACCAGCAGCATCCGGCCGCGATACCAGTGCGTGCACGCTCGGCATGATGTGCAGCGACCCGGCGACCTGCGGCCGCTCCACGCCGGTGTGCCGGGCCGGCGCGCCGCCGGGATCGTCGTCGCGACCGATGGGCGAACACGACGTGGCCGCCGAGTGGTGTGCGGATGCCGGCGCCCGGTCATCGGGCGCGACCCAGCGACCTTCGGGATGTTGTCGGCCACGGGATGCACGGGTGGTGCGCCCGCTCGGCGGGAACGGGAGAGGATGGAGCAACGATGACCGTCGGGACTCGGCGCCAGCACCATCCCCGCCCCACCACCGATTCGCCGCCGGTCGCTGTGGTGTACCGAGGCCCGGCCGCCGGCCGCGGCTGTCCCGAAGCGGTCGCCGCTCTGCTGGACGGTTTCGGATTCGCGGTGAGCTTCGTCGGCCCGAACGAGGGCCGGAAGCTGTCCGGCCCCTCGCTCGAGAGCGCCGCGCTCTACGCCCAACCCGGCGGCGCCGGCCTCGACGAGGCCTACAGGCACCTTCGCCGTCATGCGGACGACATCCGGGCCTTCGTCCACCGAGGCGGCAGATACCTGGGAGTGTGCCTGGGTGCCTACCTCTGTGGCGCACGGCCCGGCTTCCGGCTGTTGCCCGGAGACACCGACCAATACATCACCTCGCCCGGCGCCACCGTTCGCACCGAGGCCGACACGACGATCACCGTCACGTGGCGCGGCCGGCGTCGCACCCTCTTCTTCCAGGACGGCCCCCATTTCCTGCTCGAACCCGCTCCCGGCACGACGATTCTCGCCACTTACGACAACGGGACCATCGCAGCTGCGGTGGTGCCGTACGGGGCGGGTGCCGTCGGCGTCGTCGGCCCACATCCCGAAGCGACCGAGAAATGGTTCGCCGAGAGCGCCCTCCCCATGAGCTGCGGTTCGGCGACCGATCTCGGCCACGACCTCATCACCACGCTCATGTCCGCCGACGTCGACCTCGGCGGGTGAGCTGTACGGGGCGGGCGAGATACCCCGGCACCGGCATAGGTCTCGGCAGGTCGACCCCGGGCGGCGGATCTGGCGCCCCGGGGCCGAAGGCTCGCTCGGGCCGGCCCGGGCACGCTCGCCCACCTGGGCCGGTACGCATTCTGCGGGGGCTGTGATGGTCGGGTACGACGAGTGAACGGCGAAGCGGATCGCCCGCGGGTGGTGGTCGTGGGCGCGGGGTTCGCGGGGTTCCACTGTCTGCGGACCCTGGAGAACCGCCTGCCCGCGGGGGCGGCCGAACTCGTCGTCGTGAATCCCGCGGATTACATGCTCTATGTGCCGCTGCTGCCGGAGGTGGCGGCCGCGATCCTGGAGCCGCGCCGGGTCGCCGTGCCGCTGCGAGCGGAGCTGGCGCGGACCCGGGTGGTGCTCGGCAACGTCTCGGGGATCGATCTCGCGGCGCGGACATGCTCGGTGATCGACGTCGAGCGTCGGCCCACGGTCCTGAGGTGGGATCGGTTGGTGCTCGCCTGCGGGGCGGTCACCCGATTGCTGTCGGTCCCCGGGGTCGCCGAGCACGCCATGGGCTTCAAGTCCATCGCCGAGGCGGTCTACCTGCGTGACCACATCCTGCGTCAGCTGGAGCTGGCCGAGCAGGCCACCGATGCCGCCGAACGGGCGGCCCGGACCACGTTCGTGGTGGTCGGTGCCGGCTACACCGGGACCGAGGTCGTCGGGCAGGGCCAGTTGCTCACCCGCGACGCGCTGCGCTTCTTCCCCGGCCTTCGCGCCGACGAGGTGCGCTGGCTGCTCGTCGATCTGGCCTCCCGGGTGCTGCCCGGGCTCAATCCGCGGCTGTCCGGGCCGGCCCAGCGGGTGCTGTGCCGGCGAGGTGTCGAGGTCCGGCTGCGCACCACCGTCAGCGAGGTCAGCGACACCTGCGTCAGCCTCAGCGACGGCACCGAGATCCCCACCCGCACCGTCGTGTGGTGTGTCGGGGTACGCCCCGACCCGCTCGTGGACGTCCTCCGCCTCCCGACCCGCGAAGGCCGCCTGGCTGTGGACGACCACCTGACGGTGCCCGGCCAGGACGGCCTGTTCGCCGCGGGTGACGCGGCGGCGGTGCCGGATCCGGCCCACCCCGGCCAGATCACCCCGATGACCGCGCAACACGCCCAGCGCCAGGGCCACGTGGCCGGGATCAACGTGGCCGCATCGCTGGGATACGGACAGCCGCGTCGCTACCGGCACAGGGACCTGGGATTCACGGTCGACCTGGGCGGCCGGGAGGCCGTCGCCGACCCGCTGCACGTTCCCGTCACCGGCCCGCTCGCCAAGTCCATCACCCGCGGTTACCACCTGGCGGCGCTGCCGACCGGCCGGTCGCGGGTAGTGCTCGACTGGTTCGCCGATGTGGTGGCCGGCCGTCAGATCGTGCAGTTCGGGCTGGTCTCCGAGAGCGCGGTCCGTCTCGCCGAGGTAGACCGGATCGCCTGACCCGCCGTTCCGCCCCGCCGCCGCGTCCGGCCGGAGTCTTGCCACGGGGTGGGGTGGTGAGGACGGTGGATCCCACCCCGGAGGCACGGCGTGGAGCCGGCGGCGCACCGTCTTCGGGGGATGCCCCACATGGAGACTCGGGACCTCCGGAACGGGGGGCGCTCCGATGCCTGCTGTCCCGCATCCGCCTACCTCGGTTGCCGGCCCAACGGGGGACGACCGCAGCCATCAAGCAGACCGCCCAGACGCCCGTCAGTGATCATCAGCAGGCGCTGCAGCAGCTCACCGGAGCCACCGGCACCGCATTCGACCTCGCTTACCTGCAGCCCGAGATCTCCGGCCATCAAGAATCCATCAGCGGCAACTCGGCGTCACACCGAGCGGGGTGGCCGCCGGCTCCCTGCTCGTCGCCGGGGCCGGAGCCCGATTGCTGACCCGGAGGCGATCGCAGCGTCATCCGCGCCCGTCCCGGTGCCGGCGACCCCGCAGCGGCTGCGGTTGCCGTCGCTGGGCGTGGACGCCCCCGTCGTGCCGGTCGGCGTCGCGGCGGGCGGCGCGCTGGTGGTCCCTGACGACCCCGGTGTGCTCGGTTGGTGGCAGGCCGGCGCCCGGCCCGGCAGCGGACACGGAACGGTGGTGGTGGACGGCCACGTCGACAGCGCGGTCGCGGGGCCCGGCGCTCTGTACCACCTGCGCGCAGTGCGGCTCGGCGACCGGGTCCAGCTCGGCACGGACCGCGGCACACAGGGCTATGTGGTGCGCGCGCTGCGCAGCTTCCCGAAGTCCGCGCCGCCGCCGGACCTGTTCGCGATCGACGGCCCACCGCGCCTGGCCTTGATCACCTGCGGTGGGTCGTTCGACCGGCACACCCGGCAATACGCCGACAACGTGGTCGCCTACGCCGTGCCCGGCTGAGCGGAATCACGCGGGCTGAGGGCATCCCGGCGGCCGGGGTGTCTGGCGTCGGCTCTCAGGCCCGGCCCGGCACCATCGGCGCGCTGGGGACCGGGTTCGGCCAGCAAGGCGAACGCCTGGGCCAGATCACGGATCCCTGACGGGCTGTTGCCGACGGTCGGGGCTGACTTGATGATCGCCCGGAAGATGGCCTCCCGGGCCTGCTCGTTGAGACTCTGGTCGACCATGCACCCCGACGCTACTCGCCGGAGCGACCCGCAACACTCGCCGAGGTCGTCGCGCTGACGGAGCCGACGACGAGCCTCATGCCGTGCTGGGTTCGTCGCCCCGATCCGCGTCCGCCTCGGCCCGCCGAGGCTGCCGACGCCGGCCAGCGCGGTGAGCAGGACCAGGCAGGTGATCAGTCACCGCCCGCCGGCGAGCTCGGTCGTCATCCGCCTGCCGCGCAGCCAGATGCCCGCATGGACGACGACACCGATCGCGATCAGCATCATGGAGATCCAGACTGCACCACCCCGGCCGCCTCCGTCGGCGGGTTGCCCCCGTAGCTGATCCACATCGCCCAGCCGACGATGCCCGCCGTAAGCATCAGCACGCCGCCGATCTGCGCTGCCTCTCGCCCGCAGGATCGCGTCGTCCGAGGATGCGTCGCAGCGGCGGATCACGCTGGGCGGAGCGATCCCGGCGAGTCCGATGTCGTCGGCTGTGCGCCGGTTCGGCGTCGACGGCCGGCGCGACACAGTGACGAAGCGTCCGCAACGCGGAGGGGGCCCATCCGGCCATCGGTCCGGACCGCCGGCTGATGGTCGACGCCAATCAGACCCCCGGCGTCGGTGAGGTGATCGCGTGGATGGAGGCGCTGGCACCGTTCGACATCCGGTGGTTGAGGCCGTCGCGGTGCTGCTCGCGGCGGCGTACGGGGTGCCGGTCTGCCCGCACGCGGGCGGGGTCGTGCTGTGCGAGCTGGTGCAGCACCTGTCGTGTTCGATTTCGTGGCGGTCGGCGGCGTGGCAGCATGATGGTGGACGGGAGGCTGGCCATGGCGAACCTGACGCCCGAGGCGATCCACAAGTACGTCGGCACGCCCGTGCAGGTGCCGGTGCTGGGCACGGTGATCGTGCCTCCGCCCGAGAAGGTGGCCTTCTACGCCGGGATCGGGGTGCTCGCCGCGCTCGGGCTGGTGGAATGGCCGATCGCGCTGATCATCACCGTCGGGCACGTGCTGGCCGACCAGCAACACTTCCGGCTGGCCCGGGGCGTGGGCGAGGCGCTCGAAGCCGTCTGAGTTCGCCGGAGGGGGCGCGCCGCGGCGGCTCGTGTTTTCCCGCGGCGCCGGCGGGTAGCCACTGAGCCATGCGACGGAATGGTCCCGCCGCCCTGTGGCTCGTCCGGCACGCCGAGAGCACGGGCAACGTCGCTCGGGAGGTGGCCGAACGTGGCGGCTTCGAGCTGCTCGACCTCGCCGAGCGTGACGCGGACGTACCGCTCACCGATCGAGGACGCCGGCAGGCGCGCGACCTCGGGAAATGGCTGGCCGGACTGCCCGCCGAGCAGCGCCCGACGGTTGCGGTGTCCTCGTCGTACCGGCGGGCCCTGGACACCGCGCACG
The DNA here is from genome assembly GCF_012911935.1 of Pseudonocardia acidicola. GTDB lineage: Bacteria > Actinomycetota > Actinomycetes > Mycobacteriales > Pseudonocardiaceae > Pseudonocardia > Pseudonocardia acidicola. Next base: position 21,522 of record NZ_JAAXLA010000044.1, on the reverse strand, counting down.
AGGCGTTGGCGGCGCTGGGGGCGGTGCCGCTGCACGCGGACGAGCGGCTGCGTGACCGGGAGCTGGGCGTCTTCGACCTGCACACCAAGGCCGGCATCGAGGCCCGGCACCCGCAGGAGGCCGTCCGCCGCCGGCGGCTGGGGAAGTTCTACTTCCGGCCGCTCGGCGGGGAGTCGTGGGCCGATGTCGTGCTGCGGCTGCGCTCGGTGCTCGGCGAGGTGAGCCTCGACCTCCCGGGGGAGCGGGTCGTCTGCTTCACCCACGAAGCACCGATCCTGCTGACCCGCTACATCGTCGAGGAGCTCTCCGAGGGCGAGCTCATGACGATCGCCCGCTCGACCAGACTGGCCCACTGTTCGCTGACCATGTACGAGCGCGGCCCGGACGGGGGCCTGCGACTCGTCGCTTTCAACGCCACCGGGATGCTCCACGAGCGCGGTGCCACATCCAGGGTGGAACCCGATGTCCGAGCGTCATCAGCCTGACCGCCGGATCCCGACCCCCGCCGCCCTCCGCAGCTGGCCGTTGCCGGTTCCGGGGACGGCGACAAGAAGACGCGCGGCACCGCGCGCTCGCCCTCTCGGCCCCGAGACGGACAAGGGCTCCGTGTCCGGTGACGCCGTCGACTTCCTCACCGACCTGCTGGGCTCGGCCCCGGCGGTCCTGATCGGGCCCGGCCTGTTCGGGCTCCTGGCCCGCGAACTCCTCGACGAGGCACCTCTCGTACTCGCGGAACTGCAGCCCTGATCCCGGCCCCGGCTGCCCGCCGCACGTCGTCTGCGGCCGTTCACGCTCTCGGGCGCAGTAGCCGGTCACACACGGTCAACCACTTGACGGTGTGCGGTGTGTCGGCAATGCTCTCTCGCAAGAGGAAATCCTCTCTGCTGAACAGAAAAGCCGTAGCGCGGTACGGCCCAACGGTCGCCGCAGGGGTGGAGCCAGCGATGACGGACCAGTCCGGAGTGCTCGACGACGTGCGCCGAGGCATGATCCCGGCGCACATCTACAACGACGCGGAGATCTTCCGGCTCGAGAGGGAGCGTCTGTTCAGCCGGAGCTGGCTGTTCGTGGCGCACGAGTCCGAGGTGGCGCAACCGGGGGACTACGTGGTCCGCCGGGTGCTCGAGGACTCCTTCATCATCGCCCGTGACGAGCACGGCGAGGTGCGGGCGATGTTCAACATGTGCCTGCACCGCGGGATGCAGGTCTGTCGTGCGGAGATGGGCAACGCGTCGCACTTCCGCTGCCCCTACCACGGCTGGTCCTACCGCAACGACGGCCGGATCGTCGGGCTGCCCTTTCACAAGGATGCCTACGGCGGCGAGGACGGCTTCAAGCGCAAGGGCCAGACGCTGCTGCCGGCCCCGGCGCTGGCCAGCTACAACGGACTGATCTTCATCAGCATGGACCCGGACGCCCCGCCGCTGGAGGAGTTCCTCGGCGACTTCCGGTTCTATCTGGACTACTACACCAAGCAGAGCCCCAGCGGGATCGAGCTGCGCGGCCCGCAGCGCTGGCGGGTAAAGGCCAACTGGAAGATCGGCGCCGAGAACTTCGCCGGCGACATGTACCACACGCCGCAGACCCACACCTCCGTCGTGGAGATCGGCCTGTTCCGCGAGCCGAAGGCCGAGAAGCGCAAGGACGGCGCGACCTACTGGGCGGGCAACGGCGGGGGCACGACCTACAAGCTGCCGCCGGGAACGCTGGAGGAGCGGCTGCGCTACGTCGGCTACCCCGACGAGATGGTCGAGCGGATGAAGCAGAACCTCTCGCCCGAGCAGCTGCGGGTGGTCGGCGAGGACGGCTTCATGATCTCCGCGGCGTCGGTCTTCCCGAACCTGTCGCTCGTGCACAACTGGCCGCGGGTCGCCGACTCCGACGAGGTGCTGCCGTTCATCTCGATCCGGCAGTGGCAGCCGATCAGCGAGGACGAGACCGAGGTGCTGTCCTGGTTCGCCGTGGACGCCGAGGCGCCCGAGGAGTTCAAGCGGCTGTCCTACAAGGCGTACCTGATGTGCTTCGGCAGCACCGGCATGTTCGAGCAGGACGACGTCGAGAACTGGGTGTCGCTGACGAACACCGCCGCCGGGACGATGGCGCGCCGGCTGCTGCTGAACAGCCGGATGGGCCTGCTGGAGGACGGGACCGAGGTCTCGCCGCAGCTGACTCCCGAGCAGTTCGCCGGGCCGGGTGTCGCGCACGTCGGATACAGCGAGTTCAACCAGCGCGAGTTGCTCAACCGGTGGGCCGACCATCTCGAGCGACCGCCTGGTGACGCCGCCCGGCTGCAGGTCGGCCAGGCCCCGGCCGACGCCCGGCCGGCCGCGGTCAACGGGGCGGTGTCGTCATGAGCGCCTCCACCTCGAGCACGGCCGATCCCGCCGCCGGCACGCACTCCTCGCGGTCGCCGCTGGGCGGGCACGCGCCGACGCTGCAGCGCGTCGGCCGCTCGCTGCCCTTCGACGACCCGCGGCACCTGCTCGCGCACCGCTGGCTGGTGGACGAGACCTACCTGCTCGACGCGCAGGACTACCGCGCCTGGCTCGACCTGCTCACCGACGACATCCACTACCTGATGCCGGTCCGGGTCACCACGGCCCTGGGGTCGGGCTTCGACACCGCGCCGGGAATGGCGCACTTCGACGAGGACAAGTACTCGCTGGACCGGCGGGTGGCCCGCTTCGCCACCGAGCACGCCTGGACCGAGGACCCGCCGTCGCGGATGCGCCACCACCTGTCCAACGTGCGGACCTTCGCCACCGAGGAACCGGACCACCTGATCGCCGACTCGGCGGTGCTGCTGTTCCGCAACCGGGGTGACGTCCGCGAGTCGGCGCTGGTGTCCGCGGGGCGGGAGGACCTGCTTCGCCGCGTCGGGGACACCTGGCAGCTCGCCCGGCGCACCATCCTGGTCGACGAGTCGGTGCTGCGGATGCAGAACCTGGCGGTGTTCCTGTGAACCCCGGGCGCCCCGGCCTCACCTGGGAGGGTGAGCAGGAGGACCGGGAGGCGGCGCGGCGCGCCGCGGCCCGGCGTGCGGAGCTGGCCGCACACGCGGTCGGGGAGCCGATCGTGCTCGGCAACGAGTTCGCCGAGATCCGGGTCAGCCGGGTCGAGACCCGCAACGGTTCGCGGCTGCTGATCGAGTCGCCGCGCTCGGGGCAGTGGGTTGCGCTGTGCCCGCTGGAGCTGGAGGCGCTGACCTGGCAGGGCCCGGCGACGTTCTCCGCGATGATCGGCAGCCCGTTCGGGCCCCTGGTCGGGGAGGAGGACTGATGCCCGGCTGGCTGGAGGGCCGCCGCGCCCTGATCGTGGGCGCCGGCTCGGGAATCGGCCGGGCGGTGGTGGACGCCTTCCGCGCCGAGGGCGCCCGGGTGGCCGCCCTGGAACGCGACCCGGACAAGTGCGCGGCGCTGACCGCGGACTGCGCGGACGTTCCGGTGGTCACCGGGGACGCGACGACGCGGCAGGCCAACGAGCAGGCGGTCGCGGCAGCCGTCGACGCCTTCGGCGGGCTGGACGTGCTGGTCAACTGCGTCGGGATCTTCGACTTCTACCAGGGCATCGAGGCGCTCGACGCCGACCGGCTCGACGACGCGTTCGACGAGATGTTCCGGGTCAACGTGAAGAGCCACCTGCACGGGGTGAAGGCCGCGCTGCCGGTCCTGCGCGCGTCGCGCGGCACCATCCTGCTCACCGAGTCGACCTCGGCCTACTACCCCGGCCGCGGCGGCGTGCTGTACGTGTCGTCCAAGTTCGCCGTGCGCGGGCTGGTCACTGCGCTGGCGCACGAGCTGGCGCCGGAGATCCGGGTCAACGGGGTGGCGCCGGGCGGCACCCTGAACACGGATCTGCGCGGACTGAACAGCCTGGGGCTGAACGACCGCCGGCTCGACGACACCCCGGGCCGGGCGGCCGAGCTCGCCGGCCGGGTCCCGCTCGGCGTCGCCCTGTCCGGCGCCGACCACGCGTGGAGCTACGTCTTCCTCGCCTCCGAACGGTCCCGCGGGATCACCGGCGGCGTCGTGCACCCCGACGGCGGAATCGGCGTCAAATAGCCCTGTGCGCGGCAAGCGGTGCTCTGCCACCACCTACCGCGCACGGGCCACTCACGAAAGGTGGTCGTCATGCCCGTCGTCAAGGCCGACCTCGAAGCGTGCCAGGGCTACGCCAACTGCGTCGTCGGGGCCGACGACGTGTTCGACATCGACGACGACGGTGTCGTCGTCCTGCTGCGCACCGAGATCGACGAGGCCGACCGGCCCCGGGTGGAGGAGGCCGCGCGCAGCTGCCCGGTCTCGGCGCTGGTGGTCGAGGACGCGTGAGCGGCCCGACCACGCTCGTCGTCGGGTCCTCCATCGGCGGCGTCCGGACCGCGCAGGCGCTGCGCGCCGCGGGCTACGCCGGTGAGGTGGTGCTGATCGGCGAGGAGCAGCGCCTGCCCTACGACAAGCCGCCGCTGTCGAAGGCCGTGCTCGCCGGCGCCGAGGCCGGCATCGCGCTGCTCACCGACGACGCGGCCCGGGAGGCGGGCCTCCGGCTGCTGCTCGGTCGCCGCGCGGAGCGGCTCGATGTGGCCGCGAGCGAACTCGAGCTCGACGGCGGTGAGCGTCTCGGGTTCGACGACCTCGTGGTGGCCACGGGGGCGAGCGCCCGTCCCGCACCCTGGGGCACCGGGCCCGGCGTGCACGTCCTGCGCACCCTGGACGACGCCTGCGCGGTGCGCGAGGACCTGCTCGCCGGCGGGCACCTCGTGGTGGTGGGCGGTGGCTTCGTCGGTGCCGAGGTGGCGGCGACCGCCCGTACGCTCGGTCTGCAGGTGTCCATGGTGGATCCCGTCGAGGTCCCGATGTCGCGGCTGCTGGGGATCGAGGTCGGGCGGATCATCACGGGGCTGCACGAGCGGCACGGCGTCGCCACATACTTCGGGGCCGGGGTCGCCGACATCGCCGGCGAGCGCGGGGCGCTGCGGGTCACGCTGACCGATGGCCGGGTGATCGAGGCGTCGACGGTCGTCGTCGGCATCGGCGCCACCCCGAACGACGGCTGGCTCGCATCCTCCGGGCTGCTGGTCGAGGACGGGCTGGTGTGCGACGAGCACTGCCGCGCGCTCGACGAACCGCGCGTGCACGCGGTCGGTGACGTCGCCCGCTGGTGGCACCCGCGGCACGGCGCGCGGGTGCGGGTGGAGCACTGGACCAACGCTGTCGAGCAGGCCGCGCTGGTGGCGCACAACATCGTGCACCCCGACGACCTGCGCGCGTACGCGCCGGTGGAGTACGTGTGGAGCGACCAGTACGACTGGAAGATCCAGATCGCCGGGCGGACCGGAACCGCGCACCACGAGATCATCGGCGACCCGACGACGGATCCCCGGTTCGCCGTGCTCTACACCGACGCCGGGGACTCGGCGCTGTCCGGGCTGGTCACCGTCAACTGGCCGCGGGCGCTGGTCGCCGGCCGCAAGGCCCTCGCCGCCGGTGCCGGGCTCGCCGAGCTGCGGTCGAGGCTGCACGAGCAGCCCCGGCGGCGGCGCCCGGCCCCGCCACCCTGAGCGGCACCCATCACCGGTCAGCCGTGCAGCAGCGGCGCGGCCTCGTCCACGACGGCGCGCAGTGCCGCCCCGATCGCACGCTGGTCGGCCGCCGACATCCGGCTCGCCGGCACCGCGGCGTTGAACGCGATCCGCGCCGGCGTCCCGCGGTACGGGAAGGCGACGGCGACCGAGGAGACCCCGCTCTCGCTCTCCTCGGTGCTCGTCGCGTAGCCGCGGCGGCGCACCGTGGCGAGCTGCTCCTCCAGCTGGGAGCGGCTGCGGATGCTGCGCTCGGTGAGCCCCTCGAGCTCCTCCTCCGGATACAGGGTGTGCAGCTCGTCCGGGGTGAGCTGGGCGAGCATCGCCTTGCCGGTCGAGGTGGCGTGGGCGGGTATGGACAGCCCGAGGCGCGAGGCCACCCGGACGGCACGGGGACTCTCCACCGCGTCGATGAACCGCACCATGGCGCCGTCGAGCAGTCCGAGGTGCACCGTCTCGGCCAGCTCGGTGTTGAGCCTCTCCAGATAGGGCCGCAGCACGCTCCGGAAATCGAACCGCTGCATGATCGAGAACGCCACCCCGGTCAGCGCCGTGCCGGGACCGTAGGCCTTCGTGCGTTCGTTCTGCCGCACGAACCCGCGGTACTGCAGCATGGCGAGCAGCCGGTGCGCGGTCGACGAGGCGACCCCCAGGTACTCGCTCACCTCGGTCAGGCGCAGCTCGCTGCGTTCGCCGAGCAGGAGCAGCACCTTGAGCGCATTGTCGACCGACTCGATGGGGTACTGCGGGACCCGCGCTCCCGCGGCGCCGTGTAAGGCCGCAGAGGATTTCTTCACAGCAGAAGCCTAGCCGCGGCGCTCACACCGGTGCGGTCCCGCCGAGCCGGGCGAGCTCGTGGCGCCACGCCGTGGCCTCGTTGAACCCGCTGCCCAGGTCCGGCAGCTCGGCCATGTCCTCGGCGGGCAGATCCACCAGGGTGCCGCCCGCGCCGACCACGGCCAGCGACATCCGGGCGATGGTGTCCACGCTGATCGCGCGCAGCACGGCCTGGGCCGGTGAGTCGCCGGCCGCCGTGAGGCCGTGTCCGCGCAGCACCACCACGGGCCGGTCGGCCATCGCGGCGGTCATCTCCTTCGCCAGCCGCCGGTCGCGCACCAGCACGCCGCGCGGATAGACCGGGACCCCACCCTCGGCGAGCCGCGCGCCGGGGATGTCGAACGCCCCGACGACGGGGCGGATCCGGATCCCGGCGAGATCGGCCGCGACCACCGCCGGCGGGTGGGCGTGCACCACGGTGCCGACCTCGGGCCGCGCGCGCAGCACCTCGGTGTGCAGCGGCAGCTCGTTGGGCGGGCGGTACCCACCGGTGAGGTCGCCCTCGCCGTCGAGGTTCACCAACCGGATGTCGGCGTACTCGGTGAACGCCAGCCCCCGCTCGCGCGGCCCCCGGCACCGGATCAGCAGGTGGTCGGCGTCGATGCGGACGCTGATGTGGCCCAGGATGCCGTCGGCGAGCCCGCGGGCGGCCAGGACCCGGCAGGCGGCGGCGATGTCGTGGCGGAGTGCGTCCACGTCGGTCACGGTGTCCTCAGCATTCTGTGCGGTCGGCCGGGGGTCAGGAGGGCAGCAGCGGGCCGCGCAGGACGGCCGGGAGTTCGGCCGGGGTGCCCGCGTACCCGGCGTCGTCCGACGCCGGCGGCGCCGACGAGCCGAGGTAGTGCCGGCTCACCTCGTCGTCGGCCAGCAGCGCGGCGGCCTCGTCGTCGCGGACGATCTCACCGTTCTGGACGACGACGCCGCGGTGCGCGACCCGCAGTGTCGCGGCGGCGTTCTGCTCCGCGAGCAGGACGGTCACCCCGTCGTCGGCCAGCCGGCGCACCGTCGTCAGGATCTCGGTGACCAGCCGGGGCGCGAGCCCGAGGGAGGGCTCGTCGAGCAGCAGCACGCTGGGCCGCCGGACGAGCGCCCGGGCGATCGCGACCATCTGCTGCTGGCCGCCCGAGAGCAGTCCCGATCGGCGTCCGAGGGCGTCGTGCAGGGCCGGGAACAGGCCGCACGCCTCCTCGATGCGGGCGTTCGCCTCGGCACCGCGGACGCCGGTGCCGTGCAGGCCCATCCGCAGGTTCTCCGCGACCGTGAGCTCGGTGAACAGCTGGCGGCCCTCGGGCACCAGGCACACCCCGCGCCGGGCCAGCCGATGCGCCGGGGCGCCGGTGATGTCCGCGCCGTCCAGCTCGACCCGGCCACCGGCGGGACGGTGCAGACCGGCGACGGTGCGCAGCAGGCTGGTCTTGCCCGCGCCGTTCGCCCCGATCAGGGCGGTGGCGCGACCGGTCTCGGCCCGCAGGGACACCCCGCGCAGCGCGCGGACCGCGCCGTAGCGGACGTCGAGGTTGGCGATGCTCAGTGTCATGAGTCCTCCTGGCCGCGCTCGTCGGGCTGGCCGAGGTAGGCCGCCAGCACGGCTGGGTCGGCGCGCACCGCCGCGGGTGGCCCGTCGGCGACGACCGCGCCGGCATCCAGTACCAGGACGTCGTCGCTGATCGACATCACCATCTCGACGTCGTGTTCGATCAGCACGATCGCGGTGCCCGCCCGGGAGACCGCGCGCAGCACGGCGGCCAGTTCCCGGGTCTCGGTACCGTCGAGACCGGCGGCCGGCTCGTCGAGCAGCAGCAGCTTCGGGGCGCCGGCGAGCGCCCGTCCGACCTCGAGCAGGCGCTGCACCCCGGTCGGGAGATCCGATCCCGGGGTGGCGGCGAACCGCCGCAGCTCCAGGAAGTCGAGGACGGCGTCGGCGCGTTCGGCGAGGGCCCGCTGCTCGCGCCGGGACCGGGGCAGCCGCAGGCCGTCGGCGAGGAACCCGGAGCGGGTCAGGTGATGGGCCCCGAGCATGACGTTCTCCCGGGCGGACAGCCGGGGGACGAGCCGCGCGGACTGGAAGGTGCGCATCAGGCCGATCCCGGGCAGCCGGTGCGGCGCGAGCGCCAGGACGTCCTGCCCGAGGAAGGTCACGCTGCCCTCGTCGGGCCGGGTGAAGCCGGTGATCAGGTCCAGCAGGGTGGTCTTGCCGGCCCCGTTCGGGCCGATCACGGCGCGGACGGTGTCCGGGCGCACGGTCAGATCGACGTGGTCGACGGCGGTCAGCCCGCCGAAGCGCCGCGTCAGGCCGGTGACCTGCAGGATCGGTTCCGGGCCGGTGGCCGGTGGGGTCGGCTGGACGTGCGTGGCGGCCGTCATCGGTTCCTCCCCCGGTCGAGCGCGCGCCGGGTGAGTGCCCGCAGCCCGCCCCACAGCCCCTCGGGCAGGTAGGTCAGCACCAGGATCAGGACGATGCCGGCGACGAGGGGCTGCCAGAGCGCGAAGGACTGCCCGACGAGCGGCAGCCCCTGCAGCAGCAGCACGCCCAGCAGCGGCCCGACCACCGACCGGACGCCACCGAGGGACAGCATGACCACGATGGACAGCGCGACGGTCACGTTGATCACGTCGGGGGAGATGAACCGCAGGTAGTAGGCGTACAGGCTGCCGGCGAGCGAGGCGAAGACGGCGGAGACCACGAACGCGCCGGTCCGGTAGCGGGCCGCGTCGATGCCGAGCATCGCGGCGGCCTGCGGGTCGTGGGCCACCGCGGCCAGCGCCCGGCCGGTCTGGCTGTTGCGCAGGTTCGTGGTGAACACCGCACCGAGCGTGCACAGCACCAGCAGCACCATGTAGTTGGCCTCGTCGGAGAAGACCACCCAGCTGCCGAAGTTCAGGCTGGGTACCCCGACGAGGCCGGACGGACCGCCGGTGACCGCGCCCCACCCGGTGGTGGTGGCCTGGGTGACGACGGCGAGCCCCAGGGTGGCCAGGGCGAGGTAGTAGCCACGCAGCCGCAGGAACGCCCGCCCCAGTACGGCGGCGACGAGGGCGGCGAGCACCGCGGGGGCGATGGCCGCGAGCCAGGTCGGCCAGCCCGCGCGCACCGTGAGCAGGCCCGCGCCGTAGCCGCCGATGGCCATGAACAGCGTCTGGCCCAGGCTGACCTGGCCGGCCTGGCCGGTGAGCACGTCGAGACCGAGGACCACGAGCAGGAAGATCTGGACGATCACCAGCAGCTCGGTCCACCCCGGGGTGAGCCAGGGCAGCGCGATCAACAGTGCCGCCGCCGCGACGGTGAGACCGATGCGCCGCCGGCCGCGGCCGGGTGTGCCCGACGCGGTCGGCGCGACCTCGTCCGGGCGGACGGCGCCGGGGCGGGCGCGGGTGGTGTCTGCGGTGCTCATCGGCGGACCTCCGCGGTGCGGCCCAGCAGCCCGGCGGGCCGGACGAGCAGCAGGGCGATGAGCAGTCCGATGGCGGCGACCTCGGCGAGCGACGCGCCGGTGAAGCGGGCGAAGACGCCCTCGGCGACGCCGAGCAGCAGTCCGCCGAGCACGGCTCCGGTGACGCTGCCGAGCCCACCGACCACCGCCGCGACGAACCCGGAGACCGCATAGGAGGTGGCGGTGTCGAACTGCAGGAACGTGATCGGGATGACGGCGGCGCCGGCGAGGGCGGCCATCGCCCCGGAGAGGCTGAACGCGATCAGCCGGATCCGGTCGACGTCCACACCCACCAGTTGGGCCGCATCGGGTTTCGACGCGGTGGCCCGCATCGTCAGGCCGAGCTCGGTCCGGTTCAGCAGCAGCGTCAGGCCGACGACGGCGACGGCCAGCGCACCGAGGATCCACAGCTGCTGGCGCTGCACGGCCACGCCGAGGACGTCCAGCGGCGCGCCGGGCGTGAACGGCTGGCCGGTGTAGGGCAGGTTCCCCCACACCAGCAGCAGCACGCCGCCGACCGCCTGCAGCACGCCGACGGTGACCAGCAGCATCCGCTCCGGGGTCGCCCGCCGGGACGCCGGCAGGATCACCAGCCGGTCCACCACCGCCAACCCGGCCGCGAAGATCGCGACGACCACGGCGAGGGTGACCAGTGGGTTCATCCCCGCCTGCTGCAGGGACGCGGCGAGCAGCGCGGCCAGCACGACGAACCCGCCCTGCGCCAGGTTGATCACCCGGGTGATCGAGTAGACCAGGGACATGCCGACGGCGATGAGCGCGTAGACGCAGCCGTCGACCAGCCCGCCGAGCAACACCTGCAGAGTTGCCTGCACCGCGCTCACCTCCTCTTCTCGGGGACGAAGCCGCCGCCGTGCACCCGGACCATCGCGACGTCGTCGAGGCTCAGCCCGCGGTGGTCGCCGGGGCTGAAGTTGTAGGTCCCGACCACGCCGACGACCCCGGTGCGCCGCTCCAGGGTCTCCTTGAGCGTGGTCGGCTCGCCGGAGCCGTGCGCCAGCGCGTCGGCCAGCACGAGTACCGCGTCGTAGGCCACGCCGGGACCGAAGTCGGGCCGGCTGCCGAATCGGGCCTCGAAGTCGCGGTGGTAGGCCTCCTCCAGTTCGCGCGCGGGCGCGGGCCGGTCCGACTGCTGCCACCAGAAGTCCTGGGTGGCGGGGATCAGCAGCGTCTGCGGCGTGTAGTCGGCGACGCGGCGCAGGAACGCGTAGGTGAGGTTGCCGTCGGTGGTGGCCACCGGCAACTGGACGCTCAGCTGCGAAATGCCCTTCAGGGCGACGGCCGCCGCGGCGCCGGTGCTCCACACGATCAATGCCTGGGGCCGCGCGGCGAGCAGCGCCTGGAGCTGGGACGTCACCGAGACCGCACCGGGTTCGAACGTCGCGGCGCCGACGACCTGCGTCCCGGGCATCGCGGCGGCCGCCTTCTGCAGCGACGCCGCACCCTCCTGGCCGCTCGCGTCGGTACTGTTCAGGATCGCGACCCGGGTGATCCCCTCGGCCCGCCAGTGCTCCAGGGCCCGGCGGATGAGGTCCGATGTCGCGACGCTGGCCGACCACACGTGGCCGTTCGGCTTCGGCTTGATGCCGGGGGACAGGCAGTAGACGACCGTGCGGCTGCTCTCGGCCAGCGGGGTGACCGCGTTGCACGTCGAGGAGACCGACGGTCCCACGACGGCGTCGACGTTCCCGATCATGCGGCGGGCCTGCAGGACGGCCTGCACCGGTGTGCTCTGGTCGTCGGCCACGACGAGCTGGATCCGGCGACCGTTGATCCCGCCGCGGGCGTTGATCGTGTCGGCCGCAAGTTGCGCGCCCTGCAGCTCGCCCAGGCCCAGTTGGCTCGCCGCTCCCGTCTGGCTCGTGATGACGCCCAGGCGATAGACCGACTCGTCTGCCGCGGCCGCCGAGCAGCCGGATGCGCCCAGGGCCAACGCCGCGACGACGGCGGCCAGAACCGGTGCCGAGCGAGCCCTGCCGGCCCGCCTGCCAGGCCCGGGACCGGCGTCCGCCGGTGGTCCGCAGCGAATCCCCATCGACCGCCCCTTTTCTGCTCAGCAGATAACGCGTCTGCACAGTAGGAGGTCGGTCACGGACGGTCAAGGGTGCCGGCCCCGCACGCGCCGGTGCGATCAGGCCGTGATCAGCCCGGCCGGCGCCTGACATCGCGGGACCTTCGACCTTCCCGACCCCTCCGGGGCTCGGCCATGCTGGGACGTTCCGACGGGGACACAACGGACGGGAGAGGCGTCATGGCCGAATCAACCGGGCCGACGTCGTCAGGTGGACACCACGGCCACGTACCGAACGATCTGGCGAACCTCAAGGGCATCGGCCCCCGGTACGCGGACGTGCTGAAGAGCATCGGCGTGGACTCGATCAAGGAGTTGCGGCACCGCAACGCGGCCCATCTCAAGGAGATGATCGAGGCCAGGCACGGCCAGGTGGTCGGCCTGTCGGAGAAGGAGTGCCAGACCTGGATCGACGAGGCGAAGGCCTTCAGCCTGTAGACCCGCCCGGCGAGGGCGCGCCCGCGGCGGTCAGGTGACCTCCTCCTTCAGCAGGTCGCCGATGCAGGCGTCGATCTGTTCCCGGTCCGACGCGGTCATGCAGAACATCGCGAAGTGGGCCCACAGGCTGTCGACGATGCGGAACGTGCTGTTCGGGATCAATCTCTGCTCGGCCTCGCAGTCGCCCGGCGGGAAGAACATGTCGTGTGCGAAGGGCACGACGTAGGTCCTGGCCGTGATGCGGCCGAGGGCTGCCGCCAGGTCGCCGCCGGTGTGCCGGCTGACATCACCGTGGCGCCACTTCCAGCCCATCCAGATCAGGTTGTTCGGATCCATCGGGAGGAAGTAGGCCTCCCAGAACCGCTTCACGAAATCCTCCACCGAAGTGAACCCGACCCCGCGCCACGCCTCCGCGCTGTAGAACTCCGGGCACAGGCCCATGACCGACCAGATCTGGGCATGCCGGCGCAGCCCGACGTGCACGTCGCTGGAGTCCCGGTAGAAACCGTCGTTCCACGCCGGATCGGACTTCAGCGCGTCTTCGTGTGCCCGGACGAAAAGGTAGTCGTGCGGCGTGGTCTTGGCGGTGCCGGCGAACGGAAGTGCCCGCTTGACCATGTCGGGGAAGCGCACGGCCCATTCATACGTCTGTTCGGCACCCATCGACCAGCCGAGCACCAGTTCGAGTCGTTCGATCCGGTAACGCTCCGATACCAGTCGATGCTGGGCGCGCACGTCGTCGCCGATGGTGACGTTCGGGAAGGCGCCGCCGTCGAACGGGGGCGGGGTATTGCTGGGCGAGGACGAGAAGCCGTTCGCGAACTGTCCCGGCAGGATGATGAAGTATCTGCTCGGATCGAGCGGCCGGCCCTGGCCGATGAAGATCTCCATCGCCTTCGGCGTGCCCGACCACATGTGCGGGAACAGGATGGCGTTGTCCCGGCCCTCGTTCAGCGAGCCGTGCGTCTTGTAGGCGATTCGCGCGTTCGGGAGCGTGATCCCGCTCTCCAGTTCGACATCGCCGAGTTCGAAGAACTCGTGGGGTCCGTGCGTCTCCTCGGAGTAGTAGTCGCTCACGGGAGGGCCTCCCTCGTCACGCTCGTGGAGCTTGATCGAAGAGCGGCTCCGCTTCGGGGCGGCCTGTCTGCTTCGTCGGCAATGATCGGCTCGGGCGAGCTGGGAGTTCTCCCGCGACGGCCACCGGCGAGATGAGCCGTTCACCGAAAGGGTCCCAGAAGGGGATCGCCAGGGGAAGAACGTGGCGCCGCGCGAACGGCGTCAGACCTGCACGCCCACGATCTGCAGGGCGAACCCGGTGTACTGCTCGGCCACGCCCTCGGCCGGCAGCGGGCCGCCGTCGCGGAACCAGCGCGCGATGCTGACGCACATCTCGAGGATCGCGAAGGAGGCGAGTGCGGGGGAGTCGACGGTGAAGGCGCCGGACTCGACGCCGTCCGAGATCAGGGCGCGGAAGGCGCGCTCGTGCTCGCGGCGCCGGGCGCGCAGGGCGGACAGCACCGGCTCCTCGAGGCTGGCCGTGTCCCGGTTGACGACCAGTGCCTCCCGGCGATGGGTGGCGTGGCGCAGCGCGTAGACCCGGGTGGCGCGCCGGAGCCGCTCCACCGGGTCGTCCACTCCGGCGACGGCGGCCTCGAAGTCGTCCATGACGCCGTCGAGGGTCTGGCGGATGATCGTCTGCAGCAGCTCCTGCTTGGAGCGCATGTGGTTGTACAGGCTGGGCGTGCGGATGCCCAGCACCTCGGCGATCTGGCTGAGCGCGGTCCCGTGGTAGCCCCGCTGCGCGAAGAGGGTCAGGGCGGTGTCCAGCACCGCGCTCCCGCTGACCGCCTGCCGGGGTTCGTTGCTCGTTCCTACCGGTGGCACGCGGCCACCTCGCTCGACTGCATCGGCCCACCCTGGTGGCTGCGGCCCGCGGGCCGCGAACGATCGCGCTCCAGATCACAGCTGCGGCCGGGCCGGGGCCGCGTGGATAACCGGACGGAAACCACTCTTGTGGTACGAACGAGCGTTAGCTAGCGTCGTGCTCCCACAGAGGAGGTACTCGATGATGAGTCAGCAGGACCCGCCGCCAGGCGGCGGGGAGGTGTCGCCGGACTGGCGCGCCGTGCACGCGTCCGTCCCGTTCCAGGAGCTCGTGACGCGCCGGGGAAGCTTCGTCCGCGCGGCGGCCACCGCCGTGCTGGGCTGGTTCGCGGTCTTCCTGCTCGTCGTCGGCGCTGCTCCCGACCTCGCCGGACAGGTCGTGGTGGCGGGGATGACGGTCGGCTTCCTGCTCGGCCTGAGCCAGTTTCTCCTCGCCTGGTTCCTGACCTGGCGCTACCTCAGGCTGTCGGCCACGGTGTTCTCCGGGCTGGAGGCCGCGGCGCTCGCAGCCGCGACCCCGGCGGTGACCGGCGAGGTCCACGCGTGAACGCCACCCGGCTCATCGCCTTCGCGCTCCTCGTGGGCATCACGCTGGCCGTCACCGTGTGGGCGTCGCGGCGGACCCGCTCGGCGAGTGAGTTCTTCGCGGCCGGCCGCTCGATCTCCGGGCCGCAGAACGGCCTGGCCATCGCCGGTGACCTGATGTCCGCCGCGACCTTCCTCGGCTTCACCGGGATGATGTACCTCTCCGGCTTCGACGGCTGGATCATGCCGTCGGTCACGCTCGTCGCCTTCGTGCTCATCCTGCTGCTGTTCGCCGAGCGGATGCGCAACGCGGGTCGCTACACCGTCGCCGACGTGCTGTCCTTCCGGCTCAGCGAGCGCCCGGTCCGCGCGGCCACCGCGTCGGCGACCATGCTGGTCGCGGTCATCTACCTGGTGGCCCAGCTCGTCGGCGCGGGCGTGCTCATCCGGGCCCTGACCGGCCTGAACTTCGTTCCGGCAGTGATCGTCACGGGCATTGCGATGCTGGCCTACGTCGTGTTCGGCGGGATGCTCGCCACCACCTGGGTGCAGATCATCAAGGCCGTCCTGCTGATGGTCGCCGGACTCGCGCTCTCCCTCGGTGTCCTGATCAAGACGGGGTTCAACCTCGGCACCCTGTTCAGCACCGCCGCGGCCAACCACCCCGCGGGCGACGCCTACCTCGCCCCGGGCGGGTCCGGGCGGTCCTTCCTCGACACCGTGTCGGTGGCGCTGGCCTTCGCGATCGGCACCGCGGCGCTGCCGCACATCCTCATCCGGTTCTTCACCGTCCCCGACGCGAAGCAGGCCCGCAGCTCCGCGGGCTGGGCGACCGCGCTGATCGGCGCGTTCTTCGTGATGACCGCGATCATCGGCTTCGGTGCCCGGGCCGTGCTGCCGGCGGAGGCCGGCGAGCAGGTCGGCAAGAGCGGCAACCTGGCCGCCCCGCTGCTCGCCGAGTTCCTCGGCGGCGGCGCCGGGACGTTCGGTGGCGACGTGTTCACCGCGTTCGTCTCCGCGGTCGCGTTTGCCACGATCCTGGCCGTGGTCGCCGGGCTGGTGCTCTCCGCGTCCGGTGCGGTCGCCCACGACCTGTGGGCCAACGTCGTGCGGCGCGGACGGGACGACGTGAACGAGACGAAGGTCGCCCGGATCGCGGCGGCGGGTATCGGCGCGGTGGCCATCGTCATCACGCTGGCGGCCGGGCCCGGGTTCAACGTCGCGTTCCTGGTCGGGCTCGCGCTGTCGGTCGCGGCCGGGGCCAACTTCCCGGCGCTGCTGCTCGCCATGACGTGGAAGCGGTTCACCACCACGGGAGCGATCGCCGGCATCACCGCCGGGTTGGCCACCTCGGTGGTGCTCATCGTGCTGAGCCCCTCGGTCTG
Source organism: Pseudonocardia acidicola (assembly GCF_012911935.1). Lineage (GTDB taxonomy): Bacteria > Actinomycetota > Actinomycetes > Mycobacteriales > Pseudonocardiaceae > Pseudonocardia > Pseudonocardia acidicola. The sequence goes on along the minus strand of NZ_JAAXLA010000044.1, from coordinate 5,355 downwards.
GCCGGGCGGTGCGGAGTCGGCGCCGTACCAGATCGAGTACCCCACGCTCGTCGCGCTGCCCGTTGGCTTCCTGGCCTGCTGGATCGGCAGCCTGCTGTCCTCGGAGAAGGGCGCGGAGCGCTCCTTCGAGGAGTTGCAGGTGCGCTCGCAGACCGGGTTGGGCTCCGAGGGGGCCGTTGCGGTGCACTGACCGCTCCCCGAACGCGCCTCCGGTGCCGGTGCGATGTCGCGGCGGCACCGGAGGTGAACCAGCTTTTCGACCTTGATCGACCTGTTCGACGCTGATCGACCCTAATTGACGAGGAGGCGCGGTGCTGCGCACGGAATTGATCCGGACGGTGCCGGAGCTGCTGGCGGATCACGCACGACGGCGCCCGGAGAAGGTCGCGTTCGTCGACGACCATCGCGCGGTCACCTACGGCGACCTCGTCGGCACGACCGCCCGGCTGGCCGGGCATCTGCAGGACCTGGGGCTCGAGCAGGGCGACCGGGCCCTGATCTACATGGACAACCGGGTGGAGACCGCCGAGGCCTACCTGGCCATCCCGCGGGCCGGCGGCATCGCGGTCTGCGCGAACCCGCAGGCCGCGACGGCCGAGGTGGCGCACATCCTCGACGACAGCGGCTCCCGGATCGTGATCACCGACGCCGCGCACCTGGACGTGGTGCGCGGCCTGGTCGCCGAGCGCGACGGCGTGCTGGCGGTCGTCGTGGCAGGCGAGCTGCCGGACGGCTTCCCGGACGGCTCCGGACTCTCCTACGCCGAGCTGCTGACCCGCGAGTCCCCGGCCCCGCGGGACTGCCTCGGGCTCGACGACACGGCGTGGATGCTCTACACGTCCGGGACCACCGGCCGGCCGAAGGGCGTGTACCTGACCCAGCGCGGCTGCTTCTGGGTGGTCGCCGCGTGCTGGGCGCCGATCGCCGGCCTCGGCCCGGACGACGTCGTGCTCTCCCCGCTGCCGTTGTTCCACTCCTACGCGCTCGTGCTGTGCGTCCTCGGGATCGCCGCGGTCGGCGCGACCGAGCGCATCCTGCCCCGGTTCTCGGTGCAGGACGTGCTCGCGCGGCTGCGCAGCGGCGGGCCCGAGGGCGACGTCACCGTGTTCCCCGGCGTGCCGACGATGTTCCACTACCTGCTCGACCGCGCGGGGGCGGACGGCCTGGGCGCGAAGCGGCTGCGGATGTGCGTCTCGGCGGGGGCGATCATGCCGGCCGCGTTGAACGAGGGCTTCGAGAAGGCGTTCGCGGTACCGCTGCTCGACGGCTACGGCATCACCGAGACCTCGACCATGGTGACCATGAACTGGCCCACCGGGACCCGGGTGATGGGTTCGTGCGGGCTTGCGCTGCCGGGCCTTACCGTGCGGCTGGTGGACCCGGACACCGGGCGTGACGTGCCCCCCGGTGAGGAGGGCGAGCTGTGGGTGCAGGGCCCGAACGTGACGCCGGGCTATCACAACCTGCCGGAGGCGACGGCCGCGGTGCTGGTCGACGGCTGGTACCGCACCGGTGACCTGGCCCGCCGTGACGAGCACGGTTACCTGCGGATCAGTGGCCGGACCAAGGAGCTGATCATCCGTGGCGGGGAGAACATCTACCCGGCCGAGGTGGAGGACGCGTTGCTGGCCAGCGAGTCGGTGGGCGATGCCGCGGTGGTCGGGGCGCCGCACGACCAGCTCGGCGAGGTCCCGGTGGCGTTCGTCGTCGCGCGCCGGCCCGGCGAGCTGGACGCCGAGCAGGTGCTGGCGGTGTGCCGGGAGCGGCTGTCGTACTTCAAGGTGCCCGCGGAAGTGATCGAGATCGACACCATCCCGCGGACCGGCTCGGGCAAGATCCTGCGCTTCCGGTTGCAGCAGCAGCTGGCAGGCAGGTCCGTGTGACGTACTGGCCCATCGCCACCCGTAGCGGTGGGCACAGTGCTGCGCTACGGTGACTAATGAGCGCTAGTTAGCGGAGAGGGCAGGGTCGTGGAACTGATCAGCACCGTCACGGTCGACGCGCCGGTCGACCGCACCTGGGCGGCCGTCACGGACCTGCGGCAGGTCGTGTCGTACCTGCCGGACGCACGCCGAGTGCCACAGCACGGTCCTCACGACCATGATCAAACAACCGTGGCGTGGCACTCACCGCTGTGCCGCGACGACGTGACGGCGCGGATCGTCGAGCGCGACGACGACGCGCACCGGATGGTGCTGCGCGTCGAGGGGGGCGTGTCGGCGACGGTCCGGGTGGCCCTGCAGCCACAGGGCACCGGTACCCGGATCGGCGTCGAGACCGGCCTCACCCCGGGTGGCGCGACCGCCCGGACCGGCCGCGGCGTGATCGCGGGCGCGGTCGCGAAGCTGGTCGGGCAGGCGGCGCAGCGACTCGAGGCCGCGCTGCGTGCCGCCGCCCCTCCGGCCGCCGGGGAGGCCGCCGCACCGCGCGAGCCCGCCGTCAGCGCGCCCGACCCGATCCCGGCCCGCGACGGCGCGGGCCTCCCGAGGGCGGTGCCGGTGATCGCTGCCCTGCTGGCCGTGCTGCTCGGCTGGCGGTTCGCCCGCCGCGCCGGCGGCGCCACCCGGCGACCGGCCTGATCTGCGGCCGCACCACGACGACCAACGACCGACGAGAAGAGAGGAGCGCGGAGATGGCCGACATCCTGCGTGAGCCGGCGCTGTACATCGACGGGCGCTGGGTGCCCGGCGGCGGGGACGACCTGGAGGTGGAGAACCCGGCGACCGAGGAGGTCACCGGTGTGATCACCCAGGCGTCGGAGTCCGATGTCGACGCCGCGGTGGCCGCCGCCCGGGCCGCCTTCCCGGCGTGGGCCGCCACCCCGGTCGCCGAGCGCGCCGCCGTGCTGCGCCGGATCCGCGACGTCATCGTCGAGCGGGCCGACCACTTCGCCGACCTCATCAACCGCGAGCAGGGATCGCCGCCCAAGGTGGCCCGCGCCCTGCACGTGGACACCCCGGTCGCCGTCCTCGACAAGACGATCGACGCGCTGGAGGCGTTCCCGTTCACCAGCGAGATCGGCAACTCGCTGATCCTGCGCCAGCCGGTGGGTGTGGTCGCCGCGATCACCCCGTGGAACCTGCCGCTGCACCAGGTCGTCGTGAAGGTCATCCCGGCGCTGGCCGCCGGCACCACCGTCGTGCTCAAGCCGGCCGGGCTCACCCCGCTGGCCGCGTTCGAGCTGGCCCGCGCGTTCGAGGCCGCCGGCCTGCCCAACGGCGTGTTCAACCTGGTCCCGGGCAGCGGCCGGGTGGTGGGCGACCTGCTCACCCGGCACCCCGGCGTCGACCAGGTGTCGTTCACCGGCTCCACCCCGGTCGGCCGGACCATCGCCGCCGCGGCGGCCGAGACCCTCAAGCGGGTCACCCTCGAGCTCGGCGGCAAGTCCGCGAGCGTGGTGCTCGCCGACGCCACCGACGAGCTGCTGGCCAAGGCGGTCAAGATCACTGTGGCCAACTGCTACCTCAACGGTGGCCAGACCTGCACCGCGCTGTCCCGGCTGATCGTGCCGGCGGACCGGCTCGAGCAGGTGGAGACCCTCGCGGCCGAGGCCGCGGCCAAGTACGTGCCCGGCTCGCGGCTGGGCCCGCTGATCTCCGCCGGGCAGCGCAAGGAGGTCGAGTCCTTCCTCGACCCGGCCGCCGCCGGCGCGGGGGCCACGACCGTCTTCGGCGGCGCCGAGCTCCCCGAGCGCGGCTACTACGTCAGCCCCACGGTGATCAGCCGGGTCGACCCGGACTCGCGGCTGGCCCAGGAGGAGGTCTTCGGGCCGGTGCTGTCGATCTTCGCCGCGCAGTCCGACGACGACGCGGTGGCGCTGGCCAACAACAGCATCTACGGCCTCGGCGGGGCCGTCTGGGGTGCCGACCAGGACGCCGCGCTCGCGGTGGCGGCGCGGATCGAGACCGGTCAGGTCGACGTCAACGGCGGGGCGTTCAACCCCGGCGCGCCGTTCGGCGGCTTCAAGCAGTCCGGCATCGGACGTGAGATCGGCGAGTACGGCATCGCCGACGTCCTCGAGATCAAGGCGGTGCAGCGATGACGGTTCAGGCGGAGAACTCGACGAGCGTGGCGATCGACGAGGCGGCCTACCCGCACGCGGTGCGCGCGGCGCTGCTGCGCGCGGTCGGCGAGCCGATGGCGGTGGAGACGATCCGGCTGCGCGCAGTCGGAGCGGGCGACGTCCGGGTCCGCATCGACGCCACCGGCGTGTGCCACTCCGACCTGTCGCTGGCCCGCGGGGTGCTGGCCCAGCCGCTGCCCGCGGTGCTCGGGCACGAGGCCTGCGGCACCGTCGTCGAGGTCGGCGAGGGCGTCACCGACATCGCCGAGGGGCAGCGCGTGATCCTGCTGTGGATCACCCCGTGCGGGGAGTGCTTCCACTGCGAGCACGGCGAGCCGCACTTGTGCGCCAACGGTTCCAGCCGCGCCGGCGAGCCCTACGCGGTCACCGAGCAGGGCGAGCCGGTCTACCCCGGGCTGACCGTCGGTTCCTTCGCCGAGCAGACCGTCGTCCCGCGCGGCGCGGTCATCGGAGTCCCGGACGACATCGACACCACCGACGCCGCGCTGCTGGGCTGCGCGGTGACCACCGGCGTCGGCGCGGTGACCCGCACCGCGGGTGTCACCGCGGGGTCGTCGGTGCTGGTGATCGGGCTCGGCGGGGTCGGGCTGTCGGTGCTGCAGGGCGCCAAGCTGGCCGGGGCGGGCACCGTCATCGCGGTGGACCGCAACCCGGACAAGGCCGATCTCGCGCTGGCCGCCGGCGCAACCCACTTCCTCGTCGCCGACGACGACACCAAGAAGGCCGTCCGCGGGCTGACCGAGAAGCGCGGCGCGGACTTCGTGTTCGACTGCGTCGGCTCGGCGCGCACGATCCGTGACATGTGGTCGATGGCCCGCCGCGGCGGCTCGTGCACCGTCGTCGGCATCGGCGGCAAGGACGACACCGTGTCGTTCAGCGCGCTGGAGCTGTTCCACTTCGCCCGCACCCTGCGCGGCTGCGTCGCCGGCTCGCTCGACGCCACCACGGACATGCCCGAGTTCTTCGAGTGGGTGCGTACCGGCAAGCTGGACCTGCGCCGGATGGTCACCGGCCACGGGCACCTGACCGACGTCGAGTCCGCGCTCGACGAGCTCGCAGCCGGCCGGGGCATCCGCACCGTCGTGACGCCGGGCGAGGCGTCCGCGTGAGCGACGCCGGCCACCCCGTCTTTCAGGCTCTCTAGGAGGAACACCGATGGATCTGCAGCTTGCCGGCACGGTCGTGCTGGTCACCGGGGCGGGGCAGGGTCTGGGCCGGGCGCTCGGGCTGGGTTTCGCCCGGGAGGGCGCGCACGTGGCGTTTCACTACAA